>CALKNK010000013.1 GCA_938091165.1 uncultured Ilumatobacter sp. | reverse complement strand
CTCAATTGCCTTGGCTTCGGCGACGGCAGGGTCATTGGTGCCAAACGACTTCTGCCAATGGTTGTAAACGCCGTACCCGACCTCGCCGACAAAATGCTCGGCATCGGTGAGGCTGCGGTGATAGCAGACGCCATGGGCCTTCAGTTTCTGACCAAGTTGGGTAGCGAGAATTGCGTCGGTAGCGGCAACGCCGTCGGATACGTAGGTGGAGCCCCGATCGGGCAACGCGTTGGCGCAGACGAAGCTGATCAGGCGAGTGCTCTTGCTGACATAAGCCATCTCATGGTGATAAGGCAGACGGGCGACGAGCGGAGCGCCGATCTCGTACACATTGGCTTCAATGCGGTTCCTTGGGTTGGCCCCGCCTTCGTAGACCATCTCGGCGTCAACGAGGATCTGGGCAAACTTGCGCATCGAAGCGACGCTGGTCAGCCTCGTGTTACGTAACACGACCAGGCCAACAGAATCGAAGGTGTCACGCATCCGCAGGGCAAGTTCGCTATCGGGACGCAAATCGGAGTCATTCATCTCGAAGTCCGAACAATCGACCTCGTACACCTCAGGCAGATGGTAAGACGTGCCGGTCCAGAACTGTTGAGAGATGAGGTCGTTGAGTGGGGCCAGATCAAGACCCGTTGCGGTGTGTTCCAGAAGTGTCATTTGCAGCGCCGATCAAGAAAGCCGAGTAATCTGATCGGGATTATAACCATTCAACCCGGCATGAGGCTTTCTTGATGCAGGAATATCCCAAAATACCTGATGGCGGACTTACAGGGCGGTCAGCCGGAGTTGCGGATGCCGGTAGCAATGGCGTTGATTGTGAGCTGAATGCCTCGTTCGATCAACTCATCGTGGTCGCCATCTCGATAGCGTCTTAAGAGATCAACTTGCATCACATGCAAGGGATCAAGGTATGGATAGCGGTTGCTCAGGCTGCGGGCCAAGAGTGGGTTGTCAGCAAGGGGATCTGGCGAGCCGGTAATTCGCTCATGCCATCCACGAGTGAGTATGTGCTCGGTCTCGATGCGTCCGAAGATATCGCTCCGAATTGTTGGATCTTCGACAAGGACGTCGGCGTAGCGTCGCCCGATATCGATATCGGTTTTAGCGAGAACCATGCCCATATTGTTGACAATAGATGTGAAGAACGGCCAGTCGGTATACATCTGAGCGAAGCGTTCCGCTGCGGCGTCTTCCTGAGCAGCCACTGCGCTGAACGCCGAGCCAGCCCCGTACCAGGCCGGGATCATCAAACGGCACTGCGTCCATCCGAACACCCAGGGGATAGCTCGCAGGTCCTCAATTGCGGGCGATTTCTTGCGGGAGGCAGGCCGGCTGCCCACGTTGAGAGTCGCGATCTCATTGGTCGGAGTAATCGCCCGAAAAAAATCGACAAAACGGACATCGCCGTACACGAGTGATCGGTAGGCGGTGAAGGCGCTGGCGGCAAGCTGCTGCATCGTGCTGCCAAACTCTTCTGCGGGGGCGCCAAGTTGCGCGGCATTCAGGCATGAGGACTCAATCGTGGCGGACACGAGTGTTTCAAGGTTGCGGCGTGCTAAGGCGGGCGTGCTGTACTTCGCCGCAATCATTTCGCCCTGCTCGGTGAGCCGGATCGAACTGTCGACCGATCCGGGAGGTTGGGCGAGGATCGCTTGATAGGCAGGGCCGCCGCCGCGACCGACCGTGCCGCCCCGGCCATGGAAGAGACGCAGCCTTACTCCGGCGGCGTCGGCCGCCTCAACAAGAGCAGCCTGCGCGGCAAACAGGTTCCACTGCGACGATAAGTAGCCGCCGTCCTTGTTCGAATCGGAGTACCCGATCATCACCTCCTGGTGGTCACTGCGAGATGCGACCAACTGGCGGTACACCGGATTTCGGAGCATCGCCGTCAGCGTCGCAGCGGACTGGGCGAGGTCGTCAATCGTCTCGAAGAGCGGGACAATGTCGAGATGAGCTAAAGCTGGTTGGCCGACACGCGCCGGCTCTACGAGTCCCACTTCTTTGAGAAGAACCGCAACTTCGAGCACATCGCTCACAGTTTCGGCCATTGAAATCACGTAGTGCGGAACAGCTCGAAATCCAACGCGAGCAACCGATCGGGCAGCTTCATCGAGGACTTCGAGTTCGCTGATGGTCTGACTGTCGTAGCTGGCGCTCGGATTGCGAAGCAGCCGAGGTGACGTCAGCTCCTTGTCCAGCACTTTGATCCGGTCGGCTTCGCTCAGGGCTGAGTAATTCCCATTCACGCCGGCGTTGGCCAGCAGATCCGCAATGACGCCTTCATGGACTGCGGAGTTCTGCCGAAGGTCGAGGCCGCACAGATGCGCACCGAAGATGGCAGCAGCGCGCCGAGCAGGCTCGATCTGAGCATCCGCAAGGGCAGCGCTACCGTGGGTGCGCAGCGATGAGTCGACGATATCGAGATCGGCCAACAGTTCGTCGATCGACAAATAAGCGTCTAGCCGGACAGCGGGAGGAGGCCCCGGGACCTCGTCGATGTCGGGATCAATCACATTTTCGGCGAACGCATATAGGCGGGCATGCATGCCGCGCAGTGCCCGTCGGTAAGGCTCATCTGCACGAAACCGGGAGATGTCACCCGATGCGTCAGCCAGGGCAGCGAGCTCAATGGTGGGAGTCACCAGGCGAGCAGACATCGACAACTCGCGGCCGAGCCGGTGCAGTGTTGCCAGGTGGTGGCCGAGTGCCACGTGAGTGTGGCGACCGATCGCGAACCGCATCACCTCCGCAGTGACAAACGGGTTGCCGTCTCGGTCGCCGCCGATCCACGAGCCCATGCTGACCGCGGCGGTACCGTTTGCACCGATCGCTCCGAAATTGTCTGTGGTGATCTCTTCAAGGTGCCGTGACAGTGCCGGAATCGTCTCGAACAAGCTTGTCGAGTAGTACCGAAGTGCCTCATTGATCTCGTCACGGACGCGCAGCTTTGAGAGACGCAAGATGGCTGTTTGCCACAACAACAAGATGTTGACGCCGAGCCGCGCATCAATGTCTTCTATAGCGGGATCGTTGGCATCGAGCTGGTTTCGTTCGTCGAGGACCTCGGCAATTTCGCGCAGCACATCGAGGATCGTCTGTCGGCGAACCTCAGTGGGATGAGCCGTGATCACCGGACTAACGGAAAGCGCATCGATTACGCTGGCCACCTCGTCTGCATCAACACCGATCGAACGGAGCCGCTCGAATGTCGCATCTAAACTGCCCGGTTGTGCCGTTGAGTGATGAGAGCGATGGAAGCGACGTCTCCGTTCGAGATGCACGTCTTCAGCAGTGTTAGCGAGCAGCGACAACCAATCAAAGGCGCGAATAACGACGAGTTGCTGCTCGATGGGCTGGTCGCTCAAGGCTGACCGCAGCGCCTCAACGGCGCTTTCGTTTCGGCGGCGACCTGCGACTGCCGCCTGACGCACCGACTCGATCAGTTCGAACGTCTCGTCACCTGATTGCTCACGGATGATGTCTCCGAGAATGCGGCCCAGAAGCCTGATGTCATTGCTGAGCTCTTCATAGGGGGAAGCGGACACTAGACCAGTCAAGCAGGTGGCATCGCCGTTATCCCCTCGATTATCAGGCTCGAATAATCAGTTCGTTGGAGCGTGAACCCAAAAGCTGTAACACGAAACCCGAATTGCTCGTCGCACCCCTCAATCGTGACCGTCGTGATGCGGTCGGGAATGTTGGCACCGTCGAGCGTTCGGTTCAATGACTTCTCAAATACGTGCCCGTGCGTCGAGAGACGAAACTTGTTCGCGGTCATCTTTCCTAGCGACGGCTGAAGAGGCCCTGGTTGCCGCTGTGAGCGCAACGCAACAAATCGGCAAAATAAGCGTCTGGTTAGAGGTGGGAGTTGGAACGAGTTTTGACGGAGCGCACGAGCCTCTAGCCCGACTCAGATGGCGATTGGTTGTGCGGGACTCGCCGTTGTCGACCAGGCGACGTAACGAACTGTTGAGCCGCTCGCAGTCGCAGACGGCAGCATCGCGTTGGGCCTGAACACATTCAGCAGCTTCCTGGGGCGAGCCTAAATGCTTCGGCGGTCTCGACGATGGCCACAACGGAGCGGCCAAACTCGAATGAAAAGGCATGGGCTAACGGGTGATCATTGTGAAACGCTGCGCCGATCGTCTGCAACATGTTGATGACGCCCGCGTCACGGAATGGCTGCAACTCGGGAGCGATTGCTGCGGGAACGGGGAGGGGAACCAAGGAACCGTTCTGCTCGAGTTGGGTCAACGGGTCGGTCTCGATTCGCAAGACGCCGTCGGTTCCAGCGATTTGGATATCAAGCGATGGGGCAACGGCGCTGTTCCACGTAACTTCGACCACTGCGGTGAAATCATTGAAGTGCATCAGGAGCTGGTCGTTGTGCTCGGAAGGTGAGCGCAAAGACACTTCTGTCGGGACGCCCTGTCCGTTGATTTGAGCGACCAGTAACAACAGTGCGACCTGGTCGTGTACAGCTTTGAGAAGGTCCGAGTGAGGCCGGATCGATCGCGAAGAAAGGTTCGTCAACGAACCAACGCTTTGACATCGAGTGATCATCTGCTGCACGGCGGTGACGCTGACTGTCGGCCAGGCGAACGCGCGCTTGCCTGTAGCCGGGCGAGCGATCAGTGCATCACATTCTTCGACGGTCGGCGCAAGGGGCGCCACCGCAATGACGTCGGCCCCTGGTGCGATATCCCAACCCAAGGAGCGTGCACTGAAGACGGTTGCCTCGGCGAGTCGACCATCACCCCAGATGTCGACGGGCACTACTGACCCGCGAGAGCTGCAACGACTGGAGCAAACGCGTCAAGCTCATCGGGTCCGACAATGACGTAGCTGAATCCGTACTGCTCGCGGCGCGCTTGGATGGTTTCGATCATGTGGTCTGGGCTGCCAATGAGAGCAAACGGCGATTCTTCGATCATTGATTCTGTGACGCCAATCATTTGGGCCATTCCCGCCACTTGACCCGCTCGGTCATCGGTGACGCTGACGAAGAAGGTTCTGATGTTCATCTCAATTTTCTCGAGGCGTCCCGAAGCCTCAGCGACATCGGCAACCAGGGCAACCTTGTCGGCGATGACGTCACCGGTCATGGTAGCGATGGCGTCGGGGCCGATGACGCCGGCATGAAGGGAGCCGTTGACGCCGACGATGTCAGCCTGCTGTGCAGCGATAGTGAGAACACGCTTGCCGCCGCCACCGATGATGATTGGCGGGTGCGGGTCCTGCACCGGCTTCGGGAAACCGTCGTAGTTTGTGATCGTGTAGTGCTCGCCGCCATGTGAGAACGGCCCTTCCCCCATGGCCGACTTGATGATGTGGAGGCCCTCAATGAAGCGATCGATTCGTATACCGGGGCGGTCGTATTGGATGCCGGCTTGTTCGTAGTCGCTGATCATCCATCCGGCCCCGAGGCCAATCTCGACGCGGCCATCGCTCAGAACATCCATCGTCGCTAACTCCTTGGCGAGTACAACGGGATGCTTGTAGTCGTTGTCGAACACAAGAGCGCTTGCGCGGAGAGTGGTCGTGGAATCGAGGATGGTCTGGAGTGCCGGTACGGGAGCGAGCTGATCACCAAAGTGATCGGGCATCGTGGCGATGTCGTAACCAAGTGATTCGATCTTCTTGGCCTGCTCGACCCAGTGGTTTCGATCCGGGGAAACTGAGAGTTGGACACCGAATCGAAAGGGCTTCACGGGAAATCGCGACATAACGATGACGGTACCTGAGCACATGCCGGGTGACCCGAATTGGAGAGAAACGACCACTACTGTCGCACTCACTGTGCGCATTACCGGCTGGCTACCACGTGTCTTTTCAATCGTGCTAGCCGGCGCGCTTGTTATCACGGCTGTTGTCGTGGCCGTAGCTCCCAGGGTTTGGCACATTGTGAACGCTCACGAAGAAGTGCCGGTGGTGCTCCCAGAGTTCGAAGCTCTGGCCCAACGCACCTATGTGTACGACCGTAATGGCAAAGAAGTTGCCGTGTTCGAGCTAGAAAACTCGCAGCCAATTTCCTACGCAGACATGCCCCCCCAAGTGGTGCAGGCGTTCCTTGTGGTCGAAGACAAAGAATTCTTCAACCACGACGGTGTCAACGTTCGATCACTGATCCGCGCGACGCTGTCGAACTTCGCAAGCGACGCACCGCAACAGGGCGCTTCCACAATCACCATGCAAGTCGTCAAAAATGACTTCCTCGCTGGCCTTGAACGTGATGGCCGCTACAAGTTGCTGCAAACTCATTACGCACGCATGCTTGAAAAGGAGCTCACTAAGGAAGAAATTCTCGAGCGATATCTCAACACGGTTTTCTTTGGCAACAATGCCTACGGCATCCAGGCTGCCGCAGAGACCTACTTCGGTAAAACCGCCGCTGAGCTCACCTTCATCGAATCGACGTTCCTTGCCGGCCTCGTCCGCTCACCGTCGGGATTCGACCCGATTAACGAACCCGAGCGCAGCCGCGCCAGATGGTTTCAGGTTCTCGAACGTTTGGTCGCTGAGGAGTACCTCACTCCAGTTGAGGCGGAGACGCTCAAGGAGACGTTCGCCCTGCCTTCGCGAGTGAAAACCATCCCCACACGCTCCAGTGAGCGCAGCTACTTCACCGAGGCGCTCCGCGATTACCTGCTCAACAAAACGACGATTCTTGGCTCCACCTACCAAGACCGCTACAACCGACTTTTCCGCGGCGGCCTGCGCATTCACACCACCATTGACAGCAACTTGCAACTCTTGGCCGAAAACGCTCACGACGTGCTGCCGCAGACGGCGGGCCGCTTTGAGAATGCGATTGTGTCGCTCGACGCAACTAGCGGAGCTATTCGAGCAATGGTTGGTGGCTCGGGGTTCGTTCCGAACGAGCGCGAGGTCAACATGGCCCTAGCGCCGCGCCAGACTGGATCGAGTATCAAGTTCCTCATCCTTGCCGCCGCTGTTCAGGCTGGGGCGCAGGCAGGCGACATCATCGACGGTGTGCGCGGCTGCCGCTTCGACAACCCTGGTGGTGATGAACCCTATTTCCAGATCAGCGGTGGTGTGGCAGGAAGTGTCACTAACCTTGCGCAGCAGACCTGGTCTTCGGTGAACTGTGCGTTCGCTCGACTCTCTCAGATTGTTGGCCTCAACCGCATGGTTGACACCGTCTACCGTGCCGCGAAGTCACCGTATCTCTATGCAGGCCAGCCTGAGAGCGAAAGAGCTGCGATCAACCCCTTTCTGAGCTTTGCGACAGGTGCAAACGAACTCAGCGCGCTCGACATGGCGTCAGGTGTGCAGACAGTCGCCAACGAGGGTGTGCATCATGAACCCTATTACGTGGAATTCATCACTGACCCGAAAGGAAAGCGCACGTACACGCACTTCAGCCCGGGCACGGTTGTATTTGACCGTGAGGCATCGCTCGAAACGATCGACATCTTGAAGGGCGTGATCCGGAGCGGTACTGGCCGCCGCTACCCACTCTCCAACGACCGCGCTGCGTTCGGCAAGACCGGCACACAACAGGACAACACCAATGCCTGGTTCGTCGGTGGCACCCGGCAACTGGCAACCGCTGTCTGGGTCGGTGATCCTGACGCCTACACGCCGATGGTCGACATCCCTGAGTTCCGGGCTGAGGGTGTCAACAAGGTCCAGGGCGGTCTCTTTCCGAAGCAGATCTGGTCTGCGTTCATGGATCCAGCTCACACCTCTGAGCCGCTACTCGACTGGGATAGACCTCAACCCCCACAACGGACAAATGCCCGCCTGGTACTGCCCGGTAACGAGTGCGCCGGCCGTATCGTCGGTTACGAGCCAGGCGAGCCGATCAAGGTCGAAATCGACCCTGAAGCACCCGCCACCACGCTCGCTCCAGGTGTCCCCGAGGTGCCCCCGGAGACAGCCCCTGGTCGTCCAATCGTTCAACCTGTCGACGTCGGCACCACGATTGCGCCAGACAACCTCGATCCAAACGCACCGCTGCCCACGGTGGAGTTCGGCGTGACTGTCGGGCAGTGCGCCTCCGATGGCACACTGATCATAGAAGACGATGGCACACTAATCCCCGATGACTGAAGCTAGTGAACCTGATCCGAACACGCTTGTAGCTGCTCAGCTTCTCGCATTGCAGCACATAGACACTCAAGTGGATCAGCTACGCGTCAAACGCCAGCGTTTGCCAGAACGCGAAGATTTGGCTGCCCAGCAGAAGGCGATGGCGGTTTGGGAGCAGCATCGGGCCCAGACTGCAGCCCGAATCGATGAACTTTCGTCAACGATCGAGCAAGCCGAGGCACGCAATACTGAATTGAGCTTGAGTCGCGATCGTCTTGAAGCGCAGATGAAAACTGTCATTGCGCCACGCGAAGCCGAAGCACTGTTGTGCGAGATTGAGACCGTCAACTTGCAACGCAATGAACTCGATGACACCGAACTGGCAGCGCTTGAGGAGCAAGCGGCACTGGATGCCGAGCAGGTCACTCACCTGGCGTCCGAAGGAGCATTGCGACAAGCGCTGGGTCTAGCCGAAGAAACGCTTAAGCGAACGTGCGCCGATATCGACAACGAACTCAAAGATCTCGGCGACCAACGTTCCATCGCTGCTGGGGATCTCGAGGAAAGTGTTGCACGTCGATACGAGTCGGTGCGCTCGTCAGTAGGTGTTGCCGTCGCAGAACTGAAAGGCCACCGGTGCGAGGGCTGCCATCTTGATCTCTCCGCAGCCGAGGTTGACACCGCCAAAGACGAGTCGGTGGCATCTGGCTACACCGACTGCCCGCAGTGCGGCCGACTCCTCATCGTCTGAACAACCGATGTTTTTTTGGTTTATCGGTACAGCAATCTTGGCGGTCGGGTTTGTTTTCCGCGATCCAAGTTTCGACTACCGACTCTTGATTGTCGGGTCGGTAGTCCCTCTGCTGGATGGCGTTTTCGGCGGAGCTCGAGCGCTGCACAGCATCACGGTAAGTATCGGCTTACTGGCTGTGCTGATGTTGGCCACATCAGGTCGAAAACCGATCCGCAAAATGTTGCTGGGTCTGCCGATTGGCATGTTTCTTCATCTCGTCTTCGACGGAGCTTGGAACAACACTGACGTGTTTTGGTGGCCGTTCACTGGTGTCGGGTTTGAAGATGATCCGTTCCCGATCATCGACCGTGGATTGATCAGCTTCGCCCTTGAAGCAGTTGGGATAGGGCTTTGCGCGTGGCTGTGGCGAATCAATGGTCTTGGTAATGAGAGTCATCGGGTTGCGTTCCGTCAGACCGGGGTACTCATCGCTGCGCCGCAGCGGTGAACCTGTGACACACTCAGGTCGTGTTGATTCTCGTTCGCCACGGCCGGACCGCTGCTAACAAAGCCAACCAGCTTCAAGGTCGTCTCGATCAACATCTCGACGAGGTCGGTCAGCGGCAAGCAATTGCGGTGTCGGACATGGTGAAGGCGATGGGGCCCGTGGACGAGGTGATTTCGAGTCCGCTCAAGCGTGCACAACAAACTGCGGCTCAATTCGGCGTGCCGATCAATACTGACGAACGATTCCTAGAACTGTCGTATGGCATCTTCGAAGGTGTCAAACACGCCGACGTCCCGTCAGAAGTGTGGGCCAATTGGCGCAGGGATTTCGCCTACGTACCCGAAGGCGGGGAGTCATTGGCGGCGCTCGATGAACGTGTGCGCGGCGCATGTGTCGACCTAGCTGAGCGGGCATCGGAGTCCAACGTGGTCGTGGTGAGCCACGTGTCGCCGATGAAGTCCGCCGTGGCTTGGGCACTCGGTGTCGACATAGGGATTTCGTGGAACTGTCATCTCGATCATGCCTCCGTCTGCCGGATTGGGTTCCGTAATGGCAACCCCATTCTCAAGACCTTTAACGAGACAGCGTCGATCGATTCGGCTCGGATCGATCGACAGGGACTTACGTGACCCGATGACTTCGTTGTGTACCGAGCATCTTTAGTCCTCATCGCAAAATTCAATTGGGCTTCCCGCACCACAACACTTCGACATCCCTTTGACAGGGAGCAAGTTGCCATCAGGAAGGGGCTGTCGCCTGAACCGCCCGTAGGCAGTGAGCGCAGATGCCACGAAACCTGCTGCTGATGCTGTTGTTAACCCGCTCGGCGGTCAGGGTGTGATGCGAACCGATGTTGCCGTTGAAACCTCCCCGCCGTCGGAGCCCAGCATGTTGTCGAGGTTGCGGTGGAAATGGCCGATAGCGCTCTCGTTGCGGCCAAATACGATGGTGTCATTCGCGCCGGCGCGAAAGCCGCTTTGGACGGCGAGTGACATTTTGGTGTCTTCGGCGGCTCCTCTGTCAGCGAGCGCGAGGCCGTCGGGGGCGAAGTCCGCACCGTCCAGGCTCGGGACTGCAGTGGTCAACATGAATGTTGTAACGAGGCTGTTGTCGATCGTCAGAGGGTCGATGAGCGAAACGAGCGTCAGCTCGGGGAAGGTGGACACGATCGTGTTGGGGAACAGGTGTGTCACGGTGGTCGAATATCCCCGGAGCTGTCGCTCGGAAGAGCTGACTGTCGCTTGGCGCTCGATGTTGCGATACGGGTAGGTGACCCGGCTGTGCATACCAGAGAACTCAACGACGTTCAGGTTGTCGTACTGCACAGGGTAAAAAGTTGAGCGGTGCGCGGAGCGTATGTGATAGCCCTCAAGTGTCTGCTCGATCAGCACTTTCCAGTTGACCGGAAATTCTTCGCGGGTCATTGTGACGAGACGGTGCCCTGCGAGCGTGTCCGCAAGTAACAATTCCGGCGAATCGATTCCAGTCGATGTCGCTGACGGATCTCCGTCGGGTCCAGCGACAATGATGAGTCCGTTCGCCTCGCAGCTGGCGAGTTTGACCAACGCCCTTTCGTTAGCGATGTCGTCGGGAAATCCCTCAGCGTGGGGGATGTGCGAGATCGAACCGTCGAGACGGTAAGACCAGCCGTGATATCCACAAACGAGCGCCTGAGCGCAGCCCTGCCCGTCGACCATGGTTGCGCCTCGGTGGCGACAAGAGTTACGAAAAACGTTGGCTTTGCCGTCACGCCCCCGGCTAACGAACAGCGGTACTCCGAACGTATCTCGAGCAAGATAATCGCCCGGCTCGACCACAGAGGCAGCTGGGACGAAGACCGTCGGTATCCGTCGCAATGCTGTGAGCTCGGCTTGGAAACGCGCTGTATCGCTGTAGTTGCGGACTGGTTCGAACCATGGCTCACCAAGGTCTGTTGTTGAGTCGCGAACGTGGGCGAGCACGCGGTCAACGACATCGGCATCGGTGGCGAAAGATGATGTCATCGTGAGAACCTCATGAACCGAGTATCACGATAAGATGTACAATTGTCAATTAATATGTAATAACACCGATCCTGTAATATCTTGTCGCTTTGTGGCGCCGTGGACCATCATGAAGGTGTGGCTGTATCAAGAACACATGCCGTAGGGTTCGAACCATCGCCTCCGCTAGCCGCCCGGTCCGTGCTTGCTACGGCCTTACTGGGCGCCCCAAATGGTCGCCTCCCAGTAAGTCATCTCGTGCAGGCCGGGCGGCTGCTCGGCATTGCCGACGGTGCAGTACGGACGAGCCTGTCGCGTATGGTCGCTCACGGTGAACTGAGCACTTCTAATGGTGTGTACGAACTCAGCGGAAAGCTCGCCGACCGTAGATATGACATCGTCGGCGCAGTTAGTCAACAGCCACTCCTAACTAACTGGGATGGAACGTGGGAGATTGCTGTTGTTCGGGCTGCGTCGCGCTCCGCAGTGCAACGCCACGAGCTCCGGACGGCTGCCACGCGCCTCCGTCTTGGTGCGTTGCGCAATGGGTGTTGGGCGCGGCCGGCCAACCTGGATCTTGAGCGTCAGCCGGAAGCGCGGTCAGTTATTGCCCGACAATGCATGACTTTCCGGAGCGCGATCACCGAGTTCATGCCTGCCGATGTCGAGCAGACGTTCGGGCTCTCGGGATGGGCAGGCGAAGCGCAACGCCTCGTTAGAGAGATCGAGGTTCAGTCAGCAAAGGTGATCTTGCAGCCGCGTTCGGCTCAGATGCGTGATCGCTTTCTGCTTTTGATCGCAGCCGCCAGGCATCTGCGCGCCGACCCGATGATGCCGGATGGGCTGCTTCCTGACGGCTGGCCGGGCGAGCGACTTCGAGCCGGCTACGACCGACTGACGCAAATTCTTCGGGGATACCTCGAAGATGCGGTCACATCCGATGGGGTCGACAACCGCTAAACGGCCGACTCAGCAGCACCTTTGATGAGGATTCAAAGGTGGGGGCGTCGTGAGGTGGGTTGTCAGATCATGCCGACCGACGAGGGCATTCGGCATTCGCTAGATGCGATTGCTTAGTGAGGTTTAGCCGCCCGGAATGTTCCTCGCAGAGTTGATGCCGTAGATCGTGTCTTTACCCTCAACGGTTTCCCAGCCAATCACGCCGGACAAGTCTGTGTCCTCTAGCCAAGCAAACCGTAGGTTTGCGCCGGTGAGGTCTGCGTTGGTCGGCCGCGCGCCGGTAAGGTTCGCTCCGGACAGGTCCGCTCCGGACAGGTCCGCTCCGGACAGGCTTGCGCGGGTCAGGTTTGCGCCGGTCAGGTTTGCACCGGACATTTGCGCCTGGCGCAGGTTTGCGCCGGGCAGGTTTGCGTCAGTCAGGTTTGCGCCAGCCAGGTTCGCGCCGTACAAGTTTGCGCTGGGCAGGTTTGCGGCGGTCAGGCTTGCGCCGGGCAGATTGTTGTAGCGCATATCTGCGTCGGTCAGGTCTGCGTAGGTCAGGTCCACGCCCTCCAGATCTGCAGATACTCCACATTCCCAGGCTTGGGGTCCGGCCGGGAGGCTGCACCCTTCAACTTCTTCGAGGGGGTGTGTCTTGTTAGCGCCGCACGCAGACCCGGCCAACAACAACGCCGCCACTCCAACACTAATTGTCAAGCGGCGCACCAGATGAGAATAACAGATAGTCCAGCGTTAACCATAGCGCGCCATAAGCCTTGGCTAATCGAAAGGCGATGCCTCTGAATACATGGCGGACTTCTTCGTTGGGGTTTTGCCACGTCCGAAAGACCGCTGGCTAGTCAAGCAATAACAAGGTCGTCAGCCGCCGCAGGTCATCATCACTTCAAAGAAACCGGCCATCACCGCTTCTTCTTCCTCAGGAGAGGGCTCTTCACCGGTCAAGTCGCTGGTCACCATCATCCTCGTAAACTCCTCGTCGAATCCGTTGGCGAAACATTCGGCTTCCTCTTGCGTTGCGCCGTCGGCGACCATCAGGTCCACCATCATTTGCGTCACGCTCACACAATTAAACATTGCGTCGGCCATCACCAGCATTACCCCGAGCGGGGGGTCGTTGAACGTGTTTCCGGTGATGAGCTCATCGACCACGTTGTCGTCGAGGCCAGCGACCATTTCGCCAACCAAGCACTGACGCTCACCGTCGCTCCAGTTTACACGGGCGTCCTCTTCCCAGTCCTCTTCGAGAAGCGCTGCGAGCGCGTCCACTCGTGCATCGTCGGATGAATCCGTCCCACCCCCACACGCGGAGACGAACAGAGCAGAGAGGCAAGCAAGAGCAATGGCCAGACGTTTGGACATGTCCGAGTGTGTCATAAACGCGAGCTGTCTGTTTCACGGCCCCAACTGGCACCTTCAGCAGACCGCTCAGCGCAACTGAGACGCGGACGTCTGCGGAGCTAAACAACCCTCAGCGCCCCGACACTCAACGGAATCGCGCCCGCGGCCCTCAGGTAGGTAAAACAGATCAATCGAGGCCGACCTAATTTTCACAGATGATTCAAAAAATCACGACCGACGACACTTATCGGAGCAATATTTCACTTGATCCCAATCACGGGCCCACTTCTTGCGCCATTCAAACGACAGCCCGCAGGCAACACAGATTTTGGGCAAAAACCCGTTCTTTATCTGCGCCTTTCGGACCACGAGAAAAGAGTACCCCACCCATCGTGATTGCCGTCAGCGAACACGTCGAGCAACTCTTCCACTATGAATCTCTCTAGCCAGTAACGGGTCGTCCGTCGCAGCATCGGCCTCCGTTCACGTTGGCTCGAAGTCAGTTGGACCGCCCAGACAACCTCATTCGGGTTTTTAGCGCTCGTAGAGGCCGTAACAGGAGGAATTCCTACGCAGCAACCCCTGCTAGTTGGGTTGTGCAGTGGTGAGGCAACCTGTAAGCGGGATTCTGTGGCCCGCAAGCGGGCCGGTGACCATCCATCTTTGCGACCTACCCGAGGGCGCTGTTTCCAGCGAACGGGCAGTTCAAACCCTCTGCTCGGTCTTGCTCCGGATGGGGTTTACCAAGCCAGCCACGTCGCCGTAGCTGCTGGTGCGCTCTTACCGCACCGTTTCAGCCTTGCCTGTAATGTGCCAACCTCGAAAGGGTGGACCATCCATCGGCGGTCTCTCTCTGTTGCACGTCCGTCAGGTCGCCCCAACCTGGCTCTCGCCAGCATCCAGCCCTGTGGAGTCCCGACTTTCCTCGACGGCATCGCTCGATAGCCCGCCGCCGCGATCACCCGGCCACCTCACCACTGCCCACATGATGCTACCGCTCAGGATTCAGCGATCTCCTCGTAGATCAGCGAGTTAGCAGCCGGAGTGGAAACGACAAACGGAGTACGAGTGCCATTCACGTCAGCGGCACCAAGATTGAGGTCTTGCTGAGCAACCGACCCGAAAGTGGTCTCAATCGCGTACCGGTTTATTAGACCATCTGCATTAATGAGTTCCTCGCCGAGCAGTGTTGGACTGATTTGGCGAGCGTCGCCGTACGCCTCAAGCACAATCGCGGCAGAGTTGCGTGCCTCCTGCGCTGAAGCATTAGCAACTGCGAGACGTTGGACCGTTGTAGACAGAAGTGAAGTGAGCGTCTGATGCGTTGCGGCGGCCATGTTTTCGAACGTAATAGCGAGGTTGACAAAATCGCGTGGTGGATTGTCGCTCTCAAGGATCGTGGCAAACATCGGTTCAATCGACCGCTCCATGATCCATGGGTTGGTCGACGTCCACGCCGTTCCGCCGGCAGCTTCGGTGAGCTCGCCCATCTGAGCAGACGTTGCCTGGTGCTCCTCGATGAGACGCCCAACGAGGGCTGCCATTTCGCCCTCAAAGACACCAAGTTCCTGCGCAGTCTCATAAATGAGGACAATGGTGTTTTCAACCGATGACGCTGTTCGGAGTAGAACGACGTCGTTAACTGCGTAGTCGGGCAGCGCTTCGACCTTTGGCGCGTTGCCAACGCGGCCGGGCGCTGTGTCACCTGTGCGGTCGTCTCCGCAGGCTGCAACTAGTGCAGCCAACGAGACGGTGAGGCCGCCGATCCTTAATGCCTTACGTCGCCCTACACGAGCGTCAAGGTTGCCGAGAACGAGAGGGGTGTGCTGTTCAAAACTCATGCGGCACCGCCGGAGATGTCAAGGGCATCGGCAGTGTTGCCGAGCATTTCGTCGAGGTTTGATGACAAGCCCGCCAAGTTGGTGAGCATGGGGGCATGGCGCGATTCGACCGTGATGATCGAAGCAGTCAGGTTGATTGCCTGGACGCTGTCGTAATCCCCGAGGAGTGCAATGTGAGTCGAAACAGCGGTGTTTTCGAGCGATCGGGCGGCGTTGCTGAACGCCTGTACGTCCGAAGTCATAAATGAACTGCTGAGCTGCTCCACTACCTGGGCATTGGGGCCCGGTGAGGACAGCCCAATCATGCCGGAGATCGCCTCGGCGTATGCCCGGTGCTGGTCAGCCATAACAGCTGCCACAACTTGGGCGTCCTCCGCGAGTTCGGCAGCCGCTAACCGGTACAACTCAGTGGCAGCGAGCTCAAGGCGCAAGGCCTCGGTGAGCTCGGCACGGTCCTCGTCGGTCGGGCGATCTGGGGCGGCCGCAGCGGATTGACCACTTAAAGCGGCAACGGAAGCGCCGACGAGGCCAACTACGCCAGCAGCACCAAGGAAGCTGCGCCGCGTGGCTGCGGGCTCAGCGGGTTCGAAGTCCACGAGGGATTGTCCTTTCGAGTTCATACTTACGACAGCCTTCACGCTTCAAAGGCGTATCACCAATTCGATCGATCATCCTAGGGCCGAGTCGGGCCGCATTCGGTGATCGGTCAGAAGTCGAGGGCAGACAATTCAGGGAACCATCCACCGGCTCGCTCGAGGGCATCACGCCAGGTCAGGCGTGCTGCATCATGACGAGCGGCTGCTCGAGGTTCCACTACATGTGCCGGACTCCACAACGACTCAATGTCTTCGAGCCGGTCCCATGTCCCAATCCCAAGCCCGGCCAGGAACGCCGCTCCGATAGTGGTCGACTCGACGACCGCAGCCACCGAGACAGCGCTACCCGTGGCATCTGCGAGTGCCTGCACAAAGGTCGGGTTCCGGCTCATTCCGCCATCAACGCGAATCGAATCGATGGCCGTTCCCGTATCGGCCGCAGCAGCCTCGACGAGATCCGCGCCCCGATGGGCGACGCCCTCAAGAACGGCGCGGACAACCTGGGCGCGCTCGGTGCCACGTGTGAGACCAAGGAGAGTGCCTCGAGCGCCGTAATCCCAGGAAGGTGTGCCAAGCCCAAGCAACGCCGGTACGTAAACAACTCCGCCCGTATCGTCGCATTGAGCGGCGATGTCGTGGCTCTCAGCAGGGGTGTCGATGAGACCTAAGTCATCGCGCAACCACTCGACGTTGGTGCCTGCTGAAAGCAGGATGCCCTCGACGCCCCACCCCAACTCGCCGTTAATCGACCAGACCGGTAGGGGATAAGTGCCGTTGTCGTGACGTTGTGCGGCGTCGGGTGCCCCGCTGTCGGTAACCACATCAAGCATTCCACCGGTGCCGAAAGTAATTTTCGCCAGACCTGGCCGGACGCATCCCTGACCGATTAGCGAAGCTTGTTGATCACCGATCAGCGCCGCGATTGGCGGGGCCCCAGGTAGTGCCGACGCCGCACCGACGATGCCTGCTGAGTCGACAACAGTCGGCAACATGGACGAAGAGATGCCAAAAGCATCGAGGATGTCGGTGCGCCACCCAAAGCTGTCAATGTTTCGTAAGCCTGACGTAGTGGCCGACGAGTTCGTGTGATCGCTCACGTGAAGCTCGCCCTTGCTCAGTGTCCAGGCAATCCAGCTGTCAACGGTCCCGGCGCAGAGATCTCGGTCCGCTGCGCCCGGCGTGTTTGCAAGGAGCCACTGCAGCTTGGTTGCGCTTTGATTTGGCGCAAGCGCCCAACCGTGCTCTGCCTTTGCTGTAATGCAGTCCATCACAGTTCGCAGATCCTGCCAACCGAGACCGGGACCGATGGGCTCGCCAGTCACGCGATCCCAGACCACAACACTCGCTCGTTGGTTGGTGATGCCGATGGCGTCAATCGGAGACCCAAATCTCGCGATCGCCACCTCGGCAGCATCGAGCACCTTGCTGGCCATATCAGATGCGTCGAACTCAACGAGACCAGGAGCGGGAGAAGAGGGCGGACACGGGCGATGCTCGTACGTGACAATGGCGAGCGACTCATCGACCACCGCAGCACGCAACCCGGTCGTGCCGACGTCGATGACCAAAAAGGCCGAAGTCACTGCTGCCTCGCAGCAGACGGCACGAAGCCTCGCCGTTGCAACCGGTTACCGAGCACCCCGCCGAACATGCCAGCCACGCTGACGAGGCCAAGCGTGAAAAACACGGAGAACCAGTTCACGACGTCCCCGCCTGCAAGCCGAATGGCAACGAAGATGGTCTGCGCAGCCAGGTAGGTGCCTGCAGCGCTGACAACACCATGACTCATTGGTGTGCCGGCCCGCTGCACCCACGCAGCACACCCTCCACCAAGAATAAAGCCAAACATGGCCCCGAAAAAGAACAGCGCATTGAGCGCGCCGCTGGAGCTGTCGAAGACCGCGGCAATGATGGTAAGCGGAACCGCAACGAACAACGCAACGGTCGCGCCGGCGCGCAGCGCTTGCCAATCCCAACGTTTAGGTGGAATTGCGTTGGCTGTCCTGGTGGGATTGGCACGGGGGTCGGTCATGGCCATGGAGTTTCGCCGAAGGGCGACGTGAACCCAAGCTTGCCAGGGTTGAGAATGCCGTTGGGATCGAGAGCATCCTTCACTCGTTGCAGCACCCCATGCGCTGGCCCCAAAGCTTCGGACATGAATCGGCTCCGATTAAGCCCCACGCCGTGATGATGGGACAGGTTGCCACCAGAGGCCAACACTGCACGCGTGCCGGCATCCCACATCGCGATATAGGTCGATTCGATCTCGTCAGGTGGAGGAGTGGCGGCGAAGGTGAAGTACAGGCATGCGCCGTCGGCATAGCTGTGCGACAGATGGCAGGTGGCTGCTCTGGCGTGATGTATCTCGCCAATTGCCTTGCGGACTGCGTCAAAAATATCGGTGAGCTTTGACCAAGGTGCAGCAATTTCCATCGTGTCAACGACGAAGCCCTTCCGAGTGAGTCCTTGCAGCGCAGAGGTGTCGTTGCGATGTTGCATCCACGCCTCAACCAATTCAATATCACCTGGCTCGCCACCTGCGCTCTCGCACGCCGCTGCGACTATGTCCATAGTGGCATCAACCAGGCGAGCATCGCCCTCGTCCAGCACCAGAAGCGCACAGTTCGACCCGTCACCCCCGCGGCCGCGAGCTGACTCAGGACCGTCGTATAAGCGGAGTACAGCAGGTGTGGCACCGGCGCGCAGCGTGGCCCGGCAGGCTTCAATACCGTCCTTGAAGCTTGGGAATATGTAGGCCGCACGTCGTTCGGCGGCAGCCAGTGGATGCGCCTTGAGCCACACGTTGGTGATGACGCCGAGCGTGCCTTCCGAGCCGACGATCAACTCGGTGAGGTCCGGCCCCGCCGCAGCGGCAGGAGCGCCGCCAGTGCGCATCACGGTGCCGTCGGCCAGCACGACTTCAAGCCCGACCACCATCTCTTCGATCTTGCCGTACCGTGTCGAATACTGTCCGGCGCCGCGCGACGCAACCCACCCACCAACGGTCGCAAGATCGAAGCTCTGTGGAAAATGTCCGACTGTGAGCCCGTTGACGCTATTAATCGCTGATTCAAGGTCGGGGCCCGATGTGCCGGGGAGCACCTCAACGATGCCCGATTCAGAATCTACGGACTTCACTCCGCTCAACCCGGTCATATCGAGAATCACACCGCCAAATACCGGAACCGCAGCTCCGCAGACGCCACTTCGACCACCCGAAGCGGTAACGGGAACCCTCCCGATGTTGCATGCCTTGATCACTGCAACGACCTCGGCAGTCGACGATGGACGGGCGATCAGACCAGCAAGTTGTGGTACCTCGCCACGCAGCGACCAGTGTAGAGCGAGTGGCCACCAATCTCGGCTCGACTCGGCAAGAGCGGCCTCGTTGTCAACCACTTCGCAGATGGTTTCGAGAACGGCCAGCAACTCCTCCGGAATTGCGATCGGATTTTCAGAGGAGCGAGCACTAATCGGAGATCCACCGGCGTGCGTAAGCTCAATTGGTGATGTTGGCTGCCAGTTGGTCACGAGCGGCTGCTTCCTCCGCAGCGCACAGCTGACGGTAGTTGTCGAGTTGGCGATCAGTTTCGGCCCTGTCCCAGTTCAGTTCGCTCGCCATCAACTCAGCAACACGTGGTGCAGCGGAGAGCGCGGCCTCACGATCAAAGATGTGAAGCCGGGTTCGTCGCTCAAGAACATCTGACAACGATGTGGCCATCTCGTGCCGAGCTGCGTACACGACTTCAGCAAGCAAGTACTGGTGGTGCGCCGCGATCGGTTCGCCTAACTCTGGCTCAAAGGCAATCAACGCCTTGACTTCAGCAGCGAGCGACCCATATCGACGAACGAGGTGGTCGGGCTGCACCCCCGGCTCACCTGGACGGTGGCCGTGCGAGCCGATCAGCTTCAGCCGTTTAGTCGACTGCTTGCGAGACGCTCGACGCCGTTGGCCCAGTTGCTTCATTGCGAGTTCAACGGTGTCTTCAGCCATTTGTCTATAAGTCGTCAGCTTGCCACCGCTGACTCGAATGACACCGGACTCGCTTACGGCCACTTGGTGCTGTCTCGAAAGATCTGCCGTCTTGCCGGTTGGTTCGTCGCCGGCATTGGCCTTGACGAGTGGTCGCAGTCCGGACCAGACCCCCGTGACATCAGCGAGTGTGATTGGGGTCTCAAGAGCATCATTGAGGGCTGTTAGGATGTAGTCGATGTCAACGGCCGTCGTTTGGTGATCATCGAGGCCGCTGTCGTGATCGGTGTCGGTGGTACCGACGTAGCAGTGCGAATAGGACCCGTCTGCCTGTTGGCCCCATGGAACTAGAAATAGGCTTCGCTTGTCGCTCCGAACTGGAATAATCACGGCAATATCGTTGCGCACCTTCTCCCATGGAATGGTCAGGTGCACGCCTTTGGCGGGCCGAATCGCGTCTGGGTTAGCTCCCTCATCGAGTGCTCGGACCTCGTCGGCCCAAACACCAGCAGCGTTGATCACGACGCGAGCACTGACTGGGAACTTGTCGCCGTCGGCTTCGATAATCGCACCGTTGTTCTTGCCGTCGTCGTCGGTCGTGAGACCGACAACAGTGCACCGATTTGCAAGCACGGCACCACGCTGCGCCGCAGTGCGCGCCAAGGCGACAACCAGTCGGGCGTCGTCTGCGCCAGCGTCATAGTACAAATATCCCGAGCTGAGCTTGTCCAAGTTGGTGGTGGGAAAGTGTTCGGCTGCTTGCCTAGCGTTAACACGCTTGTGGAATTTGCCAATGCGCCAACCACCGGTGAAGTCGTACATCCACATTGCCGATCCCAGGGCTCGCGAGAGTTTCTTGGACACCACGCTGTCCTGAGTCATGATGGGGATCATGAACGGGAGAACATCGACGAGATGCGGAGCATTCTTCATCAACCGTCGACGCTCGCGTAGCGCCTCATACACGAGCCGTACGTCTCCGTTTTGTAAATAACGCAACCCTCCGTGCACCATCTTCGAGCTTTTTGATGACGTGCCCGACGCGAAATCGTCACGTTCGACGAGCGCAGTGCGAAGACCACGCGCAGCGGCGTCGAGGGCAACACCGACCCCGGTGATGCCTCCGCCGATGACGAGAACATCAAATGGCTCATCAGCGCGCAGTTCGGCCACCATATGGTTCCGAGAGAACTGCGGCGCGTTCATGCCGTCTTACCGTAGAGGCTCTGGTCGCCGATGACCGTGTCGCGTGAAACCCCGAATGCGTTCTGTCTTGTGTGACCTGTGTCCATGCCTCGATTGCGGGTCGGTTGAGTTGCGGCCGTCGAGTCGCAGGCCGTATCCTTGCAAGGCCTAAATCCCACGTGAGCCATGACAGACGAGAAACCCCATGCCGAATCTCGCAGTTACCAAGACACACGAGAACCTCTCAGAGGTCTTCGCTGGCGAGAGCCAAGCAAACCGTCGCTACCTGTGGTCCGCTCAGAAAGCCGACGTCGAGGGATACCCCGACACTGCTGCGCTGTTCCGCTCGGTCGCAGAGGGCGAAACCGGACATGCAAGCGGCCGCCTGGAGTACCTCGCAGAAGTCGGCGACCCAGCGTCCGGTGAGCCGATTGGTGACCCGGAAGGGAACCTCAAGGCGACCATCGTGGGCGAAACGTATGAGTACACCGAAATGTACCCCGGCTTCACAAAGACCGCTCGCGATGAAGGATTCGACGAGATCTCCGACTGGTTCGAGACGCTCGCCCGGGCTGAGAAGAGTCACGCCAAAAAGTTCTCCGAAGGACTGGCCGCCCTCTGAGGCCTGCCTGACGATCCACCCGAATGACGATCACGTACGACCCAAAGCATCCGCTCTATCTCGACGAAGCTGACGTTCGCCAAGAACTGACACGAGTCTATGACTTGTGCCATGGGTGTCGACTGTGCTTCAAGTTCTGCACGTCGTTCCCGACGTTGTTCGAGATGATCGATCGACACGACGATCATGACGCCGGTCGAATGACACCGGCTCAACAAGACCAAGTCGTCGACGAATGCTTCCAATGTAAGCTCTGCTACGTCAACTGCCCGTACATTCCTGAGCTGCATGAGTGGAAGCTCGACTTCCCGCGGCTCATGCTGCGCGCTGATGCGATGCAACACCAGCACGGCATAAAGTCGACCCGATCGAAAGTCACCACACAAGTAATGGGCCGGACCGACCTGCTTGGCAAGGCTGCCACGACCGCTGCTCCCGTGGCGAACAAAATCGTCAACGCCGAGCCTGGGTCGATGGTGCGAAAAGTGACATCAAAGGTCACGGGCGTATCGGCGGTTCGTCTCCTGCCGCCCTTCGCCAAGCAGCGATTTTCCACGTGGTTCAGCAAGCGTCCGAAGGTCCGCCTCGGCAATCGCCAAGGCCGTGTAACTGTTTATCCGACGTGTCTGGTCGAGTACCAAGAGACTGACATCGGCAAGGACCTCGTCAAGGTATACGAACGTAACGGCGTTGAATGCAACAACTCCAAAGCTGGATGCTGCGGTGCACCGTGGCTTCACACGGGTGACATCAAGCAGTTCACCAAGATTGCGGAGAAAAACATCGCAACGCTCGCAAAAGAGATCCGCGCAGGCACCGACGTTGTCGTTCCCCAGCCTACGTGCAGCTACGTCCTTAAAAAGGACTACCTCGATTATGTCGGCGGTCCAGACGCTGAACTCGTTGCCGAACACACTTACGACGCCGCCGAGTACCTCATGAAGCTACACAAAGCCGACGAAACAATGCTCGACACCGACTTCGACGGTGAGACCATAGAGAAAATCACGTATCACACGCCCTGTCACCTGCGGGCGCAGAACATCGGCTTCAAGAGCCGGGACCTGATGAAGCTCACCGGTGCCAAGGTCAAGATGGTGCAGCAGTGCTCCGGCATTGATGGCATGTGGGGGTTTCGGGCTGAAAATGAAGACATTTCCATTCCTATCGCCGAGAAGCTTGGCGACATGATTAGCAAAGCAGATGGTGACGCCATCGCAGGTGACTGTCATCTCGCTAACACGGCAATCTTGGAGCAGACCGGCAGCGTTCCGACGCACCCTCTGCAAGTGATCGCTCGCGCCTACGGCATACCGGAAGAGCACTGAAAATCCCATGTCTAAACTGCCGTTTAGCCGGTCCAGACCTCCGGTTGTTAACGTGCGGCGTTTTAGGCGAAACGCACGCATCTCCCTGCAGCTGCAAGGCGGAACCTGAAACGGTCGAAGCCGTTGCAGCTGTCGATATCGACTGCGTAAGCGTCGCGAATCGACATTGACGTCTTCACTACTTCTGTTGTGCGTTGATTGACAGATGAGTGTGTCTCGACACCTGTCTAGAGATGCGAGACACCACAGCCTCATGCGAGATCGAACACCACGGCACAGCCCGCAGTACTTCTGCTTTGACTCGCGGCGCGGTAGTGGCCGACTGCTGCTGCGCAGGATGCGCAGCAGTACGGGCGGCCTTGGCATCATCGGCCGACGCCGAGGCAACGGCCACAATCAGGTCACCGGTCACCGGTCACCGGGTCGACCACGCCAAAGGTGGAGCCGGTGGATAAAGTTCGCCGTTGGTCACCGATGAACAGCTGGGTTTGCAAACGCCCCTGAGAAGACCCGGGCCAAACCGATCGCCGCTGACGCCGTCGAGTGCCATCCGAAACGTGTGTGCACGTTGATCTACCGGTCCCAATAATTGATATTGTCCAAACTTGCTGCTTTACTCATGGGGTGCGCGACACCGCGATAGAACTCCTCCGCCAACACGGCGTGCAGGTCACTGCTCAACGGCTCGCCATCCTGCGCGTCGTTGCGGAACACCCGCATGCGACGGCCGACGAGTTAGGCGACGAAGTGCGTTCACACCTCGGCGCAATCTCACGCCAATCGGTCTACGACTCACTCGGCATGCTCGTCGACAAGAACCTTGTCCGCCGGATCCAACCGGCCGGGTCACCAGCGCGCTACGAAACCCGCGTCGATGACAATCACCACCACCTGATCTGCCGCAGCTGTCGCACCATGTTCGACGTCAATTGCGCGACAGGCGAAGTTCCCTGTCTAACCGCCAGTGACGACCATGGCTTCGAAGTCGACGAAGCCGAAGTCATCTTCTGGGGGCGCTGCCCGACATGCCGCACATCCGCCTGAAACGCGACCGCCAGGGCGCCGTGAACATCGCAGAAGAACGACCAGATCTCCATCCCCAACATCCCGCAACCACAACAAGGAGCAAACCATGAGCGACACAAATGAGGCAAAGTGCCCGGTGCTGCAAAGCCCGCACACCGCAACCGGCAGCTCGGCAAATCAGCATTGGTGGCCGAACCAACTCAACCTCAACATCCTGCATCAAGGCGCTGCGAACTCGAATCCGATGGGAGACGACTTCGACTACGCCGCCGAGTTTAAATCCCTCGACCTTGCCGCCGTGAAAACCGACCTCACGGCGCTCATGACCGACTCCCAAGAATTCTGGCCGGCTGACTACGGGCACTACGGCCCATTCTTCGTCCGCATGGCCTGGCACTCAGCTGGCACCTACCGCACCCACGATGGCCGCGGTGGTGGCGGCGCTGGTCAGCAACGTTTCGCTCCGCTCAACAGTTGGCCCGACAACGGCAACCTCGACAAGGCGCGTGCACTACTTGAGCCGATCAAGAAAAAGTACGGCCGCAAGATCTCCTGGGCCGACCTCATGCTCCTCGCTGGCAACGTCGCAATGGAGTCGATGGGCTTCAAGACCTTCGGATTCGCCGGCGGCCGTGAAGATGTCTGGGCACCTGAAGAAGACGTCTACTGGGGGCCTGAAAACGTCTGGCTCGACGACCAGCGTTACAGCGGTGACCGCGTGCTGGAGACACCGCTTGGCGCAGTGCAGATGGGCCTTATCTACGTCAACCCAGAAGGCCCAAATGGCAACCCCGACCCGATCGGGTCTGGCCGCGACATTCGCGAAACCTTCGGCCGGATGGCCATGAACGACGAAGAGACCGTGGCCTTGGTCGCCGGCGGCCATGCCTTCGGCAAGATGCACGGTGCCGGCCCGGAAGGTGATGTCAAGACCGAGCCCGAGGGCGCCCCGATGGAGCAGCAGTTGCTCGGTTGGAAGAACGACTTCGAGAGCGGCGTCGGCATCCACACCACAACTTCCGGCTTCGAAGGCGCCTGGAACTCCACGCCGACACAGTGGGACAACAACTATCTCGAGACACTGATGGACAACGACTGGGAGCTGACCGAAAGCCCAGCTGGCCACAAGCAGTGGACTGCCCCGGCACTCGCCGGCACCGTCCCCGACGCCCAGCGTCCCGATGTGTTCCACGCACCGATGATGAGCACGGCCGACATGGCCATGAAAATGGACCCGATCTACGGGCCCATCTCGCAGCGCTTCCGCGACAACCCCGAGCAGCTCGACGATGCGTTTGCTCGCGCCTGGTACAAACTCCTCCACCGCGACATGGGCCCTCATGTTCGCCTGCTCGGCGCCGAAGTCGCCCCCGAGCAGCTCTGGCAGGATCCAATCCCCGCCGGCGCCGCTCTCAGCGACGCCGACGTGACAACGGTCAAGGCCGCGATCATGGGTGCTGGCCTCACCATCACCGAGCTCGTCGAGACAGCGTGGGCTTCGGCCTCTACCTACCGCAAGAGCGACATGCGCGGCGGCGCCAACGGTGGTCGGCTCCGCCTTGCACCGCAGAACGCTTGGGATGCCAACAACCCAGACCAGCTCGCCCGTGTGCTCAGCGCCCTCGAAGGCGTGCAATCCAGCGTCGGAGTCAACGTCTCAATGGCTGACCTCATCGTGCTCGGTGGCGCCGCTGCTGTCGAGGCCGCTGCCCAGGCAGGCGGACACGATGTCTCCGTCAACGTCAGCACCGGCCGCGGCGACGCCACCGCCGAGCAGACCGACGAAGAGTCGTTCGCGTGGCTCGAGCCAATGAATGACGGTTTCCGAAACTACCTGGGCAAGGGCACGAGTCATGTTGCCGAGCACCTACTCGTCAACCGGGCACATCTGCTCGGACTCGGCGCTCCTGCGATGGCCGCCCTTGTCGGCGGTCTCCGCGTGCTCGGCGTGTCCACCGACAACCACGGCGTGCTCACCAACCAGGTCGGTGTTCTCAGCAATGACTTCTTCGTCAACCTGATGGACCCGGCCACTGAGTGGTCCGCTGCATCGGGCGCCGAAGACGTGTTCGAGGGCAAGGACCGCGCAACTGGTGCCCTCAAGTGGACCGGCACTCGCAACGACCTCGTGTTCGGCTCGAACTCAATCCTGCGCGCAATTGTCGATGTCTATGCAGCCGACGATGCTGGCGCAAAGTTCGCCAACGACTTCGCCGCCGCATGGGCACAGGTCATGGACGCCGACCGCTTCGACCTGGTCTGATCACATCGGTCTGATCACGAATCCTGAACTCGGCCAGCGTCACCTCGGTGACGTTGGCCGAGTTTTGTCATTTTCGGCAGCAGCTTTGGAACAGCGTTCGGAAAACTTGCCGGGGCGCTGGGCGCAAGAACATGCTGCTCAGTTGACCCGCAGCCACGTCACGGCGGCGGTGCACTACATCCGGTTCGAACTAACCTTCTAGCAGATCGAGTCGCTCCGCTCCGGACCCGTTCGTAGCGACAATTACCACCCCAACTACCTTGAATCAGTGGTTCTCAGCGACGCAACCCATGCCGAGTTGCTCGGTGACCTGGACTCGGTCTGAACTTCCTCGAAATTAGCATTGCGGAGAAAGTACAGAATTCGGAAAGTTTCCGCTGGCGCTGCGTGCCCAATGTCACCTACGATTCTCTATTGGGAATGAGATCGCCCACCGGATAAGTGGGCACCAGCATCGACCTTGGGGGTTATACAGATGTCGGCGCAACAACAAACATCAACAGACGACGACCCGAAGTGGTGGGACCAAGGCGCCTGTAGAGGGTTGAACTCCGAAATCTTCTACCCGGACGACGAAGCCAATGCAGCATCGGCCAAGGTCGTCTGCGGAAACTGCGTTGTGCAGTCCACCTGCCTCGAACACGCCTTGACGCTTCGTGAAAAGGCGGGCGTCTGGGGCGGAGCAACTGAACGCGATCGGCGCCGAATCATCCGTCAGCGTCGCAAGACGGCCTAACCCGACACCGCGGCAGACCCGAATATTTCTGGCCGGACGGTTTAGGGCCCTACGATTAGCCCATGGCTTCTCTCCAGGAATTCGGCGGTTGGCCAACGCTCATCGGTGAACTCATTGCCGGTCGCAATCTGACGAGTGACCAGACCGGAGCAGCGCTGTCTGAGATTTTGACAGGCGATGCTACGCCAGCACAGATCGCCGGTTTCCTTGTCGCGCTGCGGGTTAAGGGCGAGTCCGCTGACGAACTGGCTGGACTAGTCGCCGTTGCGATGTCTGAAGCTGCCATCGTTCCGCTTACCGACGTCGAGCGTGAGACTTGCGTTGACGTTGTTGGGACGGGTGGCGACGGTTCGCACTCGATCAACGTCTCGACGATGGCTTCAATCGTCACTGCAGCTGCCGGCGCTCCGGTGTGCAAGCACGGCAACCGGTCCGCTTCGTCGAAGACAGGAACTGCGGATGTCTTTGAGTTGCTCGGTGTGGCCCTAGAGCTTTCGCCCGACGGCGTTGCCCGCTGCATACGAGAGGCTGGCATCGGATTTTGTTTCGCCCCTGCGTTTCATCCGGCATTTCGATTTGCCGGAGCGCCACGTCGCGAGATGGGCGTGCCAACGGCGTTCAACCTGCTGGGGCCGATGGCGAATCCGGGGCGCGTGCAACGCCAACTCATTGGTGTTGCCGATCCGACGTTCGCCCGGCCGATGGTCGAAGCACTCGCTGCGCAGGGACTCACAGCGGCGTGGGTGGTTCACGGTGGCGGGCTTGACGAACTGACCACAACCGGACCTTCGGTCGTACTCGCGCTGCAGGGCGGCGTTGTCGAGGAGTTTCATGTCGACCCGCAGGCGCTTGGCCTCGCTCCGGCAGTCGCCGATGATCTGCGCGGCGGAATCCCGGAGGAGAATGCTGAGGCCGTCCGGCGGGTCCTTGCGGGTAACCCTGGTCCGCATCGCGACATCGTGCTGCTCAATGCCGGTGCGGCTCTAGTTGTCGCAGGCAAGGTCGACGACATTGGGGCGGGTATTGAGCTGGCCGCCGCAGCGATTGATGACAACCGTGCCGCCACGACACTCGCCAAGATGGCCGAGGTCTCTCAAGCCGCAGCGAGCGACGCATGACTAAGACCTACGACAGAAACTGGTTTGTGCGGGCCCCAGCATCATCTGCCAACCTCGGTGCTGGATTTGATGTACTCGGCATGGCGCTCAACCTGTATGCCGACTGCGGCTTTGGTAAGGCGCCGCCCGGCGCTCAGCAAATCGATACTCATCATCCCGGACGCATCGCGTTCGAGGCACTCGGTGGAACGGGCCCGATGTGGATGCGTTGCAACATCCCGATGGGACGTGGTCTCGGCTTCAGCGGCGCAGCCCGAGTGAGTGCGGCTGCGTTGGCCGCGGTCCAGACTGTCGGGTCCGAGGGAATCGTCGATCGGGGTCACGAGATCCTGGCTCTTGCAACGAAGCTCGAGGGCCACGGGGACAACGTTGCGGCTTCGCTTCGCGGCGGTGTAACTGGATTTGTGCAGGGCGAAATGGTGTCCATGCCGGTCGGTCCGACGATGACCGAAGCCAACTTCGTAGCTTGGGTGCCCGACGTAACGACGTCAACCGACAAGTCCCGCGAGGCGTTGAGCGAAACGGTTGATCGCGCGGACGCTGTCCATAACATCGGTCGGACGGTCCAGTTCGTGATGGCTTTTGTCAACGACGACCCGTTGCTACTGGCGTCGGGGACAGCCGATCGACTGCACCAGTCCGTTCGGCTGCCCAAAGTTCACGGAGCAGACGAGGCGCTCGTGGCAGGCGTTGCGGCTGGAGCATGGGCTGGCTGGTTGTCTGGCAGTGGTCCCACTGTTGGATTGCTGTGTTCGCCGGGTGTCGCTGAGTCTGTTGCAGCGGCATTGCCCGCCAGCGGACATACCAAACTGCTGTCGATCGACACTGTTGGTTGCCGGCTGGAACGCTAACTACGTAGCGCGCCGACGGTTTCAGCCCTCGCGCCGTTCATTGACTTGCGGATCAGGTCAGCACGGCGGCAGGGAGGGGGATAATCCGCACTGGGGAGGAACATGGTTCAACAAAGATTTCAGGGCTTGTCGTTATCGCCGGTACGGATGCTGCACTGATAAAGCGATCCTGCTTTACAATCACCTCGTTGCGTCAAGCGCACGGAATGACAAAGAGCCGAGACAGGCCTTGGCGGTGGGTGCTGCTGTTGTCAGCTTCCAGTTGGGGTTGTCGCTCACAGCGCGCAAGATTCGCGGCTCGCCTCCTCTATGCCGATAGATCGATGTTTGAACCAGCTGCGCTCGACGAGTGCACCAATTGCTAGATCCAGTGCGGTGGTGGGGGACTCGTCGAGCCCAGTAAGCCCACTTGCGGTCAGACATGTGAGACGCGTGGCGGTGGCGCAAACTTTCGTCCCATTTCAACCCCTATAACGTCCGAAGGTGACGGACGGCTTCGCTCGCGCGACAGGGAAATCCCAGTCGCCCGAGCATGTGGCAGTCGCCGAGTCAGCGTGCTTCTCAAAGAATTTTGCGAGGACCAACGCTTCGTCGATCATTTCGCGACCGAGAGGTGTTCCAAGGGGAACTGAGTCAGGTGGTTCAGCAGGGAGTGCTCTGGTAGCCAACCCGTCCTTGGTGACGTCAACCAACCGGGCATGCTCAACGATCCATGTGGTTCCCCCAATGGTGATCTGTGCCCGATCAGCGGATCGCAGCGTCTCGACTAATCGGTGGCGCTTCACCGCCTCAAGTAGCGCCTGGAGTCGATCGCGGACTGCAGCGGCCTCTTCGAACCTCTGCTTGGTTGCAAGCAAGTGCATCTTGTCGTGGAGACGGTCGACGACGATGCCCGGGTCGCCAGTCATCGCTCGCCGGGCAGTTTCGACGTCGCGAGCGTATTCGGCTGCGTCGGCGGTCCCAGAACATGGACAGTGCGCCACTCCAAGCTGTGCTGCGCTGCAGGTAGGCACACCGTCGGGAGCGACAAAGTTTCGTCCCAGTCGCTCCGTGCAGCGCCGCAATGGAACTGCGGTCTGGAGTGCCTCGACGACGAGGCGTGCCATTGAGCGTGACGGTAGCGGACCAAGGTAGATACCCCTGCTGGCCGGATTCTTGACAATTGAGAGGCGGGGCCACGGTTCGTCCGTGTTGAGTTTGACGTAGCAGTACTTGTCGGAGCGAGTGCCTTGCCGATTGAAGCGGGGCAACATACGCGCGATAAGCCGTCGCTCGATGACTTCTGCGGTGATCGGGTCAGGAAGTGCAACATGTTGCACCGTCTGAGTCTCGCGTAGCATCGGCCCGATCTTGCGTCGATCGTCGCTGCCGAAGTAGCTCCGCACGCGCTGCCGAAGATTGGTCGCCTTGCCGACGTACAGCACCTGACCCTGATGGCCGCAGAACATGTAAACGCCAGGGGAGCGAGGTAGATCAGCGGTCATATTCAACTTGGCGGCCTGCGGGTGCCCGGCGAGCTTGGAGAGAGCGATTAAGTCGTCGAGTCCGAGAACGCCCATGCCGGACGCTCGCCCTATCAGAAAATGCAGCAAATCCGTAGTCGCCCACGCATCGTCAAGTGCCCGGTGGCTCGGCTGATGTTCCAAACGTAATCGGTTGGCTAACGTCGCCAGCTTGCAGTTCGGTACCTCGTCGCGGACCAGCCGACGAGCAAGTGCCACCGTGTCGATAATGATTCCCTCAAGTCTCGGTCGCTGAGCGCGCTCAAGGGCGGCACGGATGAACGCGACGTCGAATCCGACGTTGTGTCCAACGATGACGGTCTCACCTGATTCGGTATCGCCCATGAATTCAAGCAGCGCGGGCAGTACTGTCTCGATTCGTGGTGCCCTAGCGACGAGTGCATCGTTGAGTCCGGTGAGGATGGTGATTTTCGGCGGGATGACGCGACCAGGGTTCACCAGTGTTTGAAATGTGCCGAGTACTTCTCCGCCACGGACTTTGACGACGCCGATCTCAGTGATCAAGTCGTCGGCGCGGTTGCTGCCGGTGGTCTCTAAGTCGACGACACAAAACGTAACGTCGCTCAGCGGGCGCCCGAGCTCCTCGAACGATCGTTGGTAAGAATCTCGAACGCCTCCGGATGACATGCGCCCGACTCAAGCACGAACGCGTGTACGTTGTCAATCAAATAATACAGAAAAGTGTTCGCTATTCTTTAAAGGGTGGCGGCAAGATGAAAAGATCACGTGAGATTCGTCGGGTAGCGTCACGTGATGGCCGAAATCGAGCACAAGCACCTTCGCAGTGCGCTTGAATTTGCCGTACACATGGCGTCGGAGGGGCAGAAACGCAAGCCAACTCTTCCGTACCCAAGGCAGCTAAAGCCTTTCTTTAACAAGCAACGACTCCCAAACGCTGCCTTGGGTCGCCTTCGGCGGGTGATCGACGATGACCCGGTCTTCCGAACACGGCTTGCTGCAGGGGCGGTTCCCGAACTCGTCGATGAAATAGGTCGACTGTGGCTTGAGCATGGAGACGGTTGGGCCGATGCGGCAAGTGAGTTGGCCGCTCAAATTGATGCCACTGCGGAATCCGGCGATGCCCAAGCTCAACTGCGACGTGCAGACAAGCGCCGCAATGCTGCCGAACAGGTCGCAGCTCGGACTCGTGTCGAACTCTTACAGCGCAACGAGATTATCGAGCTTCAAGAGACTGAAGTGCATGAACTCAGAGCCGAAATCACGAAAGCCGGTGAACTGCTTGCTGAGATGAAGGCGGAACTGTCAGACGCGCGGCTGGAGATCCGCCACGCGCGCGACCGAGAGGCGGCAGCGGTGGTCAAGGCGCAGACTGCAGCGGACGATCGGCGATCATTTCAGGACCAGCTAGTTGCCGCTCAAGAACCCACGCCGATTCAGGTGCCGGACCACAACGACGACATTGTCGCTGCGGCCGAGACAGCCCGCCAACTTGCTGAACAGCTTGAAACCCTGCTGGTATCGCCTTCGGAAAACGATGCGGAGGCCGCACTCCCGAAGAGAAGATCAGCGCGAACGCCGCTCAGTTTGCCTGGCGGCGTCATCGCAAGCTCTGGAGAAGCGGCAGAGTTCCTCGCACGATCAGGCGCTCAGCTCATTATCGATGGCTACAACGTGGCGAAGCTCGGCTGGCCGAATCTTCCGCTCGAGGAGCAACGCAACGTGTTGCTCGACGTGGTTGAGAACCTCGCCCTGCGGTTTGGTACCAACGTCACGGTGATCTTCGATGGTGCGTCGGTTGTAGGAGCACATGCTTCTCGTCGGCGCTTGACCCGAGTCATGTATTCGCCAGCGGGCATTATCGCCGACGACGTCATTCGTGACGAGGTGAAACGTATCCCAGACAACAACGCAGTCGTCGTGGTGACCAATGATGCCCAAATCGTACGCGACGTGCGTAAAGACGGCGTCAACGTCGTCCCCAGCAACGCCTTGCTATCGATTCTCTGAGTGAACCCTTCGGTCACTCGGCTTCTACGGTTCCGGCTCGCTTCAAAACATCTAGAAAACTCCATGATTTGATTGCAAAACCTGACTGGACCCGTTGCGACTCACCCCTGGACAATCGCTCCGAACCGGCGAGTGGTCGTCCAGTCGTTCTCCTAGGTCAAGGTCGCCCTGGCATTGGCTTGTGCAGCGTTCCCAGTAACCGAAACCAGCGGGTGAGGCCCTCCCTGTTGCCTTGAGAAATACACCAGCTTTCTTCAAAACAACGACAGCATCAAAGTAACGACTAAAAATTCGACTGTTTCGGTGTTTAAGCAGCTTCAGCTGCTCGTCAAATATCGGTTTCGCCCACCGTTGGGTTTCTGTCGCAGAGCTTCAACTGTGGAGAGGCGTATGCCTGAAGGCTGGCTTGACCAAGAGTGCTAGACAACGTCAATTGAACGGGACCGTTCACAGGCCGGCCGCACTGGTATGGGGTAATTAATGTTGACGCTCCTCGTTGCGGGTCGTTCACTGCGGCGAGCGATATTGAATCGCTGGCGCCAGGCAAAAGCCCAATTGACTCCAAGAATGAGCCTGACGTCGCTACCGATATTGATGCCGGACGCAATGTTTATTTGCAGCATGGACTCGAAGAAATCCCACAGTTGGTTATCAGAACGCTGGCCAACGGGCCTGCACGTTAGTTGATTGCTATTATTTGAGCTGCCGAAATGATGGCGGTAAATAAGGCATTAGTTGCCCGGTAAAAGTTGTATTGACCGGTCTGACTCGCTGCTTTGCCGACTGCAGTCGAAGCAATGCTGTCGGGCATTGACTCTGCCATTTGCATCCACCCCTGTTGAGCGGCATCGAAAGACAAGATTCCAAACAGGCCAACACCGACTGCTGCGACTGTTAGAAGGAGTGCGTAGTCGCCGGTGCCGTCGAAGACAATGGTGGCTGTTAAAGCAAATACTGAAATGAAATAGGTGAGCTGAGACCAGCTCTGCCGGGTGGAATTCTGTGCTGACATTTCCATCCACGTTGATTCGTCCATAACATTTTCTCCTTCTAGTTGTTTTCGGTTGAAATCTGTTTAGCACAAAGTTTCTCGACGCTATTGCGGTTAGTTTCTGGCGTCGCTAGATCGGCGTGCAGAACGGTCTCGACCTTTTGGCGGACGCAGCAGTGCTAGCGCCAAGCAATCCCAGTTCGGGTTGCGTAGAGCGATGGGTCAAGTCGACGCGAAGCCATCCAACGTAAAACGTCTGTACTTCGGCGTGGGAAGTGGGTCACCGTTCCGTTGTCTTCGCCAGACCGCAACCACAGGCCAGCCGTGAGGCATGACCCAGCGCAGACTTTCTTAGAGCAAGTTCGACAGGTTCAGGTGTTTCAGCCCAAGTTCAATGGTGGGCGCCTGGCTGCGGATATGGCGCAAACTATCGGTCAGGTGCGTTGGACGTTCAAGAAGCAAGACGGGATCGATTTGTTGGGCGCCTGGTCCGGCACCGCAATGAAGCACTGAACGCTGCTTTGACTGCAGGACTCACTGCCGCAACGACGGGTGGCAATCCGAAGATGTGGGTGCCAGCCATGCGAAGGGCGGCTTCGGTGGTAAATGAGCGCAAGTCGTTGCCTTGAGGTCGGCGGCCTTGCGGTCCCGTGGTGCTGCTATGCCGGCCGCCATCACTCGATTTCGGAGAATTTTCCCAAGGTGAACTCGCGTGAGAGGCCTGTGCGCTGCGCCGAAATTCCTTTCGTATTTTTGTGACCCCGTCACCTTGCGCCGCAAGTCTCCGAGAAAGGACGCCGCACCCTCCCTCATTCGGCTTTTGTACATCATGGCCGGCTGCCCGACGATGTGATCCGCTCCTCAACGACGATGCGGACGTCTGCTGTGATGTTGCGGCCGAAAGAGGCGCTGAGGGCATCGGCCAAATCGTCGACGTTGGCGAGACCGTTGACAGGGCCGATCACGACGACGTTCACCACATCGTCGTCGACGCTGCTTTCGACCAGTTGGTGCAGCGGAGCATCCTTTAGCCATGTGGTGACAGCCTTCACCGTGCGCGATTGGTCGAGGGAATCTGAGGTGACCTGCTTTCCATTTAAGAGCAGGCCACCAACGACGATCAGGGCCAGCAGCAGGACAGAGGTCAGGGCAGTTCGCACTCGACGTTGACCTTCGTAGACCACGGAGAGTGGGGTGACTCCGGTCATTACAAAGGTGATTCCACCCATCATCAGGATGGCCACCATGTTGGTCATAAACAACAGGAGTGCGCCGTTGCCGGCTGCCCACTCAGCTTGGGAGTAGGAGATACCGACAACCGAGAGCGGCGGAACGAGTGAAATCGCGATGGCGACGCCGGGCAACGAATCCGTGACATCTGGCCGGGACAGACCGTATGCCCCCGCAGCGCCTGCGGTAAGAGCCGTAATGAGGTCCACTGGCGTTGGTGTCGATCGAGTAACGATTTGAGAGTTCGTGGATGGAGAGATGGCGACCGGAACGACTAGTCCGAGGAGAACGCCGATGCCGATAGCCAAAAGAATCCCAGCCGTCGCGATTAGAACCGCCATTGCGAGCCGGTTTGGCCACCCCATGACGAGCGAGATCGCAATAGCCATTAACGGGGTCATGAGCGGAGCGATCAACATGGCACCGATGACGATGGCCGTCGAGTCGGTCAGCACCCCCATGGCCGCGATGATTGAAGCAAAGGTCATCAAGGTGAAAAAGCGAGTGATCCGTCGAGGTTGATCTGGACCATCAAAAAGAATTTTGTCGTAAAGATTTTCGCGGGCATTTGCCGCCTTATGTCGATTGGCTAGCCACGCGAGCGCGACATCGCTGACCGAAGCATCAGGATCGACAGTGATGTCGTGACGATCCACAATGCCGAAGATGGCAATTGTGGAGACAATGATCCACGCCACTGCTAAAGCCACGGTGGCGCCCGACAGCGTCTCAGCCGGAAATGCGAACAATACGGCGCCCGAAATTGCCGACGCCGTTAGGCGGACTCCTCGAACTTTGATCTCAGGGTCTTTTCGACGAACCGAGTAGGTCTTGATCGAAAGCAGGACGAGGCTTGCTCCCACGAGCCGCCCAAGGGTGATTTCGGATTGCTCAGGCCAACGGATCAGGAACCCTCCAGCCGTAGCGCCCCCCACGGCGGTGAAGACCCGCGTAGCGGTTAGCGTTCGGTGATGGGCTGCGGTCCAAAGCGCAGATGCCGCAATCCAGATAAAAGCAACGCCCAACAGTCGGACGAGTATGCGGTCGGTGCGGTCTGGCCACGCCAACACAGCGCATCCGATTGCGATGCCGCCAACGGCGCGGACGATGACAGGGTCGGTAAGCAATCGGCGGTTGAACCTGCGAAGTTCCTTAGCGGGGGCAGTTGCGACGTCGTCTAGTTCGCCCGGCGCTGAACTGGCACCGGGATCACTGTCGTTATAAGGATCGGTGGTCATGTCGCTCATCAGTTTCGCATCTCCGTCCCTTCAGCCTGTATCTCTGTGACAGTGCTCGTAGATGATGGCAACATGACCGGGCACCAGAACTTCTCCATCGATTGTAAAACCTGCATTGGCGCAGGTACGACAGCGTGCAATGGTTGTTTTGTAACGCATTTGCTCGCCAACGATGACGGCCCAATCGATTACGTGCCTGTCGTGCTTTCGGAAGTGCCACGTCTTGCCGATTCGCAAGAGATGGCGATCTCGATGTTCATCCAGTCCGGATTGGTTGACGTTCCGATCCAACTTGTCCCTGTTGAGGACTTTGCGAGGTATGGCGTTCCTTCCCACGCCTAAAAGTTCCGTACGCTGACGGTGTGCGTCGTCCCCAGCCAGTTCCATCGATCGAAGAAATCGTTGAGCACCTTGAAGGCTGGGGCATTTCCCACGTTGGCGTCTGCTCCGCGGAAACCCTCACCGATGCGCGCACGGCGCTGCACGAGCGCAAGGCGGCCGGGCTGCACGCCGACATGGGATTTACCTACCGCAACCCAGATCGATCGACCGACCCTACGCAAGCAGTCGATGGCGCATGGTCCATCATCGTGGCTGCCCGCCCGTACCTTACCGATACCGAACCTCCAATCCCTGGTTCAGACGCTGGTCCACACGGCCGAGTAGGTAAATACGCCTGGGTGGATCATTACGCACCGCTGCGCGAAGGCCTGCGATCCGCAAGTAAGCTCATCCGCCGTTCAGGGCATCGGGCAGTCGCCTTCGCCGACGACAACTCCATCGTGGACCGCGCGGTGGCGTATCGAGCAGGCCTTGGCTGGTACGGGAAAAACGCGAATTTGCTGATTCCTGGTGCTGGCAGCTTCTTTGTCCTCGGATCGATTATTACCACCGCCGCCTACGAGTGGAACGAACGAGTCGCCCCTGATGGGTGTGGGAGCTGCACGAGGTGCTTTGAGGGTTGCCCTACCGATGCGATCATTGCGCCAGGCGTCATTGACGGAAATCGCTGCCTCAGCTGGGTGATGCAGCGCCCGGGTTCGATTCCTATCGAGTACAGAGCGGCCATCCACGACCGCATCTATGGCTGCGATGACTGCCAAGACGTCTGCCCGGTCTCCGTGCGGCTCGGCCAGCGGAACACGGTTGCGCTGTCGCCGGAGGCACAGCCATGGGTCGACGCACTCGAACTGCTTGACCGCCCCGACAACTGGATAGAGGAACGCTACGGTCAGTGGTACATCGCCAACCGCGACTTTGACTTAGTGCGCCGCAATGCTTTGGTAGTTGTCGGCAACGTCGGCGACCCGACGGACATGCGTGTCCGAGCCACGGTCGAGCGCTACCGTCAACACTCCAACGCAGCGCTCGTCGAACACGCCGACTGGGCTGCGCAGCAACTCCTCGCACGCTTATGAAACATCTGCTTGTTACCAACGACTATCCACCCAAGATCGGTGGTATTCAGTCATTGCTATGGGAGTGGTGGCATCGTCTTCCGTCGGACAAGTTTGCCGTGCTCACGAGCCCCTATGACGGAGCCGCAGAATTCGATTTGGGCGAGCCATATCGGATTGAGCGCACCAGCGAGCCATTTCTGCTCCCACATCCACGGATGGTCAGGCAGATAAATAATCTGGTCGATGACTTCGGCGCTGACCTGGTGGTCCTCGACCCGGCAGTACCTCTTGGGCTTGTAGGTCCCTCGTTGAAAGTGCCATACGACCTGGTCTTGCATGGTGCGGAGGTCACGATCCCGGGCCGATTGCCAGGGTCGAAACAAGCACTCGCCTACACGCTCAAACGGGCTCGCAAGATCATCGCTGCGGGCAGGTATCCCGCAGCAGAAGCGGATCATGCCGCCGGCCGGCCGCTGCCGACCACCGTGGTCCCATGCGGCGTTGATCCCAACAAGTTCGAACCGTTATCGCCGTCCGAACGCATCGCTGCGCGAGAGCGACTTGGCCTCCCCGTTGATGCCGAATTAGTGGTCAGCGTGTCGCGGCTGGTCCCGCGTAAGGGCTTCGACACCGCTATTCGTGCTGCCGCCCGCCTGAAGGGCCTACGACCTGACCTTCTACTGGTCATTGCCGGAAGTGGGCGCGAGGAAAAACGACTCAAGCGGCTCGCCGAGGAACTCGATTCTCCCGTACGGTTTATGGGTCGCGTTGACAATGCTGATCTGATTCGCCTCTATGGCTGTGGTGATGTGTTCACAATGTTGTGCCGAAATCGATGGGGCGGTCTCGAACAAGAGGGCTTTGGCATTGTGTTTATCGAGGCAGCATCATGCGGCGTCCCACAGATCGCAGGCGACTCAGGCGGTGCAGCTGAAGCAGTTGTCCATGGTGAAACTGGTCTCGTGGTTAGCGAACCAGAGAACGTTCAGATGGTTTCCGACGCTATTGCGCGACTCCTAGACGACGATGACTTGCGGGCGTCGATGGCAACGCAATCTCGCGAGCGCGTACTTGCAGAGTTCTCTTATGACGTACTCGCTCAGCGTCTTGGTGAGACGCTCGGCGTCTTCGAGTGACTCTGCTGGCACAATGGCATGGTGACCACCGGCGAACTTGACCGCACGCCTGCGCGGGGCTCGACGGAACAGGGAAACATCATCGTGAAAGCCACCGTCGTTGGCACGGCGCTTTTTGTGGTGACGGCAGTGTTTGCCGCTGCAGTGTTTACCACGGCTGCGCAGTGGGTCGGCGCAGTAACGGCGATGGCACTATTCATGGTCGGTGTGTTCGCATTCCTGTGGGGTTTCTGGAATGCTCTTCAACGAAGCCGCGAGGAAGAGGTCTCAGTGACGCAGCTCTTCCTGCTACTCGGCGCTGGCACTCCAGCAAGAGTTCGTCGCATCATGTTGGCAATGCTGGCGCTTCAGGCGGTCACGGCATTTGGAACAGCGATCTGGCGACTCGACGGACCTGACGGCAGTCCAGGGTCCTCGCTGGCGGTCGGGTTGCTCGTTCCCATGTTCGGACTCGGCATGAACGGCCTTTGGGCTGCGTATCACGCTGACTTTGGTCCGCGCCTTGATGCCGCTGGAGCCCCGATGCTCGAGATGAGTGCCAATTCGCGCCAAGATGACGGGACATCAACCGCCTCCATGAAGCAGAATGAGGACCATGGCTGAGACAGCAACGGAGAGCATCACCATCGAGGCGTCACCAGAACGTGTCTGGGAGATCGCTGTCGACATCGAGAACTATCCGGAATGGGCTCGTGATATCAAGAACGTGACAGTTCGTGCCACTGACGACCGGGGCCGCCCGTCCGAAGTTGAGTTCAGGGCGTCCGCGCTCGGGCGAAGCACCCACTACACCCTTGCCTACGACTACACCAACGCTCCCGCCGAGCTTGGTTGGCGGATGCTGCGGGGCGATATCCAACGCTCGATCGACGGCGTCTTCAAGTTTTCGCCATCAGGTGCGGGTACCGAAGTCCAGTACGACCTTGCAATCGACTTGGTGGTGCCGCTGCCAGGGTTTGTGAAACGGCGCGCAGAAGTGCGCATCCTCAACACCGTGCGCGAGCTAAAGGTCCAAGCCGAAAGATGACAGGGGCCGGTGCGCTGCCGGCTCGTCGCGTCGGCATTGACGTCGGAGGCACAAAGGCGCTCGGCGTCGCTCTCGACACAACTGGGGCGGTTATCGCGGAAGAACGTCGACCGACGCCGCGTGGGGTGAGCAGCCTTGATCCGCTGATCGACGTCCTGACTGAACTAGCCGAATCACTCGGTCTTGACGGCAGCCTTGGAGTCGGCGTTCCGGGTCTCGTGACACATGAAGGAGTATTGCGTGCTGCTCCCAACCTCGATGGCGTGGCCGACTTTGGTGTACGCAGATTGTTGGCTGACCGGCTTGACGGCCAGATCGTCGTTGATAATGACGCAACCTGCGCAACGGTCGCCGAATGGCAGCTTGGGGCTGGGACAGGCGTCGACAATCTGATGCTCATTACGCTCGGCACCGGCATTGGCGGCGGAGTGGTCAGTAATGGCGCGCTGCAGCGTGGTCTCAATGGATTTGCTGGGGAATTTGGACACATGGTCGTTCACCCAGATGGGCCGCGCTGTCCCTGCGGTCGACGAGGCTGCTGGGAACGCTATGCCTCTGGCTCAGGCTTAGCGATGCTGGCGCGCGAAGCTGCAACTGGCCGACGGCTCAAGAACGTAGTGCGTCTGGCTGGCGGCGATGCTCAAGCGGTCCGTGGTGAGCATGTGCAGGCTGCAGCGCGCGAAGGTGATCCTGAAGCGCTTGCTGTTATTGACGACTTCGGGCGTTGGGTTGCGTTGGGTTTGTCGAATCTGACGAATGCGTTTGACCCAGAGATGTTTGTTTTGGGCGGTGGGCTGGCGTCAGGAGCAGACCTGTATCTCGATCCGATTGTTCGTTGGTACGGAGAGTTGCTCTATCAACCGGACCTGCGCCCGATGCCACGTGTTGAGTTTGCCGAGTGGGGCCCGCTTGCGGGCGCCGTTGGAGCTGCTTTGCTCCCCGGTATCTCGGTCGGGTCCCGCTGAAACGCGGGAGACATGTTTGCTGTGCGATCATCTCAGCCGCTATTTCCGTTCTACGAGGTGTGACGGATGGAATGGGCATGTGCCGTCGGGGGGTCGAGTCGCTAGTTTTCGGTGATGGACTTTCGGCGAATCGAAAACCTGCCCCCGTACGTTTTTTCGATCATCAACGGATTAAAAATCGAGGCACGGCGCGCAGGTCATGACGTCGTCGATCTCGGATTCGGCAACCCTGATATTCCCTCGCCCGACGTGGCAGTCGCTAAACTTGCAGAAGCCGCCCAAAATCCGAAAAATCACCGGTACTCGCTGAGCCGAGGGCTCCCAAAACTCCGTGAGGCCATTGCTGGCTACTACAAAGACAAGTGGAACGTCGATCTTGACCCTGAGCTCGAGATCACCAACACAATTGGCTCCAAGGAGGGCTTCACTCACCTGATGTGGGTGCTGCTTGATCGTGGCGATGCGGCCATCGTGCCGAGCCCGAGCTATCCGATCCACATGTACGGCCCGCTCTTCGCTGGCGCCGACCTGCGGCAGGTTCCGATGAAGTTTCTTGCGAACCCAAGCCAGCGCGAGAACTTCGCTGACGACTTCATGGACAGCCTCAACACCGCCTGGGATGTTGGCTGGCCCAAGCCGCGAGTCCTCGTGATCTCATTTCCGCACAACCCAACAGGCGCCACAGTAGATCTGGCGTTCATGCAGCGCGTTGTTGACTTCTGCCGCGAGAAAGAGATGATTGTTGTCCACGACCATGCCTACGCCGACGTCGGCTTTGACGGTCACAAGCCACCAAGCATTCTTCAGGCCGACGGTGCCAAGGAATGTGCCGTCGAGCTGTATTCGATGACGAAGAGTTTTTCGATGTCGGGTTGGCGGTGCGCTTTTCTGCTCGGTAATGCCGATGTAGTGCAGGCGCTCGTCAAGATCAAGAGCTATCTAGATTACGGCATGTTCCAGCCAGTGCAGATTGCCGCAACGGTGACTATCAACGAGGCTGCTGACTTCCCTGATCAAGTGCGTGGCGTCTACGAGTCACGCTGTGACACGCTCATCGACGGCCTCAGCCGGATTGGATGGGATGTGCCCAAGCCCGGTGGAACGATGTTTGTCTGGGCGCCGATCCCTGAGACATACGCTGAGATGGGCTCGGTTGAGTTTTGTTCGCACGTCGTCCGCGAGGCAGACGTCGCGCTTTCTCCGGGCGTGGGGTTCGGCCCAGGCGGCGAAGGCTTCGCCCGGTTTGCACTCATTGAGAACGAGCTGCGCGTTAGTCAGGCCATCCGGAACTTGAAGCGCGGCTTGCCCAAGCTCAGCTGAGCTGCACGAAATCTGCCGGTAACACTCGGTCGCTACATTCCCCGCCATGATCACTGTCGTTATCCGCGTCTGGATGCCGGATCGCCCGGGCGCTCTCGGTCAAGTCGCAAGCAGGATCGGTGCGGTACGCGGTGACGTGCTAGGGATCGAGATTCTCGAACAGGGGGCGGGACGAGCGATCGACGAACTCACGGTTGCACTGCCGGGGGATGAGTTGATCGGTCTGCTGTCTGCGGAGATCGACGACGTCGACGGAGTGTCGGTCGAGAATATTCGCCAAGTGGAGATCGATCGCATCGATACAAACCTGGCTGCACTGGCGATAGGCGCTGCAATGGCTGAGTGCGACCCGAACGACCGCCTTGAGGTGCTGTGCTCTGGTTTGCAACGTGTGGTTGACGCCGACTGGGTGGTGGCCATGCGTGACGGCCAAACCCTCGTTGATTACGGAGAGGCGCCAGAACTCGGCTGGCTGCAGGCCTTTCTTGCCGGAAGTGAGCACCTTGAAGGCGTCGACGATGCAGCGCCGAACGACATGGTTTGGGCTCACCTGGTCGCGTCAGGCTTGTACGTGGCTGCAGGCCGCGCCCAGCGTCCAATCCACGAGCGCGAACGAGTGCGGGTCAGCCTGCTTGGTCGCCTCGCCGACGCTCTGCTGTAGGGTCCAAACTCAGTGGACCCAGCTGCGGGAGCGCTCAACGGCACGCAGCCACTGGGCGTGTTGCACATCAGCCCGAGCACGATCCTCGCTGGGGGAGAATGACGCATCTAGCGACCACTGCGCCTGGACTTCCTCAGGGCTAGCCCAGACACCCTCAGCAAGGCCGGCAAGAAATGCAGCGCCGAGAGCCGTTGTCTCCTGATCGCCTGGTCGAAGGACGTCAACACCGAGCTGGTCTGCCTGGATCTGGCATAGGAAGTCCATAATCGAAGCTCCCCCATCGACGCGGAGTTCCTTCAGGGTGGTGCCGCTTGCGGCCACCATGGCGTCGACCACGTCGCGGGTCTGAAACGCCATCGACTCGACAGTGGCGCGGGTAATTTGTGCCCTTCCAGTGCCTCGGGTTATCCCGACAATGGTGCCGCGAGCATACGGATCCCACCATGGCGATCCAAGGCCGGCGAGAGCGGGAACGAAATATACGCCGCCGGTGTCATCGACCGATTCGGCCAAGGGGCCGGTCTCTGCAGCGTCGTCGATAATGCTGAGACCGTCGCGTAGCCACTGGATTGCTGCGCCGGTAACAAAGATGGCACCTTCGAGTGCATAGTGAGTGGTGCCGTCGGCGAGCGTCCAAGCCACAGTGGTGAGCATGCCTTCTGTCGGTGGCGGGCAGATTTCGCCAACATTGAGCAGGACGAACGACCCAGTTCCGTACGTATTCTTTGCCATGCCAGGTTCGGTGCAGGCTTGACCGAATAGCGCCGCCTGTTGGTCGCCGGCAACCCCGCTGACTGGAATGTCGGTAGAGACGCCACAGTGCTCGGAGGTGACACCGATACGACCGCTGGACGGGACAATTTCGGGGAGCGCCGACATCGGGACACTGAGCATCGCACACAGGTCGGGGTCCCACGTTCGGGTCCGAATGTCGCAGAGCATGGTGCGGCTGGCATTGGTCACGTCGGTGGCAAATACCTCCCCGCCGGTGAGGTTCCAGATCAGCCAAGCGTCGATTGTGCCTAAAGCCAGGTCATCATCGACCGGAATGTCCCGCTCGCGCAAGAGCCACTCGAACTTGGTTCCCGAGAAGTAGGGATCGAGGACCAGTCCGGTTCGTTCGCGTACAAGGTCGAGGTGGCCCGCTGCAGCGAGTTCGTCACACCGGTTAGCGGTGCGTCGGTCTTGCCACACAATGGCTGTGCCGTACGGCCTGCCAGTCGAACGGTTCCACGCCACTACCGTCTCGCGCTGGTTAGTGATGCCGATCGCAGCGACGGACTCGCGGCCAACCTGCTCGATCACTCCATTGAGGGTCGCCACTGCAGCATCCCAAATTTCGTTGACGTCATGTTCGACCCAGCCGGGTTGGGGGTAGTGCTGAGTGAACTCGCGGTATGACGCGACTGTGGAGGTGTCGTCAGCGAAGACGGCGCGGCTGCGCACACCTGTAGTACCGGCGTCGAGGGCGATTACACATTTTCTCACGCTCGCAGAGTAGTCAGCGCCGTCGGTTCTTCTTTGCTGGAGGGCGGTTGCCTCCACCAGCGGTCCGACTGCTGGGCGCGACCGACCGACGCGTGAGGGCTGTATCACCCAAACGATCATCATCGCCTGTTGCGGCGGCGGCTGCTTGCGGCGTGCGCAATTCTTTGAGCGTCTTGCGCTGGTAGCCGAACTTAGCGAGTAGCCAGCCGAAGCCGAGGTAGAGGGGTCCGCTCACCAAGACGCCCGCAACGGCGCCGGCGGTGTTGCCGTCGTTGAAGATGAGCAGGAATACCGCAGTCATAATGACTGCGTAAAGCAGCCACTCACGCATCAGTCGCTGCCAGGGAACCGGTCGGGTCTTGTCCCATGCCATCTCTCAGTCTTATCAGCCGATTATTCGATTGAGCACCTCGCCCGCACGTTTCCGAACACAGGGTGCTGCCTTGCGTTGGGCCGCCTACGATCAGTCGGGTGCGCGTCGGAGTGTTAACCGGAGGAGGGGACTGCCCTGGATTAAACGCGGTGATCCGGGCCGTAGTGCGTAAGGGTGAGCGTCACTACGGCGACGAGCTGGTCGGTTTCCTCGACGCCTGGGACGGCGTGATTGATCGACGAACGGTCCCGCTAACAGTCGAATCGATGCGCGGCATGCTCCCGCGAGGTGGAACGGTGCTTGGCACCCGGCGGGGGAGTCCGTTTGACACTGAGGGCGGCGTGGAACACGTCAGGCAGACCATGAGCGACCTTGGCCTTGATGGGCTCATTGTGATCGGGGGCAACGGCAGCTTGTCGGTCGCCTATCGTCTTTACAGCGAGCACAACATCCCAATCGTTGGCGTGCCGAAGACGATCGATAACGATGTCGTTGGCACGGACGTGACATTTGGCTTCAACACGGCCGTGCAGATAGCGACGGACGCAATAGACCGTCTCCACACAACAGCTGAGAGTCACGATCGAGTCATGGTGGTCGAAGTGATGGGCCGTCATACAGGTTGGATCGCGACTTCAGCGGGTATCGCTGGAGGAGCGACCGCCGTGCTGATTCCTGAGATTCCATTCGACCTAGACGAACTGTGCGCTCGTCTGAGTCGCCGTCATGACCGAGGTCGGTTTGCGTCTATCGTCGTCGTCGCCGAAGGCGCTGAGCCGATCCCCGGCACCCTCGAGATGGAGGACAAGGTGCTCGATCGATTCGGGCACGTCGTACTCGGTGGTGTTGCCACCCGCATCGCCGTTGCCATTGGGGAACGAACCGGCTTCGAATCGCGAGTCGTTCAGTTGGGTCATGTGCAACGCGGTGGAACCCCGACCGCGTTTGACCGCGTTCTGTCCACTCGATTCGGCGTCGCTGCGATCGACGCCGTTCATGAAGAGGCCTGGGGCAAGATGGCGGTGCTCCGTGGTGACAAGATCATCCATGAGGATCTTGCGGTTGCAGTTGGAAAGACTCGCACGGTCGACATGGAACTGTACGAAGGCGTTGCCCGACATTTCTTTGCCTAATCGGCGTGCCTGGTTCAACTGTTCGCGGTTGGAATAGCCGGATAGGCTGGTTGAGACGATTCGACAAAGCCGGGATAGTCGTAGACAGTGAGAGGACGATCCGTGTTTTGGCCGTTACCGATAGGCCAGGACTGATTCTCATCACTAATTTGCAGCCGTAGGCTGTTGACTCCGTCGATTTCGCTCGACGTGGCGACAAGCTGGGCAACGGCAATCCGTAGAGCATCCGAGGTCAGCTCCCCGAATACGTCGTTCACGCTGACGGTCAGAATTCTGCCGCGTAGCCGTGCGCTGTCGAGTTCCAGGCCGTCGGGAAGGTTGCTTGACAGGCCCGCCTCGCGCTCAGCGCTGTTTGGGCCATCGATAAGAGAGTTCAGAATGCTTTCTGCATCGCTCGGGACGTCGCGCCGCACTGATCGTAAACGCGCTTCTTGATCGACCGCAGCCGGTGCAAGTAAGAACACCCGGTTCGAGCCGGTCGCTTCGTCTCCGGTCGATTGCTCCCCGAGTTGCCCGCGTTCATTGTCGGGCACAGGACGGGTGGTTTCGTCGATCTGGATAGTGCACCCGGTAAGGCTGAGCACCACACAGATGATGCTGGTACGAGTTCGGTGCATCAGTCGTCCAATTCCGTGGCCATGAGCTCGATAACAAAACGTGCGCCAGATTGTCCGTCGAGACGATCCTCAACCCAAACGCGCCCACCATGCATTTTCACGTGTTCATCGACAAGCGAAAGCCCCAGGCCGGCACCTTCGCTACCAGTGCGGCGCCCGGCACCACCGCCACGCGCGAAGCGTTCGAACACAAGCTGGCGTTCCTCAGGTGGCACACCTGCGCCGTTGTCGACAACGGCGATCAGAATGTGAGCCATGGGCTCGTCATCAGGCTCAACTACGTTGATGAGGATTTCTGGTTCCCCTCCGCCGTATGCGAGAGCATTGTCAATGAGGTTCGCCACAACGCGAGCTAGTCGTCGCTTATCGCCTCGGATGATTGCTAGTTCGGAACGTTCTGACACGCGGAGCAGGAGCTGTGGTGCAGTACTGACCGCGATCGCTTGCCGGACGAATTCGGCAGCGAGCAGTTCCTCCTTGTGGAGCCGAATGGCACCTGCATCGAATCGGGAAATTTCGAGCAGGTCTTCAACTAGGCCCTGAAATCTCGCCACGTCGCCGGACAGGAGGTCGAGCGCTGACTGGGCGCGCTCAGGCAGATCGTCGCGTCGCGCGTCCATAACTTCGACCGAAGCCGACAGCGTCATCAGCGGTGACCGCAACTCATGACTGACGTCAGATGCGAAACGGGCATCCCGTTCGACTCGCTGCTGCAGCGCCTCTGCCATGTCGTTGAATGAGTCGGTAAGGACACTTAGGTCGGGATCCGCAGTGGTCTCGAGGCGCGTATCGAGTCTCCCGCCGGCGATCGCCGATGCGGCCTGTGCTGCGGTCGAGAGAGGGCGCACAGCGCGACGCGACGCGAAGATGCCGAGAAGAACGCCGAGTCCTGTCGAAATGAGTGACGCGAGCAGGAGATTGAATCGAACGCTGTCGAGTGTCTCGACCTGGTCGTCAAGGCTGCTGAACTGGAAGTAACCGCCAAGGTTGGGAATTTCCCAGCCAACGAGCACGTTGAGTTCTTCGCCGACCCGGACGATCTGTTTGGACGGTTCTCCGCGAAGGAGTACGTCATTGATCATGTCGGGTGGAAGAACTGAGTCGACATACGGCGGCACGCCGCCACTCCATTGGCCCTGGTACTGAATCAGGAACCGCTGGACACCAATATTGGTCAGCGAGTCCTCGGCGTTCTGCGCTGTTGGTGGATTTGAACTGAGGTCTTGGGTCACGCTCTGTGCGTTGCGGAGCGATGCGCGGACAGCGGCGGTCTCGGCTTGGCGTACGAGGTTGTTCTGTGTCAGACCGTACGTGGTGATAGCGAGAAATACCGAGAGCGCAATTGACCCAAGCGTAATGGTGAGCAAGATGCGGCGCCGGAGTCCGAGCGCCCTCGGGCGGGACTTGCGGAACAGGCGACGGAACCAGCCGCCTTCGCTCACGTTTGGAGCCGGTAGCCGAGCCCGCGGACCGTGACGACGTGACGCGGATTAGCAGCATCGGACTCGACCTTGGTTCGCAGTCGACGGATGTGAACGTCAACGAGACGGCCATCGCCGAAGTAGTCGTAGCCCCACACTTTGTCGAGCAGAGCTTCACGGCTCAGCACTTTGCCGGGGCTTTCGGCAAGTTCGCAGAGCAACCTGAACTCAGTCTTGGTGAGGTGAACCTCTGTTCCTTCGCGCAAGACTTTGCCCTCGTCGGGAATTAATTCGAGATCGCCGAAGACGATACGAGCATGTCCGTGGGCGCTGGGCTTTATGCGACGCAGTAGTGCTCGGATGCGGGCCGAAAGTTCTTTGGGTGCGAATGGCTTGGTGAGGTAGTCGTCTGCTCCAGCTTCAAGTCCAGCAACGATGTCGTGGGTGTCATTGCGTGCAGTGACCATGACAACAGGAACGTCGCTAGTGCGGCGCAGAGTTCGACATAACTCGAAGCCATCGATGCCTGGGAGCATGATGTCGATCAGAACGACGTCCGGTGCTGCACGATTGAACTTGTCGATCGCCTCTTCGCCGCTTTCGGCTTCATCGACGATCCACCCCTCATCCTCGAGCGCAAGTTTGACCGCTGATCGGATGCGTTCGTCGTCTTCAACTGCGAGGATTCGTGTTCCCACACTCCCATGATGGCCCAAACCGCACCAGTTTGACGACCATGGTAAGCAGTGAGGGCAAAAAAATTTTCGAACGGTGGTGCGATGGTCTAGCTCGACGCCGACTGAATAGCGGCAAGCAGAGCGGCGTGGATTCCCGGCGAAGCTGCAACTGCGCCTAATTCGTCAGGATCACCGCCGTTGAGTCCGGACACTTTGGCGCCGGCTTCGTTTGCAATGAGAAGGCCTGCCGCCATATCCCACGAGTGCAGATGTTCTTCGAAGTAGGCGTCAAGTCGACTACACGCAACGAACGCCAAGTCGATTGCTGCCGATCCGCACCGGCGGATATCGCGCACTTGCGGTAGAAGCGACCGCATGCGATCCGCTTGAACAACGCGCTGATCTTGGCGGTAGCTGAAGCCGGTCCCGATCAAACTCATCGCAATTGCGTCGGCCTTGCTGACCGAGATCGAGAGTTCATTGAGCGTCGCACCGCCACCGGCATGCGCCGAAAACATTTCGTTGGTCACCGGTATGTACACAGCGCCGGCGATTGCATCCGTTGTTGGCCGGCCACTGTGGACAGCGGCTACGGAAGTGCACCATGCGGGGAGGTCGTACAAGAAGTTGGCCGTGCCGTCGATTGGGTCAATGTGCCATTCGATTCCGCTGGTGCCGCTGTCCCCAGCGCCCTCCTCGCCCACAATGGCATCGTCTGGCCGGTGCCGTCTGAGCTCATTGACGATGTAGGCCTCTGCAGCAAAATCAAACTCTGTGACTGGGTCAGTGAGGCTGGACTTGGTGTTGTGTTTTGGGAGCTGGCCGGCCGGCAGTTTGCGCCGGCCGGCCAGCGCAGTCGTCCCGGCAGCTCGTGCCAGGTCTTCGGCCAACGTACGCAGCTTGGAAGGATCAGCCGGTTGATCAGAGCGGAGCATGGCCAGCGTCGCTTCGGTCCGTAACCTCGCGCCACTCACCCAGCGCACGCATCACGAGCACGGCGACAACGGCCATGCCCCCGGCGGCTACCACGGCGCCTATGGCAATGCCTAAACCAAGCGGCAGGCCGCAATTACCGTCGCACTGAAGCGCGATCAGTGAGTATCCGATCAATGCCCCGGCTAGTCCACTGAGGCAGATGGCGATAAATGCGCCGACTCGGACACCGACTGGCGGTAGCGCTGACAACGGGCGAGCGATCTCTTCCATTGTTTATAAGGGTATCGGTGACGCATCTCAGCGTCTTGGTGAGCCGCTACCGCCTTGCCGGTTGTCCTCTGTTCAGTAATTGTCGGAGCGTACGAATACGTTCCACTGGTCGTTGTGGCCAGAGGCGCCAATGATCGCTCCAAGCAGAATGCCGCCCGGGAGCGATCCCCAGTAGGACGGACCAACGTCCATCACGTTGCCCAAAAAGAGCATGAGGAGCCACGTTGCTGGGAACGTCACGATGAGAGCCACGATTAGCATGGCTGCAACGGACAGGATAAAATTAAACAGGTTTTTAATCATGTAAAAACAGTAGGCCCCCGATACATCACAACGAGGGATGGTGACGCAGCACTTCCTTCGGTCGATTGCGACTTTTGCGATTTGACATTCTTGCTGTCCACGGTGAGCGACAGGAACTCGGGTAATTGCTACGGCCCATCTCACGGCCTCGACGGTGTCACGACAGCTAACGACGCAACATGCGTTTCGCAACAGACTGCTGTGATCGTTTGTTAGATCGCGAACTGTTGCGGTGCTTATCGGATTTCACCGGAACGGAACATCACAGTGATCCGCCCCCGCACTTACGTGGTCGCAGTCGACATAAGTGGCAGCGGCCGTGGACGTGCAAGATTCCATCGCAGATCCATTAATGTCGGGACTTGATGCATGGTTCAGTTCATCGGTTCATCCACCAGAGGTCCGTTTTAGTCAGGCAGTGTCGCCCTATCTCGTTTGTTGCGCTGATCAACTGGTGTCGCTGACGAGCGCTCTAAGGGCCTGAGATAATAAGAGCGTCAGTTCCGTTAACCGGCTCTGAAATACGTCTGGCGAGGCACGGCCAATCCCGGCGGCCAACTTCCCAACTTGTCTCTTTAATTTCCATGAAAGTCACTCGGGCTTTGTCCGTAAGAACTGCTCCCGGCTCAGCTGAACACGAAGACTGGTAAGCCATCGATGCAGCCGCTCGGTTACTAAACTTGCTCAGGTCCAAGATGCGGGTGACTTGGGCGGAATGTGGCTGATCACAAAAGATCGGCTGGTTCAAACCGATCGCTCCGTCGTCGTCGGCGACCAAGCAGTCTCCGGGTTCCAGAGTGATCCACTGCTGAGGGTCAAACTTCCCCCACCAGATGTCAGTTTCTGGATCGCGATTTTTTGATGTGACACCGCAAAGTAGGATCGACGGATCAAGAAGCTCCGTAAAATTCGCCGGCCCGGTCGGCGATATTGTGAAGCTCTGCCAAATCCCGAATGGGTCGACCGGCGCGCCTAGCGCTGCTTCAAGATCCTCGTTGCAAATCTCTCTCCACTCATCTTTGCTTTTAACGAGGGATTCAGCCTCAAGGGCGGGCAGACCTCCAACGACGTACAGGACTTTTGGGCCCTCGCAGGGAACCGGAAGCGCAGGCACAGTTGCCACCTCAGCACCCTGAACGTCGTACAGAAGACAATCAAATACACCCGGAAACAGAAAGGGAAACATCGAGTAGAGATCGATTCCAGGCCTGCCGCCAGTCCCAGCGTTCGCTCCACCGGCAATTTTCGGACGAAGGCAGTCTTCAAACTCATCGAATGAGGACGAACTGCGGTGAGCGTTGGACTCGATAGCACTAATTGCGGCATGCATACAAGGCCCATCGATGCCGGGCTGGCCTGCCGCGAGCTGCTGAGCGATTTCGTCTAGAGACAGGTCGGTGTCCACGCAACCAAGTGCGTCACGAACAAATGGACTGTCTTCAATAATTAAACCATCGTAATTTGCTGCAGCTGTATCGGCTACCTCCTCTTCGCCCACAGCGAGCGCCACCTCTTGCTCTACAGCGAGCGCTACATCGTCTTCGGGCAGCTCGATGACCGCATCCCTCAAACATTGTTCGACGCTCTCTGGTACTTCGGTAGGGATCTCGGCAAGGAGAAGATCAACCAACACATCTTGCAGATCCACCGACCCGTCCTGGGGCTCGCTCGTTGCACTCTCCGCACAGCCGCTAGCGATCGCAAACAAGGCCGCTGCTAGCCCCAAACGAGCAGGTGCAATAAACGATCGATAGGGGGTAGGAACCCTTCTACGTGTGGCCAAGCGCGAAAAGGTAGCGGACAGCACGACTGGTTGGAGGTCAAGGCGGGCGTGCGGCGCTGGTCGCCACTGAAATTAAAGGTCAAAGGCATGTGGGCAAGCACCGAGTCTGGGGCATCGTCATCCCAACTGGCTGAATGACTGACTGACTGGTTGCTCGATGCGGACGCACGACGGCCTGTCCACGTGGACGTTAGCGATGCTGTGGAGATTGACCTGTCGCGCCGCGTTAGGTGAAGCTCGGCAGCCGCCGATTGGCCATCGACTAACTAAGTGGCCCGGTTATCGCAAAAGAGAAGCCTTGCAGGCGTCTTGCTAGCTTCACCCAGAGCTTGGCTGAAGCCAAGCTGAGCGTTCTCGAGAGCACCTATGATTTAGTTGTGGGGCGGCCGGTTAGGACCATATTGCATGCCGACATGGATGCCTTCTTCGTCTCGGTTGAATTGCTTCGTTACCCCGATCTGGCGGGCAAGCCCGTGGTCGTGGGCGGTACTGGCAATCGTGGGGTCGTTGCTGCGGCGTCGTATGAGGCCCGGCGCTTTGGTGTGCACTCGGCATTGCCATCCTCGATCGCCCGCCGGCGCTGTCCTCATGCGATCTTCTTGCCCGGTGACCATGAGATGTACCGAAGAGTCAGCACCCAGGTGCGCGACATCCTGGATCGCTACACGCCACTAGTCGAGCCATTGTCACTCGATGAGGCATTTCTCGACGTCACCGGATCGCAACGGCTATTCGGAAGTGGAGAGGATATTGCGTGGCAGATACGCAACGATGTGCGCGCCGAACTGAAGTTGGGCTGTTGTATCGGAGTGGCGTCGAACAAGTTTCTCGCAAAGCTTGCGTCGGTTGAGGCTAAGCCAAGAGCATTGCCAGACCGCATCAAACCGGGCCGTGGCGTCATGGTTGTGGCCCCCGATGCCGAGCAGGCCTTCCTCGATCCGCTTGCCGTGCAACGACTGTGGGGCGTGGGGCCAGCGACGCTCGATCGCCTTCATCGCCTGGGAATTGTGCACGTGGAGGATTTACGTCGCATCGAACCGGCCGTTGTTGCCGCTGCGCTCGGGCAAAATCAAGCCAATCATCTCATTGCTTTGTCGACTGGTTCTGACGACCGCCCCGTCGAAATCGACCGCGATGCCAAGTCGGTCGGACACGAAGAGACGTATTCGCAAAACTTGTGCGGCGTTTCGGAGATGCAAACCAACCTTGTGCGTCTTGCCGACGCGGTTGCGAGCCGGTTGCGTCAGGCGGGAGTGGGCGCCCGAACGCTCCAACTCAAGGTCCGATTCGATGATGGGTTTCACACGATTACCCGATCGACCACGAGTAAGGAAGCAATCGACAGCGCTGCGGGCATCATGGAAATATTGGCGCCGATCTTGGAAACGATTGATCCTTCGCCAGGCATTCGACTTCTCGGAGTCTCCGGATCAAATCTTGGCCCAGTGTTCCATCAGATGACACTCAATGAAGCCGCCGAAGACGTACCGGCCTACGGAGCGGCTGATGCTGCGTTGGATGAAATTCGAGATCGGTTCGGAGGCGACGCTATTGGGCCAGCAAGCGCAGTTCGCAGAGGAGCGATGCGAAACGTGAAGCGAGGCGAGCAGCAGTGGGGACCGAATCAGTGAGTCGCTCGACAGTTGGCTTGTAGTGACTGTGGTAGTTGCTTGAAGTCCCGATCGCGACGCAACTCTGGGACACTTGAACAGGATTGATTCAGAATGATCTCCCGGATTGTCCTGGAGGAAATTTCTGAAGCGCCGATGATGGCCAGCGCTGTGCCTGGCGGGCTTTCGGCGGTACTTGTCGTCGTGTTGGCCGTCAAGTGACGCAACGGCACGGAATGATCTTGGTTCCCGCGTTGAGGATCGGCCCTGAACGTGCGATGATGAAGGGGTGCCGCTCTCCGAGAACGAACAGCGCATTCTTCGCCAGATCGAAGATGAACTTCAGCAGGACCCCACCTTTGCGCAGAAGGGGTACCGAGTACCTCGACGGCGCTCGCTTTTTCTCGTTGTGGGGCTGCTACTTGGACTTGCGATCACTATCGGTGGCCTGGCTATCAGCTTCTTCCTCGCCTTCGCTGGCTTCGTGCTCGTCTTGGTCATGGCAGTCATGCTCGAATCCGAACTCCGCTTGGTTGGGCGCGACCGGCTAGGGCAGTTACCGATCTCAGCGTGGCTCAGCGCTAGCCGCAGGCCGGTCTCTCGAGACAAAGAGGGCTCGTGAATAAGGCGCCCGTCTCGGCGCTCACGACAGCCGGGTGAAGTACCGTCGGACTCGTGCCAGAGGCGAGAGCGAATCCTTAACCGCTCGCTCAATCTGTCGTTTCCATTGGCGGCACTCGGCTATCTGATTTGCCGCACCGCTCGGTGCGTATGACACCTCGGTGACCGCTTCCGCCAGCGAAGCGAGAGGTCTTGCAACAACTGGAAGTGTGACGGAAGCGTGCCTAGCACACTCAATAGGCGTCAACGATGCGGCGGGGTGAACCCCTACATCGTGTAGGCCGCCCAGAGACTGACGCCAGAGTAGCGCGATGGTGGCTGCGCTGTCGGTGGATGCACGATGGCGACGCCACCGTCGTGTGAGTTCCGGGGCAGCGACTGCCACACCGATCAATGGCAGCACCATCAGGCGGCCGGTCGGATACGAGGTCCTCTTCTCCTTTGGGGTTCCGGCTGCAGCCCCGGTAAATTCGTCAGGCTGACTATTAGTGCTTGGGCTGGCAGAGATGCCATCGGGTGCGGTCGCAACTGGTCCAGCGGTGGTTGTTGCTGGTGAGACGGGGATCTCAGGTGCTGCGCCTTCGGGTGAAGCGTCTGGAAATGAACCGGGATCGACTCCCGTTGCGTCTTGGTCGAACGCAACGTTGGTGTAGTACTCGGCACCTGGGGCGCCTCGGCCTGGAGTGGGTTCAAACAAAACCCAGCCGAGTCCATCGAACCAAAGTTCTGGCCAAGCGTGGGCGTTTTTGCCCAGCACTGAGTACCGCTCTCCATTATAGTTTCCCGGCGTGAACCCGACCGCCACGCGAGCGGGTACGCCGAGCGTCCGCATCATTGCGGCGTAGGTCCCGGCAAACTGCTCGCAGTACCCGATACGGTCGCTGAGGAAATCCTCAATCGCGCTATTGCCGTGACCGGTCTGCACCTCAAGGCTGTATTCGAACTGACTGCGGAACCAGTCTTGGAGCGTGATTGCGGCCTCGTATGGAGTCGTCGAAACAGCGGTGACCTCACGGGCGAGTTCGCGAACCGATAGGGGGAAGTTGTCGGGGAGCTCCAGGTAGATCGGGTCCCCAGCGTCGTTACTGGTAGCGGTTTGAAGGGTCCTGAGATCAAAGCGCGGTGAGGCAGAAACGACCTCAAATATGCTCCCGGCAATAAGGCTGCCGTCGGTTTTCAGGAGCGTGGACGAGTCAGCATTCCAGCGAAGTCCTTTCTGCGGGGAGGCGGCGACGGGATCGGGAGCAGTGGGCACGAACTTGTCACCCAACGCTGCGATCGTGATCTCCTGACGGAGTTCGTCCGTGCCTGCCCGGGCAGTGGACAGTTCGCCGTCCGCGCTGGTGAGAGAGCGTTCGGGTAGCCCCCACTCGTTGCCATTGAAACTGGCGAGCGCGGAGAGCCGCCAGTACGACGCGAAGTCAGCTCGGACGGAAAAGAATTCCGCGTTAGACCGACTAGTGAGCCTTGAGTGAATATCGACAAGCGGGCTAATCACATTTGTGACACGGCCGCCCCCACTGCTCCGAATTTCGTAAACGGGGCTGGTGTCAGCACCGGGAAGTCGTGGCCCAATGAAAGAGGCTGCCAGGGCCACAACCGTTGCCGTACCAAGCGCAGCAGGCACGATTCGTTTGATCGGTGAACGTTGCGCGCCGATAACTGCTCCGCGTTGCGGAGCGTGGTGGGCGCGCAGGGCAACTGTAGCTACCACACCGGCGAACACGAGCGCTGTGGCCAACGCAACTCGGCTGCGATCGGAGCCAAGTGCAGCGATGAAGATGAACAACGCTCCACCGGGAACGAGAGCCTCAGCGCGAGCTAACGCTCGAAACGCGAATGCATCCGAGAGAGCGACGGCCAGAGAGATTCCGATCGCAGCGAGCACGTCCCAGCCGCCTTCGAAACTCACCGGAGCCACTTCAGTCCGGAACTGCTGGCGAACGGCTTCAATCTCTTGGCGGAACAGTTCAAGGGTGTCGCCAGTTGGGATCAAAAGCCACATGGAATCGCGGTAATGAACGGCGGCGATGATCCAGACCATCAGCGCGACTGTCAATGGAACCGACACAAAGCCAGGGAGCCGCAACCGGCGGGCCACAAAGCCGAACGCGTGGCCGCTGAGAGCGAGCACAACCAAGTCGCCGAAGAAGTCCCAGCCGGTAAAGACGCGCGCGTAGCCGGCTGCAACCGCGATCGAAAAACCAGTTAGCGCGATGGAGGCGAGCAACTCGGTGGTGAGCCTTGCCTTAACTAATGTTGGAGGTGGGGGCGTCTGTAGGTGACCTGGTTGTGGCGAAGCGGCCACGGCAGGGAGCTGTTCGTCAGTCATTGTCATGCGTCGACCCCGTTGATCGCACTCCAAGTGTTGAGAAACTCGACTTCGCTGCGTGCTGAGACTCCAATGGCAGACTCGGTGAGCGCATTGGTCGTGACCTCAATAGCGGACAAGGTTGGATCAACGATCGTTTGGACCGAGCGCCACCCAGCGCTCCCGTGCGACCCGGTGACGAACACGATCAGTCCGAGACCCTCGCCCGGGTCACGGTTGAGCTGGCCTAGGGGAGACGAGTCGGGCTCGATGAGGGCCAATACTTTCAGCGTGTTGGCACCAGCTTCGGGCCCCCGGAGATCGATGCCACCAGAAGTCACAAATCGTGTGGTCAGTCCCGCATGCTCGGAGCTGTGTACAAAGCTTGCGGCGGCAGTGACACCACGTTCGAAGCCATCGGCATCAAGGTACGAATCTGGGTCGGCATCGAACACCACGGTGCAGCGCTTGAGCACCTGACCTGTGTGCTCTTTGACCAACAGATCCTCGGAGCGTGCCGAGGCCTTCCAATCGATCGTCCGCGGCTCATCGCCGCGTACGTAGGCGCGGAGCCCGTAAAACTCACCGTTACCGAGCCGACGTGCCCGGGCAGCGAGGTCCCGTCCGAGTTGGCCTTTTCCCAGCACCGGCATCCTCAGTAGGTGCGTTCGCGGTGCCACCGTGACCGAGTCGGTTGCAGCAGCTATCGCTTTGGTTGTGGCAATCCCTAGCGGGTCATGAACCTCCACATAAAGCGGGCCGAGCAGAACGATGCCTCGGACCGCCGTTGGGAGTTGGTATCCGGCCGATGACCGTATGCCTGGTTGGAGCGGAGCAACCGAAAGTCGGGCCACGTTGTCGGTTGCATCGGCTCGACCGACCCGTTCGGCCAACTCAAAGCTGGTCGAACGAATCGAGCTCTGATACTCGATGAGCAAATCGACGCGCCCAGTTTCACCCGCTACGACTACGTTTGGGTGCACCCAGCGCATTGCCGCCACGCGTGGGCGGCGAAGCCGAACAAATAGCAAGGCGGCTATGACGGCAACCACGAAGCCAGTGCCGATGACGAACAGCTCGATGATGGCAAAGATGCGTCCGATGACGATGGCAGCAATCCCAACGGCCAGGCTGCTCCATCCCTGACGTGTCAGCATGACTGCCGCATCCCGCGCTGTTCGCGAATAGCTGGGTTCACCGAGCGACCGGAACGGCGACGGCCTCGAAGACCTCGCGCACCGCATCCTCGGGGGAGAGGGCAGCCCCACGGTCAGTACGCACAATGATGCGATGAGCCAATGCCGAGATGCTCACCGCCTTAACATCGTCGGGCGTCGCGTACTTGCGGCCGCGTACCGCAGCATGGGCGCGAGTCGCCGCCGCAAGCTGCAGCGTGGCCCGCGGGGACAGTCCCAGTTCGATTCCGGGGTGGCGGCGGCTGGCCTCGGCGAGGTCGACAAGATACGACTTCAGCGCTCTCGCTACGTAGACCGTGTGCACCGCGCGGATCATGCCGTTGATCTCTTGGGCAGACACCACCGGGCCAAGGCCGGAGACTATGTCGGTTGAGCCGTGATCATCGAGCATTCGGATCTCGGAGTTGCGGCCCGGGTAGCCAATGGAAATACGAAGGAGGAAACGGTCGAGTTGGCTTTCTGGAAGCCGGTAGGTCCCTTCCTGATCAACCGGATTTTGCGTGGCAATGACCATAAAAGGCGGGGCGAGCTGGCGGCTCACGCCATCGACAGTGACCTGGCGCTCTTCCATGGCTTCGAGCAATGCTGACTGCGTTTTCGGGGAGGCGCGGTTGATCTCGTCAGCGAGAACGATGTTGGCGAAGAGCGGGCCGGCTTCAAAGCGGAAGCTCTCCAAGGAACGCTGATAAACACTGACGCCGACGAGGTCAGTCGGCAATAGGTCTGGAGTAAATTGCACCCGCTTCCACACGCAATCCACGGACGCTGACAACGCTTTGGCCAAGCTGGTCTTACCGACGCCAGGTACGTCCTCGACGAGAAGGTGGCCCTCGGCGAGCATGCACATAATGGCGAGTTCGACGGCTTCCGTCTTACCGTGGATCGCCTTTTCGATGTTGGCGGTGATGGCGTCGAAGAGAGCTGCAAAACCCCGCCGCGCGGAGTCGGTGGCGGTAGTCGAGGCGTTGACAAACCTGTGTGCGTCCGTAGGCGTTCCGTCTGCTTGAACATCAACTGTCACAACTGAAAGGGTAGATGTAAACGTGGTGCCGAGGAAGTCGGCGCTACGTTCGTCATTGATGAATTCACCAGACCACGTGTTGGCGGTCGCCGTCGAGCCGACACGCCTGGCCGCAGGTATTGTCGGCGCCTCCGGCACCGTGCTGCTGCGTGACCGCGTCACGACGCCGTCACGCGACGTCTGGCAAACTCTCGAGCAGTTAATTCGAAGAGTTATCGCAGCTGCCCCTGAAGAACTGGGATCACCGGGCGCTGTCGGTGCTAGCTGCACCGGACCGATTGACGTCCGCGCTGGAACCGTTTCCCCTCCGCTCGTGCCAGCGTGGACGAGCTTTCCGCTCCGTGAGCACCTCAAACGCCTTACGGGGCGGCCTGTCGAGTTGGATACGGCAGGTGGCGCAATTACCGAGGCGGAGCGTTGGCTTGGAGAGGCGACCCGGGTGTCGAGCTACCTGAAAGTGCAAATTGATACAACCGTCGAGTCCGGCTGCGTTATCGATGGCGTGCGATTGTCTGGGTCGTTGGGCAATGCCGGAGCGATTGCTCACTTGAACGTTGAGCCTGGCGGTAAAGAATGTCAATGCGGGGCGCTTGGTTGCCTCGAAGCGTACGTGTCTTCAAGTGCGCTCGAAGCCGAACTGAACCGTCCATTGGGGCGAGCAACGCCACCGATCGTTGACCGAACTGGCATCATGATCGGCCGGGCACTGGCATCGGTCTGCGCCACTCTCGACGTGGCCACGGTGTTTCTGTCGGGCAACGTCATCGATGTGCTTGGCGATCCTCTGCTCGAATCGTTGCACCGCGAGCTGGCGGTGCGGTCGAGGCTGACGAATTTGTCAGGGCTTCAGGTCATCGAACCTCACGAGCGTCTCTCGCCCCTAACCGCAGCTGCGTCACTCGTTCTCCGCTAGCTAGTTGAGGTTCGTTTCGATTTGCGCGGTGTGGTTTCGTTGCTTGGCTACCGCGCGGTAACTCGCAGCCGTTAGTGTTCAGTCTATGGATCCGACGTATACCGCAGATGCAGAGGCTTACCGCGAAAAGGTGCAAGCTTTCCTGGCCGAGAAGCTCCCCTCCAACTGGAACGGGATTGGCAGACTTCAAGATGCCGAACTCCAAATATTCGTCACCGAGTGGCGCAACACGCTCTATGAAGCCAACTACCTTGCCCCGGGTTGGCCGGTTGAGTTCGGCGGCGCCGGCTTGTCGGCAACCGAGCAGGTCATCTTGGCGGAGGAATTCGCCAAGGCAGGTGTCCCCACCGGAGGCCCCAACGATGCTTTCAGTATTCAGATGCTTGGCAACACGATTCTTGTCTGGGGCACTGACGAGCAGAAAGCGCACTACCTGCCCCGCCTACTCAAGGGTGAGGACACTTGGTGTCAAGGCTACTCCGAGCCTGACGCTGGCTCAGACCTAGGCAACGTTGGGCTGAAAGCTGAACTCGACGGTGACGAATGGGTTCTGAATGGTCAGAAGATATGGACTTCTGCGGGTCACCTCGCTGACCACATCTTCACTCTCGCTCGCACCGATCCCGACTCGCCGAAACACAAGGGGATTTCGTTCCTCTTGGTGCCGATGGACCAGCCGGGTATCGAAGTTCGCCCTATCAAGATGATTTCCGGAGACAGTGAATTTAACGAGGTGTTTTACACCGACGCGCGTGTGCCAAAGGAGAACGTCATCGGCGGCGTCAACAACGGCTGGGCCGTCGCTATGTCGCTCCTCGGTTATGAGCGCGGTGAAGCCGCAGCGACCGGTCCGATCCGCTTCAAGGGGGAGTTTGCGCGCCTCCTTGAAATGGCGCAGGACCGCGGTCTTGCAGACGATCCGAACATCCGCCAGAAGCTAGCCTGGTGCTACTCGAGGGTCCAGATCATGGGTTTTCTCGGTCAACGAGTCCTCACCCAGTTTCTTTCTGGGCATCACCCGGGCCCCGACGCTGCCATTGGCAAACTGCAGTGGAGCGAGTACCACAAGGTGGTAACTGAACTAGCGATGGATATTCTCGGCGCCGATGCGTTGCACTGGGAAGGCCGCAAGCCCCCCTCATCATTTGGCTCGGACGATTCGGGCGCTTTGAACGATCCGTCATCCTGGATTGGTACATTCCTCAACGCTCGGGCTGGCACGATTTACGCCGGCTCCTCGCAGATTCAGCGAAACATCATTGGCGAGATGATTCTCGGTCTGCCTAAGGAGCCCCGCCCGCCCGCTCCGGTAAAATAGCGCTAGTGCGGTGAGGCTTGGCCCAACGAGGTGTGAAAAATGATCAGAGCGCTCGGCGGTCTTGTCCGCCGGCCCGGATTATGGCCAACAGCGATTCGCCAGGCTCGCCGAACGGCTACGCCGGGGTGGTGGAAGCGCCGTCCGTTTCTGCCGGTTCCTTCAGGGGCGTACCTCGAGTTCCGTCTCGTCACTCAATATGGCGAAGCGGCGCATCGACCTGAGTCTGACGATGTGGTGACATATCTGCAATGGTGTCGGGAATGGGATCGGACAAAGTGACCGCCGTCGCCGGCATGTTGACTGATCAGTAGGACTAGTCATGGACAGTGCGCTCGTTCTCAACGCTAGCTATGAGCCGCTGTCTGTTGTTTCTTCCCGCCGAGCTACTTGTTTGGTGCTGTCAGAGAAGGCTGAAATGCTCGAAGACGACGGCATCGTGCTTCACTCCGAGATGCTCGAGTTTGTGCAACCCTCCGTCATTAGGCTGCGGTACATGGTGAAAATGCCATATGTGCGTCGTAGTGCCGTGTCTCGGAGAGCGATCTTCGCTCGCGATCAACATTGTTGTCAGTACTGCGGTGCGCATGCCGACTCAATAGATCATGTCTTTCCGCGATCGCGCGGCGGTGGGCATCATTGGGAAAACGTCGCGGCGGCCTGCAAGCCATGCAATCTGGCCAAGCGAGACCGCACGCCGGAAGAGGCGGGCATGCGGCTCGCTCGGCCGTGTCGTGCACCGCGCTCAACGACATGGGTTGTGGTGTCGGTGAACTCAGTGCCCGACACCTGGCGCCGCTACCTGCCGATGGTGTTGTGACTACGTTCGAACTTGCCGAGTTCACCGAATCGCCAGGAAAATTTCACGGTCGCGAACTTCCTGCCAACCTGGCGCCACAGGTGTGGTGGAACCAGCTAACTGAGCCAGCATTGGTGCTCGGTTCAACCCAGCGGGTTGAACAAGTCGTTGACAAAGTGGCGTGTGCCAAGGCGAATGTCGAGATCGTTCGTCGACGAAGTGGGGGAGGAGCGGTTCTGTTGATCCCTGGCCAGGTTGTGTGGTTTGACGTCATCGTGCCCACCGGTGCTGTCGCCGGACTGGGCAGTGACGTACATGCCCCCATGTCGTGGCTCGGGGAGCGTTTGGGTCAGTCTCTCGCGCCTCAGATCGATGGCAAGATCACGGTCAAAGGTCCCGGCATGGTTTCGACACCGTGGTCGACGCTGGTCTGTTTCGACGGATTTGGTCCCGGCGAGGTCCTCGTCGACGGACGCAAGCTTGTGGGCATTAGTCAACGCCGCACCAGGGTGGGCTCGCGCTTGCAGTGTTGTTGGTATCGCAGCTACGACCCGGCGTGCCTTGTTGGATTGCTTAACGTGGCCGGGCGCCCAACGGTTGAGGAGTTGGCCCCGGTTGCCGCCTTTGATCCTGATGATGTGCAGTCTGTGCTCGGTGGACTTGCTCGATCGTTGTGACGTAAGCGTTAGTCACGCTTGAGTGTTGGACCTGCTCGAAGCAGGTCGCAGGGATTACTGCTCGGACGTTGTTAAGCGACCCCTTACGCGGAGGCTGCGGGGTCGGGTGCGCGGCGGAGATCATTGATCGAATGGTACGGACCCAACTGATCGGTTGGAAGGGCCAAAATCCCCTGTCTCGAATCCGGTGGAATGGGGGGGAGGAGGAGGGCGTCATGGGGTCCTCGTGGGAAAATATGGGGGGATATGGTTGACGATGGGGGCAAATGGGGGCAGAATGGGCCGTGCTGGCGAGATCTCTCTCGTTCGCCGGTAGTGACAGGCCCGTCCCGGGGGAGATGGCAGGAACGAGATGCAACCGGTGTTTGTCGGGGTGCACGAGCGACAGCTCGACGATCGAGGACGAGTGGCGCTGCCGCCAACCTTCAGGCATCCCCTTGGCGATTTGTGTTATCTCTTTTCTGGCGAAGATGGTTGCGTCAGCATTCGCAGTGTCGACTCGTTTAAAGATGAAGCGACGGACCTGATCGCCCGTGTCAAACGCGGCGAAGCGACACGAGACCGGCAGCGAGCGTTTGCTGCCTCGGCAAGTGAAGCATCGATCGACAAACAGGGTCGCGTCACTCTTTCTCCAGAACTTCGCACATTTGCCGGAATCCAACCGCAGTCCGCCATCATTGTGCTCGGGGACCTTGACCATGTCGAGATCTGGGAACCTCTCGCGTATGCAAGACACCGCGACAACGGAAGTAACGAACTGACCGGTGACGCATCATGAGCGCTACGGCAGCTGCGAACGATTTCGAACACCGCCCGGTCATGTTGACGGAGATCACCGAGCTTTTCACCGACGTCCCGGCGGGCACGCTGGTGGATGCCACCCTTGGTGGTGGAGGGCATGCTGGGTCGATTCTCGGGGCCCACCCTCATTTAGACGTTCTAGGCATCGATCAGGACGCCGACGCGCTCAGAGCAGCGATTGAGCGACTCAAGGCTCAACGCGAGAGGTTCAGGACCAGCCATTGTCGTTTCGATGAGTTCGACAAAGCCCTGGCCGACCACGAGATTACCGAGATTAGTGGCGCACTCTTCGACCTTGGTGTCTCGTCACCTCAGCTTGATCGAGGCGATCGTGGGTTCTCGTATCGAAATGACGGTCCACTAGACATGCGGATGAACAGCGACCAGCACTGGTCCGCTTCTGACGTCGTGAACGGGTACGACGAGCAAGAACTTTCTCGGGTCATCAAGAAGTACGGCGATGAGAAATTTGCTCGCCGAATCGCAGCAGCAATCGTTGCTGCTCGCCCTATCGCCACAACCTCCCATTTAGCGGAGGTCGTCACGAGCGCTATTCCAGCGCCCGCTCGCCGAAGTGGCGGCCACCCTGCGAAACGCACATTCCAGGCCATCCGCATCGAGGTCAACGGAGAACTTGATGTTCTGCCTGACGCACTCGATCAAGCTGTTGAGGCCACTGTTCCAGGTGGACGAGTCGTAGTGCTGTCGTATCACTCGGGTGAAGATCGCATCGTCAAGGAGCGATTTGCTGTTGCTGCCGGTGCGTGTGGCTGCCCGCACGACCTGCCTTGTGTTTGCGGTGCCGTCCAGACCGTGCGGATCGTACGAGGCGTACCGAAGCGTGCATCCGACGGCGAGTGTTCGTCGAATCGTCGAGCAGCTTCGGCCCGCCTTCGCGTTGTCGAACGGATTGAAACAGTCCGCAAATCAGATGGTCAATCGGCGGGAACGGTCTGATGGCGGTTCCCCTGCGGAGCAGCACGGAGAGTGCTCGGCGGACGGCAGAGCCTGTTGGGCACCGCGCTTCCCTGAAGCTGTCGCCTGCACCGCGCCGCCGTTGGCCAGCTGTGTTGGGTAGCTTCGCGCTGCTCGTGATCCTCGCTGGCATGCTGGCTGCGGCGGTCTTCCATACGCAACTCGCCGAGCGGCAGATTCGCATCGGCGTTCTCGAGCGGTCTGTCAACGAAGAGCGTGAGCGGTTCGACGAACTTCGTCACCGGCGCGCTGAACTGCGCTCCCCGGTTCGCCTTGCCGCCGCCGCAGGCGCTCTTGGTATGAACCCAGGCGACACCGGCACGTTTGTCGAACTCGATCCCTGGCAGCTCGCGCAACAACTTGCTGCAGCCGGCATTGTCGACGATCAGTCGCGCGATGTCATCATTGACACTGACCCACTCGAACAGTTCAGTGATGTCAAGCGCGTCTCAGCGGGTCAGCCCTAGGAGCGTCTAAGCATGGCGACTCGCACACACGGTCTTGCTCCTCGAGGTACTCATTCATCAACTCGTCGCTCGTCGTCGCGGACAGTTGCGCCTGGCCCGGTCGCATCGAAGGGTGCTGCTCCAGCGCGAGCGAAAAGTCGTGCAACCAAACGGACAGGGGAACGCGCTCAACGAGAGCTCCAGCGCTCGCCGGTCGGGCCGCGCCAACGCACGAGACCTAGCCTGCCGTCTCGGGCATCAAAACGATCTCAGCAGAGGTCACGGCGGAACGTTCGTGCTCCTAAGCCAGACCTGCGGGCGGCTGAGCGTGGTGTCGGCCGGCCACAACGTCGACTGCGTCTGGCGCTGGCGGCCATTGCGTTGATCTTGTGTGGCATCATCGCTCGTGTCGGATACTTGCAAACTAAAGAAGCCGACAGCCTGCGGTCTGCCGGTGCTGATCAGTGGACGCGGTCTTACTCGCTGCCGGCTCAGCGCGGCACGATGTTTGATCGTCATGGCAACGAACTTGCGATGTCCGTGCCAGCCGCATCGATCTCGATCAACCCGAAGCTCATCGTGGATGGCGCTGTGGTCATCAATGACCTCGACAACCTGCTTCAGCTTTCTGATGAGAAACGCGCTGATCTCCTCGATGAAATTGCTCGCAAAGAACGTGGATTTGTCTACGTCGCTCGGCAGATCGACGCCAACATTGGACAGTTCATTCGTGACCTGGGCCACGCAGGTGTCAATGTTGACGACGAGTCGCGTCGAGAGATGCCAGGTGGCGACACGGGTCGAAGTGTGCTCGGGCGAACCAACATCGACGGCGAGGGCATTGCTGGGCTTGAGAAACAATACGAGGACGTTCTGACCGGAACGAGCGGCTCGATGACGCGCGAAGTTGACCCCAGGCAGCGCACAATTGCCGGCTCGGAGTCGATCACTCAGGCGCCGGTCGATGGAGATGACCTAGTCCTCACTCTTGATCGCTCGATTCAATTCTCTACCGAGCAGGTGCTGCTCGCCCAGCTCGAACGTATTGGGGCTAAGGGGGGCACTGTCATCGCATTGGACACGCCAACGGGCGAGGTTCTCGGCATGGCCTCGGTCCGGCGCGACGACGACACGGGCGGCTACGCAGTTACCAACGGAAACTTTGCAGCCGTCGATGCGTATGAGCCCGGTTCGGTTGCGAAGGTCATCACGGTGGCTGGCGCGCTTGATGCTGGAGCGGTCACGCCCGACACAACATTCACTGTGCCTTGGCGTAAGCAGTACGCAGACGATTTACTCAAGGACAGCCACGAACACCCTGACCTCGATCTCACTGTTTCTGACATCCTCACTGAGTCGTCGAACATCGGCACGATCATGGTGCAGCAAGCTCTCGGACGATTCGAACACCACAAATACATGACGGACTTCGGCCTCGGTGAGAGAACAGCGCTGGACTTCCCCGGAGAGTCGGACGGCATCCTTAAGGAGCCGGATGAACTTTGGGGCTCCGAGCGGGTAACGGTGTCCTACGGACAGGGCGTCTCGAGCACTTCACTCCAACTAGCGGCGGCGGTCAACGTCATCGCCAATGACGGCATCTATGTAGCACCTAAGCTTGTACGCGCAGTTGTGGGACCTGATGGAGCGCAGACCTCGGCTCCGGATGCCCCAAGCCGACGGGTTGTGTCTGAACAAGCCGCAAGCCAAACCGCTGCCATGATGCAGCGAGTCGTATGTGAGGGCACTGCAAAGCGGGCGCAGGTCGACAACTTGCCCATTGCGGGCAAGACTGGAACGGCGTTCAAGGCGGCACCAAACGGGACGTACTACAACGAGCAGGGTCAGCGGATTTACTATGCAAGCTTTGTTGGATTCTTTCCGGCTGACGACCCGCAGGTCACTGTGCTCGTCTCTGTCGATGAACCGCCGGCAGGCACGAATAATCGTTTCGGTGGCACCGCTGCAGCGCCGGTCTTCGCCGCCCTAGCCCCCACGCTCATCCACGAGTTGGGAATCCAGCCCGCACCAGGCAGCACGGGATGTCAGGAATGATCGAAGTCGGTCGCATCATTGCTTTGCTGGAGTCAGCAGATGCGGTGATCGTTCCTGCTAGCTCTGCCGCCGCTGCTGTAGTTGTCACTTCCGTTACGCATGACTCGCGACAGGTCCAGGCTGGCGCGTTGTTTGCTTGCCTCGTCGGCGATCTGGCGGATGGACACGACTTCGCCCGATCCGCAGTTGAGGCTGGCGCCACCGCGCTGTTGGTTGAGCGTGAATTGACGCAACCCGACTTGCTGGGCGTGCCACAGATCGTCGTCGACAGTGTTCGGCAACGATTGGGTCCAGTCAGTGCGCTTGTTGCAGGTGAGCCATCAGCAACGCTGAAAACTGTTGGCGTGACAGGCACTAATGGCAAGACCACGGTCTGTGCAATGCTCGCTGCAATTTTCGAAGCAAATCATTGGGCGACGGGACGTATCGGGACGCTGCACGGTCTTCGCACTACACCCGAAGCGCCGGAGCTGCAGTCGACGCTTGCGAACTTCGTGGCAGAGGGCCGACAGGCTGCGGTGCTCGAAGTCTCGTCGCATGCGCTTGCGCTCCACCGTGTCGATGGGACGTGCTTTGATGCGATCGTCTTTACCAACCTGGGACACGATCACCTTGACCTGCATGGAACCCCTGAGGCGTACTTTAGAGCCAAGGCGTCACTATTTCGGTCGGAGTTCGCGTCGCTTGCTCTGATCAACGCAGACGATACGCATGGCCGACTTCTGATCGATGTGATTGCGTCCAGCGATGAGGACATCACTGTGATCCCTTTCAGTATCTCTAGTCTCTGCGATGTCCGGGTGTCCGCCAACACAATCGATTACCGGTGGCGTGGTTATGACGTCTCGGTTGCAATTGGCGGTGACTTCAATGTCTCCAACTCGCTGGCTGCTCTCGAATCAGCAGTGGCATTAGGCGTTGAGCCGGAAATCGCAGTATCGGCGCTGAGCCGTCTTCCGGTTGTCCCGGGCCGCTTCGAGAGCATCGGCCCGTCGGATAACAGTCGAGCGCCTTTCACGGTAGTCGTCGACTATGCCCATACCCCTGATGGGCTCGCCGAAGTATTAGCCGCAGCTCGTTCGGTTGTTGCGGCCGACGCAGCGGTAATCGTCGTGTTCGGCTGCGGAGGTGATCGGGATCGTGCCAAGCGCCCCGCAATGGGCGCAGCTGCGGTGGCAGGAGCAGATCGGGTGATCATCACTTCTGACAATCCGCGCACGGAAAACCCGATCTCGATCATCAATGACATTACCGAGGGTGTCGACGACCGCTACCGTGATCGTGTTGTCTCTCAATCTGACCGGCGCCTGGCGATCGGTACTGCCCTGGGCACAGCTCACTCGGGCGACATCGTCGTCATTGCGGGCAAGGGGCACGAACTAACACAGGACCTCGGCGGCAATGTCGTGGCGTTCGACGACCGGGCCGTTGCCCGTTCGTTCTTGGACATAACAACCCCAGAAAGCATGGATCTCTTGTGATCGCCATCATGATCGCCACTGCGGTGTCGACACTTGTCTCGCTCTTCGGCACCCGGTACCTCATTGTCTTTTTTCAGACTCGTGGACAGGGTCAGCCGATCCTTGGAAAAGAGGATCACGGGCCTGAACATCACATGGTGAAGCAAGGCACGCCCACGATGGGCGGAATTGCAATCGTTGTGGCCGCATTTGTCGGCTGGGTTGTCGCCCATGTCCGAGACCTCGCATTCTCCAATCAGACAATGATCGTTTGGGGCGGCGTGCTTTTCCTTGCTGTCATGGGCTTCCTTGATGATTACATCAAGGTTCGTAAGCGGCATAACCGTGGCATTTTCTGGAAGCAGAAGAACTACATAACCATGTTTGCCAGCTTCGTCATGGCGTGGTTTCTTGTCATCGGAACCGGAATTTCCGAGACGATCTCGATTACCCGGCCAGAGATCGGCGTAGAGGTACCCACGATCGTGTGGGTGCTCTTCGCCGGAGCGATTATCTGGGCAACGACCAACGCAGTAAATGTCACTGACGGTCTCGACGGCCTCGCCGCTGGTTCGGCGCTGATGGGCTTCGGAGCGTTTACTCTGATCGGCTACTGGCTGTTCCGTAACCCTGACGTCTACTCCGGAGCAGTCAACCCGCTTGATATGGGCGTGTTTGCCGCTGCGTTCGCTGGCGGTTGTCTCGGCTTTCTTTGGTGGAATGCAGCACCGGCGCGCATCTTTATGGGCGACGTTGGGGCCTTGGCTATCGGGTCGGCGCTCGCTTTTTTGGCCCTGACCACCAACACGATGCTCCTGATCATTCTGATCTGTGGGATCAACGTGATGGAAGCGGGATCGGTGGCGATTCAGATGGTCGTATTTAAGGCATCAGGTCGCACCAAACGGCTCTTCCGAATGTCGCCGATCCACCATCACTTCGAGTTAATTGGTTGGCCCGAAACCACGGTAATCATTCGCTTCTGGCTCTTGTCCGGCATCTCGATCGCCACGGCCGTTGCGATCTTCATCGCCGACTTCACCAACGTTGCAGGCGGCCTCTGAGTTCCATGACTCCACTTCCTGACGACTTTCCTAAGGCTCTGGTGTATGGCCTCGCCGTCGCAGGAAAGTCGACCGTGCGGGCGTTGTTGCGTCACGGGTATGACGTCATTGTCGCCGACGACTCGATCACCCCGGAACGTCTTGCGACTTCCATTGAATTGGGAGTGGATCTGATTGATTCCTCGGTTCGATCCGTTGATGAACTCCTTGAGGGGTGCACGATGCTCTGCCCGGCGCCCGGTGTGCCTGAGACGCATCCCATCATCGAAGCGGCGCTCGCCCGCAGCATCGAGACCGTTTCGGAGATCGAACTGGCTTACCGCTGGGAGCAGCAACGTGCGGGCGGACCCCGCCCGATGCTTGCAGTCACTGCAACCGATGGCAAGACCACAACGACGCAGCTCGTGGTGCACCTGCTTGGAGCAGCTGGCATACGCTCAATCGACGCAGGAAACACCGACACGCCGCTTGTTGACGCTATTGAGGCTATTGACGAAGCCGGTAACGAGCTCTACGACGCTTTCGTTGTCGAGTGCAGCAGCTTTCGCCTCGCTTGGACCCCGACGTTCCGAGCCAACGCTGCTGCATGGCTTAATTTGCAACCAGATCACCTGAACTGGCACCGGTCCATAGGCACGTACGAGGCCGCCAAGGCGCAGGTCTTCGCGAATCAGACCGCTGCTGACGTTGCAATTGGCTTCGCCGAGGACCCCATTGTGATGGCTCAGCTGGCCAAAGCCCCGGGACGACAGTGCAGTTTCGGCGGTCCGGCTGCGGACTACCGAGTCGAGAATGCAGTACTGATCGGGCCCAATGGCAATATCGCTCCTCTGGCATCGCTTCGACGACGGCTGCCTCACGATGTTACTAACGCGTTGGCCGCGTCGGCGTTGGTGCTTGAGACCGGCCTCGCTGACGCTCCAGCTATTGCCGGTGGTCTGGCAACTTTTGTCGGCCCGCCGCACCGACTGGAACACATTGCGACGATCAACGGCATCGATTGGTACAACGACTCCAAGGCTACGACGCCGCATGCTGCAGCTGCAGCAATCAGGTCGTTCGAGCGGATCGTGTTGATTGCGGGAGGAGCGGATAAGGGAGTTGCTTTGTCGTCGATGGCAGCGGAACCCGAGCGCTTTGAAGGAGTGCTCGGACTGGGTGTGACAGGGCCCAACATCGTCGAAATGTTTATCGCAGCAGGTGTCAAAGCCGAGCGAGTTGTCGATGTGCAGACGCTCGAAAGCGCTGTTGCCCGGGCGGCTGAGTGGGCCAGCGATGGCGATGTCGTTCTGCTTTCCCCGGGGTGTGCCAGCCTCGATCAGTTTGAAAATTTCGAAGTGCGTGGCGACACTTTTCGCTGCTTGGTCACCGCTCTTTCGCAGGAGGTCTCTGCATGACATCAACACTTACCGTTGCCGACCGCCGTCGGGCGGCGCTGGAACGCCGGACTGCGTCCACGGCGCCAGTGCGAGCTGCTCAGCGTGTGAAGTCCCCACGCTCAACAACTGTTGCCGGACGCCGCCGGCTGTTGTTGCAACCGGCCCGGCACGTAACGAAGTCAGCCTGGAGGACTCGGGCGAAGCTTGGCCCGCCACCGGGTACCTTCTATGTGATTGCGGGCATCGTCGCAGTGTTCGTGATGCTCGGCCTTGTGATGGTGCTTTCCGCATCGGCAATCACCCAGGTCAACGTCGGCAACTCCCCTTATGCCGTCTTCGGGCGACAGGCGATGTGGGCGGGATTTGGTCTCGTCGGCATGATCATCGCGACGCAGGTGCCATACACGGTGTGGCGACGGCTCGCGATCCCCCTTGCGGTACTCGGCGTGGGCGCTATGTTAGCGCCCTTTGCGCCGGGTCTCGGCGTCAGTATTAACGGCGCTCGTTCGTGGATCCGGTTCGGTGGGTTCTCGATGCAGCCGTCTGAGTTCCTCAAACTTGTAGTAGTTATCGTCGCTGCAGACCTACTGACTCGCCGCGAGCGTGGGATGGCGGACCTCCCTCGTACGGCGCTTCCCGTGGCTGCTATTGCTGCAATCGCAGCAGCGCTGTGCCTGGCGCAGGGCGATCTTGGATCGGCCATCGTGATCGGTGCAATCGTGCTGAGCGTCGCTTGGATTGCTGGTCTGCCGATGCATCAAATCTCGATGTTGGGGCTCGTGTCGATCGCCGGTGCGCTGATCTTTGTCGTGTCCAGCCCACGGCGACTTAGTCGATTCACGGCCTTCACCGATATCGAAGCGCACAAAGAGTTTGAGTCATATCAGGTGTATCAGGGACTCGTCAGCATTGCGAACGGTGGCCTCACCGGGTCCGGAATCGGCGGCAGCCGAGCTAAGACTGGCTTTCTCCCATATGCTCACAGTGACTTCATTTTTTCGATCATCGCAGACGAACTCGGCATGATCGGAGCAGGGGCAGTGGTCGGCGGCTTCATTGTGCTCGTAGCCTTTGGAGTGCAAACAGCCCTGGCTGCTCCTGACCGTTTCGGAATGCTTCTGGCCGGCGGCATTTCGGCCTGGTTCGGCGTGCAAGCGATCGTCAACCTGGGTGGGGTGACGGGTCTGATGCCCGTCACCGGTTTGACTTTGCCCTTCTTCTCCGCCGGTGGAAGTTCGCTTTTCGTCAGCATGTTTGCTGCGGGATTATTACTAAGCGTCGCTCGACGGGCGCCTCGTCGCTGATGCCCGAATCGCTGAGGTCTACATTCGCTGTCGTCACGGGCGGAGGTACGGCCGGCCACGTCCTCCCTGCGCTTGCTGTCGCTGAAGCACTGGCGTCTCGTGGACATGATCCAGCGAGCATCGTTTATGCAGGATGCGAACGCGGGATTGAGACTCGGCTGCTGCCTGGCACCCCCTTCCCACACCGGTTTTATGATGTAATTGGATTTCAGCGCAGTGTTACTCGCCGCAATCTTGGCTTCGTCCCGAAGATGATCCGCAGTACCCGTCAGGCAATCAAGGACCTTCGTGCCAGTCGTCCAGCCGTTGTTGTGTCGGTCGGCGGATATGCCAGTGTGCCGTCGGTGTTGGCTGCGCGCCGCCTCAAGGTGCCCGTTGTCGTGGTCTCCTATGATCGGACGCCTGGGCAAGCCAGCAGATTGTCTGCGCGCCGTGCGGCGGCATGCGCTGTTGCGTTTGAGAATTCGCCGCTCCAGCGAGCCGAGCTCACGGGCGCGCCAGTGCGTCAGGCGATCTTGGATGTCGATCGAGAGACTGGCCGGGCAGCCGCACGTGCCCATCTGGGGCTTCCCGATGATCGCTTCGTCGTCGCAATTCTTGGGGGGTCGCAGGGATCCGGCATTTTGAATGGTGCGGTGGCTGATTATTTGCAACAGCACTCTGACGATGGCCAGCTTGCCGTCCGGCAAGTGGCTGGGGATCGCTTTCTGGACGGGACTGATCAAGTTGGCACCGGTGCTCTCGACGGGACGGGCGTGCTCCACCAACTGGTCGGATACGAAGATGAAATGCCGTTGGTCTATGCGGCTGTCGACTTACTAGTTGGACGCGGCGGCGCCAGCACAGTGCATGAAGTTGCTGTCACCGGAACGCCGGCGATTCTGGTGCCGTGGCCGAATGCGACTGACGATCACCAGACTGGCAACGTCGAATGGCTCAGCGAGCAGGGAGGCGCAGTTTTGCTCGCCGAGCAGAACTTGGATCACCCCGGAATTGGACTTGCGGATACCATCTCACGGCTGCGCAACGACCCAGCAGAGCTCTCTCAACTGAGTGCTCAGGCCAGGCTGCTAGGTGACGTCCATCGATCTGGCGCATTGGCAGCACTGATCGAGCGCGTCGCCGTATCATCTCGTCAATCGTGATGCCTATCCCGCCGCTTGATCTTTCGATTCCGCACCGCCTTCATGTCGTCGGTATTGGCGGACCGGGTATGAGTGCAATTGCAATCGCACTTGCCGAGATGGGACACGACGTGTCGGGCAGCGACCTGCGTGAACACCCGGTTCTTGAACGAGTTCGTGCAGCGCAAGCGCAAGTACACGTAGGTCACGATCGCAAATACGTTCACGGTGTTGATGCTGTCACTGCGTCGACCGCCATCCCGGCGCACAACATTGAACTTGACGAAGCGCGTATCGCAGGCGTCACCATTCTTCGACGCGCTGGCATGCTGGCCTCGATCTGCGCTCAGGCGAAGTCGCTAGCCGTCGCAGGAACACATGGTAAGACCACGACCACGTCCATGCTGATGCTGATGCTGGCCGAAGCTCGCCTGCGGCCGAGCTTCATCGTTGGAGGTGATGTCACCGACGTCGGTACGGGTGCGCATTGGTCGAGTGGGGAGTGGCTCGTTGTTGAAGCCGACGAGAGTGATGGCACACATCTTGAGTTGCCGTTGCACGGCACGATTATCACGAACATTGAGACCGACCATCTTGACTACTACGGCAGTTTCGATGGCATTGTCGACAGTTTTGATCAGTACCTCGCGCAAATCACTGGACCGAAAATCGTCAATGCTGACGATAACGTAACCCGTCGGCTGGGCGATCGACACGGCGCCATCGCGTTCGGTCTCAGCAGTGAGGCAGACGTTCGTGCTGTCAACATTGAGGCCGCCAACGGATCATTCAAATTCGAGGTCACGCGGCGCTCAGCACACGGTATGGACCGGCTCGGTTCAATCCATCTGCCGATGCGCGGGATTTACAACGTCCGCAATGCTCTAGCGGCGGCCGCAATGGCCTTGGAGATTGGCGTTGAGTTCGCCGACATTGCCGCAGCCCTGGCCAAGTTCGGTGGGGTGGCCCGACGGTTTGACGTCCGCGGCGTCAATGGAGGCGCAACTTTCGTTGACGACTACGCCCATTTGCCGACTGAAATCGATTCGGTCCTGACAGGAGCTCGCGAGAGCGGCGACGGCTGGAATCGTGTCATCGCTGTCTTCCAACCGAATCGCTTCAACCGCATCTCAGAGATTTGGCGAGACTATGCAGACGCATTCGGCCAGGCTGATCTCGTTGTCCTCACCGATATTTTCGCTTCGGGAACGACGCCTATCCCGGGGATAACCGGCAAGCTGATCGTCAATGCCGTCACTGAGGCTCACCCGGCCAGCCGTGTTATCTGGCTTCCAAGCCGCTCCGACTTGGTGTCGTTCGTTGCCGGTGAAGCCCGATCCGGCGATGTTGTGATTTCAATGGGATGCGGCGATATCGCATCGTTCCCGTCAGAAGTCCTTGATGCCCGGAGATCGGCCTAACGTGGAATCGGCCCATGCTCAGGCGCTCGCGGTCGCTGCGGAATTGCTAGGGCCGTTAGCGAAGCGGGATGTGTTGATCAGCCCCATGACTACGTATCGCGTGGGCGGCGCAGCCGATCTGTTTGTTAAGCTCACGGCGCGAGATCAGGTCCGAACTGTCGCCGCAGCGCTCCAGGTTTCTGGACTTCCTCTGCTGGTCATCGGGCGTGGGTCAAATCTGCTCGTCGCTGACGCCGGGTTCCGCGGGATTGCTCTTTCAATTGCGGATATCTGCAGCGACATCGAGATCGATACTAAAACTTCAACGGTGAAGGCCGGAAGTGGTGTTCTCCTCCCGGTTTTAGCGCGCCGGATCGCCTCGGCTGGCTTGACTGGATTTGAGTGGGCGGTTGGCGTTCCTGGTTCGGTTGGGGGCGCCGTGCGAATGAATGCAGGTGGACATGGATCGGATATGTCGGAGTCGCTCGCCTCAATCACTCTGGCTGACCTCGCTGATGGTCCAAACAGTGACATCGTGCAGTCCATGGATGTCGAACAACTCGGGTTACGTTTCCGCAGCAGCGGGCTCTTGCCGGCCCAGTTAGTCATCGACGCAACTCTGCAGCTTGCACCCGGCAGTCGAGAGGCCGCTGAGGATGAACTCAGCGAGATCGTGCAGTGGCGCCGGGCAAATCAGCCAGGTGGGCAGAATGCCGGATCGGTGTTCGTCAACCCGGTTCCCGGCGAAGTGACCTGTGGCGAGTTGATTGACAGCGCTGGTCTCCGTGGCTTTCGGTACGGGTCGGCAACCGTGTCGGAAAAGCATGCCAACTTCATCCAGGCCGACGAGAACGGCAGTGCCGATGACGTACGGACGCTCATGTGTATTGTCCGCGATCGGGTAGAAGCTGTTTCGGGTTGGAGGCTGCGCAGCGAGATCAGGTTGATCGGTTTCGAGGATGACTTCTGATGTTCGGACGCAAAAAATCTGTCGAAGATAGCAACGGCGAGCTGGCGCCATCAAGCAAACGAGCGAGCGCCGAGGATTCTGTACTTGACGAGTTGTCTCGGGTGTTTGGCGCAGCGGGCCACCAGAAAGAGGGCGAGAAAGCAGCCCCTGATGACAACGCAGCCATGATCGCCGACGATGACGGCACGGAACAGGCCGGGGTCGATCCGCACAGCGGGCTCCCCGATGAAGAAATCGGCGAGCTCATTCATGCAGAAGCCGGTGAGCCCGCCAAGCCATTGATCGTAATTGCTGATGGAGACGCGCTGTCCGAGATGAAGCGGGCTGCGGATGTGGCGGAGCGGAAACCTATTCGTTTGGGCGACGAGGCCGACGACTGGACAGTAGAAGTGGCGCCCGTTGGTGAAACAGCAGAGCGTGCCGACCAAGGAAACGAAGTCCACAACGCCGTTTTCGCCAGCCGAGGCCTAACACCCGATCGAACGACCATTGCGATCGGCGGTGACGACATCCTGCCTGATGCTGTCTATCTCGACGGCGATGATCCGGGCACTGTCTTCATCGATGACGATGGGACCGGCGATGCTATCGGTGTCAAGGACGCAACCACGCCAGGAATCGAGCCACGTCTCCGTGAGAGGCGAATAGGGGTCAACCGGGCCGCAAACCGCAAACGAATCAAGTGGGTAGGTCTGATCGCTATCGGCGCTTTCGTTCTCCTCGGCGTCCTGACTGTGCTTGGGTCGAGCTGGTTCGCAATCAATGATGTCGACGTAACCGGGGCCGTTTACACCGACGAAAACCGATTGGAACTTGTCGTGGATGAGCTCTTGGGCACTGCTGCACTGCTAGCCGACACCAAACAGGCCGAGGAGGAACTGGAGTCGATTCCATGGGTCCAAAATGCGCGCGTACGCGTCGACTTTCCGAATGCAGCGATGATTGAGATTCGTGAACGAACACCAGTTGCGACCATGGCGGGCATCGACGGCCGGTTTCGTGTGCTGGATAATGAAGGGCGAGTTCTTGATGTGATTGAGGGCCAGCCCGTCGCCTTCGTCCTCATCGGAGGCCCATCGACGCTTGACCTTGCCGCTGGCGAGTTTGCTCCGGTCGGTCAGGCCTCGGCTGCGTCATTGGTAACTAAACTCACCCCTGCTCTGCGTCCGCACGTACTCTCCATCGACGTCACCGACGACGGTTCTGACCTCGTGCTCTACCTTGAACCCAATGACTGGTCTGAGCAGACCAGCGCAATCCGAGTTCGCTTTGGCTCAGCTATTGGCGACGGAGACCAGATTGATAAACTTGTGAGACTCGAAGCACAACTCAGCGACCTTCCCACTGGCTCAATCACCGAGATCAACGTGGCCACCAAAGAGGTGACCGTGTTGTGATGGTCCCAATTGGAGCCTTCAAAATCTGTCAAGATGACACTCTCATGAAAAACTCACTCGAAGGAAACCGGTGATGGTCGGCGCTCCACAGAATTATCTTGCCGTGATCAAGGTCATCGGTGTCGGCGGTGGCGGTGTTAACGCAGTCAACCGCATGATCGACGCTGGACTCAAAGGTGTTGAGTTCATCGCAGTCAACACGGATGCCCAAGCGCTTCTTATGAGCGATGCGGACGTCAAGCTTGACATTGGTCGCGATCTGACTCGTGGCTTAGGCGCCGGTAGCGATCCCGAAGTTGGGCGTGAAGCTGCTGAAGCTCACAAAGACGAAATCGAAGAGATGGTGAAGGGCGCCGACATGGTGTTTATCACCGCTGGCGAAGGTGGAGGCACAGGCACAGGTGCGGCGCCAGTTATCTCAGAAGTTGCTCGCGAAGCCGGAGCGCTCACAATTGGCGTGGTCACTCGACCGTTCTCTTTTGAAGGCCGCAAGCGAGCGGTGCAAGCAGATAACGGAGTCGGGCGACTTAAAGAAAAAGTCGACACGCTTATCGTCATTCCAAACGATCGCCTGCTCTCTGTCGCCAACGACAAGACCAGCGTGCTCAACGCGTTCAAGATGGCAGACGAGGTGTTGCTGCAGGGTGTATCGGGCATCACGAGTCTCATCACGACGCCCGGCTTAATCAATACGGACTTCGCAGATGTAAAAATGATCCTGTCTAATGCTGGGTCGGCGTTGATGGGAATAGGGCAAGCTAGCGGTGACGAGCGTGCGATGTCTGCTGCCAAGGCTGCTATCTCTAGCCCGCTGCTTGAATCTGCAATAGACGGCGCCCGGGGCGTGTTGCTCAACATCACCGGCCCATCAAGCATGGGCCTCTTCGAGATGAACGCCGCCGCCGAGATTATTCACGGGGTGGCACACCAAGACGCAAACATCATCTTCGGTACGGTCATTGACGACGAGATGGGCGATGAGGTGCGCGTCACGGTCATAGCTGCCGGATTCGATCGACTTGAGGCGCAGGGGAGTGGCACCGTTGGTGCGGCTGACCTCGGGCTGCGCAGCACCACGCCGACGCGTATCGCTGAGCTGTTCGGCGACGGTGAAACTAATCAAGCTGACCCGCTGGATGACGATGACGACGACTTCGACGTCCCATCGTTCCTGAAGTAGCTCGATTCTGGCGATCGACCTTCTCGATCGGGTCATCGGCCCCCGCCGCTTGCGGGCGGTAGTTTCAGATCGGCAGGATGGAGACTTTCATCCATTTCACGATGCAGACGGTTCCCTTGACTTGCGCCAGCGAAGGCTCATCGGTCGTCGTTTTTGGATGGTCAATCAAGTCCATGGGACTGCGGTGCTCGACACAGAAGTCGCCGACCGGTGGCCCGTGCTCGGAAGAGCTGACGTGATTGTGTCGAACCACCGGTCTCCGAAGCCGGTTGGCGTGTGGGCGGCAGATTGTGCGCCCATTGCGCTGTTCGGCGCTGCTGGTACCGTGGTGGCAGCTCACGCCGGATGGCGGGGGTTGGCCTCAGGGGTGGTTGGTGTAGCCGCCGATGTGCTGTTACATCGTGGTGAGTCCGTCGCAGCAGTGGTGGTCGGGCCGATGATTCATCCGGATTGCTACGCGTTTGGTTTGGAGCAACTTACTGCAGTTGCGCATGGCGTTGGCGCGGAAGTCGATGCGATCACAGCAATCACCGCTGACGGCGGTGCTGCGCTCGATGTTCCTGCAGCGGTCAACGCCGCGCTCGTACGCCGCAACCTTGCGCCTGACGTGCTCGGCGATTGCACGGGATGCAACCCTCGCTGGTTCTCTCATCGGGTCCGCAGCGACACCGAACGCCATGCTCTTGTGGCGTGGATTGAACCGGCGCGTGCCACAGTACAGACATGACCGAGTTGTCTGTAGGAAAGTTCCGTGGATTCGGTGAGCGACTTGCTGCGATCAATGAGAGGATTTCAGCCGTTGAGCGGCCGTTTGAGCACGATGTTGAGGTGATCCCTGTAACTAAGGGCTTTGCCGGTGACGCAGTCACTGTCGCAGTCGACGCTGGCTGTCGAACGGTAGGTGAGAACTACGCTCAAGATTTGTTGTCGAAAGCTGATTTGATCCAACAATTGGGCGTCGCTGTGCAGTTCGTTGGTCACCTGCAGTCAAATAAGGTCCGTCAATTGGCCAACATCGTGTCGCTGTGGTGCACCATCGACCGGCGTTCGATTCTTAATGAAGTGGCCAAGCGTGATCCGGGCGCTCGTGTTTTGATTCAGGTCAATGCCACTGGCGAATCGCAAAAAGGAGGGTGCGATCCCTCAGAAGTTGCGGCGCTAGTGGATCAAGCAGGCGAAGCAGGGCTTGTCATTGAGGGTCTCATGACGCTTGGCCCAACTGGCCAACCGCCGGCCGCAGCAAGGAGGCCGTTCGAGATAGTGCGTGCGCTTGTTGACGAGCACGCCTTGAACATCTGCTCAATGGGCATGTCAGGGGACATCGAAATTGCCGTGGAGTGCGGTTCCACGCAGGTGAGGGTGGGATCGGCTCTCTTTGGACCTCGTCCGGTGTCCGCAATCTGATGTCGGTCGTGCTGTATCATCCCAGGTAAGCAGGAGGATTACATGCCCATCTGGAAAAAGACCATGGACTACCTGGGTCTGGGTCCTGACGACACATACGACGACTACAGCGAGTTTGATGAACCGGCCCCCCCGGTGCGTCAGAGGGCGCCGGGTGATGACACGCGTGGACAGCGCTCTGCCGCGCCAGAGTCGGATTCCGCCGTTCGCACGGTTGCACCGAGACCGAGTTTCCCATCGCGCGACTTTGACGCATCTGCGGCAGCGCGTCGGCCTCGATCTGAAGGCACGGCGGGGCGAGATGACTCGGGTGTACAAATTCGTCCTAACGACCAGCATTCGTCGTCGCCTCAACCAGCATTGCGAAGCGTCCCCGGAGGGTCCATGGAGCCGCACACCGTTCGCCCACGTCGTTTTGACCAGGCGCAAGAAGTTGCCGACAAATTCAAAGACGGTCAACCCGTCATTATGAACCTTGAGGGGACCGATCGCAGCGTGGCACGTCGTCTCATCGACTTCGCAAGTGGCATTTGTTATGCGATGGACGGTTCGATGGAAAAGGTCGCGACCGGCGTGTACCTCCTCAAGCCCGCACCGCAGTACCAACCACGTTATGACGAGTACGACGACTGATCAGGAAGAACAACGATGGAGATGAATCCGCAGCGAGTGAGGTCCGCCGAGTTTCGGACTGTCAGGAAGGGATTGGACCCCAACGAGGTCCAGTTGTTCTTGAACGCCGTCGCTGACGGACTCGAGCGTGCTCAAAATCAGTCCACTGCGATGGAGGCGCGAGCGCGTGCAGCGGACGCTCGGCGCCAGGAGCTTGCTGACGACGAAGGATCGAAGTCTCAAGCGAGCGCCGCCACAACGAGCAAATCGGAGACGAATGTAGTGTCGGCGTCAGTCGACCAGTCCGAAACGATCAGCCGCACACTGTTGCTCGCTCAACATACCGCCGATACCACGGTCGCCGAAGCTCGCGACGAGGCAGAACGTCTCCGCTCACAAGCTGCCGCCGAGGCCGCAAAACAGATCGAGTCGTCACGTGAGATGGCCGAATCGATGCTTGCAGAGGCGCGGGTTGAGGCCCGTCGGGTTGGCGAAGAAGAACGCGCTGAAATAGAAGGCGAGGTCAACTCCTTGCTTGCTCGTCGTGACTTCCTTGAATCCGATGTTGACCATCTCGAGCGATTCTTGGTCGATCAGCGGGCTCGACTCCGCGAAGCTGCCACCCAGATCCTCGATATGACTGAACGTGTGCCGGGCGGTCTGGGCGACGTCCGTCGTCCGTTGGTGTCGGGTGCCGACGACGACACCGCACCTGCCATGGAGGCGCCGACGACCACGAGCGCAGCAGTCGAGGAACCATCGGTTGCTGAAGCCTCGGCTGCGGTAAAGCCTGAGCGAATAGCGGAAGTTGAGTCTGACGGAGTAGCGAAGGATTCGTGGAATTCCAATGCGACTAACGAACCGGTGCCAGTCATCGATCGCGAAGAGGGTTCGAGCGGCAGATTGACGTTTGGGGACAGCGCAGGCTGACGGTCCAGGCCCGCGTGGATAGAGTCACCCGGGTGCCATACCCCGAGGTCGATCCGCAACCGAACTTCCCCCTACTCGAGCAGCAAATTCTCGAAGGGTGGGAGGCCAACAATACGTTCCAGGATTCGATTGACCAGAGGCCTGCGGGCGACCACGGCGAAAACGAGTTCGTCTTTTACGACGGTCCACCGTTTGCCAACGGCTTACCGCACTACGGCCACTTGCTCACCGGCTACGTTAAAGATGCGATCCCGCGCTATCAGACAATGCGTGGTCGGCGTGTAGAACGTCGCTTTGGATGGGACTGTCATGGTCTCCCGGCAGAGGTAAAGGCCGAACAGGAACTCGGCATCTCCGGTCACCCTGAAATTGCGGCGTACGGCATCGATAAATTCAACGACGCATGCCGTGCGAGCGTGCTGCAGTACACCGACCAATGGCGGAGCTATGTCGGAAGGCAGGCGCGTTGGGTCGACTTCGACAACGACTATAAGACACTTGATCTCTCCTACATGGAGAGCGTTATGTGGGCCTTCAAGACGTTGTACGACAAGGGATACGTGTACGAGGGGTTCCGAGTGCTCGCGTATTGCTGGCGGTGCGAGACGCCGTTGTCAAATACTGAGACTCGGATGGATGACGTCTACAAGGATCGCCAGGATCCAGCGCTCACCGTGCAATTTACGCTTGATTCGGGCGAGCACATGGTCGCCTGGACGACGACGCCGTGGACGCTGCCGTCGAATCTTGCCCTCGCAGTTGGATCGGACATTGACTACGCAGTCCTTGATCGCGATGGTGAGCGATACATCATGGCGGAAGCCCTCGTCGGCGCGCACGAGGCAGAATTCGGGCACGCTCAGCGAATCGACACACTCCGAGGTAGCGATCTCGTCGGACGCCGCTACACGCCGTTGTTCAACTATTTCGCAGATACTGATCTCCACGGCACCGAAAACGCCTGGCAGGTGCTTGCTGCCGACTTCGTTTCGACCGACGATGGCACTGGCATCGTGCATCTAGCGCCCGGATTCGGTGAAGACGACCAAATTGTTGCCAACGAAGCAGGCATCCCCACTCTGTGTCCCATGGACGAGCACGGGTGCTACACCGCCGAAATCAGCGACTACGCCGGGACGCATGTCTTTGACGCCAACAAGCGGATCATCGCAGACTTAAAAGAGCGAAACGTCGTCGTGCGCCACGCCACCTACGATCACTCTTATCCGCATTGCTGGCGCTGTGCTGAACCTCTCGTTTACCGCGCCATTTCCTCCTGGTTCGTGCAGGTCACGGCCTTTCGCGACCGCATGGTTGAACTGAATGAGGAAATCACCTGGCAGCCTGCCCACATTAAGGAGGGCAGCTTCGGGAAATGGATCGAAAACGCAAGGGACTGGGCAATCAGCCGTAACAGGTTCTGGGGCTCTCCGATCCCGGTCTGGCGTTCAGACGACCCTGACTACCCGCGCATCGACGTCTACGGATCGCTCGAACAGCTCGAGACAGACTTCGGTCATTGTCTTGCAGGAGAGGAGGTTACAGACCTGCATCGTCCTCAGATCGACGGACTTGTTCGTCCGAACCCTGACGACCCGACGGGGAAGTCGATGATGCGGCGCGTACCCGAAGTGTTGGATTGCTGGTTTGAGTCAGGCTCAATGCCCTTTGCCCAGGTCCACTACCCGTTCGAGAATGAGGAATGGTTTGAGAACCACTACCCGGGAGATTTCATTGTCGAATACATCGGGCAAACACGTGGATGGTTCTACACGCTGCACGTTTTGGCGACAGCTCTCTTCGATCGGCCGGCGTTCTCAAACTGTGTGAGCCACGGCATCGTGCTCGGAAACGACGGTGCGAAAATGTCGAAAAGTCTCAACAATTATCCAAACCCGCTGGAGATGTTCGACCTGCACGGATCAGATGCCATGCGTTGGCATTTACTCAGTTCGGCCATCCTGCGCGGAAGCGATGGCATGGTGACGGAAACAGGCATGCGTGACACCGTTCGTCATGTCCTGCTCCCGCTATGGAACTCGTGGTACTTCCTCACGTTGTATGCCAACGCAGCAGACCATCAAGGTGTTCACCGTACGGATTCTCCGAACATGCTCGACCAGTATGTGATGGCCAAGACGCGCGATCTCGTCGAGGCGACGACTGCGTCGCTTGACGACTATGACCTGTTCGGGGCGTGCCAGCAGGTACGCGACTACCTCGACGTGCTGACTAACTGGTACGTGAGGCGCAGCCGCAGTAGGTTCTGGGAAGGCGATCATGATGCCATCGACACGATGCACACCGTCTTGTCGGTGCTGGTGCGTGTCGCTGCGCCGCTGCTGCCGTTCATCTCTGAGTCGATTCACAGTGGCCTCAATGCCGATGACGCCAGCGTTCACTTGCTTGATTGGCCGTCGGTTGACGAGCTCCCTGCCAATGTTGCACTCGTCGAGTCGATGGACCTGGTACGCGAGGTGTGCTCGGCAACGCTCTCAGTCCGAAAGGCCAACCAGTGCCGAGTTCGGCTGCCACTCAACTCGGTCACTGTTGCAACAAGCGGCGCGTATCGGCTTGAAGCATTCACCGACGTCGTCGCCGACGAAGTAAACGTCCGCAACGTCGTTCTCACCGACGATGTCGCCTCGGTTGCGACTGAACAGCTCCAGCTCGTGCCCAAAGTCCTCGGCCCGCGACTGGGCAAGGAGGTCCAGACAGTTATCAAGGCCCACAAGGCAGGTGATTGGAGCGTCGAGAACGGCACGGTGACGGTGGGTGGCGTTGAGCTTCTTGAGGGCGAGTACACGCTCGAACTTGTCGCCGACGACAGTATCGGTGACGGGATGGCGAGTACTGGCCTCGGTCGTTCGGGCGGTGTCGTGGCCTTGGACATTCGGGTCACTGAGGAACTTGAAGTAGAGGGCCGTGCTCGCGACCTGATTCGACTCGTTCAGCAGGCTCGGCGCGACGCTGACCTCCACGTGTCCGACAGGATTGCATTGACGATCAGTGCTGAGACCGCAACTGTCGACGCAGTTGCCCGCCACCTTGACCTGATCGCTGCCGAGACCCTGGCTACGAGCGTGGAGACAGTGATAGACGTCGGGTTGCCCGAGCCGAAGATTATGGTGGCGACGACGACGGGGCGTTAGTCGGGTATCAGCGCGATCGCACACCTGTTCCGGTAGAGTCCAGCGCCCTATACAGCCGCGAGGAGCGTTGATGGCCGCACCGAAGAAGTCGAAGACGTCGACAAAGAAGAAGTCCGCCGCGAAGGCGCCTGCTGCTAAAAAAGCTGTGCCAAAGAAGGCTGCTGCTAAAAAAGCTGTCGCCAAAAAAACTCCAGCGAAAAAGACTGCGGTGAGAAAAGCTCCTGCAAAGCAGGCTGCTCCGGTTCCAAAAAAGAAGGCTGCGTCGAAGAAGGCTGCCGCGCCACCGGCGGCTAATCGTCCCAAACAGAAAGTGCCGCCCAAGCCTGTTCCGAAGCCCAAGAAGAAAAGTGCCTCGCCGTTGTCTCCGCTGTTATCGAACGAGGTACCAGAGCAAGTTGAAGTGCCCAAGCCGCGCGGGACGAGCAAGGACGGAGTGTCCTACACCAAGGACTTCGACGTGAAGTTCCTGAAGTCACAGCGGGACGAACTCTTGGCGCGCCGCGCAGCAGAGCTTGCACGCGCCACACGTCTCGAAGATGAAGCAACCTCGATTATCGAAGATGGCGAAATGGGTGACGTGCAGTTCGACGATGAGGGCGGCGAGGGCGACACAATGGTTGTCCAGCGTGACCTCGACAGGCTGTTGTCAGGTCAGGCTCGCCAGACCATCGGTGATATCGATGAGGCGCTTGCCCGTATCGAGGCGGGAACGTACGGATACTCATCGGTATCAGGCAGACCAATTCCGCGAGAGCGTCTTGAAGCTATTCCCGAGACCACAGTATTGGCTGTTGAAAAGGTCAGCGGCGCCGGACTCCGGTAGTCCGAAACACGTCGCCGCGTCGCCATGGCAATCGCCCGCGCCCCATCTTGGCGGGCTTCAGTGCTGTTAGCTGCGGTCGTCGTTGTCGTCGATCAATGGACTAAGCACTGGGCAGTCGCCGTACTGGGTACCGACCGTGAGATCGAAGTGTTCTGGACACTGCAATTCAATCTTGCCTTTAACAGTGGCATGGCGTTCAGTCGCGGCGAAGGGCTCGGGCCGGTCATCGCCGTTGCAGCAACAGCTGTCATTGTCTGGCTGCTGATTTCGCTGCGCACCGATTCCAGTCGACTCTCAACCATCGGGATGGGCCTGGTCATTGGCGGCGCTGCAGGAAACCTCATCGACCGGCTGTTTCGTGGTGAAGCTTGGCTTCGTGGCGCCGTGGTCGACTTCATTGACTTCCAATGGTTTCCAATCTTTAATGTCGCCGACATGGCAATCAACGTGGGAGCTGGCGTGCTGATCCTCAACACGATTCTGGTAAGCCGCCGACTGCCTGACAGAGCTAGAGAAGATGAGAAGGCATGAGCGCCAGCAAGAAGACTGATGAGGTGCCTTCCGCGCTTGACGGCCAACGACTCGATCGCATTGTCGCCCTAATGGGTGATATCAGCCGGTCTGATGCCGCTTCTGCGATAGCGGCTGGCGGTGTCCTCGTCGACGGTGGCGTCGCTTTGTCCGGCAAGGTTCGATTGGCGGAAGGCCAGGTCATCTCGCTGGACACGGCAACGATCCCGCAGCTCGAATTACCGCAAGCTGATTCGTCCGTGGAGTTCGGCGTTGTGCACGAAGACGACCATGTCATTGTCGTCGATAAACCCGCCGGGTTGGTAGTGCATCCGGGCGCTGGAAATTCCACCGGGACGCTCGCCAACGGGCTGCTAGCCCGATACCCGGATATTGAAGGTGTTGGTGACCCTGTGCGACCAGGCATCGTGCATCGCCTTGACGCAGGAAGCTCGGGTCTATTGGTCGTCGCTCGCACCAACCACGCTGCAGAGTATTTAATTGGTCAGTTTGCTGACCACACCTGTACTCGTCGTTACGAATCACTTGTTTGGGGCGTTCCGGATGCTCCGCACGGAATCATCGACGCGCCGCTTGGACGCAATCGGAATGACCCGCTAAAGATGGCGGTGGTTGCCCATGGCAAGTATGCGCGAACCGATTACCGAGTCATAGGCACCTACTCGGAGCCAGCCGTTGTCTCCCGACTGGAATGTCGTCTCGAGACAGGCCGCACACATCAGATTCGAGTACACCTGGCTTCGATCAATCATCCGTTGGTCGGGGACCCGGTCTATGGACAGCGCCGCCCGAAACTCGGTCTGCAACGTCCGTTCTTACACGCGGCGGAACTTGCGTTCAATCACCCGGGCAACAAAGAGCGAGTCACGTTCCACAGCCCGCTTTCGAGCGATCTGCAGGCTTGGCTAGACGCAGCGGTCGCCTAACAAACCTTCCGATTGTCGGCTGGCCTGTGTTGCTCAATCAGCGCCGGTGAAGCTGTGGCCAGGGTGCCTGGCCTTGAGCGATAGCGGCGATACCGGCTAACGAATAGCCATCAAGATGCTCACGCATATGCGTGCCAGCCTGATCCCAAATCTCGAGCAGGACGCACTGCCCCTCGTGGTCACATGCTCCATCTTGGTGTGGGGCCCCAAAGTCGCCGACGGTGATTGGACCATCAACGGCCGAAACAATATCGGACAGCATGATGTCCTCGGGTTCGCGGGCGAGAACGTAACCGCCGCCAACACCTCGTTTTGAGCGGACGAGTCCGGCACCTTTGAGTGCAAGCAGGATCTGCTCAAGGTACGGCTGGGGAAGCGCAGTGCGCTCGGCGATGTCACGGACCGACGTCGGTCCCGCCTGATCACCATGCAGCGTCAAACTGAGGAGCGCCCGGCAGGCATAGTCTCCTCGGGTCGATATGCGCACTCCCTCACTTTAACTCCAACAATTGGTCGCTGACCTTGTGGAATACAGGTCGTTCGTGGTCAACTTACAAAAGTGACTTCCACTTCCGGCGTCGGGCCGATCATTCCGGACTACGCGGGCGCTAATGTGCGGGGGATTGTCCCAGCGCTTCTCGGACCGTCTGCCTGGTCGGTGGGGACGCTGCCTCCCTGGATGCCAAAGCCAGTCGTCGACTCTGAACAGTGCGTCCTACTTGTGCTCGACGGTCTCGGCTGGGATCAGTTTCAGATGCATCGGGACTTAATGCCGACGCTGTCAACGTTCGTCGGTCAATCGATTCATACGGTGGCGCCGACTACGACGGCCACCGCCCTTACCTCCATCACGACGGGCCTAACTCCTGGCGAGCACGGACTCGTCGGATATCGGATGTTGCTGGGCGGTGATGTACTGAATGTGCTGCGGTGGGCGGTTGATGACAAGATCGTTCGCAGGCAAAAGCCACCATCTGCAGTCCAGCCATTTGATCCGTTCCTGGGCTGTGCGGTTCCCGTGGTCTCGATGGCTGAACTTGAGAACTCTGCCTTCAGCGAGGCGCATTTGCGCGGATCGACGCCGGCAGGTTGGAGAGCGTCTTCATCGATCGCAGTGACGGCTGCTGCCGAGATTGCCGGCGGAGAGAGATTTGTTTACTGCTACTACGGCAACGTTGACAAGATTGCCCACGAACGTGGATTCGGACCGTACTACGAAGCAGAATTACGGGCTGCGGACCGCTTGATCTCTGACATGCTCGAAGCATTGCCGTCCGGGACGTCGCTCATGATTACTGCAGATCACGGCCAAGTGCACGTTGGCGACAACATCATCTACCCGTCGGAGGATCTGCTGCATGGTGTCACGATGCAATCGGGAGAGGGTCGCTTTCGATGGCTCCACACTCGGCCGGGGGCTCAAGTCGACGTCACGCAGACTGCGTCCGCCGAGGTGAGTGATACCGCCTGGGTTGTTACCAAAGAGCAAGTCATCGACGAAGGCTGGTTCGGTCCGACCGTTGCGCCGCCGGTGCGTGCCCGCCTTGGCGATGTAGCGCTCGTCGCTCGTGATGACGTGACGTTCCACGAGAGCGCCGACTCCGGGCCCTATCGGCTGATCTGTCGTCATGGCTCGCTCACATCAGCAGAAGTCAACGTTCCGCTCATGGCAGCAACCGCCTAGAACTACAGAGCAGAAAGAGTTTCATGTCAGATATCGAATCGACTCCTCTCGAGAATGGCGCCGCAGAGGTGTTGCGTCCCGACGACGTCCAGGGTGAGCAAGTAGAGCCAGTTGGGGAGCTGTCGCCAGGTGAGGACGTGACGCAGCCGGCCAAGGTGATGCGGATTGGTGCGATGGTGAAGCAGCTACTCGAAGAGGTCCGTAACTCGTCGCTCGATGAGGCCTCGCGCGAGCGGCTGGCGGAGGTGTATGAGCGGTCCGTGACAGAAGTGTCGGAGGCGCTATCACTAGATCTCCAGGAAGAACTGCGCTCACTAGCGCTGCCTTTCGAGCACGACGAGGTGCCGAGTGAGGCAGAGTTGCGAGTTGCCAAAGCTCAGCTCGTCGGATGGCTCGAAGGGCTGTTCCACGGAATCCAGGCTTCGATGATGGCGCAGCAGGCTATGGCTCAAGCTCAAATGGCGCAGCAGCAACGTTCTCTCGCTGGTGGTCCCGTCGTTCCCGGCCAGCAAGCTGAGCGTCCCGGAACGTACCTCTAGGAGCCTTCGGGAGCACCTGATAGGTTCAAAAAGCTCAGCGCTGTAACTCGAAGAAAGCAGCGAGTCCATCTCCATGGCCGATTCCTTCACCCACCTCCACGTTCACACCGAATTCTCAATGCTCGATGGGGCATCGAGGCTTGATGAATTGGTGGCCAAGGCCGTACAAGACGGACAACCGGCGATCGGAATGACTGATCACGGCAACATGTACGGCACGTTGGACTTCTACAAGGAGTGCAACAGGCAGGGCATCAAGCCGATCATCGGGACCGAGGCCTACATGGCCCACGAACACCGCAGCGAGCGTCCCTCCCGTCGCGGCCGGGTTGACGATTCAGGTGGCGAAACCGAAGGCGGCAAAAAACTCTATTACCACCTAACCCTGCTCGCCGAGAACAACGACGGCTACAAGAACCTCATCCAACTCGCGTCGTTGGCGTTCATGGAGGGGTACTACTACAAGCCCCGGATGGACTGGGAGCTTCTCGAAAAATATTCCGACGGACTTATTGCCACAAGCGGATGTCTCGGCGGCCACGTCCTGCAGTCGCTGCTCAACGGCGACGACAAAGGAGCGCTAGGAAAAGCTGGTCGGCTGCAGGACATCTTTGGTCGGGACAACTTCTTTATTGAGATCCAGGATCACGGGCTTCAGGCACAGAAAGAGACCAACCCAAAGCTCCTTGAGATCGCCAAAAAAATTAAGGCGCCGCTGTTGGCGACGAACGATACGCACTACACCCACCAGGACGAACACGATGCTCATGATGCGCTGTTGTGCGTACAGACCGGTTCGCTCATGTCTGATCAGAAGCGGCTGAAATTCGATGGCAGCGAGCACTATCTCAAGACTGCCGCCGAGATGCGCTATCTGTTCCGCGAGATTCCAACCGCATGTGACAACAGCCTGTGGATCGCTGAGCGATCAAACATCGAGATCGAATTTGGCAAACCGTTGCTACCGAATTTTCCGCTGCCCGACGGCTTTGTCGATGACGAGGCGTATCTGCGCCATCTGACTCAGGCCGGTGCCGAGAAACGGTGGGGTAAGAACGTCCCACCAGAGGCCGTCGAGCGCCTGGCATATGAGCTGCAGGTCATCTGCGACATGGGCTTCGCCTCGTACTTCCTCATCACATGGGATCTCATCAAGTACGCCCGCGACAGCAACATCCGAGTCGGTCCTGGAAGAGGTTCGGCTGCAGGGTGCGCGGTCGCGTATGCGCTGTGGATCACCGACCTCGACCCGATTGAGTACGACCTTCTGTTTGAACGGTTCCTGAATCCAAGCCGTGTATCGATGCCCGACATCGATATGGACTTTGAGACTCGATACCGAGAAGACATGATCCGGTATGCCGCCGAGCGGTATGGACGCGATCATGTAGCCCAGATCATCACGTTTGGGTCGATCAAGGCCCGCAACGCTGCGCGTGATGCAGCTCGTGTGCTCGGTTATCCGTACGGCGTCGGTGACAAGATCGCTAAAGCGATGCCGCCACTGGTCATGGGTCGAGATACCCCACTTAAGTACTGCTTCGAACAACATCCCAAGTACGTCGACGGATATAAGGCTGCCGCCGATCTCCGGGCGATGTACGACACGGATCCTGACATCAAGAAAGTTGTTGACGTAGCCAAAGGTCTTGAGGGGCTGAAGCGCTCTGACGGTATTCATGCTGCCGCAGTGGTGATCACCAAAGATCCCGTGACCGACTACGTTCCGATCCAGCGCAAGCCCGAGGCGGGCGTTGACCCACAAGACGCACCCGTAGTCACGCAGTTTGAAATGCACGGCGTCGAGTCACTCGGACTGCTGAAAATGGACTTTCTGGGTTTACGCAACCTTGACGTCATCTCCGATGCGGAGTTCATGATTCGCGAACGGCACGACCCGTCTTTCGACATTGAGCAGACGGCGCTTGACGACCCAAAGACATATCAACTGCTGTCGCGCGGCGAAACGGTTGGCATCTTCCAGCTCGAATCCCCGCCGATGCGTCAGTTGCTAAAAGCCATGGAGCCGACCACATTTGCCGATATCGCCGCTGTGCTTGCTCTGTATCGGCCGGGCCCGATGTCGGTCAACATGCACTACGACTTCGCAGATCGAAAGAATGGTCGTCAGGAAGTTGAGTTTTTCCACGAGGACGCCAAAGAGGTGCTCAGCGACACGTATGGGCTGATGATCTATCAGGAAAGCGTGATGCGTGTTGCGCAGAAGTTTGCCGGGTATTCACTCGCTGAAGCTGACAACCTCCGCAAGGCAATGGGCAAAAAGAGCCGAGAGGTCATGGCTCAGGCGCGCGAGGCCTTCGAAGACGGCGTCGTTGAGCAGGGCTACGGCAACGAGATGGGTCCGATGCTGTTCGACATCATCGAGAAGTTCGCTGACTACGCGTTCAACAAGAGCCACACCTTCGGGTACGGACTCATCACCTACCAGACGGCGTACATGAAGGCGCACTTTCCGGTTGAGTACGTTGCGTCGCTGCTAACGAGCGTCAAGAACAACCTTGATAAGGCTGCCACCTATCTTGCGGATTGTCGTTCGATGGGTATCAAGGTGCTCACTCCTGACGTCAATCGGTCACTCGTGAACTTTGGGGCTTTGTCGCCTGAGGAATTGCCGCACGACGTCACGGTGCCGATCGGAAGTCCTGGAGCGATCACCTTTGGCCTTTCTGCCGTGCGTAATGTTGGCGAAGCCCTTGTCGAGCTGTTGATCCTCGAGCGCACAGAGAACGGCCAGTTCAGCGACTTCTACGACTTTGTTGAGAGGGTGCCTGAAGTAGTGCTCAATAAGCGCACCATTGAGTCGCTGATCAAGGGGGGCGGTTTTGATGCACTTGGGCACCCGCGGCGAGGACTTCTTACCGTGTTCGAGCACATCATCGACACGACTGTCAAGCGCCGTCGCGAGCGAGAAAAAGGAGTGATGAGCTTGTTTGGCGATTGGGGCGACGGCGATGCTGGCTCCAGTGGTGACGGAGACAGCTTCACTGAGCAGACGCCAATCCCCGATTTACACTTCGATAAAAGTCAACAGTTGCGCTTCGAAAAAGAGATGCTCGGTCTATACGTCTCGGACCACCCATTATTTGGTGTCGAAGGGGCCCTAAAGCGCAGAGTCGAACATGCCCTCATTGATTTGCCAAATATGGAAGACGGCACCCCCGTGGTCGTCGGTGGCGTGATCACCAACCTTGCGCGTAAGTTCACCAAAAAAGGAGATCAGATGGCGGTCTTCCTGCTGGAAGACCTCGACGCTTCGATCGAGGTGACGATATTTCCTCGGACGTTAGCCGAGCAGGGCCATAAGCTCGAAGATGACCTCATCGTTTCCGTGAAGGGTCGTCTTGACCGGCGCGACGAGTCACGATTTGGCATTATTGGGCAAACAATTTCGGTGCTCCACGGCCTCGATGACGGCCCAGCTGTTCCGCTTCGGCTGCTCATGCCCTCGACGTCGCTTGATGAGCTAAAGATTCAGCGCCTCAAGCGCATTCTGAAGGAGTATCCCGGTGATTCAGTCGTCATGGTCGACATTGGAATGGGCCAAGTCTTGAAGCTGGCAGATGAGTTTCGTGTTGATGTAGATCGGTCGGTGGGTGAGTTGCGGATGGCCTTCGGGCACGAAGCTGTCCTCCTCTAACCGTTTCCAGGTGTAGTCCTCCTCTCACTGTTTCCGGGTGTAGAATCGTCACGATGGCTCTTGAAGTTTCGACCAACGACGCCTCCGCACTGACGGATACCGACCTAGACGAATTGGCGTCGATGGAAGAGGCCTTCAACGCTGGGCTGCTCTCGAAAGCCCAAGAGGACTGGGTCCTAATCACTACTGCTCGCTTCGGTGATGCTCTGCATGGCTTTACATTCTCCACGCTTGAGCGCATCGGAGGCACTCCGTGTGTACTCATCGGGCTGATGAGCGTCAAACGCACGTCGAAGCGTGATCAAGTACTCCGCGGACTGATGAGCGAGGCGTACCATCGGGCGCTGATGGCATTTCCCGACGAGGACGTCGTGGTGGGCTGTCGTTTCGTCAATGCTGATTCCGTGGTGGCGCTGAAAGATCTCGATGATCTGACGCCGCGTCCAGACAATGACGCCGTCGGTGAAGAACGCGCCTGGGGGCGGCGCCTTGCCAAGCGCTTCGGCGTCGATGGCAAGTACGACGCAAAGTCCTTCATTTCGAAGGCTGGCGCGCAAGACGGTTTTCTCGACTTCGAGTCGGCCAAGCCTGAAAAACTTGACCCTGATGTTGTCGAGATGTTCGATGCGGTACCGGTCGACAAGGGTGGCGCCATGGTGGTTTATGGCTGGACGATGGCCGAAGACCTGCAGAAGCTTGGCAAGCGCTGAACGAGTTCAAGCACGTCGTTCGCTCCAGGCGGATGACCCGAGCTTTCTCGACTGAGTCGGTTGACCCGGCTCTCGTCGATTCACTTGTCGACCTTGCTTCGCGGGCTCCCAGCGCCGGTAAGACGCAGGGTTGGCATCTAGTTGTGCTCGAGGGCGAGCAGACGAGACGGTTTTGGGATATTTCGCTCCCTGTAGCGAAGCGCTCGTCCTTTCGGTGGACTCACCTGCTTGACGCTCCGATCATTGCGCTGCCTTTGGCGGATGCCAGCGCCTACACGAATCGCTACGCCGAACCAGACAAGGCTCAGACCGGCCTCGGTGCGGGAGTTGACGCGTGGCCGGTGCCGTATTGGACGGTCGACACGTCGATGTCAGTGATGACATTTCTGCTGGCCGCGCAGGATGCTGGCCTTGGTGCGCTTTTCTTCGGTGTGTTCCGTAACGAAGCTGCGCTGCGCGTTGAACTCAGTATTCCTGCTGACCTCGAACTGCTCGGTGCCATCGCGCTTGGATACCGTTTGGGCGGTGCAGGCGGGCAGGGTCGAAGCTCCCACCGGGAACGCCGGTCACCGGACCAAATTATCCACCGCAACGGATGGTGAAGCCGATTTGCGTCCGGGTGCCCGCTGGGGTTCAGGTCGGCGTCTGACTGGCGTTGCTTGAAGGGGCCGGGTCTTGTCGATGCAGACCAGATTCCGGACTTGTAGGCATTGATAGACGTTTGCCTGTGAGCACCTCTGAAAAGCCTTCGACGGTGTCCTGAGGTAACTGACAGACATGGTCACGGCAGACGTAGGCATAGCCTTCGTCGCGGTCTTCCCACAATGGTGAGTCGTAGGGCTCGCCCCATGCCAGCACAGTGTCGGGACGCCAGATCGAGTGGGCCATGCGCAAGATGTCGGGACGATCGCCAACAATGACGATCTCGGTCGTACCGCGGCGACGAAGATCGGCGGCAATAAGTGCGTTGGAGTACATGCCGATGCCTTGATCGACCTGGGTATTTAGCAAGCAAAGGATGCGGTCAGCTTGATTGGAATAACGCTGTTCAGCGGTCAGGCCAGCAAGTCGGTAGAGCGCCACTGCGGCAGTGGAGTTGGCCGACGGCAGCGCGCTGTCCTTCAGGTCCTTCTGGCGGACGATTAACTCTTCGGCATCTTCGGCCGTGGTGAATAGCCCCCCGTTCACTGGGTCCCAGAACCAGTCGAGCATCGTGTCAGCAGTCTCGACTGCAGCAGTGATCCAACGGGCCTCGCCAGTGCACTCAGCGAGTCGCGTGAACGCGTCGACGAGGGCGGCGTGATCGCCGGCGAGAGCATCGTGGCGTGCTCGGGGCTCACCGTCCGCATGCCAGCTCCTGTGCCATCGACCGTCTGGCTTGCGGAGCTCACGCAAGAGGAAATCACCGTTGCGAATCGCGGCGTCACGCCAGTCGGAGTTGTTGAACACTGAGGCAGCCTCGGCGAGTGCCGAGAGGAACAATGCATTCCACTCGGTGAGGATCTTGTCGTCGAGACCAGGGCGGTGGCGCTTTTGTCGCGCTTGAGCCATGCGAAAGGTGGCGTAGTCGATTTCTCTCGGACGCTGCAAAACTCCTCGAGCCTGCATCCGGTTTGGAATAGAACGGCCGCTGCCCTCGGCCCAGTTGCCTTCGTCGGTGATGCCGTACCACTCGATGGTCGCATCGACGATGCTGGGTTTAACGTCGGGCATCGCAGCGCGCACCTGGTCGGGTGTCCAGGTGTAGAAGAGGCCCTCAACGCCGTTGCCATCTTCGTCTGGGGAGTCAGCGTCTTCCGCCGAGTAGAAGCCACCGTCAGGGTGCTGGAGCGTTGTGAGCACGTAACCGATTGTCTCGCCGAGGACCTGCCTCCATTGCTGTTTTCCGAGCACAATGAGGCCGTGCAGGTAGGTCCTGCACAGCAGGGCCTGGTCTGACAGCATCTTTTCAAAGTGTGGAACAAGCCACTCGCGGTCAACCGTGTAGCGAGCAAATCCGCCACCGATGTGGTCGTACATGCCACCAGAGCACATGGCATCAAGCGTTGTGACGATGACGTTCTGGGCAGCCTCAGCGCCGTTGCTCATGTAGGCCCGTAACATGAGCTCAAGGTTGAAGCTTGACGGAAACTTGGGTGCTTGACCGAAGCCGCCCCATTCCGGATCGAAGGCTCTGCCGAGGCCCTGAACAGCATTGTTGAGCTGCTCAACGTCGGGCAGGTCGTCGCCAGCCTTCAATTCACTGCTGACAGAGATTGCTTTCACGAGCTGATCGACGTTCTTACGCACGTCCTGTTGGCGGCTCGTCCAGATGCCCCCATCACCGTCCTCGCCATCGCCGTTGATGGCATCGAGCAGTTTGAGGAACGGTTCCTTCGGGTAGTAGGTGCCGCCGTAAAACGGTTCACCGTCGGGTGTCATAAAGACAGTCATAGGCCACCCACCTCGACCCGTCATTGCCTGCACGGCATCCATGTAAAGCGCGTCGACATCGGGGCGTTCCTCGCGGTCAACCTTGATGTTGACGAACAACTCGTTCATCTTCAACGCTACTTCTTTGTCCTCGAAGCACTCATGGGCCATCACGTGACACCAATGGCAGGCCGAGTACCCGACCGAAAGCAGCACCGGCACGTTGCGTTCTTTTGCCGCAGCGAAAGCGTCCGGTCCCCAGGCGTACCAGTCGACCGGGTTGCCCCTGTGTTGGCGCAGGTAGGGTGAAGTTTCATCGGCAAGCCGGTTCATTCGAAGCAGGGTAACGGCGACTTAGTCCGCCACGCCTGTGCGAAGATTAGGTACAGAACAGGCACATTATTGAAGTCGGTCGACCTGTCTGTCAGCTATGGGTCAGGACTGTGAGAGTAGTCAGATACGTGTGTCTCGCTTTCACCGAAAGGGTCGCAAGGGCCAGGTATTTTTCCGCATGATTCTGAGCGTCTAGGTCCCCTTCGCCGCCGCCGGATGCCGCTCCTTAACGAACGCCCCCTTCAAATAAAAATGTCCCGAGTGTTGTAGTCGCGAATCACACGCTCATAGGTGTCGTCGTTGTACCGATAGGCATGTTCAAGACCGACGAACGGCGCATACCGGAAGCGGGGTTCTTCGAGGAAGTGCTGCGATCGAGCATCAATTGCCGCGGCGATTAGCGCTGACCGGATAAAGATCCACTCCTCGTCGTAGACGTCGGCTCGGTCAGGGGTATCGGCCTTGTAACGAAGTCTGCTTTCGACGCCAAGTACTGAAGACCGACGATGAAATCCGAAAGTAATTGAGAGACGTGGATCTGGTGATGAGTTGACAAACGAACCATGAAGCAGTTGACGATTGACAATAGTGACGTCACCTGCGGCGCAGACAAGAGGAACAGCACCAGGTAGCCGCTCATCACCCTCGTTGTCGCCGACCAAATCGGTGACATTAATTCGCCCGGACTTGTGGGTTCCCGGCATCACCCAAAGAGCGTTCGCTGAGGTCGTCTGGTGGAGCTGTACTTGGAAGTTGAAGCCGTGGATGCTGTCGTCCCAGTCTGGACTCTCCCAATGTGTAGCCCCATCCTGATGCCAGGAGACCGCACCGCCTAAGCCGGGTTGCTTGACGAAAATGACATCGTTGTACGGGACAAAATCAGCGCCGTTCAGCGCCGCAGCGACGCCTAACAACTGTGGATGGCCGTAAAGTCGCAGACCAGAAGGAATTGCTTGACAAATACCGGAGATGAGATGCACAACGTACTCCGGCGCGTCAGCGTCAGCGGCCGGTTGTTCCATCTGCGTCTGGTGCCGTCCGGCTAGGAGCGAGGTGCCGCCCCACGGGTCGGAGAGTGGCTTAATGAACAAAAAGGGATCTATGGCGAGGTCCCGTCCAAATGCAGGTCGACCGGCAGCGTCATGTTCCGCCTTTGGGCCGACAGGAGCTCGACTAAGGAGGTCGTTTACGCCGGTTCGTAGCTCTTGGAGTTCTGTGGGCTCAATGACCCCCTCAAAAATATAGAAACCATGCGTCGAGTACGCCTCGAGAATGTCACCGGCAAGCCCACCGCCTTCGTCAAATCGAAGAGGGCCTCGATTTTTGATCGCCTCGGCTAACTTCTCGCCTCTGTTGCAATAGTCGATCATCTTCGCTGCGTGCTCGGCTCGCGTTTCCATGCCGCAAACCTATGGAGATGTGAAGTCTTGTTCAAGATCCGATGTCAGGTCTTTGGCGAGCGTGAGTTGGCCGTAGGACTGGTTTGCTAGACGGTCATCGCCAGTAAGGCGATCTTGAAGAGCGACGTACAGCACCAACGAGTGCAGGCAACAGATGCCGAAGCCAAACGGCTCGAGCCAAGCGTTGTAGCTGTGTGGCAAGAACATCAATTAACTCGCCGAGGCCTAAGGAGGATTCGGTCGGACTGATATTCGCTTCGCTCATATTGCAGGCCATTAACCAATTAAAGAATTCCTCAAGCCACCATGACCCCCGTCCTGCCAGTTCTCGCAACGCCCTTCGATATGTGGCGACGTTTGAAGCGACGACCGCCGCCCAGACAACTTGATCGGATTGGTCATGTAAGCGTCATTGGAACGACCAGCGGTGGGATGGTCGGACGTACTGCCCGCAATCACCGCAGCGGATGCATCTTCAAAATGATCGGTGACTGGCTTATATTGGCAGCCGGCGGCGACGGCGTCAGTCAGTCTCTGCTGGCCAGCACTGGCATTACTGCAACCGATGCGATGTTGCTAGCGCCGGCGTCGCAGTCAATCATTAAAACGCACCGAGGTGCACCGGCTGGTTGGGGTGGCCTTACACGCCAGTTGCGTGGAAGCCGCCGTCGACGTGGATGATTTCACCCGTGGTCTTGGGGAACCAGTCGGACAGCATCGCGACGACGGCCCGTGCAACCGGCTCTGAGTCGTTGACATCCCAGCCGAGTGGCGCTCGTCCATCCCAGACGTCTTCAAACTTTGCGAAACCAGGAATTGACTTAGCGGCCATCGTGCGTACTGGACCGGCCGCAACCAGATTGCTGCGGATGCCGTACGGCCCAAGTTCCTTGGCCAAGTAGCGGGACACGCTTTGTAGCGCAGACTTGGCGACACCCATCCAGTTGTAAGCAGGCCAAGCCACGGAGTTGTCGAAGTCGAGGCCGACGATCGAACCACCATTGTGCATGAGGGGAACGAAAGCGTCGGCAAGCGCCTTTAGTGAGTAGGTCGACACGTGCATCGCGATAGCAACGTCGTCCCACGGGGCATCCATGAAGTTGTCGCCGAGGCACGACTCTGGGGCGAAACCCACTGCGTGAAGTACGCCGTCGACTCGGCCCCACTTCGCAGTGAGCGCTTCGCGGACAGCGACGCCGTGATCAGGATCGGTCACATCAAGTTCGAAAACCTCGATCTCGGATCCATCGGGATTCGTCCCGAGTTTGCGTGACGTGCGCTGCGTGAGACGTAACGCACGTCCGGCGCTGGTGAGCACGACGTTGGCGCCCTGTTCCTGCGCAATTTTTGCTACCCCAAATGCAAGTGAAGCATCCGTCAGGACGCCAGTGATCACGATGTTTTTTCCGTCGAGCAGACCCATAACCCGCAAGCTAGTCCGATCGTCGACCGTGATACGCGTTGCGAAGGCGGGGGAGTGGCCGTGCCGTGTGACATCCTGTCGCAATGTCGGGAATGAAATGTCGGTCGTTGAAGGTTGAATTCTGTCCGTGAAGCAAAGCATGCAGCTCTACGACACGGCTCGTCGCGCCATCGTTCCGTTCAACCCAAGCGATGAAGTGTTGATGTACACCTGTGGCATCACGCCATACGACGCAACGCACCTGGGCCACGCTGCTACGTTCATCGCATACGACATTTTGCAGCGCCGACTTATTGACATCGGTCATACGGTGAAGTGCGTTCGAAACGTGACCGATGTTGACGACCCATTGTTCGTAAAGGCGCGTGAACTTGGCGTGCATTACCTCGACCTGGCGGCTTCGGAGGAGGCTCGCTTTGAGCGCGACATGGTCGCTCTCAACGCGCTTCCCGTCGCAGCGAGCCCGCGAGCCTCTTCGGCGATCCCTGATATCCGAGGTTTCATCGGCATGGTGCTCGATCGTGGTTTTGCGTACGAAGCAGGCGGCTCCGTCTACTTCGATGTGTCGAAGTTCGACTCGTTTGGCTCGATGAGTGGATACTCCGAGGAAAAGATGCTGGCCTACGCAAAGGAGCGCGGAGGAAACATTGAGGATCCGAACAAGCGATCTCCGCTCGACTTTGTGCTTTGGCACCCGTCCGCCGATGACGAACCGGCTTGGGACACGATGTGGGGGGCCGGGCGTCCAGGCTGGCACATCGAGTGTTCGGCGTTGGCGCTGCGTGAGCTTGGAACGACCATCGACTTGCATGGTGGTGGATCAGATTTGATTTTCCCGCACCACGAGTCCGAACGGGCGCAGTCCGAGGCGGCTACCGGTGAGCAGTTCGTCAAGCACTGGATGCACACATGCATGATCTTCATGGATGGCGAAAAAATGTCGAAGAGTCGCGGCAATCTCGTGTTCATCGATGCCTTACGCGAGACCTACGACCCGCGATCGATCAGACTCGCGATTATCGAACACAACTACCGAGTTGACTGGCACTGGGAGGACAACTTGATGCCGCGTAACGCTGCTCGTCTGGAGAAGTGGCTAGCGAGCGCGCGACCGAACCCGAACCTGCTTGAAGTCGTTCGTGAACATCTTGACGACGACCTCGACACCCCTGGCGCGATTGCTGCCATTGATGCTGCCGCAGCTGCCGGCGAGGGAGTTCTTGAATCGGCCGCCTTGCTCGGCGTTGATCTCGTCTAATTCTTTAAGGGTCACCGTGCCGCTATCGAAGCGCGCAATGCGCGTCCGAAACCTCCATAGGCGAAAGCCGTGGTGTGGCGAGACTGCAGTAACGCGAAGGCAAGGTGACACACGTCGGTCACGTCACCGACATCTTGCCCGCAGAACCCGAACTAGTCGCTCCTTCTGGCAGCTGATCTGAAACCGTCCGCATGTGCAGCGCCGGGCGCTTCTATCCTGAGCGTCCCATGTCGAACATCACCATCTCGCTCCCTGACGGTTCAAGCCGAGAGCTGCCTGAAGGGTCGACGGCGCTCGACCTTGCAGCGTCCATCGGGTCTGGTCTGCGTAAGGCAGCTGTCGCTGCAAGTATCGACGGCGTCGAATCGGATCTGACGGTCCCGCTCGTGGACGGCAATGTCGTCGCGCTGATCACCAATGACACTGATGCCGGACGCCACGTGCTGCGCCACTCGACAGCACACGTACTGGCCCAAGCGGTGACGCAGCTGTATCCAGGCGCCAAGTTCACAATTGGCCCTGCCATCGAGAACGGCTTCTACTACGACTTCGACTTGCCAGGCGGCAAAACCTTTACCGATGACGACTTGGAAGTCATCGAGAAACAGATGAAGGAAATCGTCAAACAAAATCAGCCATTCACGCGTTCGGAACACTCAATGGCCGAAGCAAAGAAAATATTTGCTGAGCAGCCATACAAAGTCGAGATCATTGAGCGCGTCGAGTCAGCAGATGCCGATGCAGAAGACGCAGGCGAAGTGTCAGGCAGTGGGATGATCAGCGCCTACCGGAACACCGACAAATTCGTCGATATGTGTGTCGGCCCGCACGTGCCGAGCACAGGCAAGCTTGCGTTCTTCAAGCTGCAGCGCGTCTCGGGCTCATACTGGCGTGGCAACGAGAAAGGCCCGCAACTCCAACGTGTATACGGCACAGCCTGGGAAAGCAAGCAGGCGCTCGCTGGGCACCTCCACCAGCTAGAAGAGGCCTTGAAGCGTGACCACCGCAAGCTCGCTGTCGAGCAAGATCTCCTCAGCTTCCCAAGCAAGCTTGGCGGAGGCCTCGCGGTGTGGCATCCGAAGGGGGCAACCATTCGCAAGCTGATGGAGGACTACAGCCGACAGCGTCACGAAGACGGCGGCTACGAATTTGTTTACACACCACATCTCGCCAACGCGAACCTGTTCGAGACATCTGGTCACCTCGATTTTTACGCCGACGGCATGTACCCGCCGATGGAAATGGACAACGGTACGTACTACCCGAAGCCAATGAACTGCCCGATGCACTGTCTGATCTTCGACAGCCGTCAACGTAGCTATCGCGAACTGCCGCTCCGACTGTTTGAACTCGGGACCGTTTATCGCTACGAACGGGCAGGAACATTGCACGGCCTTATGCGGATACGTGGCTTCACGCAGGATGACAGTCACATTTATTGCACGCAGGAACAACTCGCCGATGAGGTCGCCGGTTTGCTCGACTTCGTTCTGTCGGTCCTCCGCGCATTTGGTTTCGACGAGTTCACGTTTAATCTGTCGACGCGTGACCCTGAGAAGTCGGTGGGCACCGATGAAATTTGGGAAACTGCGACGATCGCACTCCGTGACGCCCTCGACTCACATGGACTTGAGTACGCCGTCAAGGAGGGCGACGCAGCGTTCTACGGTCCAAAAATTGACATCGACGTGCGTGACGCGATCGGTCGGTCATGGCAGTTGTCGACCATTCAGGCGGACTTCCAGCTTCCTGAGCGATTCAACCTCGAATACGTCGGGGCCGATAACAGCCGGCACCGGCCGATCATGTTGCACCGTGCGCTCATGGGATCGATCGAACGCTTCTTTGGCGTTCTCGTCGAGCACTACGCCGGCGCCTTCCCTACCTGGCTGGCGCCCGTGCAGGTGCGTGTCCTTCCGGTTGCGACGCCGCACGAGGACTACGCCCGAGAAGTCGTCGACCGGCTGCGTTCTGCTGGGGCCCGCGTCGATATGGTTGCGGCCGACGATGGTCTGGGTAAGCGAATACGCAACGGCAAGGTAGAAAAGCTTCCATACGTGTTGGTGGTCGGTGACGACGATGTCGCGGAGCGCACCGTCGGCGTGAACGTTCGCACTGATATGCAGATCGAGGGTGCTCCGGACGTCGAACGCGACGTAGCGCTCGATGACTTCGTCTCCCGGTTCGAGGGCGAGGTTGCGGCTGCGACCGACGCAGCGCTACAAGCCTGATGCTTGACCGCATTTGGTCTGGCTGGCGGGCTGAGTACGTGGCCGACGCTCCTTCCCGCCAGCACAGCACCAATGTCGCAGGAAGCGTGTTCACCCAGCTCCTGAGTTCGGGGGCGACGGACGAAGAGGCCCACATCGTCTATCGCGGCAAGTTCGTCTTTGTTGTCTTGAACATTTATCCCTACACGTCGGGTCACGCTTTGGTCCTTCCGTATCGAGAGATAGCCGACCTTGGTGACCTGATGCCGAACGAGATGACCGAACTCTGGGCGACTGTGACCGCAACGGTCGACGCAGTCCGATTTGCGTATGCCCCCGATGGTGTGAACGTCGGGCTTAACCTTGGTAGCGCAGCCGGAGGATCTGTCCCGACGCATCTCCACGTGCATGTTGTGCCGCGCTGGACCGGCGACTCGAACTTCATGTCGTCGATCGCCAACGCCCAGACCCTTCCTGAGGCCCTTGAGGTATCGGCCGATCGTCTTCGAGCAGCATTCGTCCGACATTTGTCAGCTGATGCGTAGGCTGAAATAGTGACGACCGACGATCAGATCGACGAGCTGCCTGACGACCTCAACCCGGCAGGGTTTGTTGGCGCATACCTTTTCCCCGATAACAGTCGCCGGCGATGGCCTGGGTTGATGTACCTCGGCTTCGCCGCCGCGATTGCAGCGGTCTACTTCTTTGCCAACGACGCTGCGGTTGTGAACTCTGGCTGGATGGTTGCAGCGGCGGTACTCGCCGCTGTTGGTCTGTTCTCGATCAGCTCCGGATGGCAGATGACGGTCGATGAAAAAGATGCCCTGGTCGCCGCCCAAGGCGCCGTAGGTTTTGCTGTCGGCCACGCCTCCGCGCAGCAGGTTTGGCGGGGACTTCGTAGCCGCCCTACCTGGAGGGTGCTGTGCTACTCAGCGGAGGAGCCGCCGAAACAGCGTGGTCTCGTGCTTGTCGACGCGGTTGATGGACGTGTCCTTGAACATCTCGTCGAGATAAATGACGAGGCTGTCCCCGAGTTGGCTGCCGGTTAGGGTTCTCGCAGCATGTTTGACGGCACGTTCAGAAAGCCAGTCGACAAGGCGGTCAAGCCGATCGGCGCGTTTTTACGCAAGACGAAACTAACCCCTGATCACCTGACAGTTCTTGGCCTCCTTGTCGGCGTTGGCGCTGCCGTGGCGATCGGTTTCGGCCGTCTATGGTTAGGGCTGGCCCTTGTGATCCTGGCGGGGTTGCCCGACCTTCTCGATGGTGCGCTCGCCAAGGCAACAGGAACCTCCAGCCAGCGCGGCGCTTTCTTTGACTCGACCGTCGACCGAGTTACTGACTCGTTACTCCTGGGCGGCATCGGCTGGCATTTCGCCTTGACCGAAGACCCTCGTCTGGTGCTGTTGCCTTTCGCTGTTGCCTCCACTTCATCGATCATCAGCTACCAGCGGGCTAAGGCAGAGTCGCTTGGCATCGATGCCAAGGGTGGCCTGATGGAACGTGCCGAGCGGATCATTGCGATCTGTATTGGACTGGCTTTCAATGTTTTACTCATTCCAATCCTGTGGTTGATGCTCGTTCTCACGACCATTACCGCAGCGCAGCGATTCGCTAAAGTGTGGGAGGCGGCAGACGTCGCGCCCGTCACGGCAGCCAAGATTGAGATGCGCCGATCGCGACGGCAAAGCCGGCGAGTTGCACGCACTGAGCGGCGGCGGACTCAAGTGCCGCGTCGAAAGCAGTGACTCCCGAAGAATTGCAGCAGCAGTTCACCACGAACAGCTACAAGCTGGGCGCATTAGCCGCCAGGCTGATACCTGGGCCTCTCGCCATGGGACTCGCAACGCCCGCTGGTGCAGGGGCGAACCTTGCCAACCCAGAACGTCGGGCAATCATAGAACGCCACCTCCAACGCGTTGACCCGACACTGCGAGGCCTACGGTTACGGAGGGCCGTGCAGGAGGCGTTCGACTCGTACGCGCGCTACTGGATCGAAAGCTTTCGACTCCCATCGATGTCCAAACGCGCTGTCGCGGCCCCATTCCGAGAGGACGGTTACCGGTACGTGAGGGAGGCACTCGCCGCCGGCAATGGCGCCATCATTGCCCTGCCCCATTTGGGAGGCTGGGAATGGGCAGGTCGGTGGATCGCAGACCAGGGCCATCCCATCACGGTCATCGTCGAGCAAATCGAACCTCCGGAACTCTTCGAGTGGTTCGTGAACCTGCGGTCGAAGCTTGGCATGACTGTTGTTCCACTCGGCCCTCAAGCCGGCTCAGCGGTGATTGCGGCGCTCAAAGCCAACCATGTGGTGTGCTTGCTGTCTGATCGTGACATCCAGGGCGGGGGCCCCGAAGTAGAATTTTTCGGCGAGACCACAACGCTGCCTGGAGGAGCGGCCACCGTAGCGTTGCGCACCGGAGCTCCGATTCTGCCGACCGGGGTGTACTTCACCGACCGATTCGACGGCCATCTCGGATACGTCCGTCCCCCGATACCAGTCGAGCGCCAGGCCAAGCGACTACGCGATGACGTGCAACGCGTCACGCAACTAATCGCGACCGAGCTTGAAGTATTGATTCGTAGAGCGCCGTCGCAGTGGCATTTGTTCCAGCCGAACTGGCCAAGCGATCCCGGTTACAGCCTCTGAGGAGGGGTCGCGTGTGTCTTCAGGTCAACAAGAGAACAACAGCTGCCTAAGGAGTTTCAGTCGCTGCTCAAGGCGCGCTAATCAACGCTGATTGAAGTAGACACATCGTCAATCGCTTGAAGTTTCCGGTCATTGTCATTGATTCGGAGATGACTGTATTTTCCGTGGACCATGCAGAGCGTTTAGCCGAAGTAGGCAGCGGAACCTGCCGGAACTTGAACGTGTCGGAGCAACGTTGACCGATAGAAGTGTTGCCAAGGAGTACCGTCGCGTCGGACACTCCTGCAGCACCTGTAGCCAAACCTCAATCGAGCGTGAAGTAGTGCTGGCTGATCGTCCAACACGGACATAGACCGAAGAACGATGTGCCCGCTAGAAGCGACCCTGTGGGGCTATTGCGATTCGAAGCTCGCTGTAGCAACTACTTGCCCTCCTGCTTTTAGTGTCACCGTGGCCGATCCTTGAACTGACGCGACATGGTGGCGGTGACCTGCAACGAGATAATCGCGAAATTCTGAGATGCCAGCGAAGCCGTCGCCGTCAATTTCGACGGAGAGGTCGGCAAGGTTCTGCTTAGAAGTAGCCCAAATCATCCCGAAGCTTGCAGATTGTGTGAGTTCGACCATTTGGCTGACCTTCGCGCGGTACTGTCACAGTCGAAGCTGGGCTAGGTGATCGGCTGGGCGCAGGTTGGAGGCCGACGTGAGTTGGTTGAATCATAAGTTCGCACCGTGCAAACCGGGGAACGGCTCCCGATATTGACAGCACAAGAAAAAACCAATGAAGTCCGATTTGTACATTCGACGCATTCGATGTGAGTAACGACAACAGCACCATGACGTGTCAGACGCGCCTTCGGTTGGCGACGGTTACTGAACCTGGCGCACGCGACGCCCAGTCCCTGGAAGAAGTCAAGTCGAGTATCCAGTTCATCAGCAACTGCACGCGGAACTTCGACAACCAATATTGGAGACCTCATATGGCTGCAAAACACCGGATAACGGTGCGGACTTCCTCGTCAGACAGTCTTGCGAAACGCTCCAATTAAACCGGCCAAGCGGCAACGGTTGCTGCGCGTCGTCTAGTCAGGAGGCCTAATTGCGGCTTCCATTTCAATGCACGGAAACGGATTAAGGCTCCGACCCCGGAGCAGATCAGCTAGACATAGAGCGGTGAATCGACCGCTGCGCGTAGGGCTGGTGTGCCCATACAGCTTGACCATCCCGGGCGGGGTCCAGATGCAAGTGCTGGCATTGGCCCACGAACTTCGTGCCCGCGGGCACGAAGCACGCGTACTCGGCCCCTGCGACGGCCCGCCGCCCGAGAGTTTCGTGACTCCACTCGGAAATTCCCTGCCGTTGTCTGCGAATGGTTCGATCGCGCCGCTTGCACCCGATCCGTCTGCAGCGTTTCGGACAATTCGGGTGCTCAATGACGAAGCCTTTGACGTGCTCCACGTGCACGAACCGTTGGCGCCTGGACCGACCCTGACAGCGGTTCTAACTCGGTCGGCACCGATCGTTGCAACGTTCCATGCTGCTGGACAATCAAAGAGCTACCAGATACTCAAAGGGCCGCTAAGTCGCATCGTCAAACGGATCGATCACAAGGTCGTCGTCTCAAAAGATGCTCTGGCCCTTGCCCAATCACACCTTGGTGGCGATTATGAAGTGCTATTCAACGGTGTCGACATCAGCCAGATCCAAGCGATTGACCCGATGGCTACGGACAGGTCAACAATCTTTTTTTGCGGACGCCACGAGGACCGCAAGGGGCTTCGAATCTTAATCGATGCGTTCGAGCAAATGCCCGCCGATGTTGATCTCTGGATTGGTAGCGACGGTCCTGACACGGCAGCACTCCTTAGCCGGACGTCAGGTGACCAGCGAATTCACTGGCTTGGCCGTATCACCGAGGAGGACAAATTTGCTCGGCTGCGCGGCGCCGACGTTTTCTGTGCCCCCTCATTGGGCGGAGAGTCGTTCGGAGTCGTACTCATCGAAGCCATGGCGGCAGAAACCACCGTGGTAGCGAGCGCACTCGATGGGTACCGCAACGTTGCCACGGACAACGTCGATTCAATCCTGACGCCACCGGGATCTGTTGATGCACTCGCCGGCGCGCTGCGTCGAGCGCTTGACGACCGCAAATTGGCAGAGCGTCTCCGCAAAGCGGGAGCATTGCGAGCCGCCGACTTCGCAATGTCGACGTTGGCAGACCGATACGTGGAAATCTACCAAGAACTGATTTTCACCTCCACCTCCTAATCTTGCCAGAGTCGTACACTGGCCCGATGTTCGTCTTTTTGCTTGTCATCGGCATTGTGGTTGTCGTTGGGGCAATCCTCATCGGTGCCTATAACGGTTTGATTCGTCGCCGAAACCAGATCGAGAACGCTTGGTCTCAAATCGACGTACAGCTCAAGCGACGCCTCGACCTCATCCCCAATCTCGTTGAAACTGTCAAGGGTTATGCCGCCCATGAAGGTGAGACACTCGAAGACGTGATCAGTGCTCGCAATGCCGCGATCCAAGCCCCAAATACACCGGACGGACAAGCCGCCGTTAGCAACAAGCTCGAAGGCGCCCTCGGTAAACTGTTCGCACTAAGTGAGTCATACCCAGACCTCAAAGCGAACCAAAACTTCTTACAGTTGCAGGAAGAACTGACCACGACGGAGGGTCGAGTGGCGTATTCGCGCCAGTTTTATAACGACAGTGTGTTCGACTACAACAACAAGCTTGAGGAGTTTCCGACCGTCCTCCTTGCAAACGCAATGAAGTTTGAACGGAGTGAGTACTTTGAAGCCGAAGAAGCGGCTCGCACCTCGCCGAGCATCGGATTCTGATAGATCTCCATGTTTGAGTTGATTAGATCGAATAAACGCCGGAGTCTCGCGCTTGTTGCCGGATTCATGGTTCTCGTTGCCTTGGTCGGGGCCGCCATCGGCCTCGTTGTCGGCAACAGCGTTTTGTTTACGTTCATCGCACTTGTGCTCAGTGGTGCAGTTGCATTTGCGTCCTACTGGAAGGCAGACAAGATCGCGTTGCGCATGAGTCGCGCCCGCCCAGCGTCAGCGGTGGAATACCAACGCCTTCACAACCTCGTCGATGGCCTCTGTATCGCAGCTGGACTTCCTAAGCCCGGCGTCTACGTCATTGAAGACCCTGCGCCGAATGCCTTCGCAACCGGACGCAATCCTGAACATGCGGCCATCGCAGTGACGACGGGTTTGTTGGAAAAGCTGAATCGTGTCGAGCTCGAAGGCGTGGTCGCGCACGAACTTGGCCACATCAAGAACTACGACATCCTGGTTTCGACGCTCGCCGTCACCATGGTGGGCACGGTCGCGTTGCTCGCTGACAGCGCGATTCGGCTGATGTGGTGGAACGGCGGACGAGTGGCGCGTCACGGCGATCAGAACAACCGCAACAATCCGATCGCTTACATCGGTTTTGCCCTTCTCATAGTTTCACCGCTCGTTGCGAAGGCGATGCAGGCGGCCATCTCGCGTCGTCGCGAGACCCTCGCTGATGTCACGGCGTGCCAATTGACTCGTTACCCGCCGGGACTGATCTCTGCGCTTGAAAAGCTTAAGGAAGACACCACGGTGACCCACAGCGCGTCGACCGCTACGGCACACTTGTGGATTGAACAGCCCATGAGTGGGGTCGGCGACGAAGGTAAACTTCGAGCCGTCCACCACCTATTCAACACCCACCCACCGCTCGACGAGCGAATCGAACTACTGAGAGAACTTTGATGACCATGAAAAGTTTTGTGTCTGTCCGGCGCAGCTTGGCGCTCGCCGCTGTGGCAATGGTGGGCGCCGCTGCCTGCTCGGGAGGGTCCGAGGAAGCCGCAATTACCAGTCCTGTCGAAACGAGCCAAGACGGGGCAACAACGACCATTGGCGAGATAGCAACGACAGTTGACGAGGTCACAACGACAGTTAACGAGGCAACGACGACCACCCTCGCCCCGATTATTTTCCGACAACCGCTCACTGGTGAGCCGCTGGCGAGCGAGGCCGAGATTGTTGAGCGTCCGGCAATGGCAGTCAAGATCGATAACCACCCGGCTGCGCGCCGCAACCACTCCGGTTTAGCTGTCGCGGACATTGTCTTCGAAGAAAAAGTCGAGGGCTCCCTCACTCGTTTCGCAGCCGTGCTCCACACGCAGGACGCTGACCCGTTGGGACCGATTCGTTCCGGCCGTGAGCAAGACGTCGCATTGCTCAGCTCATTCAATGAGCCTCTGTTTGCATGGAGCGGCGGCAACGCTGGGGTTACAGCATTGGTTCGATCATCGCCGCTGATTGACATCGGTGCTCCGACGAACTCAGGCAGCTACTACCGGGGTCCAGGATCCGCACCGCACAACCTGTACTCCAACTCCGAAGCGCTTTACGCGCTCACGCCAGAAGGCCACCCAGGCGCTCCTCCAGCGCAGTTTGGCTACCTCAATAACGGCCAAGTTTTCGCCGGTGCTCCCGGGGAGAATGTGTCGTTCTCGATCGGCAGCAATGACATCGAGTGGACCTGGAATGACGAAGAACAACGCTACGAGCGCTCTCAGGAGGGCGAAGCCCACGTCGACAAGACCTATGGACGGATCGGAGCTGAAAACGTCGTGGTTCTCGGTGTCGACTATCGCCAGAGCGCCATCGATGCAAATTCTCCAGAAGCGATCACAGTCGGCTCGGGCCGCGTGTCGGTCTTCAGTAATGGCGAGTACCTTTCCGGCACCTGGAGTCGTGAACTTGCGACCGCACCATTTATGTTGACAATCGACGGCGAGCAGATCATCGCATTGACCCCCGGGCAGACGTGGGTCGAGCTAGTCGAGGTCAGCACGCCAGGCGAGACACCACTCTTCGAAGTTTCCTGACAAACGATCGGGCGGGTTCGGTTCAGCGAAAGTAGCCTGTACCCATGAGCGCTGAAAGCACCGGAACGTTTCCCGTCAAGCGGGGGTTGGCCGAAATGATGAAGGGCGGCGTCATCATGGACGTCGTAAACCCCGAGCAAGCTAAAGTCGCAGAAGACGCAGGTGCTGTTGCCGTGATGGCGCTAGAGCGGGTTCCGGCCGACATCCGAGTCGACGGCGGTGTGGCCCGAATGAGCGACCCTGAAATGATCGACGGCATCCAGGCCGTGTGTTCGATTCCGGTAATGGCGAAAGTGCGCATCGGTCACTTTGTCGAAGCGCAAATCATCCAATCGTTGGGCGTCGACTTTATCGACGAGTCCGAAGTTCTAACCCCCGCCGACGAGGCCTACCACATTGACAAGATGGCATTCGATGTACCATTCGTGTGCGGCGCGACCAGCCTCGGTGAAGCCCTGAGGCGTATTTCCGAAGGCGCAGCGATGATCCGTTCGAAGGGTGAAGCCGGGACGGGTAACGTCGTCGAAGCGGTCCGCCATCTTCGGTCGATCCTCGGCGACGTTAAACGCATAACGCAGGCAGATGAAGCTGAGTTGTTCGGCTGGGCCAAAGACCTGCAGGCGCCGCTACCGCTGGTGCAGGAGATCGCACTGACCGGCAAGCTTCCGGTCCCGCTGTTCTGTGCCGGAGGTCTCGCAACGCCCGCCGACGCAGCGCTTGCAATGCAACTCGGTGCAGATGCTGTCTTTGTCGGTTCGGGCATCTTCAAGTCTGATGACCCATCGCCGCGTGCGAAGGCGATCGTCGAAGCAACGACTCACTACCAAGACGCCGACATCCTGGCTAAGGTCAGCCGTGGCCTCGGTGCCCCAATGACCGGCATCGGGATGGACGAAATCAATGTCAAGTACGCCGAACGCGGTTGGTGAATCCGCGGTTGGTGAATCGATCCGCTGAGACTTCAGGCCCAGTGGTCGGGGTGCTGGCACTGCAGGGCGCGTTCTCGACTCACTTCGATCGCCTCGCTTCGCTTAACGTTCAGGCGCGACTAGTCACGCGGCCTGAGCACCTGAAAGGTGTTGATGCCCTCATTTTGCCTGGCGGTGAAAGCACAACGATGTCGATGCTCCTCGACACCAGTGGTCTCAGAGAACCGTTGGGTGACTTGTTCGTTGATGGGATGCCGGTCTTTGGCACCTGTGCTGGGATGATTCTTTGTGCTTCGAATGTGCTTGACGGTCGACCAGATCAGCGCGGTTTCGGCCTGGTCGACGTCACGGTGCGCCGCAACGGGTACGGCCGCCAGCTCGACAGCTTCGAAACGGATCTCAACGTCGCCGGGCTTGCATCCCCCTTTCACGCAGTGTTTATTAGAGCACCTCGGGTAGAGCATGTCGGTGCTGCAGTTGACATCCTGGCTACGCACGACGGCGTTCCTGTTCTCGTTCGGGATGGAACCTGTACGGTGGCAGCATTCCACCCGGAACTGACTCACGACACCCGACTTCACGAACTGTTCGTCGCTCAACTCACCGGAAACTGAAAACAAAGGGATTCTCGTATGTCCGGCCATTCCAAATGGGCAACAATCAAACATAAGAAAGGTGCCACTGACGCGAAGCGGGGCAAGCTTTTCGCCAAACTTGCCCGCCAGATAGAAGTCGCCGCCAAGGGCGGCGGCGACGTCGACATGAACCCGACACTCAGAACGGCCGTTCAGAAGGCTAAGGCGGCGCAGATGACCAACGAAGCAATCGATCGTGCTGTCAAACGGGGGAGCGGAAACGCTGAAGGAAATGCCTACGAGAGCATCATGTACGAGGGATACGCTCCAGGCGGGGCAGCCCTCATGATCGACGTGCTCACCGACAATCGCAATCGGTCGGGCGCTGACATCCGTCAGATCTTCAGCAAGCTCGGCGGGTCGATGGCCGAACCCGGAGCAGTGGGCTGGCAGTTCGCCCGCAAGGGCGTCATCATGGTCAGTGCGAGTACCGACGAAGACGAACTAATGATGGCGGCTCTCGAAGCAGGCGCCGAAGACATGGTGCGGGTAGGTGACGCCTTTCAGGTGACGTCGGACCCGTCGCCGGTGTATGAGATTAAAATGGCGCTTGAGACCAGAGGATTTACGGTGCAGTCCGCGGATTCGCCCATGATGGCCGAGAACCTCGTACCAGTCACCGACGCGAAAGATGCCAAAGCGATCCTTCGAATTCTCGAGGCGCTAGAAGATAACGATGACGTTCAGGACGTCTTTTCGAACTTCGATATGAGCGATGACTTAATGGAAGAGGTTGCCGAGTGAGTCTCTCAGTCGGCGAAACCGCTCCTGACTTCGATTTGCCCGGTACGGGTGGACGCAGCTACTCCTTGGCCGAGTTTGCGAACAAGTTGGTCGTCCTCGTGTTTTACCCGGGAGACGACTCGCCGGTCTGTACGAAGCAGCTCAACAGCTACAACGAAGGTCTCGAACAGTTCGCCAACCTTGATGCGCAGGTACTAGCAATCGCAGCGCAGGACGTGACAAGTCACGAAGACTTCGCCGGTAGGCACGAATTTGCATTTCCGCTCCTTGCAGACGTCGATAAGTCAGTTGCGGAGACCTACGGGACGTTAGGGCCGCTCGGCTATCCCCGCCGGAGCGTGTTTATCATTGACCGTGACGGCATCGTTCGGTACGTTCACCGGGCCATCGCAGGACTCACGTATCGCCCCCTGAGCGAATTAGTCGACGAATTAGAGAAACTCACTTCCTGACTGCTCAACCTAGTACGCTACGAACCTATGTTCGCAAATAGCGTCGATACCAGCTCAGGGGTGACTACCCGAGTACTTGGTATCGACCCTGGCCTCACCCGGTGTGGCTTTGCTGTCATCGACGGGTGGGGCCCTGGATCGGCAACTGCGGTGTCAATGGGAGTCATTCGAACACCGAAGACCGATCCGCTACCGCAGCGGCTCGGCGCCTTAAGGACCGAGTTCGCGGCTCTGATCGCCGAATTCAAGCCCAAGGCCGTTGCTGTGGAGCAGGTGTTCTTTCAGGTCAATGTTCGGACCGCCATGAGCGTCGGTCAGGCGAGCGGTCTAGCGCTCGCCGAAGCGGCGCTAGCGGGTTGTGAGGTTATCCAATACACTCCCAACCAAGTAAAAGACGCCGTCGCCGGCTGGGGTGGCGCTGGCAAGGAACAGGTGCAGAAGATGGTGCAGGTTCGCCTGAAGCTGACCACGCTGCCTCGACCAGCCGACGCCGCAGATGCAGCGGCATTGGCACTCTGCCATCTCGCCATGTCGCCGATCGGGCGTAGCCTCCGGCAGGCGGCAAGCTCATGATCGGGTCGCTTCGCGGAGAGATTCTTGACCGCAATGTTGACGGTACGGTCCTTCTCGAAGCCGGAGGCGTTGGCTACCTCGTCAGTGTGTCGCAACGTGTAATCCCCGAACTTGAGCCCGGAACCCCCACTTTCCTGCTGATTCATCATCACATCCGTGAAGACGCACAGACCTTGTTTGGGTTCACGTCGAAAGAGGACAAAGCGACGTTCCAGATTCTGCTTGCGACTCATGGGGTTGGCCCGGCTATGGCGATGTCGGTGCTGGCCACGCACCCGCCAGCTTCACTGGTCGACATCGTTACCAATAATGACATCGCTGCGTTGCAGCTGGTGCCTAAGGTCGGCAAAAAGACCGCAGAACGGCTCATCGTCGAGCTAAAAAATCGGTTGTCACTCGATGTACTTGATGGAGACGGATCTGGTACCGCTGGCGGTCATTCAAGCGTTGCAGATGTCCGCGAGGCGCTCGCAGGCCTCGGCTACGGAACTGATGAGATCCGCAATGTCTTGCGTCAACTACCGAGTGATGCGGACTCGGCCACGTTGTTGCGTGACGCACTCAAGACATTGTCCAAGAGCTGAAACGGACTGCTGCATCATGCGTGATGAATTCCTCGACCCCGGAGTCGGCCATGAGATTAATGTCGGTGAGGTCGAACTGGAGGAGGGTATTCGCCCCCGGGCGCTCGATGACTTCATTGGCCAGCATGAGCTCAAAGAGCATCTTGCGATCGTAATGGAGGCAGCTCGGCGCCGCGAACAGCCGGTTGATCACTTGCTGTTCGCCGGTCCACCCGGACTTGGCAAGACCACGCTGGCCGGCATCGTGGCAACAGAGATGGGCACTCAGTTACACATCACTTCGGGTCCGGCCCTTGAACGAGCCGGAGACCTCGCAGCAATCCTCACCAAACTTGAAGACCACGACGTGCTGTTCATCGACGAAATCCACCGGCTCAACCGAGTCGTCGAAGAAATCCTGTACCCAGCGATGGAGGACTTTCAGCTCGACATCGTGGTTGGAAAGGGGCCTGCAGCCTCGAGTATCCGGCTCACGATGCCGCCCTTCACGCTTGTCGGCGCCACCACCCGGACCGGCATGATCACTGGTCCGCTTCGTGACCGGTTCGGTCTGGTGGCGCGGCTCGACTACTACGACCACGACGAACTGCAAGCAATCGTCGTGCGGGCGGCTGGGATTTTTGACATCTCAATCGATCTGCAGGGCGCTTTCGAAATTGCTCGACGGTCCCGCGGAACACCGCGTATCGCAAACCGGCTACTGCGACGTGTGCGCGACTTCGCCGAAGTACGGGCAGACGGATCGATAACTGCAAAGGTGGCAGAGGAAGGGCTAGCGCTATTCGGCGTTGACGGCCGTGGGCTCGACAAGGTCGATCGGGCCTTGCTCGTGGCGCTGTGCAAGCAGTTTCATGGGGGACCTGTCGGCTTGTCGACATTGGCGATTAGCGTTGGCGAGCAGCCGGAAACCGTCGAGGACGTCTACGAACCGTTCCTCATCACGCAGGGAATGATCGCTCGCACTCCGCGAGGTCGAATAGCGCTCGCTGCGGCTTACGACCACGTGGGCATCATGGCGCCTGCGAAAGTCCAGAACGGTTCACTCTTCGACTGAACTTTTGTCGCTCGCTCCTAGCATTGTCCTGCGTGCAGCTTTCCGACTTCGACTACGTCCTCCCGGATGAGCGTATTGCGCAGGTCCCGATCACTCCGCGTGATGCTGCACGCCTTCTAGTGGCGGGAAACCCCGTCCAACATCGACACGTCAGTGATCTGCCTGACCTGCTGCAGCCAGGCGACCTGCTCGTGGTCAACGAAACACGAGTGATTCCTGCCCGCCTCAAGCTCACTCGCTCGACCGGTGGGGCAGCTGAGGTCCTGCTGCTCGAGGCGATTGATCCGGACCGACGAGTGTGGGAGGCCCTGATCCGCCCGGGTAAAAAGTTGAAAGTCCGAGAGTGCCTTTTTGCCGACGGCGTGCCACTCATCAGAATTGGCGAACGGACGGCCGCAGGGGACACCTTCTTCGTCAACTTAATCGGCGACGCCGACCCGCTTCAGCTCCTTGAGCAGCACGGTCAGATGCCGCTACCGCCGTACATTACTGCGACACTCGATGATCCGGATCGTTACCAAACCGTATTCGCTGCGACGCCCGGAAGCGCTGCAGCACCGACTGCTGGTTTGCATTTCACTCCTGAGCTGTTCAGCCGACTCACAGCACGGGGGGTCGATCGCGTTGCCGTTGAACTTATTGTTGGACTCGACACATTCCAGCCGATCAGCACCGAGAACCCACTCGACCACCCGATGCATACGGAGCGGTATCGCGTGCCGCCTGAAACCATGGAGGCATGTTTGCGAACTCGCAAGCAGGGCGGGCGGTTAGTCGCAGTAGGCACCACCGCAGTCCGCGCACTTGAGTCTGCAGCGAAGACCGGTGAGTTAGCTGGGCGAACAAAGTTATTTATCCATGAGGGTTTTGACTGGCAACTGATCGATGTGCTGATGACAAACTTTCATCTGCCAAAAACGACATTGCTGATGATGATCGACGCGTTTTTCGGACCAGAATGGCGCAGTCTCTACGCCGAGGCGCTGCGCAAGGAGTATCGATTTCTCTCTTTTGGTGATGCCATGTTGATTGAGCGGTCTCGGTCGCAGCACCCCTAACCTCTGAGCGTGCACAGGGTCAACCTCGACGTCAGCGCCACGCACGGTGCAGCCCGGACCGGATCTGCCAACACGGCACGCGGAACGTATAAGACGCCGCTGTTCATGCCAGTGGGTACCCGCGGCGCTATCAAGTATTTCAGTGCTGCCGATTACGACCGACTTGGCACCGAAATCGTGCTCGGCAACACATACCACCTGATGTTGCGACCTGGAGCTGATCTCATCGAGCGGTTTGGTGGACTCGGGCCCTTCACCGGTTGGGATGGGATGACACTGACTGACTCGGGTGGCTTTCAGGTCTTCTCGCTTGATCCGAAAGTCGACGACGACGGCGTGACGTTCAAAAGTACCTACGACGGCTCGTCACATCGTTTTACGCCCGAAGTTGCTGTTGCCGTGCAGCAACAGTTGGGCGCAGACATTCAAATGGTGCTCGACGTCTGTCCGCCGCTGCCGAGTCCGCCCGAGGTCATCCGCTTGGCAGTCGAGCGGACGCATGCGTGGGCCCAGCGGGCCAAGGCAGCGCATACGCGGCCGGATCAGGCGCTGTTCGGCATCGTGCAGGGTGGCGTCAGTCCGGCGATGCGTGCCGAGAGTGCTCAGCGGACCGTCGACGTCGGCTTTGACGGGTACGGAATTGGCGGCTTGTCTGTCGGGGAGTCGCGCCAAGAAATGCTTCCGGCGCTGGCTTCGGCAATCGAGCACCTTCCAGCCGATCAGCCGCGCTACCTGATGGGAGTCGGCGACCCTGCTTCGCTGATCGAAGCGGTTGCACTCGGAGTGGACCAGTTCGATTGCGTGATGCAGACACGACTGGGCCGGCATGGAACAGCTCTTACATCAACAGGCCGGTTCCAAGCCAAAGCCGCTCGAAATGCCGAACTTGACGAACCACTGGACGAGCAGTGCCCGTGTGAGGTCTGTGCCCGACATAGCCGGGGTTACATCCGACATCTGCTCCAGGTCGGCGAGCCGACAGCTTCGCGCTTGCTGTCCATTCACAATGTCGCGTGGACCTTTCATTTGATGCACCGGATGCGTACTGCGATCGCCGATGGCTCATTTGACACGCTGCGACGCGACGTGCTTGATGTCTGGGAGTAATCAACGTAATCCAGCATGATCGGTCTCCGGCCTCATACGCCGGTAGGATCGCTCGCCGTTATGCCCTCCACCTTTGCGACCTCATTCACCGGCGCTCTTTTCGCCAACGCCGACGGCGGATCAGGGAGTTCGATCCTGTCGTATCTTTTCCTGCCGCTCATCCTCGCTGCGATGTATTTCCTCATGATCCGGCCGCAACGTAAGCGGATGCGCCAGCAACAAGACGTGCAGCAATCAATTGAGGTCGGTCACGAGGTAGTGACCACATCAGGTATTTTCGGCACGATTACTGGAGAAGATGGACCAAACCGATTCTGGCTAGAAATCGATGACGAGCATGATGTGCAAATCCGCGTGGCGCGCGCTGCGATACAGAACGTCGTCTCCCCCGACGACGATGTGGAGGTAGCTGATCGCGGCGATGACGCTGACAGCGGGACGGCTACCACTGCGGGCGACTCGGATGACGGTGATGCTCTTGATGCGGTGACAAACGACGACACCAGTAACTGATGAAACGACGCCTCTGGATTTCGCTGATCGGCACGATCGTTGCCGTTGTGGGTGCCTTGGCTTTCAATCTCGCCACCGACAACAAGCCCATTCTCGGTCTTGATCTTCAGGGCGGCCTATCGGTGATCTTAGCTCCTGAGGAAGGTGCATCTGAAGCTGACCTGCTGGTCATTCGAGATCTTGTCCGATCCTCGCTTGAACGGAGCGGCGTCGCTGAGCCCGATGTGCGTGTGCAGGGTTCGAACATCGTGGTCGACCTTCCTGGAGTAAAGGACAAAGAAGAGGCCTTGCGCAGCGTCAGCGTGTCCGGCATTGTCGAGCTCCGGCCTGTAGTCAATTTGTCTGACTGCTCCGCTCCCATTATCGATTCCGAAATCACAGATGACGTCGAGCCGAATGGTTTCCGCCGATCGACTCCCGAACCGGAGTCCGATGATGTTGCGCCGCCGGCACCCGCCCTGTTTGCGAACGATGCAGAGTTTCTGCCGACGCTTGATGGCAGCGCAGTGTGTGCCGGTCCAGCGCAGGCCAGCGGTGAAGTGTTCAAGCGGGACAGCGCCTCGGTGGCGCTTGGTCAATTCGGTGGATTCAGTGTGAACGTCGAGCTGCGCAGCGATGGTGAAGCAGCGTGGAACTCCCTGGCGGCTCAGTGTTTCAACCAGCTCCCGACGTGCCCGTCTACCGGGACTGACGCAAACGGCGCGTCGCGCCCCGGCCAGATTGCCATCGTGCTGGATGGCGTGGTGCAATCAGCGCCGGTGGTCAATACTCCGGTCTTCGACGGAAATGTCTCGATTACCGGCAGTTTCAGTCAAGAAGAAGCCGAACAGCTCGCTGACGTGCTCAATCGGGGAGCGTTCCCGGTTCAGGTCACGCCGCAAGAGACCCGCACCGTCTCGGCGTCTGCCGGTGGCGACTCGTTGAAGGCTGCAATTATCTCCGGTCTCATAGGTCTCGCTCTGGTGCTCGTTTTCCTCGTCTTCTACTACCGCCAGCTAGCGCTTGTCATCATCGGTGGTCTCGCCATTTGGGGTATGACGGTCTACAGCGCTGCGTCGTTCGTTTCGGGAGCGACAAATTATGCACTCAGCCTCGCTGGCATCACCGGCATCATCGTTGCGATCGGTGTCACCGTTGACAGCTACGTGGTGTTCTTCGAGCGCATGAAAGACGAAATCCGCAACGGTCGAACGCTGCGCAATGCCGCACCGCGAAGTTTCAACAGCACGTGGCGCACTATCTGGTCCGCAGACCTTGTCTCGGTGATTGGTGCCGTCATCTTGTTCTCTCTCAGCGTTGGGTCCGTGCGTGGTTTCGCCCTTTACCTCGGCATCACCACGATCTGCGACCTCTTCGTGTGTTTCTTCTTTACCCGGCCGGCGGTTCTCCTTCTGGCGAGAAGTAAGTTCATGGTCGGCAAACGCGCCTTCGGGCTGGAGGTAGCAGCGTCATGAGTCGCGGGGACTACATCGCATCCAGCGGCCCCGGCCGACTCTTCCGTGGACAGACTGCGATCGATTTCTACGGCAAGCGCCGCATTGGGCTGATCGTGGCCATCGTGGTGATCGTTGTCACGCTTTTGTCGCTGTTCACCAGAGGCCTGAATCTTGGGCTTGATTTTGAAGGTGGTGACGCCTGGGATGTTCCAGCAAGCGAGGACTTCACGACCGACGACGCAGCGGACGTGCTCGAGGAAAATGGTGTCTCGACGACCGGGGCACGCATACAACGTCGCTCGGGTGAGACAACCGACGTAGTCACGATTCAAATCGAAGAAGTCAGCCGCGATGTTGCCTTGGACCTGACCAATGGCTTTGCAGAACGAGCTGGCGTTGACCCCGAAGAGATCAGTTTCTCCTTTACCAGTTCCACTTGGGGCGGTGAAATCACCGATAAAGCCGTTCGGGCGCTCGTGATCTTCTTGATCATTGTCTCGATTTTTATTTCGATCCGATTTGAGTACCGCATGGCGGTCGCCGCCCTTGCAGCGATGGTCCATGACGTCATCGTCGTGGTTGGGGTCTACTCGGTGCTCGGCTTCGAGGTGACCCCTGCGACCGTTATAGCCTTCCTGACAATTCTCGGCTATTCACTGTACGACACGATCGTTGTCTTCGACCGAGTGGAGGAGAACGAAGGCAAGTACGCCGGCGTCCGGATGCCATACGAGGACATCGTCAACATTTCGATGAACCAAGTATTGATGCGCTCCATCAACACCAGCATCTCTTCGATTCTTCCCGTGATTTCCTTGCTACTGATCGGCTCTGGTCTGCTCGGCGCCGTAACGCTGCGCGAGTTTGCGCTAGCTCTGCTGATTGGCATGATTTCTGGGATCTACTCCTCAATCTTTGTGGCCACACCACTGCTTGCAGCCCTGAAGGCAAATGTCGGCCGTAAAGCCCGCCGCGAGCGCCTGACCGGCGACAACTTGCGCGCTGCCGTCATCGGGTCCGGAGTCACCGGGCGTGTAGCCGCGGCACCGACCGATGTCGAGGGCGATAACGACGATGATCGTGACGGCGACGACACGACCGCAACCATCGTTGAGCCGGCGGGCAAACTCCTCACCCATCCGCCGCGACCACGTAAGAAGAAGCGCCGCTGACCGACGCGGCAGATAACCTCAGCGCATGAGAGCTGACCACGGCGCGCTTCGCAGCTTTGTCCGCGACATTGCCGACTATCCCGTGGCTGGGGTCACGTTCCGCGACATCACCCCTCTGTTGGGCGATTCGGCGGCGCTCACCCAATCAGTTGACGCCATGGCCGCAAGGTTCGAAGGCACCCAAATCGATCGGGTTGTCGGCGTTGAGGCCAGAGGATTTATCTTCGGAGCGGCGGTTGCCTATCGGGTAGGTGCCGGATTCGTACCGGTTCGCAAAGCCGGCAAGTTGCCGTGGGCAGTTGTCCGTGAGGAATACAAGCTCGAATATGGGTCTGACAAGCTCGAAATTCATCGTGATGCGATTCATCCAGGCGAACAGATTCTGATCGTGGATGACGTTCTCGCCACAGGCGGAACGGCCGCCGCAACTGCAAAGCTCGTTGAAATACTCGGCGGCGTGGTGGCTGGTCTAGCTTTCTTGCTCGAGATCGAAAGTCTCGGCGGTCGAGCCAAACTCGGTGAGCGAACGACTCAGGCGTTGCTCCACTACTGATCATGGGAACGGTCGACCGAGTCTTGCCCTGGAGACGAACGCCGACCATGCCGACCGCGTCTGAGCTCGGTCCGCTTCTCGCGGCGTATCGACGCCGGCATTCCCGCGCATCGACCACTACGATCAACCGGGCTTACCGAGTCGCCGCGACTGCGCACGGGTTGCAGCGGCGAGGTTCCGGAGAGAGTTATATAAACCACCCGTTGGCTGTGGCGTGCATCGTGGCCGACATCGGGCTTGACGAAGTGTCTGTCGTTGCGGCGCTGCTCCATGATGCGGTTGAAGACACAGAGATCACCGTGGCTGATGTGCAGCGTGACTTCGGCGACGAGGTCGCCGTCATCGTCGATGGGGTCACGAAACTTGAGCGCATTCGATTCGACAGTCGTGAAGAGCAGCAGGCGGCGACAATGCGCAAGATGCTTGTAGCTATGGCGAAAGACCTGCGCGTGTTGGTGATCAAACTCGCTGACCGGTTGCACAATATGCGAACAATTGCTGCGATGCCGCTAGAGAAGCAGCAGCAAAAGGCACAAGAAACGCTTGATATCTATGCCCCGCTAGCCCACCGCCTTGGGATGCAGGAGATGAAGCAACAGCTTGAGGATTTGTCGTTCTCAGCTCTGCATCCAAAACGGTTCGCGGAACTCGATCACCTTGTAAGCAGCCGAACGCCTGAGCGTGACATGTATCTTGCCAAGTCGGTCGCCGAGGTCCGGTCTCGGCTCGGAGAACTGGGCATCGACGCCGAAGTCACCGGTCGAGGTAAACACCTCTGGAGCATCTACGAAAAGATGGTGGTGAAAAGTCGCGAATTTGACGAAATCTTCGACCTCATTGCGATTCGGGTCATCGTGCCCTCAATGAAGGATTGTTACGCAGCTCTCGGCTGCATCCACGGTCGTTGGCGACCCATTGTTGGGCGGTTCAAGGATTACATTGCGATGCCCAAGTTCAATCTGTACCAGAGCTTGCACACCACGGTCATTGGGCCCGCCGGCAAACCGATCGAAGTGCAGATTCGGACGAGAGAAATGCACCAGCGTGCCGAATGGGGCGTGGCTGCTCACTGGGCATATAAGGACGGCACCGACAGCACACAAGACATCGACTGGCTTAACCGCATCATAGACTGGCAGGAAGAGGTCTCTGATCCTGCTCAGTTCATGGAGAGCCTCAAAACTGACCTTGAGCAAGATGAGGTCTTTGTCTTCACGCCGAAGGGCCGGGTCATCACGTTGCCGGTCGGCTCCACCACTGTTGATTTCGCTTATGCGGTGCACACCGAGGTCGGACATGCCTGCATCGGAAGCAAGATCAACGGCCGGCTGGTCCCGCTTGATAACACCGTGCAGAGTGGTGATAACGTCGAAATCTTCACCTCAAAGATCGAAACGGCTGGTCCGTCGCAAGATTGGTTGGCCTTCGTGGTGTCCCCACGAGCTCGGAACAAGATCCGCCAGTGGTTCAGCCGGGAGCGTCGCCTCGACACGATTGAGGCGGGTCGCGACGATCTCAGCGACCGTCTCCGACGTGAAGGACTGCCGGTGCAGCGGATCTGGAAATCACCGCAACTCGATGCGGTCGTTGCTGAGTTGAGCTACGCCGATCTCGACGCGATGCTCCAGGGTGTCGGAGAGCACCACGTGTCTGCGCAGAGCGTTGCGCAGAAGATTGCCCGTAGGTTTCGAACCGGCGAGGAAGACGAGCAGTTGCCGTCAACGGTCGACACTCCGCGACGCGAACAGCGCGACGACGGGGCGACCACGGTGGGTGTCCACGTTGAGGGCCTTGACGATGTCATGGTTCGACTCGCTAACTGCTGCACCCCAGTGCCTGGTGACGACATTATTGGCTTTGTCACCCGCGGCCGCGGTGTGAGCGTGCATCGAAGCGATTGCGCCAACGCCGTGTCGCTGATGGCCGAGCAAGCCACGAGACTCATCGACGTGGAGTGGGGCGGGGAAGAGCAGTCCAATGCCACCTTCATTGCTGGCGTTGAGGTCGTCGCATTCGATCGTTCGCGACTTCTGATGGATGTTGCTGTTGCGCTGTCAGAACACAAGATCAACATCGTGTCTTCGCAAACTGTGACGGGCACCGACCGTGTCGCCAAGATGCAGTTCCAGTTTGAGTTGTTCAATTTGGATCAGCTGGACTCGGTGCTGCAGGCCATCAAAGGCATCGAGTCGGTCTACGACGCCTATCGGTTGAATCCTGGCAGCGCAGCTGCGGCCGGCTGACGCAACCGTCCCGCTGCAGGGTGGGCCTCGCCGGTAGCCTGTTAGGCCGTGCCCGAGTTCCAAACCAGTCCCGGCATGCGGGACATTCTGCCGCCGGAGAGCGGTCGTTGGCGGAGATTCACGGCTGTCTTCGCTGAGGTCGTTGAGGCTGCCGGGTATCAGCAACTGATCCCCCCGCTGCTTGAAGATCTCGGTGTCTTCACGCGAATCGGTGATGCCACCGATGTCGTCACTAAAGAGATGTACGACTTTGTCGACAAGGGTAAGCGGCGCGTGGCGCTTCGCCCTGAGCAGACGGCCAGCGTGTGTCGATCGTTTGCCCAACATCGACCCACCGTGCCCTGGAAAGTTTTTTACTCAGGACCAAATTTCCGCTACGAGAAGCCCCAGCGCGGGCGTTACCGCCAGTTCGATCAGGTTGGCGTCGAGGTGCTCGGTGTGGACGACCCGATGCTCGATGTTGAAGTTATTTCGCTCGGGTGGGAGTTCTATCGTGCACTCGGGCTGCGTCAGGTGACATTGCAGCTGAACAGTCTCGGCGAGCCCGGGGATCGAGTGCAGTACGTCAATGCGCTGCGCACGCACTTCGAGGCTGCCGGGGAACGGCTGAGCGAACAGAGCCGCATTACGCTGACAAAGAACCCGCTGCGCATTCTTGATTCCAAGCGGGAGCCTGATCAACCGTTCATTAAATCAGCGCCCCAAATCGCCGATTTTTATAGTGAGGAGGCTGCTGCTCACTTCGATGCCGTGAAAGTTGGCCTGCGTGCGCTTGACATCCAGTTTGTTGAGGAGCCGAAGCTCGTGCGTGGCCTGGACTACTACCGACGAACGATTTTCGAATTCCTGGGCGGCACACTTGATTCTGCGCAAAATGCTCTTGGGGGTGGCGGTCGCTACGACGGCCTCGTCCAGGCGCTCGGTGGACCAGCAACCCCCGGTATCGGGTTTGCTCTCGGCGTCGACAGAACCCTCATTGCCTGCGATGACGAGGGCTGCTTTGACGCTGAGGCGCCGCAGCTCGATGTATTTGTCGTCGATGCAGTCGGTGGTCTCGAAGCGGCGGTGCTCACCAGCGATCTGCGGGCAGTAGGCCTGTCGGTCGATCGTGGCTACGACAACCGAAGCATGAAAGCCCAAATGAAGCTCGCCAACCGCAGCGGTGCATCGTTTGCAGTCATCGTCGGCGAGCAAGAGCGGGCCGACGGCGCCGTCGTGATCAAGCCGATGCATGGCGGAGACCAAGCCACGATTCCCCGATCCGAGCTCATCGCTCATCTCTTAGAAACCATGAACTTATGACTGAATCGACTCCGACCAACCATCCAACATCGATGCGCACCCACCTGTGCGGGGCGCTCCGCGATGCTGACGTCGGCAGCACAGTGAGCGTGTGCGGTTGGGTCGGTCGCCGCCGAGAGCACGGCGAACACCTTGCCTTCGTTGATTTGCGCGATCACTCGGGCATCGTGCAGTGCGTCATCAATGATGACGTCGATGTGCGCAGCGAGTACGTGCTAAGGATTACCGGAACGGTTCGTGAGCGTCCCGAGGGCACCATGAACGACGCCCTGCCGACCGGTCGCGTCGAGATTGGCGATTGCGAGGTTGAGATCTTACGAAGCGCCACGCCACCGCCGTTCCCCATCGATGCTCGCGCTGACGATGTCGACGAGAACATCCGGCTCAAGCACCGATACCTTGACCTACGCCGTGAGCGGATGCAGAAGAACCTGCGTCTGCGGTCCAAAGTAAACACCGCAGTCCGTTATGCCATGGACACCCAGGACTTCGTCGAGGTTGAAACTCCGATGTTGGTCCCATCGACACCCGAGGGTGCCCGCGAATTCCTCGTCCCGTCTCGCAAGGAGCCCGGGTCGTTCTACGCGCTGCCACAGTCTCCGCAGCTCTTTAAGCAGCTCCTTATGGTGGCCGGAGTCGACCGCTACTACCAGATGGCCCGCTGCCTTCGTGACGAAGACCTTCGCGCTGACCGTCAGTACGAGTTCATGCAGCTGGACATGGAAATGAGCTTCGTCAACCAAGATGACGTCCTTGACGTAGTGTCATTAGCGGTGCTTGCTGCCGCTGAGGCGGCAACAGGGGAGCGGCCAGCGCCGATCGAACGGATGACCTGGCACGACGCCATGAACCGGTTTGGGAGCGACAAGCCTGACCTCCGCTTCGGCATGGAACTGCAGGAGCTAACTGCTGTATTTGCTCAGACCGAGTTCAAGGCATTCTCCGGCGCGACTGCCATCAAAGGCATCAAGATCGACGGCGGCGCATCCGAATTCGGTCGCAACCAGCTTGACAAGCTTACCGAGAAAGCGAAGTCGGCCGGCGCCAAGGGTCTTGTTTGGTTGAAGTGCACTGATGACGGTTTTGACTCACCAGTCGCCAAATTCCTCTCCGACGAAGAGGTGCCTGAAGTCAAGGATGTGATGGGCGCTGACACTGGCGACCTGATTCTGATCGTTGCCGATGCGTGGGACACCACATGTCAGGTCCTGGGCATGATCCGCAACGAGATCGCTCGGCCACCTGTCCACGAAGGCCCATACCGCTACGTCTGGGTTGTCGAGTTCCCGCTTTTTGTCGGCCGGGACAAAGAGACGGGGCAGCCCAAGTCAGGCCACCACCCGTTTACGATGCCGCACCCGGACGACATCGGCAAATTCGAGACCGACCCGATGTCGGTCCGCTCGATTGCGTATGACCTCGTACTCAACGGCTGGGAGCTCGGCTCGGGTTCGATCCGAATCCACGAGCCGGAGCTGCAACGTAAGGTCTTTCAGGCGCTGGGGATTTCCGATGACGAAGCAGAGAAGAAGTTCGGTTTCTTCCTCAACCCGTTCGAATACGGCGCTCCGCCGCATGGAGGATTCGCGTTCGGTCTTGATCGCCTCGTTGCGATTTTGGCCGGCGAGGAGAACATTCGTGAGATCATTGCCTTCCCTAAGACCCAGAGCGGAGCCGACCCGATGACCGACAGCCCAATTGTCGGAGATCCGAAATCAATGGCTGAACTAGGGTTAAAGGTCCTGCCGCCGACGACCTGAGCCGCCCGTAGGCTGATCTTGTCAAGCCGAACGGTCAACGACGCACGGCGAGATGACACACGACGACTGATCTCTGCGTAGCGTGGTTGCATGCGCAATTTCACGCCGATCGATCACGCCGCCCGAGTTTCGGCGATTCGATCGTTGTTAGGCACCGGTGAGCTGGGCCTTGATGCTTTGCTTTTTACCGACTACAACGACATTCGTTGGTTGACGGGCTTCACCGGTTCGAACGGTTGGGTCGTCGTGCGACCTGATCAAGCGGTGCTTGGCACTGACACCCGGTACGGCGAGCGAGCGGCCGCCGAAACTGAGGGAAGCGACGTCGAGATCTTGGCATTCCATTATCGCAGCGAACTGCACCGTGCGCTCATAAAGGCGGCCGGCACCGGGACGGTTGGCCTCGACGCACGATCAACAACTCACGCGCAATGGAAACAGTTGGCCGTCGATATGTCGTTGGCCTCCGTCGAGTCCATCGTTGGAATGGCCCGAGAAGTCAAAGATTATGCCGAAATGGAGCGGATCGAAGCTGCCGCGACTGCAGCTGATGCTGCGCTGCAGGAGGTGGAGCCTCTTCTATTCGGCACATCTGACTTACCTCTCACTGAGGCCGATATTCGCGACGAGCTTGAATATCGAATGCGCCGTCACGGTGCCGACGACCGAAGTTACGAGACGATTGTGGCCGCTGGCCCTGATCATGCGGCGCGGCCACATCACGAAGTGGGTCGCCGAACCATCGTTGAAGGCGACACGGTCGTGATTGACGTCGGCGCCTTGGTCGAGGGCTATCACTCCGATATGACGCGGTCATATGTCATTGGCGAACCAACAGCGCAGCAGCGCGACATTTACGAACTCGTGCAAGTCTCCCAGACGGCTGGACTTGCTGCGTTGCAACCGGGCGCCACTGCGGCGGCGGTGGACAGCGCCTGCCGGGCTGTATTCGTTGAAGCGGGATACGCCGACTGGTATCTCCACGGGACAGGGCACGGCGTGGGGCTGCAGATCCACGAATCTCCGTTCCATTCTCAGGTGTCAAATGACGTGATCCAGGTTGGCAACGTGGTGACCGTCGAACCGGGCCTCTATCGTAGCGGTTTCGGTGGCTTCCGTATTGAAGACCTTGCGGCGGTGACCGCTGATGGTCACCGAGTCCTGACGCATCACCCCAAGCGACCTTTCAACACCTCATTCTCAACCTAGAAACAGAGCAGCTCATGCCACAGATTTCCGTGAACGACCTGAAAAACGGTCTCACACTCGAGTTGGAAAATGGCCTATTTCAGGTCGTCGAGTTTCAACACGTCAAGCCGGGCAAAGGTGGCGCATTCGTGCGCACCAAAATTCGCAATGCGCGGACCGGTGCAGTTATCGACAAGACCTTCAACGCTGGCATCAAGGTCGAACAGGCCATTGTCGACCGTCAGGATATGCAGTACCTGTACGCCGACGGCGACGACTACGTATTCATGAACACATCCACGTACGACCAACTCAACGTGGAGCGTAATGCGCTGGGCGACGCTGCGGACTTTCTTATCGAGCAAATGATTGCGCAGGTAGCCACGTACCAGGGTGAAATTATCGGCGTTGAAATCCCGGCTTCGGTTGATCTCGAAATCTCGGTCACCGAGCCGGGTCTCCAAGGCGACCGGTCGAGCGGTGGAACTAAGCCTGCAACGCTCGAAACCGGCAAGGAGATCAAGGTCCCGTTGTTCGTCAACATCGGCGACAAGGTCAAGGTTGATACTCGTACTGGCGAGTACATGGCTCGCGCCTGATTCCGGATACGTCCGTGGCATCGATCAACGCCAAAATTGCGCGCCCTGACGAGCGGTCAGACGCGCGTGAGCGCGCTCTATACCTGCTTTATGAGGCGCACTCAAAGAGCATCAGCCCCGCTGACGCGCTTAGTTTGCAAGTACTCGAACCAGATGAACTCACCGTGGTATTGGTCACCGGAGTTGAAACACATGCTGCTGAACTTGACGCAGCAATCGCAGCCAAGGCCAAGGGGTGGACCCTTGAACGTATGCCGGTGCTTGATCTCAACGTTCTACGCCTCGCTGCCTTCGAACTAAGCGAACGCAGCGATGTGCCTGTCGCCGTAGTGCTCGACGAGGCAGTAAAGCTCGCAAAACGTTTCTCAACCGATGACAGCGGCAAGTTTGTCAATGGAGTGCTCGCCACGCTGTCTGAAGAGTTGCGACCGGACGATCCGCTTCGCTGACGCGAGACTGATGCCATGACGGAGCAAGTGGCAACCGAACAGAGCGACGACGCTCTTTTCGATCTTGATGATCTCGATCTAAATGACGTTGCCACCGTCCGTACGACGGTCAATGAATGGCTCAAAGCGCGAACGCTTCCGCAGGTCCTGCTGACGTGCACGTTATTGCTCTGGGTGGTGTACTTCACGCAGCGCAGCCTGGACATTCACCATGGCCTCGGGACATCGTCGTACGACTCGGGTTTGTACGACCAGGGCATGTGGCTACTGTCGCGAGGCGAGGCACCGTTCGTCACGTTGATGGGTCGCAACATGTTCGGCGACCACACGTCGTTCGTGTTGCTCCTTCTTGTTCCGCTCTATTGGGTTGCCCCCGGGGCGTGGATCATGTTCTTTTCGCAGTCGGCAGTGATTGCGGCGGGCGCAATTCCTGTTTTTCTGTATGGACGCCGCCGCCTGGAGTCGGAATGGTTTGCGCTCATAGCCGTAGCGTCATACCTACTGCATCCAGCCGTCGGCTGGGCCAATCTGGAAAACTTCCACCCCGATTCCTTCCTCGGAGTCTTCATCGGCGTCGCGCTATATGCGGCCCTAGAGCGAAAGTGGAGGTTGTACGGCGCATTCGTCGTATTGTCATTGCTTGTCAAGGAGGACGTTTCACTCGTCATCGTGCCACTCGGGATCTGGGTAGCAATACGCCGAAGTTGGCGCATCGGGCTGATCACCGTGTTCGGTTCGCTCGGGTTCATGTTCACGGCGATGTACGTGGTGATGCGCGGGCTGATCGGCCAACCCACTCTAAATGCTTGGCGCATTCCGTTCAGTCAGCCGGGCGACGGCACCGGTGCGGCCGCTCGGCGCCTCATTGGCACTGCGGTGACCAACCCAACGCAACTTGCTGACCACGTACGCGCTGACGGACGCCCGTGGTATCTCTGGCAAATGACATCACCGTTTGCATTTATTTTCCTGCGGCTGCCAGGCGTGGCGATGATCAGCGCACTGGTGTTGTTCTCGAATGTCTTGAGCACATTCTGGTATCAGTATCAGGTTCAATATCACTATTCACTCGTTGCGGTCCCAGCGCTTGCAATCGGCACGGTGTACGCGCTGGGCGCAGTCAAAAGCAAGCTCACGGTGCAGTCGTTGGAGATGTCACTTCGGGCGGTCGGTATCGCGGTATTGGCGCTCTCGTCCTTTATGACTGCCTTCATGTGGTCGCCGATGCCCTGGGGTCGGACCGTGCTGTTTCACGGCGACCCAGACAATATGTATGCGGTCACCATGCGCGACATCATCGAAGAAATCCCGGCCGGGGCAAGCGTCGCTGCTCATCATCGAGTGACGCCCCACATTGCTTATCGCCCTGAGATCTATCAGTTCCCGAATCCCTTCCGGCTCGTGTTGTACGGCCCCAATCCTGAACTTGAGGGAATTCGGCTTTCCGAACGTGCCGAGAGCGTCGACTTCGTAGTCTTGCCAACGAGTGGGGATGAGAACGTCGCCGATGACTTTGCGATCATCGAGGCAGCATTCGTTGAAGTAGCGGCAAACCAGTTCTGGGTGCTGTACGAGCGGGATCGCAGCGTTCCGCTGCCGGGAAACTGACAAGTTCCACGGCGGTATTTTGACGGAGAGCAGTTGGCTGCTACTTTTAAAACCCAACCGTGAAGTGAGTTCAGTGAGGCTCACACGGAAAGGACAACATGAATACTCCCTCAGATGTGAGGAAGCAGGTCCTTGGACCTGACGATGTGCGTCGAGCAATCACTCGAATGGCACATGAAATTATCGAGCGCAACCGCGGTACCGCTGACCTTGCCCTTGTGGGCATTCAAACTGGCGGGGTGTGGGTTGTGGAAGCACTCGCCGTTGAGATGTTGCGAATCGAGGCGGCCGAAAATCGGGGAGCAAACCCGATTGTCGTCGGCTCGGTTGACGCATCGCTGTATCGCGACGACATAGGGATGCGGCCCGTTTCCCCGGGATCGGTGAGCGATCTCGCGTTCACGGTTGAAGGGGTGACGGTGGTCCTCGTTGACGACGTGCTGTACACCGGCCGCACCGTGCGGGCGGCGATCGACGCGATTGGAGACTACGGGCGACCGAAGGCGGTCCAGTTGGCCGCGATCGTCGATCGTGGCCACCGGGAGTTGCCGATTCGACCCGACTTCGTCGGCAAGAACCTGCCAACGAGCGCAGAGGAAAGCGTCAGCGTCACCCCGAACGGTGTCACGATCACGCAAAGGACCGACAGGTGAGCCGGTCGTTGCTATCGATCACCGAACTCGGCGAGACCGGTCTGCGGCGGATGCTTGACACCTCTGATCACATGGCCGAGGTCAATCGGCGGCCGAACCCAAAAGTCCCGGCGCTGCGCGGTAAGACCGTATGTAACGTCTTCTTCGAGGACTCAACTCGAACTCGACTTAGTTTTGAGACGGCTGCAAAGCGACTGTCGGCCGACACGATGAATTTTTCGGTCAGCCAATCGAGCTTAAACAAGGGTGAAAGTCTGCGCGACACCGTTGAAACTATTGCTGCAATGGGCGTGGATGCCTTTGTGATCCGGCATGGATCGAGCGGGGCGCCTTGGCAGATCGGGGAGTGGACCAGCATCAGTGTGATCAACGCAGGTGACGGTTGGCATGCTCATCCGACCCAAGCACTACTGGATATGTACACCGTCCGCACTGCATTGAACCGACCTATTTCCGTCGATGGGGGAAGTTTCGACGGCCTGCGGGTGGCGATGGTCGGCGATATTAAGCACAGTCGTGTTGCGCGAAGTGCGACTGAGGCGTTCAAGTTGCTCGGTGCCGACGTCACCTGGGTGTCACCTAAAACGTTGCTTCCGCCTGTGCACGACGAGTCCGTCGTAGCGAACCTTGACGAGGTGATCGAGGACGTCGACGTCCTATACCTGCTGCGCATGCAGAACGAACGAATGAGTGAGGCATTAGTTCCCCATCTTCGTGAGTACACCGCTCGATTCGGCCTCACCCCGGAGCGTGCCGCTCGCATCGGCCGACACGTGTTGGTCATGCATCCGGGGCCCATGAATCGAGGTGTCGAGATTGCAGTCGATCCCGGCGAGCTGCCGGGCAGCGTCATCAATCAACAGGTCACCAACGGCATCAATGTCCGCATGGCCGTTCTATTCGAGCTGCTCGGGAGTGGCTCGGAGAACTCACTCACAGGGAATACGGAATCATGAACATCTTGATCACCAATGCTCGCCTCATCGACCAGACCGGCGAACGGCTGGCAAGTGTCCGCATCTCCGACGGGATCATCATCGAGATTGGCGACCAGCTCGCCCCAGACTCAGACAACAGCGGTGCCGAGCAACTGATCGACGCGGCCGGGTTGGTCATCAGTCCCGGCTTCGTCGATCTGCATGTTCACCTTCGTGAACCCGGTCGCGAAGAGGCGGAGACCATCGAGACTGGCAGCCGAGGTGCCGCGCTTGGTGGGTTTACCGCTGTCGTGGCAATGCCGAATACGGATCCCACGCAGGACTCGGTCGGAGTAGTGGAATTCGTCCGCCAGCAAGGCAAGCGCGCTGGCCTCTGCGATGTGTACCCGTCAGGGTCGATCACGATGGGCCGCAAGGGCGAGCAGCTGACGCCATTCGCCGAACTCGCAAATGCTGGCGTGCGCCTCTTCACCGATGACGGCAACGGTGTGCAGGACCCCCAGCTGATGCGGCGGGCCTATGAGTACGCAAGCGACCTCGGTGTCACCATGGCCCAACACTGCGAGGTCGAATCGCTCACCGCAGGTGCGGTGATGCACGAGGGGTCCTGCTGTAGCCATCTCGGGCTGCCCGGGTGGCCGTCGCTTGCCGAAGAACTCATGGTGCACCGTGATGTCGAACTCGTTCGTCTCACCGGTGCCCCAGCTCACTTCCTGCATCTGTCGACGGCTGGCTCGGTTGCCCTCGTCCGCGCTGCCAAAGCCGATGGCCTACCGGTCACCGCCGAGGCCACGCCGCACCACATCAGCCTTACCGATGAACTGCTGGCGTCGTACAGTGCGCTGTACAAGGTCAACCCACCGCTGCGCACAATCGAGGACGTGGTGGCGGTGCGCGAGGGCCTGCAAGACGGCACAATCGACGCCATTGCCACCGATCATGCTCCGCACGTGTCCGAGACGAAGGAGATGCCGCTCGACCAGGCGCCCCCAGGGATGCTTGGCCTCGAAACCGCACTCGGTGTCGCCCTGGCCCATCTCGACATGCCGTTGGTGGACGTTGTGGCGGCGATGTCGTGGAAACCTGCTGCCATCGCCGGAATCGCGGATCGACACGGCCGACCGATTGCTCCGGGCGAGCCTGCCAACCTCACGGCGTTCGACCCGAATGAGGCCTGGGAAGTCGTTCCCGCCGAGCTGGCAAGCAAGAGCAGGAATACGCCGTTTATTGGCGTCCCGCTGACCGGACGCGTGAAACATACGATTTTGCACGGAGACATCGTCGTGCTCGATGGAAAGGCACAAAAGTGAATCCGCATGACCATCCAATAGACTGCATGATCATACAGTCGCCCGTGCGGATGTCCGTGCAAATGAGGGAACACCGATGAGCGCCATGACGACCAGAGGCATCAGAGAAGGCGCGCTGGTGCTGTCTGACGGCTCAGTGTTCGAGGGCGAATTGATCGGCGCGGCGATCAGCGCGGCTGCGCCGATTGCAGCTGGTGAGGTTGTCTTCAACACCGTGCTGAGCGGCTACCAGGAGGTCATCACCGACCCGAGCTACGCCGGCCAGATCATTACCTTCACGTACCCGCACATCGGCAACTACGGCATTAACGCCACCGACTTCGAATCGGTCGGTACGTTCTGCCGCGGCATCGTGGTGCGCGATCTGGCGCGTCGCCACAGCAACTTTCGGGCGCAGTCGGACCTCGGTTCGATGCTGTTCCAACAAGGTGTCCCCGGCATTGCTGGCATCGACACCCGGCGCCTCACGCGCATCGTCCGCGACAGCGGCGCGCTGCCTGGTGCGTTTGGTTCAGCCTCGGAATCCGAGTTACTCGCAGCCGCCAGAGCCGAGCCAGGCACCGACGGTGTCGACCTCGTCAGGACGGTGAGCACCCAGGTGCCATACGTGATTTCGGCGGCTGACCCAAACAGCCGAACCAACATCGTGGCGATGGACTTCGGCATGAAGTCCAACATCGGTCGCAGCCTTGCTCGTCTTGGTCGCGTGCACGTCGTTCCCGCAGCGACCACAGCAGCTGATGTGTTGGCTCACAGTCCAGACGGTGTCTTTCTCAGTAATGGCCCCGGCGACCCGTCGATGTCTCCGTATGCCATCGAGGCGATCCGGGGTTTGATCGGGCAGGTGCCGATCTTCGGCATCTGTCTCGGGCACCAACTGCTTGGCAACGCGATCGGGGCCAGCACTGTCAAGCTGCCATTCGGTCACCACGGCGGTAACCACCCGGTGAAGAACCTGCTGACCGAACGTGTGGAAATCACGAGCCAGAACCACAACTTCGCCGTCGACCCGGACTCGCTCAGCGGTCGTGCCGAGATGACGCACGTCAACCTCAACGACGGTGTGTGCGAAGGACTGCAGGTCAACGGCGAGCAGGCGTTCAGCGTCCAGCACCACCCCGAGGCCAACCCCGGCCCCCACGATTCGAAGTACCTGTTCAGGCAATTCGCCACCATGATCGAGAAGGCAACCGCCAAGAAGATGAGTATCTGATGCCCCGGCGTAACGACATCGAATCGATCCTCATCATCGGCTCCGGGCCGATCGTCATTGGTCAGGCGTGTGAGTTTGACTACTCGGGCACGCAAGCCTGCCGAGTGTTGAAAGAAGAGGGTTACCGCGTCATCCTCGCCAACTCCAACCCGGCGACGATCATGACTGACCCTGACTTTGCAGATGCGACCTACATCGAGCCTCTCACCTGGGAAGTGCTGTCGGCCATCATCGACGAGGAACAGCCCGATGCCGTGTTGCCGACCCTCGGCGGTCAGACCGGTCTCAACATCGCCATGGAGTTGTTCGAGCGCGGGCTGATCGGTGTTCCGGGTAAGCCAGAGATGATCGGTGCCAATGCCGATGCGATCGCCACCGCAGAGGATCGCGAAAACTTCAAGGTCGCAATGACCGAAATCGGACTTGAGTCGTGTCGGTCCCGAATCGCTCACTCGATGGACGAAGCCCGTGCGGCTATGGACGAGATTGGCCTGCCGACGATGATTCGCCCCGCGTACATCCTCGGCGGGCGTGGCACCGGCATCGCCCACACTGTCGAAGAGTTTGAGACTCTTGCGGCGACCGGTATCGAAGCCAGCCCGATCAATGAGATTCTTGTCGAGGAATCAATCGTTGGCTGGAAGGAATACGAGCTCGAGGTCATGCGCGATCACGCTGATAACTGCGTGATCATCTGCGGCATCGAGAACTTCGACCCGATGGGCGTGCACACCGGCGACTCGATCACGGTCGCTCCGATCCAAACCCTGACCGACGTCGAGTATCAGCAGATGCGCGACGCGGCGATCGCATGCATCCGTCGAGTCGGTGTCGAAACTGGCGGTTCCAACGTGCAGTTCGCCGTCAACCCGGATGACGGCCGCCAAGTCGTCATCGAGATGAACCCGCGCGTATCGAGATCGTCAGCGCTGGCCTCGAAAGCGACCGGCTTCCCGATCGCCAAGATCGCTGCGAAGCTCGCCGTCGGCTACGCCCTCGACGAGATTCCGAATGACATCACCCGCGCCACACCGGCGAGCTTCGAGCCGGTCATCGACTACGTCGTGACCAAGATCCCACGGTGGGCATTCGAAAAGCTTCCCGGGGCCTCCGGCATCCTTGGGACCCAGATGCAGGCAGTTGGTGAGGTGATGGCCATTGGCCGGACGTTCCCCGAGAGCCTGCAGAAGGCGATCCGATCACTCGAACTCGGCTATCACGGCCTCGGCTGCGACGCTGCGGAAGGTCGCCTGCTCACCGAGTTCCCGGATAATGAATCGTTGCTCTCCCAAGCTGCTATTCCGACTCCTGACCGGGTTCTGCACGTGGGTGAGGCGCTGCGCCGGGGCATCGCCATCGAGGTCGTGCACGACCGGACTGGTATCGACCCCTGGTTCCTCGATCAGATGTCGCTGATCAACGAAGAACGCGACCACTTCGCTGCCGTGGGATTCGACGCAGTGTCCGCCCGCGACTGGAAGCGGGCAAAACGACTCGGCTTTTCTGATGTGCAGCTGGCGCAACAATGGGGTCGTACCGAAGACGAAGTACGTGCTGCTCGCGAAGCCGCTGGTGTCATTCCGACGTACAAAACTGTTGACACCTGCGCTGCGGAGTTCGCCGCTGAAACCCCGTATCACTACTCGACATACGAAGACGAGAACGAAGTACGCGAGTCCGACGCCCAGAAGGTCGTCATCCTCGGTTCGGGGCCGAACCGCATCGGGCAGGGCATCGAGTTCGACTACTGCTGCGTGCACGCGTCTTTCTCGCTGCGTGATGCCGGGTTCGAGACGATCATGATCAACTGCAATCCCGAAACCGTGTCCACCGACTACGATACGTCTGACCGGCTCTACTTTGAACCGTTGACCAAAGAAGACGTGCTCAACGTCATTGCCGCAGAGCAGCCGCACAAGGTGATCGTGTCGCTCGGCGGTCAGACGCCGTTGAAGCTGGCTGGCGAGATCCCGTTGGAACTAGTCGCCGGGACGTCGCCCGATTCGATCGACGCCGCCGAGGACCGCGAGCGGTGGAACAGAATTTGCGACGAGTTGAAGATCCCGCAGCCTCCCGGTGGGACCGCGGTGACCCTCGACGAGGCGCTGGAAATCACCGAGGACATCGGCTTCCCGGTACTCATCCGGCCGAGCTATGTGCTCGGAGGGCGGGCAATGCAGATTGTCCACGACCGCGACCATCTTGCGTCGGCAATGGCGGAGCTGGCCGGTTTCGGCAGCCTCGGTAAAGAAGGCGGGCTCTCGGCCGAACGTCCAGTGCTCATCGACCGATTCCTCGCAGATGCCACCGAAGTGGACGTCGATGCGATCCGTGATCACACCGGCGAGGTGCTGATCGGTGGTGTCATGGAACACGTCGAAGAAGCCGGCGTGCACTCTGGTGATTCAGCATGTGCGATTCCGCCACAGACGCTTCCCTCATGGGTTGTCGAAGTTATCGAGGCGTACGCCGCATCAATCGCAAAGCACCTCGACGTGCGCGGGCTGATCAACGTGCAGTTCGCCGTCGCCGGAACGACCGTTTACGTCATTGAGGCCAATCCGCGAGCGAGCCGAACGGTTCCGTTCGTTGCCAAGGCGACCGGAGTGCCGGTTGCCAAAGTGGCGACCAGAGTGATGCTGGGCGCCACCTTGGCTGAGTTACGTGCCGAAGGTCTGCTGAAGCCAGCGATCGGCGGCCACGTGTCTGTGAAGGAGGCAGTGCTGCCGTTCACTCGATTCCCCGAGGTCGATCCGGCACTGGGACCAGAAATGCGATCAACGGGTGAAGTGATGGGCATTGCCGACACGTTCGGCAAGGCGTTCTACAAGGCCGAGTTGTCGGCGGGTACGATCCTTCCCGAGTCGGGCACAGTCTTTTTGTCGCTCGCTGACCCGGACAAGCCCGCCGGGCTGGTGGTGGCGCAGCGGATGCGAGCCCTCGGCTTGGGAATCGTTGCCACAGTCGGTACGGCTGAGTACCTCGCGCGTTTCGACGTCGAGGTCGATCAGGTGCTCGACAAGGTGCAGGACATCCACACCAAGGGGGCAGGCGTCACCGCTGTCGATCTGATTGCCGCCGGTGAGATCAGCTTCGTGGTCAACACACCGCGAGGCCGGATCGGCCGCACCGACGGTGCGCACATCCGCAAAGCAGCAAGCCTTCATCGCGTCGCCTGTGTCACGACCGTTGATGCCGCTTTGGCTGCAGCCGAAGGGCTCGCAGAACGGGACGGGGTGCTGCTCGGCGTTCGCCCGTTGCAGGAGTATCACGCAACAGGAACCATTGCTTGAGCATGGACACGACAGTCACGATTGGGTCGGTCATGCTTGACGCTCCGGTGATGATGGCGTCAGGCACCGCCGGTTACGGCATTGAGATGGCGCCGTTCGTGAACCTGGCCAGCCTCGGAGCCGTCGTAACGAAGTCGTTGGCTCCGTTCGAGTGGGCCGGTAATCCTGCACCAAGGATCCACCCCACTACGCAAGGCATGATTAATGCCGTAGGGCTCCAAGGGCCTGGAATAGAGCATTGGTTGGTCAATGTGCTACCGCCGCTCGTCGACACGGGCGCTACGGTGGTGTGCAGTATTTGGGGCCGTTCGCTCGCGGACTACCAAGTGGCTGCCGAGATGTTGGCGGACGCGCCTCCTGAGGTTGTTGCGGTTGAAGTTAACCTGTCGTGCCCGAATCTTGAAGGGCGGGGTGCGATTTTCGCCCACGACATCGAGCTGTCCGCTGCTGTGATGGCGGCGACTGCGGGATGTAATCGTCCTCGGTGGGCCAAGTTGAGCGCCAACACCGATCGAATCATTGAGGTCGCGGCGGCAGTCCACGACGCAGGAGCCGAGGCGGTGACCTGCGTGAACACATTGCTCGGCCTGGCGTACGACCCGGACTCACTTGCCACCACGCTGGGTGTCGGAGGGGGCGGGTATTCCGGTCGGGCCATTCATCCCGTGGCGGTGCGGGCGGTGCATGACGTGCACGCGGCGTTGCCCGATCTTCCGATTATCGGCGTCGGGGGAGTGGCGTCAGGCTGGGACGCTGTTGAGATGTTTTTGGCGGGGGCGTCGGCTGTGCAGGTCGGAACTGCGTCGTTTGCGAACCCTCGGGCTGCTGCAAACGTTCAGTGTGAGCTGGTCAACTGGGCTGCGGAGCGGGGAATCGCCCGCGTTGCGGATCTCAGCGCGTTAGTCTGAGATCTATGGCTACACCTCCACAATTGACTCCAGAGCAGCGGGCTGCAGCTCTTGTCAAAGCGGCGGAGGCTCGCGCCGCTCGGGCAGAGATCAAGGCTCGTCTGAAAATGGGTTCGATGTCATTACAAGAGGCACTCGACTCTGACGACAACAACGTTGGCAAGTTGAAGGTTGTCTCGATGCTCGAATCGCTGCCGGGCGTCGGCAAGGTCAAGGCGCGTCGGCTGATGGAAGAAGTTGGCATCGCCGACAACCGTCGTGTGCAGGGCCTCGGTGCTCAGCAGCGCAAGGCTTTGCTCGAAGAACTCGGTTGACACGCGTTGATCATCGTAGTGTCCGGCCCCGGCGGGGTCGGCAAGGGCACGATCGTCGATGCGGCGGTCAAGCGTGACGCTCGGCTGTGGCTGAGTCGCTCGTGGACCACCCGTGTGCAGCGGCCCGGCGAGGCCGATGACGCCTACGTGTTTGTGTCAGCGGAGGATTTCGAGGCGAGGATCGAGGCTGGCGGATTCTTAGAGTGGACCAATTTTCTCGGCAACTACTACGGCACACCAGTTCCGGAAGAAGCCGCCGGGCTGGCTGCTGGCCGCGACATCGTGCTGGAAATCGAAGTTGACGGAGCTCAGCAAGTCAAGCGTCTTCAACCAGATGTGATGCTTATCTTTGTTCTGCCGCCAAGCCGGGAAGAGCAAGAACGCCGCCTGCGAGGACGCGGTGATGTTGATCACAAGGTTTTGGCGCGCCTGAAGAAGGCCGAAGAAGAAGAACCAATCGGTCGAGATCTCGCCAATCACGTTGTGGTCAACGATGATCTCGAAGACACGATCACCGAGATACTCGCAATCATCGACGCTGCACGCTGACCTAAACCCGATAGTGTTAGAGACCTTATGGCGCTTGATCACGACACGATGATTGATCCTCCTATTGAGGGACTCCTCGACAAAGTGGACTCAAAGTTCACTCTGGTCACGTTGGCTGCACGGCGAGCCCGCAACATCAACTCATACTTCAACCAGCTTGGCGAGGGTCTCGGCCACATGATTCCGCCCCAGGTCTCCTCTACGGCGCACAAGCCACTGTCCATGGCATTCGAAGAGATTGCTGCAGACAAGATCATTTGGACCGAGGCGCCCGAACCAATTGAAGACATCGAGATCGAAGAAGATCCCGAAGCCGAAGCGCAGGCCGCTGCAGACGCTGCTGGCAGCTGATCACTGAGCACTCGCATTGATGAGCGCTTCGCCTCTCGCTGGCAAGCGCGTCGTGCTGGGCGTTACCGGCGGTATCGCTGCCTATAAGGCCATCGAAATCCTGCGCCGACTCGTCGACGCCGGTGCGCATGTTGTGCCGATCATGACCGATGCGGCGCAGCATTTCGTTGGCGCGACAACTCTGAGCGCGCTTGCATCTGAGCCGGTCCAGACAAAACTCTGGAATAACCCCACGACGGCTATCCCGCACACCAAAGTGGGACAGGGTGCCGATCTGATCATCGTTGCACCGGCCACGGCGAAGTCGATTGCGGCCTACCGCATGGGGTACAGCCACGACCTGCTGCAGAACACGCTGATTGCGACGCGGGCGCCGGTCATCGTCTGCCCGGCGATGCATACCGAAATGTGGGAGCACCCGAGTGTTGTCGACAACATTGCGACACTTCGGAAACGTGGTGTGCATATCGTCGAACCCGAGTCAGGCCGGCTGGCCGGTGGCGACATGGGTGCAGGTCGGCTGGCCGATCCCGCAACAATCCTCGGTACAGCCGAACGGATACTTGGCCCTGCCGATCTCTCCGGAGTCAGGGTGGTCGTTTCGGCCGGCGGCACACGTGAGCCGATTGATGCGGTCCGCGTGATCGCCAACCGGAGTTCCGGCAAGCAGGGCTATGCCGTTGCGGCCGAAGCCGCAGCGCGCGGTGCTCAGGTCACGCTCGTGTCAACTGTTGGGCTGCCGACTCCCGCGGGTGTGCAGGTCATCGCCGTCGAGACTGCCGTCGAGATGCAGGAAGCGATGGAACACGCTGCCATCGATCACAACGTGATCGTCATGGCGGCCGCGGTCGCAGACTTCCGGCCAGCGCATGCTGCATCCGGCAAGATCAAGAAGCGCGACGGCGTCCCTGAAATTGTGCTCCAATCAACACCAGACATCCTCGCCGGGCTCGGCGCCAACAAGCGTGACGATCACGTCCTCGTTGGGTTTGCCGCAGAAACTGCGAACCTCGTCGATAATGCCCAAGGAAAGCTCGAACGCAAGCGGCTTGATCTGATTGTGGCCAACGATGTCAGCGCTCCTGGTGTCGGCTTTGCTCACGACACAAACGCGGTTACGCTGCTGCGGCCCGGCGCGGAGCCTGTCGAGATCGACCTCGCTACCAAGCGAGATGTCGCTCGGGCGGTCATCGACGCTGTCGTCGACATACGAAACGACCGTTGATCATCACCTATCTTTCCGACTACTGACAGGACACAGCGGACTACCATGGCCAACTACTCCTTCACTTCCGAGAGCGTGACCGAGGGTCACCCCGACAAGATGGCAGATCAGATCTCTGATTCTGTCCTCGACGCAATCCTCACCGAGGATGCCGACGCTCGGGTCGCGTGCGAGACCATGGTGACGACCGGACTGTGCATCGTCGCAGGCGAGATCACCACTAACGCATACGTGGATATCCAACGCATCGCCCGAGAGACCATCAACGCCATCGGTTATGACGACGCCCACAAAGGCTTCGACGGGCATACCTGTGGCGTCATGGTCACCCTCGACGAGCAAAGCTCGGACATCGCTCAGGGCGTTGACACCTCCGAAGAGGTGCGTGGCGGTTCTGCCGGTGAAGACCACCTCAGCCTCCAGGGGGCGGGTGACCAGGGCATGATGTTCGGATATGCCTGCAACGAGACCGACGTCCTCATGCCGCTCCCGATCAACACCGCCCATCGTCTCGCCGAGCGCCTCGCTGAAGTCCGCAAGAGCGGCCAGATTCCGTATCTCCGCCCCGACGGCAAGACCCAGGTCACCTTCGAGTACAACGAGCTGGGCGTCCCAGTTGCGCTCAAGGCTGTGCTCATCTCGACTCAGCATCAAGAAGGCATCGATCGCGACACGGTGATCCGCCCAAACTTGATTGACCAGGTCATTCGGCCAGTGATTCCCGAGCAGTTCGCCGATGACGAGTACGACGTGTACATCAACCCGACCGGCAACTTCGTCATCGGCGGCCCGCAGGGCGACTGTGGCCTCACCGGCCGCAAGATCATCGTCGACACCTACGGAGGCATGGGTCGCCACGGGGGCGGCGCATTCTCTGGCAAGGACCCATCCAAGGTCGATCGATCAGCTGCCTACGCCGGCCGCTGGGTTGCCAAGCACGTCGTGGCCTCCGGTGCTGCTGACCGTTGCGAAGTGCAGCTCGCCTACGCCATCGGCATGGCCCAACCGATGAGCATTCTCGTCGAGACCTTCGGAACCGCCAAAGAAGATCCGGCGAAGATCGAAGCAGCCGTGCGAGCCACATTTGATCTCCGCCCCGGAGCCATCGTGCGCGACCTCGATCTGAAGCGCCCGATCTATAGAGAGTCTGCGGCGTACGGCCATTTCGGCCGCGACCAGTTTCCGTGGGAAGAACTTAGCCGTCTCAGTGAATTCAAGGCTGCTGTCGGGGCCTGATCGGCACCCCATGATTGTGCGGGTCGCTCGGGTTCTCCCGAACGTCACCGGGCTCGACAAGAGCTTCGACTACCTCATTCCCGAGGAATTGGTGCCAATGGTCCAAGTTGGCACCATGGTGCGCGTCGAACTCCATGGGCGTCGCATCGGTGGTTGGGTTACAAAGCTGCTCGCTGATGGCGAGGCCGCCGTTTTCGCCGAGGTATTGAAGCCAATCGCGAAGGTCACTGGCCACGGCCCTGACTCGGAGCTTCTCGACCTCGCTGAATGGGCTGCCGTGCGATGGGCAGCTCGGCGTCCGCGGCCCTTCATCGTCGCGGCGTCACCGCAACGGGCGATCACTTTGTTACCTGCCCAACGTCGGTCAATGGCGGCGCTGAAGGCGACATCGCCTGCCGCTGCTCAGATACTTCAGTCGGGGGGTGGGGTGCTGCGGCTGCCGCCGCGAAGTGATGTGTTGCCAGCACTGCGCTCAGCAATCGAATGTGGACCCACCCTGGCAGTCGCGCCGACAATTGCCGATGCCCGTTCGTTCGCATCGCGACTCCGTGACGAGGGGGTGTCCGTCGCACTGATGCCAGACGACTGGGCATCTGCAACGAGTGGTGTCGATCTGGTGATCGGGCCACGATCAGCGGCTTGGGCGCCCTGCCCAAACATGGCTACCGCAGTCGTCTTGGACGAACATGACGAGGCACTCCAAGAGGAACGTTCGCCCACTTGGCACGCACGAGACGTCATTGTCGAGCGATGCCGCCGGCTGGGTGTTCCGCATCTCGTAGTCTCACCGGCTCCCACACTGACGGCGATCGAGATGGCCGCCGGTGACGGCGGCGTCGTGCATCCGCCGTTCGAACGCGAACGTTCGGCGTGGCCAACGCTCACCGTCGTGGACCGAACCAACGAGGAGCCGTGGAAGAAGTCATTGGTAACTTCGTCATTGATCGATCGAATCCGCAACCCCAACCTCACCGTCGTCTGCGTGAGCAATATCACGGGTCGAGCCAGGCTCATGGCCTGTCGAGGATGTCAGTCATTGATCCGCTGCGAGCGATGCGATGCAGCCGTCGGTCAATCGATTGACCTCCGGTTGGACTGCGCTCGTTGCGGAGCGACGCGGCCGGCGGTGTGCCAAGAATGCGGCGCCACCAACTTTGCGAACCTCCGGCCTGGAATCAGCCGCTTGCGCGAGGAACTCGAGGGGGCTGCGGCTCGACCGGTCGTTGAAGTCAGCGGTACCGACACGGAGGCGGTGGCCTCAGCCGGTGTCTACGTTGGGACTGAGGCGGTGTTGTACCGCGTGGCCAACGCTGATGTTGTGGCCTTCCTCGAATTCGACTCCGAGATGCTCGCCCCTCGGTTCCGTGCTGCAGAACAGGCAATGTCGTTGTTGATTCGGGCGGGTCGCCTGGCCCCCGAGGTATTGGTCCAGACCTTTTCTCCCGACCACGAGGTGATTAGGGCCGCGGCCGAAGGCAATCCCGACATCGTCGTTCGCAGCGAGCGCGAACGACGGGTCATGCTTGGTCTGCCTCCGTTCGGCGCGCTCGCCCGAGTTGTCGGGACCGGGGCTGCTGAGCTCGTCGGCCAACTCGGCCAGGGGGTACAGGTCGGTGGAGACGAGGCAACAGGCTTCGTGCTTCGAGCCGACGACTGGACCACCCTCGGCACCGAACTCAATGTCGCCGAACGCCCCAAGGGCAGCCGTCTGCGCGTGGAGGTCGACCCGCCCCGCCTCTGATCACCCTGTCACTTCGATCTGTCCGATCATCCAGGGGTGCGGGTTGCAGTAGTAGTCAAATGTGCCGGGTGTGTCGAAGGTGTGCGCGTCGGTCTCACCGGTCTGAACCTCACCGGAGTCGAATTCTCCGTTCGGCGTCACGGTCGTACCGTTGCTGCTCCCGGATGTGATCGTGTGGAACACCAAGTCTTCGTTGATCCACGTCACCGTGGTGCCGACTGCAACGGACATTGCCTGCGGCGAGTACGCGGTGTCTGCGTTTGCCGGGTCGTAGGCGCCAGCCGGAGGAATGAGGAGCGTGTTCGGGTCTCCGGCTCTGGCCGGTGCCGCAGGCTCGTCGTGCGCGGCAGCGGAGAGACCATCGTCGCCGACTGTCAGAATCGCGTTGTCGTCGCCGGTGACAACAACCAGGCCGATGCACCCCATGTAGAAGGTCTGCACGAGTGCGTGGTTGACGAGAATGATCGTGCTCGGGACATGCCCAGCGGGGCCCGCGTTGCAGCAAGATGCCGGGAAAGCCCGGGCGTCCGAACGATGCCTCGTTACAGAGGGCTACTGGAGCTTCATGGCGAGCCTGAACCGGTCCATCGGATCGATCTCGTGGTCGGCGCTGTCATCGCCCACGGCCAACTCGACGTACTTGATGTCCGCTCCCGTCAACACGCTTTCCGGAATGGTGTAGTTGCCGACAGGGGTTCCTGCGTCGCGACCGATGTTGGCGGTCTCCTCCGCTGACCAGATCATCGGGTGGGTCACCTCGACCCTTCCCGTGGCCATGTCGACGCCGTCGACGCTCAGCACGACATCTCCGCCCTTTCCTTTACCGCCACCGTCGTAGTCGAAGCGGAAGAGTATTCGGCGTTCTCCCACGGAAATTGGCTTCTCTGCCGCCGTTTCGAAGAAGTGGATACCGAGCGTGTTGTAGACATAAGAGAGGCGCCCGCTGTTCAGAAAGACCGACCAGCCGCCGAACCTGCCGCCCTGGGCCATGATCACACCCGTTGCCTCGGGCTCATGGACCACGATGCTGGACTCGAGGGTCCAACTCTTGTTCTTGGTGTTCACGACGGAGTTCTCCGATAACCGGCCCATGCCCTCGAAGAGCATTTGACGATTGCCACGAATCAGCGTTGGTCGACCCGCCAATTCCGGGATCAGGCGTTCCGACGCTCGGTCGTCGAGCGGGATCACGTTGTACTTCGTCGCTTCAATCAGGAACAAGCGCTGTAGCTCGGCGAGCTTCTTCGGATGCTGCGATGCGACGTTCACGGCCTGGGTGAAGTCCTTCGACCCGTCGTACAACTCCCAGACATCTTCGTCGAAGGGGACCGGCTGACCGACGAGATCCCAGGGGGTCCGGTGCTTCGTGACTGCGCTCCAGCCCTTGTAGTAGACGCCCCGGTTGCCGACCATCTCGAAGTACTGTAAATCGTGTCGTTCAGAAGCGTCGCCTCTGTCGAAGGAATAGCACATGCTCGTTCCTTCGTAGGGGCTCTGCATGACCCCGTTGACGAACTGCGGTTCCGAGATTCCTGCTGCCTCGAGGACCGTCGGGGCGACGTCGATGACGTGGGTGAACTGGGAACGGACTTCTCCCTTGGCCTGAAAGCCTTTTGGCCAGTGCACGACGGTGCCGTTGCGGGTCCCACCCCAGTGGGATGCCACCTGCTTGGTCCACTGGAACGGAGTGCTCATCGCCCAGGCCCATCCCACCGAGTAGTGGTTGTAGGAGTCTGGAGACCCAAAGTCGTCGATCACGGACTGCAAGAATTCAGGCGTCTCGAGTTCGGCCATTCCGTTGAAGTTGGCCATCTCGTTGAAGGAACCGTTCATCGTCCCTTCAGCAGACGCTCCGTTGTCGCCAATGATGTAGTAGATCAGGGTGTTGTCGAGCGCTCCCATCTCCTCGATTGCGTCGATAACACGTCCGACGTGATGGTCGGTGTGTTCGAGGAATCCTGCGTAGACCTCCATCTGTCTCGCCAGAATGGGCTTCATCTCGTCGGGCATGTCGTCCCATGCTGGGATTTCCTCGTGCCTGGGTGGCAACTCGGATTCGGCCGGGATGATTCCCATCGCCTTCTGTCGTTCGAAGATCTCGTTGCGGATCGCATCCCAGCCGCCATCGAAGCGGCCCTTGTACTTGTCCGCCCACTCTTTGGGGACGTGGTGCGGGGCGTGACAGGCTCCGGTTGAGAAATAGGTGAAGAACGGTTTGTCGGGCGTCAGGGCCTTCTGCCGACGGATCCAACCGATCGCTTGGTCGGCAAGATCTTCGGTCAGGTGATACCCCTCCTCGGGCGTCTTCGGGGGATCGATTGGCGAGTTGCCCTCGTAGAGCGCCGGGTCGTACTGGTTCGCCTCTCCCGCAATGAATCCGTAGAAATATTCGAACCCCAGACCACCGGACGGCCAGGCGTCGAAGGGGCCCATCGGTGACGCCAGGTACGGTGCCACTTCGTGACACTTGCCGAACATCGACGTTGCATAGCCGTTGTACTTCAACGTCAACGGCAGGGATGCTTTCGTGTTTGGAACCAACGCGTTATTACCCGGTGCTGCCGTCGCGAACTCGGTCACCATCCCGAAGCCGACCGAATGGTGGTTTCGCCCGTGAAGCAACGCCGCCCGTGTCGGGGCGCACAGAGCGGTGGTGTGGAACCGGTTGTACGAGAGCCCATTCTTCGCCAACCGGTCGGCCACGGGTGTGTCGATCACGCCACCGAACGCATTCGACCCGCCGAATCCGACGTCGTCGAGCAAGATGACGAGGACGTTGGGAGCGCCCTCGGGCGGGCGCAGCTCTTCGATCGGTGGGTACGAAGTGTCCGGGTCCTTAGCATCGAAGGTGGTTAAGCCCGGCTGGGCGATGTCAGGGATCGGAAGAACCGTGCGAGGTTTGTCGTTTGTCATGGTCGTCCTGTCGTGCCGGCAAGCCTTACCCTTGCTGTTGTCTGAGATGACACTTGGATAGCACGTGGTTCCCGCTGGATCAACTGTCAGAATTCCGACTGAACGGAAATTCAGCGGCTGCTGGCACGGCCTCGTTCCGGAGGCCATGTTCGTTAACCATAAAGTCGACGTGCTTTGCCAAGATTGCGGGCGCTGTTCTCGGCAGTCGACTCGGACTCCAGCGAAAAGCTCCGTGGGAGGTGCTGTGTCAGATGTTTGTGCAGCTCTCAGGGACTTCTTTCGTAACCCCGTAGCCCCGTCCGTTCGGACCCCAGGGGCAAGAGTTGGCACCCCAATTGGCACTCCGTTGAAATTGTTGGGAGAGGCAGGTCGCAAGTCACGCGTCAGCGTCACAGGGAGCGCGGGGCGACCGCGAGGAGACGGAAGCCGGTCTTCGAGGCGGTCCGCTTGGTGGGGAAGCCTTCGAGCTGCAACCAACGTTGCAGCGAGTCAGCACCGAGGTGTTTTTGGACGACGAGGCACGCGGTTCCTCCTTCGGCGAGGCGGGTCAGCCACTCCAGGAGAAGTGCGCGCATCGCGGGTTTGCCGATACGGACCGGCGGATTCGACCAGATCGTCGCGAACCGGATCTCCGGAGGAACGTCACCGGGTGCTGCCACTTGCATGTTGGGGATGCCATTGCGTCGCGCATTGCGCAGACATAGCTCGCGTGCCCGAGAATTGACGTCAACGGCCCAGACCGTGGCTTGCGGCGATCGCAGCGCCATCGCCAGGGCGATTGGTCCGGCGCCAGCGCCGAGGTCAAGCAGATGTCCCGTCGAAGCGAGTGGCAAGTCGGCGCGGATGAGCAGATTGGTGCCCGAGTCGACGTGACCGCGGCTGAAGACACCGCGATCGGTTTCCATCACGAAAGCGGTGTCGGGGAGCACGACGTCGATCGCCAGCGGGGCAGACGCCACGGTGGGGTCGTCATCGAAGTAATGAGCGTCGTCAACCGGGTCCACGCGTCGTAGCCTGGCAGGAATGTCGCACAAGATCAGGACATACGGCGATCCCGTGTTGAAGACCAAGGCGGGCGTGGTCGACAATATCGACGGCAAGGTCATCCGCCTTGTCGACGAGATGTTCGACACGCTCATCGACTCCGGCAACGGCTTGGCGCTCGCAGCCCCGCAAATTGGCGTGCAGAAGCAGGTGGTGGTCTGGGATCTGGGCGATGAGCCACTGGCGATCGTCAACCCTGAAGTCGTCGAGTCAGACGGCGAATGGGTCTTCGACGAAGGCTGCCTGTCGATTCCGGGGTTGTACGTCGAAATGCTTCGGCCAAAGAAGGTGCTGGTTCGTGGCGTCAGTCTCGACGGCGAGATCATCGAGATCGAAGCCGACGAGCTGGAAGCGCGCATGTTTCAACACGAGATTGACCACCTCCACGGTGTGCTGATGTTCGATCGCCTTGAGGGCGACCAGCGCAAAGAAGCGATGCGCGAGTACCGGCGAATTGAAGAACAAGCCGCTGAGGGCACGATCGAGCGCCAACCGCTCCGCAGGCGTCTGGGTCTCTCCTGATCAGGCCAGTTCAATGAAGCTCGTCTACCTCGGCACACCCGAGATGGCGGTGCCACCCCTTCAGGCCTTGCACGCAGCTGGCCACGAGATCGTGCTCGTCGTCACACGCGTCGATAAGAAGCGGGGGAGAGGCGGTGCGCTGTCACCGAGCCCGGTCAAGGCCGCCGCCATTGAATTGGGCCTCCCTGTCTCGCACGATCCGGATGATGTCATCCGGGCCGTTGAGCGTGACGGTGCAGAGCTGGGGGTCGTTGTTGCCTACGGCCGGATGATCAGGCCGCATAACCTTGCGGTCATTCCGATGGTTAACGCGCACTTCTCGCTGTTGCCGCGATGGCGCGGAGCGGCACCTGTCGAGCGAGCGGTCCTCGCAGGCGACAGCGAGACCGGCGTGTGCATCATGGCCCTCGAAGAAGGTCTCGACACCGGTGGGGTGTACGACTGCGTCACGACGCCGATCACCGACGACACAACTGCCGCGGAGCTGCGCGTTCGGCTGGTTGAAATCGCAGCAGACTTGCTCGTGCGGACGCTGAACACACCGCTCGCCGAGTGGATCGATACGGCCGAGCCGCAACACGGCGAGACGCTGTACGCCGCGAAGTTCGCGAAGCCGGACTTCGAAATCGACTGGGCGCAGCCTGCCGAGCACGTTCACCGGCTGATTCGAGTCGGGGGAGCGTGGACCACGTTCCGCGACAAGCGCTTGAAGATCCATGCGGCCGACCTCGTGGATGGCGTACTCGTTCCGACAACAGTGCAACCGGAAGGCAAGGGCCGTATGGACTTCGCAGCATGGCGCAACGGAGCGCAACCAACTGCCAACGAATTGTTCGGAACGCTGTGAGCGACTGGACCGCGCCGTCGGGGCCTCCCGTCGATGACACGAAACCGTTGAATCGCAAGCAGCGTCGCGCCGCACTCCAGAACTCGGACTGGAACGACAAAGGCCGGACGGATCCGCGTGCACACACCGAGAGGCGCAAGACAGCTCGCCAACTGGCCTTTGATGTGCTGCAGCGCATCGAGAACGACGGGGCGTACGCCAACCTCGTGCTCGGTCCGACGCTGGCGGCATCCAATCTGTCTGATCAAGATCGGCGCTTTGCGACCGAGCTCGTCTACGGCTCGACCCGGATGCGGCGTGCCTGCGACGCGATCATCGACCGGTTTGTCAGCCAGCCTCCTGACGATGCGACCCGCTCAATCCTTCGGCTTGGGGCGTATCAGCTTGCGTATGCGGGTGTGCCGGCGCACGCCGCGGTCAGCGAGACCGTGGAACTCGCGCCGGGTAAGACCCGTGGCTTCGTCAATGCTGTCCTGCGCCGCGTTGCCGACTCGCCGATCGAGTCGATGACCTGGCCCTCTGACGCGTCGCGGTTGAGCTACCCCAACTGGCTGGCCGATCGGCTGGTGACCGAACTCGGTGACGAAGCAATTTCTGCGATGGAGCGTATGAACGAGCCGCCGCGGGTGACAGCGCGTTCCGATGGCTACGTGCAGGACCGATCGTCGCAGTGGGTTTCGGCGTCGGTCGACGCTGGCTCCGACGAGCGCGTGCTCGACGTGTGCGCAGCTCCGGGCGGGAAGGCGACAGCGATTGCCAACGACGGTGCTCTCGTCATCGCGGCAGACATGCGTCACCGCCGTGTGCAGCTCGTCCGCGAGAACGCCATCAAGCTCGACCTCGAGCTCCCGGTCGTTACCGCCGACGGGACTGCGCCGCCATTCCTCCCGGCCTCATTCGACGCGGTGCTCCTCGATGCGCCGTGCTCGGGACTTGGCGCACTGCGTCGTCGTCCAGATGCTCGTTGGCGTATCGAAGCCAGCGACATCACCGAATTGGCCGTGCTGCAGCGTGGGCTGCTCGCTGCGGCCGCGACGCTGATCAAGCCAGGTGGTCGACTCATCTACAGCGTGTGCACGGTGACGGCTGAGGAGTCGATCGATCATCCGGCCCCTGCAGGATTCGAAGTCGATCCCAGTGAACCTGCAGTCGGCACGTGGCGGCGTTTCGGGCACGGATGGCGGGTGTTGCCGCACGATGCAGACACTGACGGAATGGTGCTGATTCGCTACCGTCGGGTCACATGAGTGCATCGATGGCGGCTGACCGGCAACAGGCGAAGGTGCTGACCTGCAGTGATGGAGTCATCCACGGCACGCGCGATGACAAGAGCGGCGCAGCTCTCGCCGCTCATCTCGTGATGGCAGGATTCGACGTGGTTGAGCAACGGGTGACCGCTGATGGCACGGACAACGTCGCTGCGGCGTTGACGGAACTGACTGACGGTTTCGCCGGACTCGTGGTCTCGACAGGCGGCACGGGTTTTGCTCCACGGGACCAGACCCCGGAAGGCACGCGTGCAGTCATCGAACGCGAAGCTCCCGGTCTCGCCGAGGCCATGCGCCTGTGCAACCCGCTCGGTCGGCTCTCGCGTGGGGTTGCCGGTATCCGAGGCAACGCGATCATCGTGAACACCCCGGGCAGTACCAAGGGCTGTGTCGAACAACTCGACGCGATCCTCGACGTGCTGCCGCATGCGCTTCGGTTGTTGCACGACACGGACAACTCACACTGACCACAAACCCAGTGACGTCAGGTTGGGAGCAGGCGTCACTCTGAGTTGCGTCGAGGCCGGGAGCAGGCGTCACTGAAACTCGCAGGTCGTCAGCGGCGGAGTCTCGATACCCTCACAGCGTGCTCAATGTCGTTCTCCCCAAAGGTTCACTCGAAAAGGCAACGCTCGAATTGTTCGACGCTGCCGACCTGCCTGTGAATCGTTCCTCTTCGGTCGACTATCAAGCGACGATCGACGATCCCCGAATCTCTTCGGTCAGGATCCTTCGTCCCCAGGAGATTCCGACGTACATCGCCGAAGGGCTCTTCGATATTGGTATCACCGGTCGCGACTGGGTCGAGGAAACGGGCAGCGTTGTCGAAAGCCTCGGAGAACTCAAATACTCCAAGAACACCTCGAAGCCAATTCGGATGGTCGTCGCTGTGGCGGGTGATTCGGCGGCAGAGTCGGTGACGGACCTCCCGAACGGCGTGCGTGTCCAGACGGAATACCTCGGCATCACGAAGAAGTTCTTCGAGCAGCATGGTGTTGAGGCCAACATTCGACTTTCCTACGGCGCCACCGAGGCCAAGATTCCTGACATTGCCGACTGTGTTGTCGAGATCACCGAAACCGGCCGAGCCCTTCGTGCTGCCGGTCTTAAGGTGATCGACACGATTCTCACGAGCTACACCGAAGTCGTAGCCAATCCGGCCGCGTTTGCCGATCCGCAGAAACGCAAGGCCATGGAGCAGGTGATGACCCTGCTCAACGGCGTTCTTGATGCCAGGGGTAAGGTGCTCCTGAAGCTGAACGTCGATGAGGATCATCGCGATGCGGTACTTGCCGTCCTGCCGTCTATGAAGTCGCCCACGGTGTCACCGCTTTCGGGCGGCGGTTACGCAGTCGAATCAGTTATCGAGAAGCGCACCGTCAACTTGATGATCCCGGCGTTGCGTGAGGCGGGAGCCACCGACTTGCTCGAGATGTCGATTTCCAAGATCGTGCCGTGACCATCACGTTGACGGGGACGGTCGCGGCGTTCGACGAATCGGTCGGCCTCGGGACAATTACTTCTGAGTCTGGCTCCGAACACGCATTCCACTGCATCGAGATCGCAGACGGAAGCCGGTCGATTGCCGTCGGCACGGCCGTCTCGTTCGACCTCCTCGCCAAATTTGGCCGTTACGAAGCTGCTCGCATCCGGTCCTGAATCCGGCTGCTTGGGTATTCAGATGGTTGACGACGCAGCACTCCGTGCCGAGCGAGAGCGTCGGATTATCGAGGTGTTGCTGTCGCTGAACGAAGGCGAAGTGACCACCTACGGCGATGTCGCCGACGTCGCTGGATATCCGAAGATGTCTCGTCTTGTCGGTCGTATCGTCGGCCACACCGACGTCGATGTTCCATGGTGGCGCGTTGTCAACGCTTTGGGTCATCTGAGGTCAAGTAATCCTCAGCTTCAAGCCGAAATCCTTGCCGAGGAGGACGTGATCGTGCGCAATTCACGCGTGGTCGAGGCCCCGCTCGGCCGCTTCGCCCGCCACCTCTGACCGAAATGTGAGGGAAAATCGTCGCTCAACGCACATTTTCCGCCATTTTTTGGGTGGGGTTCAGCTTTCGGATGGCCGCTCGGCACCTTTGATCTGCACGAAGGCGAGGCGGATGTTGTTGAGTGCATCGCGCATCGTGGGCGCTTCTTCGCCGAGGCGGTCGCCTAGGCCGTCAACGAGGCAGGCAACGGCATCTATGGCCAGTACGGACTGTTCGAGGTCAGGGGGAGTGGCCGACAGGTGGATAGCGGCCAACTCGTACAGGCCCATGACGTGGTTCGTCACTACGACTTCGGCAGGAACGTCTGCGAGACGTGATCGGGCGTCTTCCATCGCCTGCTGTGCGTCTTGCATGGCATCGATAGTTTCCTGGTCGAGCTCTGTTTCCGCGCCAAAATCGGCGAGGCCTTCATTAATATCTGCGAAGTTCGCACTGTGGTCGGAGTCGGAATCTGGCATTGGAGCACTTTCGTCGGTCACACGCTGTAGCCTAACGAACAACAATTGAGGCGAAGTGGGGGAAACTCCCACCTGGCCACGACCGCACATTTTCGGAATTAATGGAAATTGCAACGGTGCGTCCAGGTCCCGGCTGAGACCAGCTACGAGCATGGTACGACTTCAAAGATGTCGTGGCATATTTGTGTTGGGCGCTCCGTGACATTTCGCGTTGAGCGCCATCACATTCCAAACATGGGGAGGCCCATTTGCACAGGAGAGCAGTCTCATAGCACCTCGAAACGAACAACGCGGCGACCAGCATCGCATCAACGACCGCATCCGATCACGCGAGGTCCGACTTATCGGGCCCACAGGTGACCAACTCGGAATTAAAGCGGTTCCTGAAGCGCTGCGAATGGCCCGTGGCTTTGATCTTGATCTAGTGGAAGTTGCACCTGGTGCGAATCCACCGGTTTGTCGGATCATGGACTACGGAAAGTTCAAGTACGAGGAGGGACAAAAGGCCAAAGAGGCTCGTAAGAAATCGACCAACGTCACGGTGAAAGAAGTGAAGTATCGGCCGAAGATTGGTAAGGGTGACTTCGACACCAAGACGCGAAACGTCATTAAGTTCATCGATGAAGGCCACAAAGTTAAAATTACGCTGCAATTCCGCGGCCGTGAAATGGCTCACCCGGAACTCGGCTCGAAAATTCTCGATGAGGTGCTCGAGTCAGTGGGGCCTGCTGCCAAGGTCGATACTCAAGCTCGATTTGAGGGACGAAGCATGACCATGGTGTTGTCCCCGGACAAACAAGCCCAAGAAGCAATGAAGAAGGCAGCAGTCGAAGCTGCCAAAGAAGCAGAGGCCGCAACCGCTGCCGCTGAGACTGACGTACCAACCGAAACCGAAGCGCCGACCGAGCCCATGGCAACAGCCTCGGTGGAAGACGCCGCCGAGGTTCCGGAGGTTGCCGAGGTCAAAGCAGCTGAAGTGGCCGAAGCAGCCGATACGGCCACCGCCGAGTCGGAAACAACTGAATAAGGAGCGTTCGATGCCCAAGATGAAGACATCGAAGACCGCCGCTAAGCGGTTCAAGAAGACTGGCACCGGGAAGCTGCGCCATGAGCAGCAAAACAACCAGCACAAGTTCGAGGGCAAGTCGTCCTCGCGTAAGCATCGTCTCGATCGCGATGCCGACGTTCACAAGGGCGATGCCCGCAAAATTAAGCGCCTCCTGGCTGAGCGCTGAGTAGAAGGAAGAGACAATGGCACGAGTGAAACGTGGCGTCGCGTCCAAAAAGCGGCACAAGAAAGTACTGAAGCAGGCCAAAGGCTACTACGGCAACAAGAGCCGTTCGTTCCGCGCCGCAAATGAACAAGTCATGCGGTCGGGCAACTACGCCTTTCGTGACCGACGCGCCCGTAAGGGTGAAATGCGTCGTCTGTGGATCCAGCGGATCAACGCAGGCACACGCGAGCACGGTATGAGCTACAGCCGCTTTATTGCAGGTATGAACGCCGCTGGTATTGAAGTCGACCGCAAGATCCTTGCGGATCTCGCCGTCACCGAACCCGCAGCGTTCGCCAAACTGGTCGAAAGCGCAAAGGCAGCTCTCTGACAAGTAGTTTCCAGAGCACATGAGCGCTCTGGACTACAAAAACTCACAAGTTCAAGATCTGCGACGCCTTTTTGGGCGTCGCAGTTCGCGTTACGACAAAGGTGTGTTCGTCGTCGAGGGCCCTGTTCTCGTCGCTGAAGCAGTACGCGCTGGTTGGCGCGTCGACGCGCAGTTTGTGCCCGAGGGCAGCGATGCAGCGATCGACGGCGCTGGTTCGGTGTACGAGCTTCGATCCGGCGTGCTGGAGCGAGTTGCCTCCACCGCCGCTCCACAGCCGCCGATTGCCATCGTGGGAATTCCCGAGGTTGGCGACGTACACGAACGGATGCTTGCGGCGTCCTTGGTCGTCGCGCTTGACCGAGTAAGCGACCCGGGCAACCTCGGCACGATTCTGCGGTCGGCTGAAGCTGCTGGCGCTGACCTGGTTGTGCTGACACCTGGCGGCGTCGATCCCTACAATTCGAAAGTCGTCCGCTCGTCGGCCGGGGCCTTGTTTAACGTGCCGGTAGTCGTTGCCGAGCTTGGCGAATTGCGAACTGCAGGCCTCCGGCTGATCGGCTCAAGCAGCCACGACACTGATGGACGAACCGTGCACCCGCATACCGATATCGACCTCACCGGACGCGTCGCCATCGTGATGGGGAACGAAGCGGCGGGCCTTCCCGACGAATGGGACGACGCCGCGGGGCCGATCCGCGAGTGGGTCACCATTCCGCATCACGGCCGCACGGAGTCACTCAACGTCGCCATGGCTACCACGGTCTTGGCGTTCGAGGCTGCCCGCCAACGTTCTAGACTCTCGTAACGAGGTCTAGCTGGCGACACGGGTGCTTTCGATTCTCCAGACCCAGGATGCTGCTGCAGCAGTCCAGTGGTCGAGGCACTACGGTTTGGAGGTGGTTTTCGAACAGCGATTCGAGCCGTGCCTGTCTGCATCTGTCGAAATCAAGCGAAGCGACGCCGAGATCTACCTATCGGAACACACCGGCGACATCAATCCACCCGGGCTGCTCTACATTTGGATCGATTCCGCCGAGCCGCTTGCTGCGCTGGCGGCCGCAACTACCGACGAGATGCCGTGGGCGCGAGACTTCGAGATTGCTGATCCCGACGGAAACCGATTGCGGTTCGCCGAGCCCCCGTCGCTGGATGATTCGACGGTTTGCAGCTGACCGCTCCGACCAGATCGAGTGATCGAGCAGACTGACGGGCTATCCTGAAGGTTGTGAATCTGCAGTCGCAGCGATTTCTGTTCCCCGGGTGACCGGGGGACATGCCCAACGCTCAATTGCTCCTGCCCACGTTTTGCCATTTGCGCGGGGAATGACGCGGCTCATCCGGATGACCTGAAAGGACTCTCGTGATCACTGACATCGTCGCTGCGAAAGACGCAGCACTTGCGGACATTAAGGCAGCCGCCTCCCTGGAAGACATTGTTGCCCTGACGACCAGGTATGCCGGCAAGAAGGGCGAACTCGCTGCGCTGAAGAAGCAGTTAGGCAGTCTCGATTCAATCGAGCAGAAGAAAGCGGCAGGTGCTGCCGTCAACGACGCGATGATAGCGATCGATGTGGCCCTCGACGCCCGGCGCGCCGTTCTCTCTGCCGCCGCCCTGGCAGAGCAGGTCGAAAACGAACGACTCGATCTCACTGAATTCATGGGAGCGCCGACTCGCGGCCACGCGCACCTCGCTACCCAGGCGTGGGAGCGGTTGGAAGACGTCTTTGTCGGCTTGGGGTTCCGTGTGGCGGAAGGCCCCGAAGTCGAGACTGACTGGCATAATTTTGAAGCCCTAAACATGCCGGTTGGCCACCCTGCGCGCGGAGAGTGGGACACGTTGTTTGTCGACCACGTGCCGCCAGGGGGTAAACCGGGTTCCACGGTCTTGCGTACGCACACGTCGCCGGTGCAGATTCGCACGATGCTGGCCGAAGAACCGCCAATTTACATCGTGGCGCCGGGCCGGGTGTTTCGTCGCGATACGCCGGACGCAACCCACATGCCGGTGTTCCATCAGATCGAGGGTCTGGTCATTGATCGCAACATCACGATGGCTGACCTTGCCGGCACGATTGACGCCTTCACGAAAGCCTACTTCGGGCCAGGGTTCAACTCTCGCCTGCGGCCGAGCTACTTCCCGTTCACCGAACCCTCGGCCGAGTTCGATATTCAACGACCCGACGGCAGCTGGATCGAGTTGGGCGGTTCGGGCATGGTGCACCCGAACGTCCTACGCGCCGGTGGCCTCGACCCTGAGGAGTGGAGCGGATTTGCCTTTGGATTCGGTATCGACCGCATGGCGATCATGCGCCACGGGGTGGCTGACATCCGCGAGATGTTCGCCGATGACATCCGATTCCTCGAGCAGTTCTAAAGGGGCGCAGTTCTGATGAAAATCCTTCTTTCATGGCTCAATGAATATGGCGATTTCGCCCATCCGACCGACAGCGCAGCGGTCGCGCGCGTCGCTGACGCAATCACTGCGCTCGGACTCGAAGTGGAGTCGGTCGAGGTAATCGGCGAGACGGTCGAGGGCGTCGTGACGGCCAAGATCAATCGTCTCGAGTCGCACCCCGACGCTGCCAAAGTGCAGCAGGTCCACGTCACGACGGGTGCCGGCGACGAGCTGCACGTCTGGTGCGGCGCTGACAACATCTCCGAAGGCGACATCGTTCCGCTCGCCACGCTCGGCACGACCATGCCGAACGGGATGACCATCGAGCGACGCGGCATCCTGGGCATCGATTCAGAAGGAATGCTCTGTAGCGCCACCGAACTGGGCCTCGGCGACGACCACTCCGGCATCCGCTTGCTCGATCCCGACACACCGCTCGGTCTGCCATACGGCGAGGCGCTTGGGCTCAGCCTCGATGTGCTGATCGATGCTGATGTGACCCGCAACCGTCCGGACTGCTGGGGCTACGTCGGGATCGCCCGCGACCTTGCTGCCAAGATGGGTGTCGAGTTTCGCCCGCCGGTCCCCACCTTCGAAGTCACTGGCGAATCGCGCACGACGCCCGTTGAGATCGTCGACGGTGATCGCTGCGCCCGTTTCACCTCGACGGTGATGTCGGGTGTCGAAGTGAAGTCGTCACCGGACTGGATGGCGAATCGCCTCACCGCAGCCGGCATGCGCCCGATTAGCAACGTCGTCGACGTGAGCAACTACGTCATGCTCGAACTGAACCAGCCGAACCATGCGTATGACCTCGACACCCTCGGTGGTGGCGGCTTCCGCATCCGGCTTGCCAACGATGGCGAACAGCTCATGACTCTCGACGGGGAGGTTCGAACGTTTACTGCTGAGGACCTTTTCATCTGTGATGCCGACGACACGTCGATTGGCGTTGGTGGAATCATGGGCGGCCTCGATTCTGAGATCAGCGACGACACCACGACCGTCGCCCTCGAGATGGCCTGGTTCAGCCTCGTTGGCATCGGCCAGACCGTCGCCCGCACCAACTTGCGTTCCGAAGCGTCGGCTCGTTTCGAGCGCGGAGTTGACCCGCACGGCATGCCGAACGCCGTGCTCCGTTTCGCGGAGCTCCTGTCTGAGACATGCCCGGACCTCGTCGTGCACGCCGGGGGAGCAGACGCCAAGAGCGACTTCCTGCCCGCTGCAGAGCGGTCGGTCGACGTGCGAATCAGCGCCGTGAACCGCCTCCTTGGCACCGATTTCGCCGCCGATGACCTGCCGGAATTACTCGACCCAATCGGCTACACGGTGTCGGGGGAGGGGGAGACTCGCAGTGTCGTGCTGCCCACCTGGCGACTCGACTCCACCGATGAAGTCGACGTCATCGAAGAAGTTGCACGTCACCATGGTTACGAAAAGCTCGGCAAGTCTGTCCCAAAGTCCACCGTCCACGGAGGCCTGACGCCGCACCAACAGCGCCGGCGACTGGTGCGCGAAGTACTGCTTGGTCTCGGCATTTCCGAAGCCATGCCGAACCCGTTCCTGGCCCCCGGCACGCTGGCCAAAGCAGGCTTGCCTCCCGAAGCGATCTCCATCACGAACCCGCTGGTGATGGAAGAAAGTGTTCTGCGCACGTCGCTGCGTCCTGGCCTGCTGGAGGCGCTCGCATTCAACGAGTCCCATCGTCGCACCGGTGTGCGGTTGTACGAGATCGGTCACGTGTATCCGCCCAGTGACGGGGAACTGCCCGCCGAATACGAAGCGTTGACGGTCGTACTCGCTGGGGCGGAAGCGCCCGCCGCTGTCGCGGTCTGGCGTGAGCTGGTCAACACACTCGGCGCTGGAGCGCGAGTCGATCAGAGCCGAGTGCCCGCAGGGCTTCATCCCACGCGTACCGCAACGCTGCAGGCAGGCAAGCAACCGCTTGGAGCAGTCGGCGAAGTTGCGCCTGAAGTGCTCGCGGCGTTTGATGTCCATGAGCGAGTGGCAATTCTCGAGCTGGATCTCGACCAGTTGCTGGGTCGTGAGCCAAAGCCGACGCAGTGGAAGGCGACGAGCCGCCAACCATCGAGCGACCTCGATCTTGCATTCGCGCTGCCGAACGACATCCCCGCGGAGAAGCTCGACAAGGCGATCAGGCAGGGCGCTGGAAAGCTCCTCGTCGACATGTCACTGTTCGACGTGTATCGGGGGACGGGCGTTGCGGACGGCAGCCGTTCGCTTGCGTACCGCCTCCGTCTCCAAGCAATTGATCGCAGTTTGACTGATGCTGACATCGCCGACGTGCGACGAGGGGTGGAGACAGCGACAATCAAGCTGGGTGCCGAGCTGCGAAGCTGACGGTATGGCATCTCCGGGAGAGACTGATCTTGACAAGATGCTGGCGACGTTGCGTGTCGAGCGGCGTCCGGGCGTATTCACCTATGCCGCTGTGCGTGCGCCGGCATCGGAATTGCTTGCTGCAGCCCATGGGATGGTCACCGAGGGAGACCTCACCACTCTGGTCCTGCCCGTCGTGGCCGCCGAGCGAGCGGGCCTGCCGGTTGAGCTGGAGATGGCGTGGCTTTCGCTCACAGTCCGGTCAAGTCTCGAAGCGGTGGGGTTGACTGCGGCGTTCTCCGCCACGCTCGGCAAAGCTGGCATCCCGTGCAACGTGCTGGCTGGCTTTCATCACGATCACATTCTCGTGCCGGTTGACCGAGCGCAGCAGGCCATCGACGTGCTGATGGTCCGCTGATCTCAGTTCCTGCTGAGATCATCGGGGGCATTTGCCAACCATGCCAGGCGACCGGGTTGTCGCCTCAGAACTTCGCGCCAGAGCTCGTCAGGAGCTTTGGTGAACACGTCGCTGGTTTGTGCATCGAGCACGAGCCAGGCGCCAGCATCGATTTCGCCTTCGAGTTGACCGGGGCCCCACCCCGCATAGCCGCGGAAGACTCGGACTTCGTTGACCGAGGCGGCCACGATCGCTGGATCAGCGGTGAGGTCAGCGGAGGCGATGACTCCCACGATTGGTGTGAGCGCTTCGTCGTCGACATCGGGATCTTTGGCCGCAGCGAGCGCGATTAGCGCCGTCGATTCAACAGGTCCACCTTCGAACACTGAGCTTGGAGCCGTCTGGAGGTCGATCCACCGGTCGAGCGGTTCGTCGAGAGCCTCGTCGCTGGAACGATTGATGACAACGCCGACTGCGCCTTCGTCATGGTGCTCGAGCACGTAGATGACCGTGCGGTCGAAGTTTGGGTCCTCCAGTGGCGGGGCAGCGAGGAGAAGTCGACCCTTGGTGATGGGTGCGCTCGGAAACACGGGAATAGTCTGCCGGGTCTGATGACCCGAAACTCGCCATGGCAGCTCAGCTGCGGTGACTCCTGTTTCTTGTATAACCATGCAGTTGACTGTATGATCATACGATGACGAAGATCAACGTCGGTATCATCGGAGCGTCAGGGTTTACCGGCGCTGAACTGCTTCGCATCTCATCACAGCATCCCCACTTCGACGTGCGCCTCGCCACAGGTGACTCGATGGCAGGCCGCCGAGCTGCTGATCTTTACCCCTCGCTCGAACTGGGTTACCCGAACTTGGTATTTGAACAGTTTGATCCGGCGTCGCTCGATGGTCTCGACCTCGTGATTCTGGGCCTGCCTCATGCAGCATCGATGGACCTTGTTCCGCAGATCATTGGCAAGGTCGGATGTGTAGTTGACCTCTCCGCGGCATTCCGGCTCCAGGACACCACGAAGTACCCCGAGTTCTACGGATTCGAGCACACCCAACCCGAGATGCTTGGCGACGCGGTGTACGGTCTCCCCGAGTTCCACCGAATTGCCTTGCAAGGCGCACAGCTCATTGCCACACCTGGCTGCCACGTTACGGCAGCGGCGCTGGCGCTGAAGCCGCTGGTTGATAACGGACTGATCGCCACAGCCGGAATCGCTGTGAACTCGCTTACCGGGATCACCGGTGCGGGCCGCTCAGCGAGCGAGGTGAACATGTTCACCAGCATTGATTCGAACACGCGGGCGTACGGCCTGCTTACTCATCGCCACACCCCCGAGATCGAGCAGGAGATCGGGGCGCAGGTGTTGTTCACGCCACACCACGTCCCCATGAGTCGGGGCATCCTGGCCACGTGCACTGCGCCGGCCACCGCCGCAGTATCGGGAGACACGGTGATGGACGCAATGCACGATTTCTACGCTGACGAACCGTTTGTTGCAGTGATTAATGGCCCGCCGCAGACCAAGTCGGTGATGGGGTCGAATGCCGCACACGTCTCGGCGCAGTACGACGAGCGGACCGGCATAGTCCTCGCGATGTGTGCCATCGACAACCTCACGAAAGGTGCATCGGGCGGCGCAGTTCAAGCGGCCAACGTGGCGTTGGGGCTCGACGAGCGCGCTGGCCTGAGCATAGTCGGAGTTGCACCGTGAGCCCGATCATCGACGAGGCCGGACTACGCGCCTCCACATTGGTCGAGGCTCTGCCCTACATCCGGCGCTTCGCAGGCAAAACGATTGTCGTGAAGTACGGCGGGAATGCGTTGGTGGGCACCGAGGGCCACGATCCGCTGACGTTGTTTGCAGAGGACATCGTGCTGATGCGGCTGGTCGGGATGCGTCCCGTCGTGGTGCATGGCGGTGGCCCGCAGATCACCGCCTTAATGGATCGGCTAGGAAAGAAGTCCGAGTTTGTCAATGGGCTCCGGGTCACGGATGCCGAGACCGTCGAAATTGCCCGCATGGTGCTCAAAGGAGAGGTCAACCCGCAGCTCGTCGCCGCCATCAACGTGCACGGCAACTACGCGGTCGGTGTCAGCGGCGTCGATGGCGGCCTCATTCGGGCCGAAGCACGCGATCCGGAGCTGGGTTTTGTCGGCGATGTCACGGAGATCAACCCCGAGGTCATCAACGGGCTATTGGATGACGAGTTCATTCCGGTAATCGCCACGATTGGTAGCGACGAGACCGGTCAGGCGTACAACATCAATGCTGACACCGCTGCCGGAGCGATCGCCGAGGCGCTTGGCGCCGAGAAGCTGATTTATCTGACCGACATCGAAGGTCTGCGCCGTGACATTGCCGACGCGGCCACGTTGATTCGACGCACGACTGCTGACCAGCTCGACGCATTGGTTGCCGACGGCATCATCGAAGGCGGGATGATCCCCAAAATCGATAGTTGCACGCATGCTGTGCGCAACGGCGTCGAGGGGGGACACATTCTCGACGGTCGAGTTGCGCATGTGCTGCTGCTCGAGCTGTTCACCGACGACGGCATTGGCACGATGATTGAAAACAATGGGACCGAGCAGACAGGAACAAGGTCATGAGCCACGATTTTGACACCCCTGGAGCGGAGAGTTGCCCGTTCATGCCGGTGTTTGGTCCGCCTTCGATTATGTTCGAGCGGGGAAGTGGCACCGAGCTGTGGGACTCGAACGGCAAGCGCTACCTGGACTTTCTGGCGGGTATCGCTGTGACATCGCTCGGTCACAGCCATCCTGCAATCGCGCAGGCAATCAGCGACCAGTCGACACGGTTGCTGCATGTGTCGAACTTCTTTGCCAACCCGATGGCAACTGAGGCTGCGATCAAGATCAACCGCTTGCTGCTTGACGCGACCGACGAACACGGGCAGATTTTCTTCACTAACTCGGGCGCCGAGTCCAACGAGTGTGCGTTGAAGCTCGCGCGCAAGCAGGGCGGCCGAGGGCGGCACACCGTCGTGAGCGCGCTCGGCAGCTTTCACGGGCGTACCTTGGCGTCGTTGGCAGCAACGGGGCAGCCAACGAAACATGAGCCGTTTTTCCCGATGCCTGACGGGTTCAAGCACGTCGCGTGGGGAGACCTTGATGCGATGCGCGCAGTGGTCGATGGTTCGGTTGCTGCCGTGCTGATCGAGTCAGTGCAAGGCGAGGGTGGGGTCAATCCGGCGACGACCGAGTACCTGCGAGGTATCCGTCAACTCTGCGACGAGACCGGTGCGTTGATGATGGTCGATGAAATTCAGACCGGATTTGGCCGCACCGGAAGATGGTTTGGGTTCGAGCATGCAGGGGTTAGCCCGGATGTGGTCACTCTGGCCAAGGCAATGGGCAATGGGGTGCCCGTCGGTGCTTGCTGGGCGCGTGCCGATGTCGCTGCGGTCTTCGAGCCCGGTGATCATGGCAGCACGTACTCTGGGACTGCCATTGCTACGGCAGCGGTCAACGCCACGATCGACGAGATGCTCCGCATCGATGCACCGGCGCTCGCCGTTGCCACCGGGGCGAAGCTGGTGACTGCGCTCCTCGAACTTGATGGCGTCGTCGGTGTCCGTGGGCATGGGCTGATGCTTGGAGTCGAACTTGCTGATGGAATCGATGCGCGAGTCGCCTACGCGGACCTTCTCGAAGCTGGACTCATTGTAAACGCTGTCAATCCCACCACGATTCGTCTCATCCCGCCGCTGAACATCAGCGATGCGGAGGTGGCCGAGGCTGTGGCGATGATCGGATCCGCGCTTGACGAACAGATCGCAGCTGGCTCATGACCCGCCACCTCATCGACATCGCGGACTTCAGTGCCGCGGAGGTCACGGCGATGCTTGACCTCGCCGAGGTCCCGCTGGCCGACTTGCCTCGGCCGCTCACGGGCCAAGGTGCAGCGCTGATCTTTGAAAAGTCGTCGGCTCGGACTCGGCATTCGATGGAAATGGCGGTCATCCAGCTTGGTGGCCACCCGGTGTTCACACGCGGCGAAGAAGTCGGATTCGACATCCGCGAGCCGGTGGAAGACGTGGCGCGGATCATGGAAGGATTCCACGCGTTGATCGCCGCCCGCGTGTACGACCACTCGACCATCATCCGGCTCGCCGCCGTCGCGAACGTGCCCGTTGTCAACATGCTCAGCGATCATTCCCATCCGTTGCAGGCCTTCGCTGATGCGCTGACGATGCGTCAGCGCCTCGGAGGCCTCGCAGGCCAAACGGTGGCGTACGTCGGTGATTACAACAACGTCGCTCGATCGCTGGCTGAAATCTCAGCCCGACTGGGGATGCACATCCGCCTCGCTTGCCCGATCGGCTTCGAGGCCGACGACGCTGAGATTGACCGCATTCTCCTGCTTGGCGCCGCATCAGTTGAACAGGGCAACCGACCAATCGAGATGGTTGTCGGGGCTCACGCAGTGCACACCGATACTTGGGTGTCTATGGGTGAAGAAGCGGACAAAGAAGCCAAGCGACAGAAGTTCGACGGCTTCACCGTGGACGACGCCATGATGGATGCTGCGGGTCCCGAATCTATCTTCATGCATTGCCTGCCGGCCTACCGCGGCTTCGAGGTCGCAGCATCGGTCATCGACGGCCCACGCTCAGTCGTGTTTCAGCAGGGGCAGAACCGGATGCACGCCGCACGGGGCGCACTTGCGTTCTTGATGGGGGTGGAGACATGACCAGCAAGGTGCAGCGTCAAACCCTCATTGTACGACTCGTCGGCGATCATGAAGTGACGAGCCAACCCGATCTGATCGACCTGCTGGCGGCTGAAGGCATCGACGCCACGCAAGCAACGGTGTCGCGCGACCTCGATGACATCGGCGCGGTCAAGGTGCGGGTCCCCGGGGGAAACACGGTGTACGCCATTCCAGAATTTGCGCCCGACCGGATTGCACCGGTTGATCAGCTACGGCGCGTGATGGGGGAGTGGGTCGCCGAAGTGGCGGTCTCCGGCAACATTGTGGTGTTACGCACCCCGCCCGGGTGTGCTCACGTCGTTGCCTCAGCGCTCGACCGCAGCCGGCCCGACGGTCTGCTCGGCACCGTGGCTGGTGACGACACGCTGATGTGCATTTCGGTCAACGCCGATGGCACAGATCTCTGCAAGAACTTGAAAGACTTCGCTGGACTCGACTGAGTCGACGGCGAACGGCGGATTGAAAGGCCTCCATGGATCTCGATGACAAGAATGAATTCGCGCGCGACGCACACTTGCCGGAGCAGGCCAAGACGTTATGGCACGGTCGCTTCACTGGTGGCCCGTCAGAGTCGCTGCTGGCCTACACCGTCAGCCTTCCGTACGACCAGCGAATGTGGCGCGACGACATCGCCGGTTCCAAGGGCCACGTTCGGGGACTTGCCCGCGTCGGATTGCTGACCGAGGACGAGCGCAACGCGATCCTCGGTGCACTCGACCAAGTCGCTGACGAGATTGAGGGCAGCGGGTTCCATTTCGTCGATAGTGACGAGGACATCCACACCGCCATCGAACGCCGAGTCACCGAGATTGCCGGTGCAGCAGGCGGCAAGCTCCACACCGCCCGAAGCCGAAACGACCAGGTGGCCACCGCCTTTCGGCTCTGGTGCAAGCGCGAACTGAAAGATGTTGCCATCCGCCTCATCGAGATGCAGGAAGCCTTGCTCGACCAAGCGCTTGAGGCAGGCGACGCGTACCTGCCCGGCTACACCCACCTGCAACGCGCCCAACCAGTGTTGCTCTCGCACCATCTGATGGCACATGGATGGGCGCTGGGCCGTGATGTCAGCCGACTCGTTGACACATTGCATCGCCTCGACGTGTCACCGCTTGGCGCCGGCGCGCTCGCCGGCTCGTCGCTCCCGATCGACCCTGTCGGCAACGCCGCAGACCTCGGTTTTGCTAAGGCATTCGACAACAGCCTTGATGCAGTGAGTGACCGGGATTTCGTGGCTGAGGCCGTGTTCAACCTTGCGCTTATCGGTATCCACCTCTCCCGCATCGGAGAGGAGTGGGTGCTTTGGACCTCAGGCGAGTTTGGCTTTGCTCGGCTCGACGACGGCTATGCCACCGGCTCCTCGATGTTGCCCCAGAAGAAGAACCCCGACATCGCGGAATTGGCTCGCGGCAAGAGCGGTCGTCTGATCGGCAATCTGACTGGTTTGTTGGCTACGCTCAAGGGTCTGCCGATGGCGTACAACCGGGACCTCCAGGAAGATAAGGAGCCGCTGTTCGACTCGGTCGACCAAGTCACGCTCGCGGTCGCCGCATTGACCGGCATGATTGCCACGGCAACATTTAACACCGACGCAATGGCAGCAGCCGCTGATGAGGAGACTATGGCTGCGACCGACCTCGCTGAGTTTCTCGTGCGTGACGGTATGCCGTTCCGAGAGGCGCACGCTGTCGTCGGTGGCCATGTGCAGGCTTGCCTCGCCGGCAAAGGTCGCTTGGCCGACCTCGTGGCAGCTGACCCAGTGCTCGGGCCAGACGCAGCAGCATTGGTCCGTCCGGGCGTGGGTGTCAAGATGCGGACCTCGCGTGGGGCTGCCGGGCCGGCGGCGCGGGAGGAGCAGGTGGCGTCGTATCGCACCATGGTCGCCGATGAGATCACTGCAATCCGAGACCTCGCTTCGGTCGACTGAGTGCCTGGTCTGGTGCAAACGATCGACCGAGCGTGGTTCGAGCGTGACGCGCCCGAGGTCGCACCAGACCTGCTGGGGAAATGCCTGGTCGTCGATGTTGCCGGAATCATGTGCAGCGGTCGGATCATTGAGGTGGAGGCCTACATGCCTGATGATCCGGCGAGTCACACGTTCAACGGAGAAACGTCGCGCAACGCGGTGATGTTCGGCCCGGCCGGGCATCTCTACGTCTACCTCAGCTACGGCATCCACCAATGCGTCAACGTCGTGACAGGTCCGATCGGAAGCGGACAAGCGGTCTTGATCCGTGCCGTCGAGCCCACCGAAGGTTTTGAAGCGATGCGTCGACGGCGTGTGGGACGCCCCGACGCTGACTTAGCCAATGGTCCGGGCAAGCTTTGTCAGGCGTTGGGCATTGGGGCCCGTCACGACGGAGCAGACCTGCTCGATGGGCCCGTTGCTATTGTCGACGACGGAAAACCGCCGCCGCTCGTGCCCCGCAGCGGACCACGCGTTGGCATTACCAAGGGCATCGAAACTCCCTGGCGTTTTCGTGTTCCGGCCGGGCCGGCCGACGAGGTAGGTACTGCGACCCTTCGCTCTTCAGCCTGAGCGGGAGCCGTGACTGTGACTGACGCCGGTGTGCGGAAGCACAGGGCGAGCATGGTGGAGCACGGCCGTCTCTTCGTCGCGACTTCGTCGGCAGTAACTTCGCGCTGATGAAGAGCTTTGCAGGCAAGATCGCAGTTGTCACGGGGGGCGGCACTGGCATGGGCCGAGAGCTGGTGGTCCAACTGGCTGCCGCTGGCGCCCACGTGTCGATGTGTGATCTTTCCGACGAGCGGATGCAGGAAACCGCGACGCTGGCTCGCGCCGCCGCGCCAGCTTCCGATATTCGGATCTCGACCCATGTTTGCGACGTGAGTGACGAGGCTGCGATGCTCCTCTTCCGTGATGCTGTGCTTGTGGCTCATGATACCGAGCACATCAACTTGTTGTTCAACAACGCTGGTCTGAGCGGTGGCGGCAGCGTGGTCACGGACACGCGAGAGAGCTGGGACCGGTGCTTTGATATTTGTTTCAACGGTGTGCGCTGGGGTGTTCTAGCGTTCTTGGACGCGCTAATTGCGTCCGATGAGGGGCACATCGTCAATACTTCCAGCGTGAATGGCTTCTGGGCCTCGATCGGTCCCGACCGGCCGCACACGGCGTACTCCGCAGCAAAGTTCGCCGTGAAGGGCTTTACCGAGGCGTTGATCACTGACATGGCGGTCAACGCGCCACATGTGCTGGTCTCGGTCGTGATGCCTGGGCACATCGGGACGTCGATTGTTCAAAATTCGATGAACTTTGGAACCCGAAAACTCAACGATGAAGAACGTGAACTGATGGCGGTCGCTGATCAGATGTTCCACGACAACGCCCCCATGACCGCAGTCGAGGCAGCCAAGGTCATCCTCGCTGACGTCCTCGCCGAACGCTGGCGGATTCTTGTCGGTGACGATGCCTACGCCCTCGACAGCGCAGTTCGAGTAAACCCCGAAGCTGCGTACGACAACTCTATGAGCGAAATCTTGTTCGCCGAGCTCAACGCGGCGCGTTAGCACTCCAACTACCTTCTGGAGTGATCAGCGAAGCGTGTTATCAGGTCAACGCCAATGCATCCAGAATCCGTGTGGATGACATTGGGCGAGATGACGGACGGTGCGGATGCCGTCACGCCATGTGGTGAGGAGGAGTTGGGTTTGCTCGTTCTCAGCGATCTCGCAGGGCCAGGGTAGTCCAGTGGTGAGTGCCGGCGCCTCCGCAGCGATCCACGACAGGTTGCTCGCAGCACCGATGTGTTCGAGCTCACACATGAATGCGTCGCGATCGCTGCCGTGGAGATAGTTGAGAACCCACGAGTTGGTGACCACTGGGTGGCCCAGCGGGCGGACGCGCTCAAGAGCTTTGGATATTTCAGCCACAAGATCTCCCTTCACAATACGAGGAGGATCGATTCTGGCCAGTTCGATGGCGGAGCGGAGATGACGAAAACGTTCGAGTTGGTCCGGCCAGACACAAGCCTCCAGCCAGCGTGCCTGCTCGGCATTAGTGACATCAATTGGATTTGCGTCGATACCGAGCCGTCCTGCGATCGACGGGAGCCTGGCGGGAATCGGCACCGTACCGCGCGTGGACGTAGTTAGAGAAACGGTCGAACTTGCACCCACCGTTGATGCCGGCGTCCCATTGTCGGGCTCGTAAAGATACGTGAACTTGTCAAGCAAGAGGTTCAACCCGCCGCTTGTACCGACATCAACCATCGTCACGGCTCCAACCTCTTGGGTAATCATGCCGAGCGGTGGGAGGAATAGGAGAGAACGGCCGACCTCATTCGTCTGGGTTGACCGGGTCGACACCAGCTGCTTGATCTCGTTGAGGTGATCGCGGACGAACGTCGAGAAAGTCGGCATCAACTCGTCATCTTGTGGCAGGCGCGGCACAGATCGGAGGTTCGGATACCAGTCGGCGAGTGGGTGGGTCGGTTCGGCAAGCAACAGCGAGTGGATACTCGCGAACAGGAGTACCGGAAGTCGTTGAGTTGGCGGGGCGTCGAGGAGTATCCGGTGAAGGTTCGGGTCCGCTGCAACGCCGGCCGAAAGAGATGCGTAGAGCGGGGCGCGCGGTAGCGAAGTGACCGAGGATTCAGCAAAACGTCGCTTGAGTTCGAACTCGTCACCCGAGTCATCCATAAGGCGAGAGTAGCCTTCACCCCGATATGACTCTCGTGAACGGCGACCTAATCGCAGACCTCGAAGCCCGAAACCTCATCCACGATTCGACTGAACGTGACTACCTGCGGACACAGCTCGCCGAAGGTTCGACCGGTGTCTATTACGGATGCGACCCGACGGCGGACAGTCTCCACGTAGGCAACCTCATCGGTTTGGTGGTGCTCCGCCGGTTTCAAGACGCCGGCCATCGGGCAATTGCGTTAGCCGGCGGTGCCACCGGCATGGTCGGTGACCCGGGCGGACGATCCGAAGAGCGGAATCTGCTCGACGAAGAGACATTGACGTACAACGTCGCCAAGATCAAAGAGCAGCTTGGCCGCATCGTTGATCTGACCGACGAGCGGCGCGGCATGCTGGTCGACAACCGCGACTGGACACAACCGATCACGGTCCTTGACTTTCTCCGTGATGTTGGAAAGCACGTCACGGTCAATCAAATGCTGGCTCGCGAGAGCATCAAGGTTCGGATCAACTCCGAGCACGGCATTTCGTTTACCGAGTTCAGTTACATGCTGCTCCAGGCAAACGATTACCTGTGGCTCTACGACCATCTCGGATGCACAATTCAAGTCGGTGGTTCTGACCAGTGGGGCAACATCATTTCTGGTGTCGACCTCATTCGACGCAAACGTCAGGCACACGTGCATGCCTTTTCTTGGCCACTCCTGACATCCTCTGACGGAACTAAACTCGGCAAGACGACGGGGGCGCGGGTGTGGCTGGATCCGGCCAAGACCAGCCCGTACCAGTTTCGTCAGCACTGGATGCAGACAACAGACGACGACGTTGAGGCGCAGCTCCTGACCTTCTCGCTTCGGCCGGTCGCCGAGCTTCGAGCTATCGCCGCCCGTCACGCAGAGGCACCGCAGTTAAGACTAGGTCAGAAGACGTTGGCTGATGACATGGTCACACTCGTCCACGGAGGGGCAGCCGCAACTGCAGCGAACGAGGCGGCCGACTTGCTGTTTAGCAAGGATCCGACCGGAGCCTCCGCAGCAGCGTTCGAGATCCTCGCCTGCGAGATCCCGCACAGTCGGATGCCCGTCAGTGAACTCGATGACACCGTTGGGGTCCTGGTAGCCACGGAGCTCGCACAATCCAACGGCGACGCGCGTCGCACGTTGGCCCAACGCGCGTTTTATGTCAATGGGGTGCAGCTTAGTGAAAAAGACCAGCTCAGTGGCCAGAAACTGCTACACGGGCGGTATCTGCTTTTGCGTAAGGGGAAAAAGTCTCACCACCTCGTCGAAATACATCATTGAGCAAGCCCGTGCCGGATCCCCAAAACATCCAAACAAACGCAAACGTGTGTGGGTCGACGTAGCATCTTGGGCCATGCCTGGTGACCAATCCTCAAGTTCCTCGCGCGGCAGCGACAGCGAGTCGGTTTCTGGAGTTGGCAGTCCTAGTTCTGGAAGTTCGTCAGGCGGCTCACGGAACAATGGTGGCCGCGATGGCCGTGGGGGATATGAAGGCGATGCAAATCGATCCGACCGGCGTGATGGTAAAGGCTCCGGTCGCGAAAATCGGTCTAAACAAGAACGACCTCAGCTGACAGAGGCCGACCGCCGCTCGATGGACGTGAAACGTCGACGGGGTCCGAAGCCCGAAATTGACCCCGCCGTAGTAAAGGAACAAGAACGCGCCAAGATCGAGGCTCGTACGACCGAGCAGTGGATCGACGAGGGCTCGGTTCGGGGTTCAGCGAGAAGTGCAACGCAGCGAGCCGGTTCTTCAGGCCGAGCGCCACGCGAGGCGCCTGAACTCGACCCTGTGATTACTGCGCAACTAAATGACGCGCTAGGGGCCCAGCGGGGAGCCCGGTTGTCGGAGCGGCTAGCACAGGCGAGCGAAGCTCTCGACCGGGAGCGTTTCGACGAAGCGAAGCGGATTGCTACGTCTATCGCCAAAGAGGCACCTGGTGTCGCTGCTGCTCGCGAAGTTGTCGGCCTAGCGAATTACCGTCTTGGAAGGTACAAGCAGGCAGCTGCTTCGCTGGAGATTGCGCATGACTTGCACGAGAACCAAGAGATTTTGCCACCACTCGCCGACTGCTACCGAGCGCTTGAACGCTGGTCGGCAGTTGAGCGCGTGTGGTTGCTCATTCGCGAGTCCTCACCGCGCCACGAGATCCTGGCTGAGGGCCGGATTGTTGCTGCTGGTGCGCTCGCAGATCGCGGCAATCTTTCAGCTGCAATCGAAATGATGATGCCTGCGACAAAGAAGACCAAGTCGGTCAAGGACCACCATCTCCGCCAGTGGTACGTGCTGGCAGACTTCTACGACCGACTGAATGACCCAATCAAAGCGCGTCGCTGGTTTGCAACAATCGCCGAGATTGACCCAGAGTACGTTGACGTGCAGACCCGCTTGCGTCACATCGGGCGCTAGCGGTCAGGATTACCGGAGTACCATGCTCTTCTGATGGGGAGTTTGCAATTCCGAGCTGGGACTGTCGCCGTGGTTTCGAATTCCAAGGGTCGCGTCCTGGCGTTTCAGCGCACCGATTATCCCGGCCAGTGGCAATTACCTCAGGGCGGCATTGATAAAGGTGAGTCGGCGGTCGAGGGCGCCTGGCGGGAGTTGAAAGAGGAAACGGGGCTCGGCCGCCAACACGTCCGTCTCGTCGGCGAATATCCAGACTGGACGGTGTACGAGTGGCCCGATGGCGCCAAACGCGGGGCGCGTTTGGGGCAAGCTCAGCGTTGGTTTTTCTTCGAGGCCTGGGACGATGAAGTTGAGCCGACACCTGACGGCGTCGAGTTCGATGACTGGAAGTGGGTAAAGGTGTCCTGGCTGGTCGACCAAGTGGTCGAGTTCCGTAAGTCCTCGTATCAGCGCGCTCTCAGCGCACTCTTATGAGCGACCTGTTCGCAGCGGCTGCCGAGGAGACTCGCCGCGTCCGGGCGCCGCTCGCGGCCCGACTTCGGCCGAAATCGATTGACGACGTCGTTGGCCAGGAACACCTGGTCGGGCCAGGTCGACCGCTACGTTGCCTGGTCGAAAGCGACCGATTGAGTTCAGCGCTGTTGTGGGGTCCACCGGGCACTGGTAAAACTACCCTTGCTCTGGCAGTTGCGGGTTCGACAGAGCGCGCCTTTGAGCAACTCTCCGCTGTCACCGCCGGCGTGAAGGATGTGCGCGAAACCATTGATCGTGCCCGCCATCGTCTCGGAGAACGTGGACAAGGCACCATCCTGTTTCTCGATGAAATCCATCGGTTCTCGAAGGCGCAGCAAGATGCGCTACTCCCTGCGGTCGAGGACGGCACACTGACGTTGATAGGGGCAACGACTGAGAATCCATTTTTCGAGGTCAACGCACCACTGCGCAGCCGCTCAACGCTCTTCCGACTCGAACCGCTTGATCGGCTGGCTATTGAGCAACTGGTAATGCGAGGCTTGGAAGCAGAAGCAACAACCGCTGATAGCGATGCTTTGGAGTTGCTTGTTGACCGAGCAGGGGGAGACGGACGCCAGGTCTTGACCTCGCTCGACGTTGCGTGTGCGATGTCCGATTACACCCATGTCGAGCTTGCTCACGTCGAAGCCGCACTTGGGACCAGCGCATTGCGGTACGGGCGTGATGATCACTACGACGTCGTCAGCGCCTTCATCAAGTCGATGCGCGGAAGTGATCCCGACGCTGCGGTGTATTGGCTGGCACGGATGCTGGAGTCAGGCGAGGACGCCCGATTCATTGCTCGACGCTTAGTCATTTTCGCCAGTGAAGACGTGGGTCTTGCCGACAACCGAGGTCTAGACGTAGCAGTTGCGGCAGCCCACGCGCTTGAGCACGTAGGGTTGCCGGAGGCGCAGCTCCATTTGACTCACGCAGCCATATACCTGGCCGTCGCTCCGAAGAGTAACCGAGCGGCGCTCGCCATCTGGAACGCCCGCGCCGCAGTTCGTGACGGGGAAGTAGGTGAAGTGCCGTCCCATCTTCGTGATGGCCATTATCAGGGCGCAGCAACGCTGGGCCACGGAGTCGGGTACGAGTATCCTCACGACAGTCCGGCTGGCTGGGTAGATCAGGAGTACCTGCCCGAAGGTCAGCGAGGACAGCGCTGGTACGAACCGAGCCAGCACGGTGAGGAACAAGGGATTGAGCAGCGAATGGCAAAACACAGAACTGAACAGTCTCCAAATGGAGCATCAAGATGAGTGCAAGCGACTTAGTGGTGGTGATCGCTGCATTTGTTCTGATCTGTGGGTTTACGGCGTTGATCGTGGTCTTACTGCGGGTTCATGACACGCTGCGCGATTTGCGCGAAGACGTTGTCGATCTTCGAGCTGAAACCACTCCGCTCCTGCTTGAGATGCGCAACACCACCGACGCAGCACGGGAAACCGTGGATGAGGCCCGCAACGACCTCGAGCGATTCGACAAAGTGCTTGGTTCCGCCGAGGCAATCGGTGACGCCGTTGGGGGTCGAGTGGCGCGCACGGCGTTCTCGTCACCAGCTATCAAGGCTGCAGGGCTGGCCAAGGGAACGTCTCGAGCATGGAGCCGTTTGCGCGGTAAGCCAATTGAGCGGTCGCTTATTGTCCCAGACCCCAGCGCAACAGGAAACGTGATCGATGTGAGTAATCACAGAGAAAAAGCCCCGGAGCGACGGAGACGACGAGCATGATGAAGCGAGCGACATGGTTTGTCGGCGGCGTTGCAGCGGGCGTTGCAGGCGCCGGCTACGCGAAGAAGAAGGTCAAAGAAGCAGCCTCAAATGCTGCACCCGCTCAAGTAGCGAAGTCAGCGATGGCCAAAGCTAGGGCAAAGACCCGCGACATTACTGACGCAGTCCGTGAAGGGCGGGCGGTGATGAGTCAGCATGAAGACGAACTCCATGCGAAGCGTGAAGGCCGGCTCGAATCGCTTGAAGACCACGTTGAGCCTGGTGACAAGGTCTTCGTCGATGGTCAGCCTGTCGAGAGTGGCCGAGTCATCGTGATGCGTCAACGAGGCCGCTGAGTCGCGTGACGGTGCTCGACACAGCAATCGACCTTGATGCCGTCGCACGCGCGCTTCGCGTGCGACTTCGCGACGATCAGGTCAGAGATTCGCTGACAATGCGCAACCTCTACCGACGCGACGCGTCGAACATGACCGGCCGCGCAGGCATCGTGTGTTTTGCCGAGTCGACCGAGGACGTGCAGGCGTGCGTGCAGGTGGCAGCTGACATGGGCGTTCCTTTCATGGCTCGCGGTTCTGGAACTGGGCTCGCCGGCGGGGCGGTGCCACCGCCAGACGCCATCGTCATCTCCACCACGAAGATGAACAAGATCCTTTCGGTCGACGAGGTAAATCGCATTGCTTGGGTTGAGCCTGGCGTGCTGAACCTCGATTTATCAAAACAGATCGCCGACCTTGGCGTGCACTTCGCGCCTGATCCGAGCAGCCAGCAGACTTGTTCGATCGGCGGCAACGTCGCGAACAACTCAGGCGGACCCCATTGTCTCGCCGATGGTGTTACGAACGCGCATATCCACGGCGTTGAAGTCGTTCTGCCGGACGGGTCGATCAGCATTCTTGGTGGGGAGGAGCCAGAGCCCGACGGACTTGACCTGCGCGGCGTCTTTGTCGGCAGCGAGGGCATGTTCGGCGTTGCGACGAAGATCTGCGTGCGGTTGATGCAGAATCCGCCAGACGTGGCAACGATGCTGATGGACTTCGAATCGGTCGCCGAGGGAGCCAACTTGGTCAGCGACATCATTGCGTCGGGCATCGTGCCCGCTGCGGTCGAGATGATGGACCAGCTGTGTTTAATCGCAGTCGAGGAGTTCATTCACGCAGGGCTCCCTGTCGAGAAGGCTGCCGCACTCCTCATTGAAGTCGTTGGGCCCTCTGCAGGGGTTGCGGCCGACGTTGAGCGCATCTGCCAGCTTGCTTCCGAACGAGGGGTGGGCGCTATCCGAGTGGCGGCAGATGACGCGGAGCGGGCGCTGCTCTGGAAGGGACGGAAGTCCGCGTTCGGCGCCATAGCGAACATCATGCCCAACTACTACCTGCACGACACCGTGGTGCCTCGCCATAAGCTCGCAGGAGTACTTGATCAAATTTACGAGATTGTCAGACGGCACAATTTGCAGGTGTTGAACGTGTTCCATGCCGGTGACGGCAACCTCCATCCGTTAATTCTGTTTGACGGTTCAGTTGAAGGAGTGTTCGAACGAGTTCACGCTGCCGGCCGAGAAATTGTGAAGGCATCCGTCAATGCAGGCGGTGTGCTGAGTGGCGAACACGGCATTGGGCTTGAGAAGAGGGACCTCATGCCGCTGATGTTCACTGAGACCGACCTCAGTGCGCAAGCTGACCTGCGTCGGGCATTTGACCCGCAACTGATTTCGAATCCAGACAAGGTCTTGCCAAATCCTGCCACATGTGGCGAAATCCATAGTGCCCCCGAAGGCGCATGGATCTGACACTCGAAGACTTCGCGGCAGAAGTCGGCTCCAGCGGTCCGGTAGCTATTGCCGGGCTCGGGACACGGTCACGTCCGTTGTCGGATGTCCGGGTAGTTCACGCTCCGAGTGGCATCGAGTGGATCGAGCCTGCCGAGATGACGATTTGCTGCGGAGCAGGAACCCCAGTCGACGAGATCGACGCAGCACTAGCTGAACATGGGCAGCAGGTCGCCGTACACCCGGGAGGAACCGTCGGGGGGGCGCTGGCCGTCGGCCGGAGCGGGCTCCGCCGGTTGGCTTACGGAGCGATGCGCGACGCGTTGCTTCAGGCCAATTACGTCAATGCTGCTGGCAAGCTTGTCAAAGCCGGAGGGCCAACTGTAAAGAACGTGAGCGGGTTTGATTTATGCCGATTGCTGGTTGGATCATACGGAACGCTTGGGTTCATCGGCGACGTCATTCTTCGTACGCGACCGAAGGCCTCCTTCGAGCAATGGTTCACCTCTGATCGCGATCCGTGGGAACTGCTGAGCGGACTGTTCCGTCCGACGTCAGTGCTATGGAACGGAGCGACGACCTGGGTGCTGCTTGAAGGTAATGACCGCGACGTGGCAGAGATGGCTGAACGGTTTTCACTGACGGCAGTTTCAAGTGGTCCGGAGCTCCCTGGAGGCGGCCGTTGGTCGATGGCGCCATCAGAATTAGTATCTCTGAGGGTCGCGTCGCCGGGTTCGTTTATCGCGGAGATCGGTGTGGGCGTGGTCCACCACACTCGGCCGCGGCCGGTACGACCGCCTGATCTAGTGCAGGCCGATCTACATGCGCGGATCAAGCAGGAGTTTGATCCGACCGGACGCTTAAACCCCGGAATCGACGCGCTGTCGATCCGCTGAGTCGAATTCAACGTGCCGCGTCCGTTTGTTGATCGCCCGGTTGGCGATCTCGCAGCCGCCAGGCTGGTGGCGTCCCAGGCGGCTACGCATTGGGGGCTTGTTGAACCCGTTTTGCTGCGCGCAGGTATGAATGCGATCTACCGCTCCGGCGACGTTGTTCTTCGCGTGAGTGAGCCGAGTGCGCCTGCGGTCGCATCGATCGAACTTGCCGAGATACTGCTCGACCGTGGTCTGGCTGTAACCCGTCCTATGCGTACTGATGTCGTCGAGTCAAAGGGACTGAGCGCAACAGCGTGGGAATATGTGCCAAAGTCGAACTCTGCCATTGATTGGCAGTCTGTTGGCAAATTGGTGCGGCGCACCCACGACATCGCTGCGTCTGACCTTCCTGTGGCATACCCGCTCCCACGCCCGGCTGACTTCCCGTGGTGGGACTTCGCTGCGCTGCTCGACGATGTTGCTGCGGAACTCGACGAGCCGGCGCGAGCGGGAATCGTCGCAGCCATTCACCGGTGGCCGCACTGGACCGATGACGTTAATTCGGTTCTCTGTCATGGTGACGTTCACCCAGGCAACGTGATCATGTCGGAAAGGGGACCGGTCCTAATCGACTGGGACTTACTCTGCCTGGCGCCGCCCGGCTGGGATCACGCGCCGATGATGACCTGGCAAACACGCTGGGGTGGTGAGGCGTCCTGGTACGGCGCTTTCGCGACAGGCTACGGGCGGTCGATGGTCGGTGATCAGCCTGCCGAGGCCTTTGCAGAGCTCCGCCTGGTTGCGGCGACCTTGATGCGACTGAAAGCAGCGATACGCAGTGAGGACGCAATGCCAGAGGCGCAACGCCGACTGGCGTACTGGCGTGGAGATACCAACGCACCGATGTGGCAAGCTCAGTAGCGTCCGGTTGACTGATCCCTCATGTCTAGCGGTAACTTATCGGACCTGCGTGTGGCGGAATCGCCGACCGGAGCAGGCCGTGGTGTGTTTGCTCGTCGGGTCATCGCAGCTGGTGAGGAGATCGAACGGTGCCCGATGCTGATCGTCGAGGGCGAGCAGGCCGAAGCACTGTCCCTGGGGGCTGACGGATACGTGTTCGGCTGGGGAACAGAATCCACTGCGCTGGCTTTGGGTTACGGATCGCTCTACAACCACAGTTACGCGCCGAACGCCGAAACCCTTGAAACCCCACATGAGCTCGTGATCACAGCGCTGCGGAACATTCACGAGGGCGATGAGATCTTCATCAACTACATGGGGACTGCTCAAGAAGGCGTTTGGTTCGACCCGCTGTGAGACACGCCAGTTGAAACCTGGGGCGTCGTTGTCAGTTGAGGTTGGGTATTTAGGGGTGCCTCCACGCCGGGTGGCTGTCGCTGCACGCTATTCGGATAATCCACCGGATGCGAGAAGCTACCGCTACCTGTTGTCTAGAACGAGAGTCACTCCGGTTGGCAAGTAGGGCAGTGGTAGCTCGTTCGGTTTTGAATAGTGAGCAGCTCAATTTTGGTACCGCACCGCAGGCAAAGGTGCCGCTTGTAGGCGTAGGTGGCGTCGCCGCGTTTGATGCGGACGCCGTTTGGGATGTCGAGTTCCGATCGTTCGACGGTGACGATGCGACCGTCTTTGACTCCTTTGCGCAGCATTGCGGTGATCGTGACCCAGAGTGCCTCCAACTCGGTGATGTCCAACTTGATGCCTGGGTGGAGCGGGTGGATGCCGCAGACGAAGAGTGCTTCGGCGCGGTACACATTGCCGACTCCAGCGACGACTGACTGATCCATGAGAAGATCGCCGATGCCGCGTTTCGACCGTGAGATCTTGTTGAACATCTTTTGTTTGCTCTGGCGCGGTTTGATGGGGTCGGGTCCGAGACGACTCAGAATCTCGGTTCGTACGGAGGGATCATCGATCGAGCAGGCGGTTGGGCCCGACAAATCAATCGTTGCTGACTCCGCGACGAGACGCATTCGGACAGCGCCGCGCGGTTCAGGACGATTGTCGCCGGTGTGTACTTTAAATTTGCCGAACAGCCCGAGGTGAACGTGGCCAACTTCGCCCGTTGACCAGTGGTAGAAGAGATGCTTGCCGTGGGGCTCAATCTTGCGGAGAACGGCGCCATCGACACGCTCGGCATCGCCGGAAAAACGTCCTTGGGGACTGGTGACGCGCAAGGCCCGACCGCTGAGCAGCTTTCCGTGGTCTCTGGCAATCTTGTGAATGGTGTGTCCTTCTGGCACGAAGGGCATCGTACGGGTCGCCCGGTCCGCGTACGCTGTTGTCGTGCTCCATGGCGTGTTGAATCTTGACCCCGGCAAGTTGGCGACGTGTGTCTCGTGCGGGCTCTGCCTTCCGCACTGTCCAACTTTTAGAGTTTCCGGTGAGGAGGCGTATTCGCCGCGAGGGCGCATCGACGCAATGCGCGCGGTTGAGTCGGGTCAACTTCCGATCGACGAGACTTTCGTGGACTTCATGGAGACATGCGTGCAATGTCGAGGGTGTGAGCCGGCCTGTCCGAGCGGTGTGCAATTCGGGGCACTGATGGAAGGCACAAGGTCTGCGCTGGCGACGTCGAAGCGCATCACTCCGTGGTGGCAACGCATTGGATTTAAGGTGCTTCCGCGACATCGACTGTTGCTTGCTGGGTCGTCCTTGCTTGCTGTTGCGCAGCGGTTGCGGCTCGTGCCTCAACGGCTTGGACTATCAACATTGCCCATTCGAAGGCCAGCCCGCTTGGTGGCAACCGGGAACGATGTGTGGCTGTTCACTGGTTGTGTGATGGATGCCTGGCAGCGTCAGACGCACGTCAACACAGCGAAGCTCATCACTGCAGTTGGTGAGAGCTATGCGATCCCATCTGACGGTGGTGGATGTTGTGGGGCGCTTCATGTGCACGCCGGACTTGAGGACGAGACGCGTCGGTTGGTAGCCGACGTGATGGCGTCCATGCCAGGTGACGCTCCGATTGTTGTCAACTCGGCAGGCTGCGGAGCAGCAATGAAAGATTACGGGCATTTTATTGGTTCTGCGGATGCAGTGGCTTTCAGTTCGCGGGTGCTCGATGTGAACGAATATCTGGCCGAGCGGGTCGATCGTCTTCCACCGATGGCAAGTCCCCGACCGACAGTGATCGTGCAGGACCCGTGCCATTTACGTCACGTGCAGCGCGTGGTCGATCCGGTCCGCAGCCTGCTGGGGCATGTGGCGTCGGTCGTTGAACTCGATGATGATGGTTTATGCTGTGGTGCAGGTGGCGCCTACTCAGCGTTACAGCCCGATCTTGCTGGCCAGATTCGGGAACGTAAAATCACCTCAATCGCCCGTGCTGTCAGCCGCAGTGATGCGTCGCTGGTCGCGAGCGCCAACCCCGGCTGTTCAATGCACTTGAGTTGTGTGCTCGGCGACAACCTTGAGGTCCGTCACCCCGTCGACATCGTGGCCGACGCATTGGGTCTCTGAAGTGGTGAATTATGGCGATTTTGCACATCGGCTGACGGCGATCGGCGCCGACATCGATGAGATCGCCTTCGATGCGTTGCGTGAAGCCGTAGCTGACGGCGAGGTGCAACGCCCCGTCGACGATAAAAAGTTGATGCAGGCACGTCGCGCGATCGAAAAAGCCGCAGGAATTCTGCGTCAACTTGATGGTGACGACTCAGACAACTGGTGACCGAAGAGGCTGCTGAGGGCGCAAGCAACTGGACTCAGTCTGTGTCAGGCAAGTCCTGGTTGACGCTGCTCCGCCTGTACGGACCACTCGAGGGTTGGTTCGATCAGACCTGGCGACCAGGAGGTATTGAACGCGTCACCGGCTGACGGCTGTCATGTCGTCTCCGTGCAGAAAACTGAAAGAGGCAGCGCACTGTTCTGGTGCGATGTTTCTGTCAGTTGAGCTACGTGGCGCGTGAAAGGTGTCTGTCCTTGTCAGGGTGTGCGGCCGCAGAACGCGAGCATCTGGTCGAAGCTTGATGCGTCGGCTGGTACTTCGACCTCCGACCCAAACGAACCGCCTGCACGAGCGTCGTCGGTGATGAACGACTTAAAGAAAGTCGCAGCTTCGTCGGTCAAATGCGAGGGCGGGAAAAAGTCCTGACCGGTCGCAGTTGCTAGATCCCAACAGTGGACGTAGTTGTCCGCTGCGAGCATCTGCAGTGCGTATCCGGCTGGCATTTCACCAAAGACGAGGCTGACATTTTCGTTCACGTCTGAAACGCCGTCGACGGCGCTTTCAACCGATGCAGTAGCTTGCCGGTACGTGTCGTGATGGTCGTCTCCGAGAACGTCACTAAATTTGGCCGGCATTGTTGAAACAAGCTCCTGGCCCCGCTCGGTGTCGCCAGCAAGCCCGGCCCCAAAAATGAACCGTCCAAGCGTGAAGTGGCCGATCAAGTCGCAGACCGCGAAGTTGTCGCAGGGGGTGTCCTGTGTCAGTTGGGACGCATCGGTCCCTTCGACCAAAGGCGTCAGAATTTCACTGACCTCTCGAAAAAAATCTTTGGGATCCATATGTTTGTCTCCTTACTGGGTACTCGAGACCGGTACTTCCAGACTCTGTTGTTTCGTCTCACAGTAGTGAAGCGATCCCGATCTGATCGGGCCCGGAGTGGCCACCAGTACTGTTCAAGCTGATCAACTTGTTCTGTGTGTCAAGGAGGCCTGGTGGAAGATTAGATGACTCTGGCCCTGCAGCAGCGCCAGGGTCGTTTCTATGGATTTTTGTCCAAGTCCATTGGTTCAAAATCCGAGCCGATCCGAAGATCGAGACCTTGCGCTCGTTCTTGTAGGGCTTGAATATTTCGTAGGTATCACGCATCTCTGCAAGCGCAGCGGTGGCAATTTTCAGGTCAAGCATGTCAGGCTCATCGATAATGAGACCGAGAGCTTCGGAAACCAACTCTGTCGTAAGTCGAACAGATCCAGAAACTCCGAGTTCTTCGACGATGTCCCGAGCGCAAGCATCAGCAGATTCAGATACATCTGATGCAATGAATGGTCGGTTCTATGGCTCGAAGAAACTGGGCGCAGCTCTCGGCGTACTAGCGACCGCTGCGGGCCTAGCCGCCGCCGAGTTGATCGTCGGCCTCGTTCAGGGATCCTCGTCACCAGTGGTGCCTGTCGGCCAGGAATTCATCGACTGGACGCCGAAGTGGTTGAAGAACTGGGCGATTGAGCAGTTCGGAACCAGCGACAAGGCTGTTCTCGTGTCGGGCGCCCTGATTGTCGTGCTCGGACTTGGCGTGATCGCTGGCATCTTGATGATTCGTGGCGAGCGGGTAGGTGCGTTTGCGCTGTCGGGAGCCGTTGGGGCCGTTGGCATCTGGGCCGTGTTGATTCGGCCTGCCCCGACAATTGACAAGCTCTTGCCGACCATTGCTGGCACGGGTGTCTCGATCGCGGTCCTCTGGTGGCTTGGCCCGAAACCTCAAATGTCGGAGCAAGATGGTCGGCGCGTGATGATGGGCGTCGACCGGCGTCAGTTCCTTACCGGAGCGGTCACCGTAGGATCCGCAGCAGCGGTCACAGGAGGCGTAGGACGAATCTTGCAGCAGAGCTTCGAAGTCAACGAGGAACGCGCAAACCTGGTGATTCCTGATGTTGACACCGCAGCACAAGCTGTCGGCGGCGATTTCGAGTTGGGGGTCGAAGGCATTGAATCCTTTGTCGTGCCTAACGACAGCTTCTATCGGATTGATACAGCCCTCGTCGTGCCGCAGGTCCGAGTCGACACCTGGAAGCTGAAGATCAGCGGCCTTGTGGACAACCCAATCGAGCTGACGTTTGATGACCTGCTTGCTCGCCAGCAGATCGAGCGCCTCATCACGCTGGCATGTGTGTCGAATCCAGTCGGTGGGGACCTGGTCGGCAACGCGCTTTGGCAAGGCGTACGACTGAAAGACATCCTTGACGAGGCCGGTGTGCAGCCGGCTGCCGAGCAAGTAGTCAGTCGCTCGATCGATGGCTGGACTTGCGGAAGTCCTCTCGAATCAATCATGGACGGCCGCGACGCCATGTTGGCGATTGCCATGAACGGTGAACCGCTGCCGGCCCAGCACGGCTACCCCGTCCGGATTGTCGTACCCGGCTTATTTGGTTACGTCTCCGCAACTAAATGGGTGACGGACATCCGCCTGACCCGCTGGGACGAGTTTGATGCTTACTGGATCCCGCGAGGATGGTCGAAGCTCGGACCGGTCAAAACTATGGCACGAATTGACACGCCCCGCAGCGGTTCGAAAAGGACTGGCGAGGTTGCGATCGGCGGCGTCGCGTGGGCAGTGCATCGCGGTGTCTCGAAGGTGCAAATTCGCGTCGACGAAGGCGAGTGGCGCGACGCCGAGGTGGCTTCGGTGCCATCTAATGATACCTGGGTCCAATGGGTGTATCGATTAAACGATGTCGAACCACGCAATCACACGATCGAAGCGCGGGCATTCGACGGAATGGGCGAACCGCAGGCGTCAGAGCCGGCAGCCGTCGCCCCGAACGGTGCCCAAGGCTATCATCGCATCTCGCTCACCGTCGAGAGTTAAGGCAAAGCAGCGTCGAATTCAGCTGCGGAGTTCTGCCGCCTTATCCTTGAGGGCTTCGATCAACTCATCGAATGCACTGATGAAGCTCGCAACACCCTCACGTTCGAGTTGATCGGCGACGTCGTCCATGTCGACGCCCACTGAGGGGAGTGCCGCCCAGACTGCTGCAGACTCGTCGACGTCAGCATCGACGCGACGAGCGACGGTGCCGTGATCGGCGAAGGCTTCGAGGGTCGGCTCGGGCAGGGTGTTGACAGTGTCGGAGCCGATGAGTTCGTCGACGTAAAGCACGTCAGAGTAAGCGGGGTTCTTGGCACCGGTCGAAGCCCACAGCGGACGCTGGACGTGGGCGCCACGTGCTGCGAGCGCTTCCCAACGGGGACCGCTAAACCGCTCGGCGAACAACTTGTAGGCAAGCTTGCCCTGAGCAACTGCAGCCTTGCCGCGCAGCGCGAGGGCGGCATCGGATCCATTCGCCTCAAGACGCTTGTCGACCTCGACGTCGACACGGCTAATGAAGAAGCTTGCGACGCTGGCAACTTGTGACAGATCGGCGTCGGGATCTTTGGCGAAGCGCTCGAGCCCGGTGAGGTACGCGTCGATCACTTCGGCATAGCGCGGCACGCTGAAGATCAACGTGACGTTGATCGAACGACCTTCGGCAATCATCTGCTCGATAGGAGCGATGCCCTCGGCTGTACCCGGGATCTTGACCATCAGGTTGCGGCGCTGGATTCGTTCGTGCAACTCCCGCGCAGCAGCCTCCGTGCCCGGGCCATCGTGGGCGAGGCTCGGTGCCACTTCGACACTGACGTATCCATCGGTGCCGTTCGACTGGTCGTAGACCTTCGAGAACACGTCACAAGCACCGTGAATGTCACGGATGACGAGCGACCAGTAGTCGTCAACGATCGACCCGCCATCGGCAGCGATCTCGTTGAACTGCTCGTCGTAGTCGGCCGAACCCTGAATTGCCTTCTGGAAGATCGACGGATTCGAGGTGAGTCCACGGACACCGCTGTCGCGCACTTCGACGAGTTTGCCGGAGGTGATGTAGTCACGCTTTAAGTTGTCCAGCCACGGGCTCTGGCCCTGCTGGACGAAGAGATCCTGCAAACGGTCACTCATGTCGTTGCTCCAGTTTGATCGTTGGTTCGAGTTCAGTTCGCCAGCGCTGTGGCCTGGGCCACCACGTTGTCGACGTTGATGCCAAGCTTGTCGAGCACGAGGCCACCCGGGGCGCTGGCTCCGAATCGGTCGATGCCGATCGAGGCATCGGCGTACTTGGCCCACCCGAACGTGACGCCGGCCTCGACGGAGAGCACCGGAACGCCCGTGGGGAACACGCCAGCTTTGAAGTCGTCGCTCTGCTCGTCGAAGCGGTCCCAGCTCGGCATGGACACAACCTGTGCCTTGATGCCTGTTGCTGCGAGTTGCTGGGCTGCCTGGGTACACAAGGCCACTTCGCTGCCGGTTGCGGCTAAAACGACTTGGGGGTATTCGGTGGAATAGACGATAGCTGCGCCCGTGCAGACGGCTTCGCCATCGGTGGTAACCGCGATGTTTTGTCGGCTGAGAACGATGGCCGTGGGTCCGTCGTGCAGAACCGCGTCAGCCCACGCCTGGATAGTCTCGTTCGCATCAGCTGGCCGGATCACATGCAGGCCCGGGATAGCTCGCAGCGAGGCGAGCTGCTCGACTGGCTGGTGGGTGGGGCCGTCTTCTCCGACACCGACGGAGTCGTGAGTGAACACAAAGCACACCTTGGCACCTGTAAGAGCAGCCAGACGGATTGGCGGCCGCATGTAGTCGGCGAACACGAAGAACGTCGCAGTAACTGGAAGAACACCGCCATGTGCTGACATGCCAACGGCCGTAGCACCCATCGCGTGCTCTCGCACGCCGAAGTGCAGGTAGCGACCGGCCTCGTTCCCGTTGCCGAATGGAACGGATGCACCGAGGGCGACGCCATTGCTGCCCTTGAGGTCCGCTGACCCGCTCATCAAACCAGGCAAAAGCGCGAAGGTAGCGTCGAGCGCCTTCTGGATGGCCTTGCGGGTGGCCACCGAATCGCCTTGCTCGTACACCGGAAGATCGGTGTTCCAGCCGTCGAGTCCGTTCTGGGCCCAAGCAGCGCGCCAGTCAGCTGACTCGGTTGCCGACACCGATGCCGCTCGCCAGGCAGCGTGGGACGCTGCGCCGCGGGCACCGACATGTGCTCGATATGCCTCGACGAGTTCAGACGGGGCCCAGAAAGGCTCATCCGGAATCCCCATCACCGCTTTCGTTCGGGTGACATCTTCGGAGGTAAATGGGTTGCCATGCGCATGATTCGTGTCGACGTGATCGGGAGAGGGATAGCCGATGTGGGTGCGCAACATGATCAGGGTCGGTTGCGCTGTTTCTTTGGCGGCGTTGAGAACCGCCTCGAGAGCATCGACGTCGTTACTAATGTCGCCTACCTCTTGAACGTCCCATCCGTAAGACCGGAATCGTGCGGCGGTGTCTTCGCTGACGGTAAGGTCGGTGGCGCCGTCGATGGTGATTTTGTTGTCGTCGAAAATGCAGACGAGATGCCCCAAGCCGAGATGGCCTGCCCAGGAAGCGGCTTCGTGGCTTACGCCCTCCATGAGGCAACCGTCGCCCGCAACCACAAAGGTGTGGTGGTCTACTGCATCGGCTCCGAATCGAGCGCGCAGGTTTGCCTCGGCAATGGCCATACCCACGGCGTTCGCAAAGCCTTGACCGAGCGGACCCGTTGTCACCTCAACGCCGGCGGTGTGGCCGACTTCAGGATGTCCGGGCGTCAGCGAGCCCCACTGGCGGAACTGTTGAAGGTCCTCAAGTTGGAGGCCGTAGCCACAGAGGAACAGCATCGAGTACTGAAGGATTGAGACATGGCCGCCGGACAGAATAAATCGGTCGCGATCGGTCCAGTGCGGATCCGCCGGATCGTGCTTCATCACCCGGCTATAAAGCACGTGGGCGAGGGGAGCAAGGGCCATCCCGGTGCCTTGGTGCCCACTGTTTGCGGTGAGCGGCCCATCCATCGACATGCCTCTCAAAAGAGAGATGGCGGCAGCGTCTTGTTCAAAAGTCAGCGACACGCGTGCGACAGTAGTTGAGCTCGGCCCCGAACCGGCGAACCGTCAGTCTGTTACGGGCGGAAGTAGCGTAAATGGAACGAGGTGCCACGGGTTCTTGTTCACGCGACAGTGCGCAAAAATTTGTTTGTATCCGTCGAAGTCGAGCTCGCCCTTCACGAGCCGATAGGTGAATTTTCCCGGTTCGACAGTGAACGGACTGACATTGCGCGCCAGCTGCTCGCTTTCCTCCTCCACCCCGCTGCGAAAAATCACCTCGAAGACGCCGTTACCGGAGGCTCCCTCAGGGCAGAAGATCAAGGCCACGAGGTGGGGGTCGATAGTAACCGGCGCTGAGGTGGGGGCTACTTGGCTGAACATAACGCCGGTCATGTCGATGCGGGTCGATGGGCCGGGAGCCTGACGCATTTCGAAGTTCTCGACGAACAGTGCGGAAACGATCTGCATGCACGTGAATCGTACCGAGGAAGAATCTCAGCTTAGGATCGCGACCAGAAACTGAGATGTCGAGTCGAAAGGGCGACCATCCCAGGTACTGAGACAAACGTCAACAGCCAATCCGACCGCAGTGACATCGTCAAAAAAGTTTTCAAAGGGATATTCACGCCCGGCTCCAAACCCGATAACCAAACGGCCCTCAGAGCGAAGGCTTTGGCGCAAGTTCGTCAGCACAGCCCGGCGAGTACTTGGCGCTAGGAAAGTTACGACGTTGCCTGCCGAGACAACGACGTCGAAACCATCAGCAGCCACGTCTGATGGCAGGTTGAGTTCAGCGAGATCCCCGACAATCCAGGTTGGGCCCGGGTGGTCTGCGTTTGCGGCGACGACCAGCACCGGATCGAGATCGACGCCGACGACGGTGTGACCGAGTGTGTGGAGAAATGCTCCAACACGACCTGGGCCACATCCAGCGTCGAGGACCCGCGCAGAGCGGGGTGCCAAGGCGTCAATTAACCGTGCCTCACCAGCGAGGTCGTGGCCCTCGGCTTTCATCGTCCGAAATCGTTCGACGTAACGATGCGAGTGAGCGGGGTCGTCTCGCACGATTTCGGTCCATTTGTTCGGCTCAGCCTGCTGCTCTGTCATGTTCTGCTCCCAACGTGAAACGAACGCGTCGATTGCGCTTGCCCTTGTTCTCGATTTTGCCGATCCTGAACGGGGGGCTCTCTGCGGTATTCGAAAGATGCGTGCCGCCGCAGGCCTGGCGGTCAAGTCCGGCGATGTCGATCAGCCGAAGGCGACCGTCCCTGGTGGGCGGGGGAGCGACGGAGAGCGAGCGGACCAAACCGTGGGTTGTTGCAGCCTCGTCGACGTCGACGTAGACAGATTTAACTGTGTGTCCATGTTTGATCGTGTTGTTAACCGGGGCCTCAAGCGCCCGGAGGCGATCGTTATCGATTTGGCTTAGATCAAAATCCATCCGTCCGGTGCCATCGCCGTTGATTTGAGCGCCGGTGACGAGAGAGCCCTCAAATTCTTCGAAGACGAACGCATTGAGTACATGGCTCATCGTATGAAGCGAGGCGACACGGCGACGGTGATCCATATCGATTCGCACCTCGACGTCACCGTCCACGATCGCTGATTTATCCCCCAGGATATGCCACGTCGTATCACCATCTAATTCAATGCGCGTGACCGCGACAGGCCCACTTGAGGTCTCCAATGACCCGATGTCACTGACCTGGCCGCCGCCGCCCGGATGAAACGCTGAACGCGAAAGAACGACAGCGCCAGGACGCGCATCGACGACTGACGCAATGTGCGTATCGAGGTCGGGGCGTTCGTGGCACAAGTAGATAGGCATGAAATTGAGCGTAGGTCCACGCACCTGATGCGCTACATCCAGCGCCGAGGGATTTTGACCACGATGCGGTACGAGCCGGCCGTATCGACGGGGCCGAACGAGTGGGAATCCTCTGTGGGAATATCTCGATTGTCCGACTCAACGATCATCGACTTGCCGTCGGTGGCGCTGACACGTTTGACCATCCAAAACCCCGGCCGATTTGGATGTACGAACGTCCGGATTTGGTCAACCCGCACTCGTCCTAAGGTGGTGCCGATCAGACCTTGACCATCCACAATCGTCGGTTCCATCGATCGATCACAGCTCAGGAATCGGCGCAGTGGAAGTCGGCGCGGGCGACGCCGATCAGGATCCATCTGTTGAAGTCGGAAAAACATGAAGATTGTGGTGCTGAATTGTGGTGCTGATCGGTGCCCGATCGCATTTGATGAGTGTATGTTTCGGGAAACCGTTCAGGGGTACATCAGATATGGCCCCATCCGAATCTCAAGGAGAGATAAATGTTCGCCAAGCTTTTTGCAAACGCCACTGCCGCTCACGCACACTGCGACCTCTACTGCGGCGTCTATGACCCTGCGCAGGCCAAGATCGAAGCTTTGTCGGTCCTCAAGACCGCCAAAAAGTATGCGGAGTCTGACGATGAGGTTTTTCGCGCTCGCTGTATCTCAATTAAAGAAGCTCGGGCCGAGGAAACTAAGCATCACCTGATGGTGCTCTGGGCAGACTTCTTCGCGCCAGACCATTTCGCAGCACACCCAAACCTGCACCAGCTCTTCTGGGACGCCATCCATCAAGCTGGCGAGGCAAAGAAGACCATGGACCCAGCGGCTGGCGAAAAGCTTGTCTCGCTGATTGACGAAATCGCAGTCATCTTCTGGAGCACCGAGAAGTCTAAGGCAATGGGCGTCTACCCACCGGCCTGATCCCATGGTCGATGCAGCGAGATAACGTTGCATCGCATGTCTAACCAGATCATTAACGAACGCGTCACCGACGCAGGTAGTGATGATCGCTCGACGCGTGACCAGATTCTCGATGCTTCGCTGATCTGCTTTGCTCAGGCGGGATACAGCGGTACGTCGCTGAACGATATTGCCGCTGAAGTCGGTATTCGTCGGCCCAGCTTGTTGCACCATTTCTTGTCGAAAGAAGCCCTGTATGGCGAGGTCTTCGAGCGGCTGCTCAGCGACTGGTTTGCTCGGTTGGTCGGGGCGATTGAAGCCCCGGCCTCGGGTTGGCTCAAGGTAGAGGGTGTGTTGCGGGCCGGTTTCGGATTTTTTGCTGACAATCCGAACTACGTAATCCTGATGCGACGTGAGGCCATCGACGGTGGGGTACACCTTGGCATTGACCTTGCTGCTGTCTTACGGCCACTGTTCGATCAGGCGGCTGACTATTTTCGACGTGAAATGAACGCTGGTACATTCCGCGAACAGAACGCCGAGCAATTGCTGCTCACCGGCTACGGCGCCCTCCTCAGCTACTTTTCTGACGCTCCGTTCCTTGAGGGCTTGCTTGACGAGAATCCGTTGTCCGCTGCGGCGCTCGAACGCCGGAGCGCGCACATTATCGAATTTTTCCGAGCGGCTCTCGTGCCGTCCTGAACTCCGAACGCCTGCAAAGTAGATTGATGGGCTGATGGGACAAAACACGATGTCATCTACGACGCTGTCCGAACGAGACAGCAAGGCCTTGCTCGCCGACTACGGGGTGCCTATCGCCCGTGAGCGTTTCGTCAGGACACCAGCTGCAGCTGTCGAGGCGGCGAACGAGCTCAGTTACCCGGTTGTGGCAAAGCTGAATGGTGACGCCATTGCGCACAAAACGGAACGGGGCCTGGTCAGGCTCAGCCTGAGTGATGATAACGCCGTCGAGCAAGCGGCGGCTGACCTGCTGGCGGCGGCACGACCGGATGATGGTGAAGTCGACGTTCTGATTGCGCCAATGATCAGCGGCAATCGTGAGTTGATCGCCGGGATTGTTCGGGACCCGCAATTCGGCCCTACCGTAATGCTCGGCGTTGGCGGCATTCTTGCCGAGGCAATCGCAGACGTGGTCTTCAGGCCAGCACCTATTGACGCAGCCACTGCTCTCGAGATGATCGACGATTTGGCGACACAGAAGCTGCTCGGTGAATTCCGTGGGGAAGCGGCGGTTGATCGAGCCCCACTGGCAGAGGTCCTAATGGGCCTAGGTCGTCTTGCTGTGGAGCACAGCAATGTGGTGAGCGTCGACATCAATCCACTCATCGTGGAGGCCAGCGGAAGCGTCGTCGCCGTCGACGGCTTGGTCGAACTCGCAGCGGCGGGCACGGCCCGTGCTGCGTTGCGTCCCAGGCCTAGCGACGAGCAATTTCAGGCATTGTTTGAACCCCGAGGTGTTGTGGTCTCCGGAGCCTCGACGCATCCTGGCAAGTTCGGATTCGTCTCGCTTCACAACATCTTGGCGAGCGGTTTCGCCGGAGCAGTGTTCGGAACGAACCTCAAGGGTGAGGAGGTGCTTGGCATCCAGACCGTTGCGGACATCGGCAAAATACCCGATGGTGCTGCGGACCTAGTGTTCGTGTGCACACCAGCGGCTGGCAATCCCGATTTGTTGCGAGCCTGCGCAGCGAAGGGCATCCGAGCTGCGTTTCTCACTTCGGCTGGTTACGGCGAAGCCGACGATGCCGGGCAACAGGCCGAGGACGAGTTAGTGGCTCTCGCCGACGAGCTCGGTATTTTGCTTGCTGGCCCGAACGGACAAGGCGTAGTCAGTACACCTGTCGATCTATGTGCCCAGATTGTTGCGCCCAATCCGCCAGCGGGCGGCATTGGCGTTGCGAGTCAGAGTGGCAACTTCGTCTCGACGTTTTTGAACATGTCACGTGCGTCAGGGGTCGGAATCAGCCGCGCTATCTCAGCTGGCAATGCTGCAGCGGTCAGCGTTGCTGACTATCTCGACTGGTATGCCAAGGACGATGCCACCAACGTTGGGCTTGCGTACATCGAAGGAATCGCTGATGGGCAGGGTTTGATTAACCGTCTGGCCGGCGCCGCGGATCGCAAACCGCTGGTGTTAGTGAAGGGAGGGGCAACCGAAGGCGGCGCGCAGGCTGCGGCGAGTCATACCGGAGCCCTTGCCGCCAACGACAAGATCTTTGACGGAGCCTGCCGAGCAGTTGGAATCTCCCGGGCACCGAGTGTTTCGGCAGCGTTTGATGCTGCTGCGACATTTGCGACGCAGCCGCTCCCAGAAGGACCCAACGTCATGGTGCTCACGACGGTTGGTGGTTGGGGGGTAGTGACCGCTGATGCCGTTACGAGCGCCGCCGACCTTGTGCTAATGGGCATTCCGTTAGATCTGGAAGCATCAATCGACGAACTGCTGCCGCCGCGATGGAGCAAGAACAACCCAATCGACTGTGCTGGCGGGGAGACACGCGACACCGTGCCCGACGTCATGGCGCTCTGTGCCGAGCACCCCGAAGTGCATTCGATCATCTATCTCGGCATTGGTATCCAATCGAATCAGGCACGAATGATGCGCGAAGGACGTTTCTTTCCTGATCACGGCTTGGAACGCATTGTGGGCTACCACGAAAGACAGGACGTGCGATTCGCCGAAGCGGCGCACGAGCTGAGCATGTCGTCGGGTAAGCCAATTCTGACGTGCACCGAACTAGCGGTGGCGGACCCGAACAATGCTGGCCCAGCAGCGGTCCGGGCTACCGGCCGACTCTGCTATTCGAGCGGCGGGCAAGCGGTGGCCGCACTCAGTCATCTCGTTCGACGGCAGATGTACCGGTCGGTGCGAGGTTTGTGAATCAGCCGGTGAGCCGACCGGAGGAGCGACGCCAGCGACTGGGCTATGAGTCCCGTCGGCGTCGCCCGCAGCGTAGCGTTGGGCCCCTGCTCGTGCTAGGCGCGTTCGCAGCAATCCCGGCAATCTTGCTGTTCGCGCTGTACGGCTGGGCTGATAGACGGATTGAGAAGAACGAGCCGGCGCCGCCACCGCCGAGCACCGTCGTCGCCCCACCAGCATTTGCGGACCCGTTGAGTACGTCGATGATGTCGATGCGGCGTGTGCCAGCGGTACTGTCGCGGCAGCTCAATGTGGCTGACTTCGAACGAGAGTTAACGCCCTTCCTGGGCGCGCTCAACGACCGGTCGTGCGCAGCCGTATCAGTCGACGGCATTCTGATTGGCGCCAAGAATCCTGACATGGCCGTTATCCCGGCGAGTAACGAGAAGCTGGTGGTCGCAGCAGTCGCCCTCGACGTCATCGGTTCCGACGCCGTGTTGACGACCTCAGCCGTCAGCGCCGCATTGCCGGTCGACGGTGTGATCGACGGTGATCTGACGCTGGTTGGCGGCGGCGATCCGCTGTTGTCGTCGGATTGGTACCCGACGTCCAACCTCGAGCGGTACGCCGTGCTCTCACCGACGTCATTCGACACTTTGGCCGACCAAGTACGCAATGCTGGTGTCACTTCCATTACTGGCAACATTGTTGGCGATGGCTCTCGGTACGACGACGAATTCTTCGCGCCGGGATGGGGCGACGGGGTGGCGGGGCTCGACGCGGGCCCCTATGACGCTTTAATGGCAAACGACAGCCGAGTACTCGGTGAACCGCAACGTGCCAATAACCCGAACATCGGGGCGGCCCGAGAATTCATCCGGCTCCTGAACGAGCGAGGCATCACCGTTGGTGGCTCAGCTGTAGGCGGTACGGCTCCAATTGAGGGCATTGTGATCGCCGCTATTGACTCCGCATCCGTGTCAGACGTCGTTGGTGAGATGCTGGCCAACAGCGACAACAATACTGCTGAACTTTTGATGAAGGAGATCGGACTTGTTGGTGAAGGAATTGGCTCGCGCGAAGCCGGCGCCCGCGTTATGACTGCCAAATTGCTGGAGTGGGGGATCGATACCACCTCGGTCGTGCTGTCTGACGGGTCCGGTCTTAGCCTTGACAACCGAATTACTTGCTCGGCCTTGTTGTCTGTCATGCAACGGTTCACCCCTGACAGTGCCTTTGGGTCTGGATTGCCTATTGCGGGCCAGACCGGAACTTTGGCCGGCATTTTCACCGACCACCCATTGGACGGACGCCTCACGGGTAAGACCGGCACTCTAAATAACCCACCCTTCAATGCTGACCCGCCGGCAGTGAAGGCCCTGTCAGGGTACGTCACCGTGGACGGTGGAACTGCGATTGAGTACGTCTTGGTGCTTAACGGGCCGACGATCTCGGACCAGAGCGAGTACCGGCCAGTATGGTACGCCCTCGCTGACGTACTCAACGCTTATCCGGCCGGAGCAACTCCTGCTGAACTTGGGCCGCGCTGATGGGGTGTCATGACTTTGGTGCTTCAACCGGGTAAACAACCACGGTGAACATGCGGGTCGACGTAATCGCATCGCCGGCCAAATACCGGAAGATGCCACTCTTTTTTCTTGGCGTCCTCGCAGTGCTCCCTGCAATTGGTTTGCTCAGCGTGTACTGGTGGCTCCACGATGAAGCAAATAGGTACGACGACACTCGCTCCGCGGTTGAGTTGTTGTCTGCCAACGATGACGACCGTTCCACAGCTTCTCGTAGCGAGACCGAACGAGTCGAAAAAGCTGCGATCTTGTCAACGTCACTCTTGGACTATCGCCGCCTACCGGACGCCGTTGCTGGATCGGCGAGTGCTAACCGCCTAAAAGCTGAAGTCGCAGGGGCTTTGACCCTTATCGACGACCGGTCGTGTGGAGCGGTTTCTGTCGATGGTGTTGCAGTTGGAGCGGCGAATGAGACGGTCTCTGTCATCCCTGCGAGCACCGTCAAGTTGATCGTGGGCGCTGTGGCGCTCGAAGTGCTCGGCCCCGATTTCACCTACGAGACATCCGTGCGCACCTCTCCGGCGGTCGACGGGGTTGTTGACGGCGATGTCTACCTTGTCGGTGGCGGCGACCCGCTGTTGACGTCCAACGACTACCCAACAGATGACGACCCGCTGCCGGCCTTTGCGACAACGTCGCTCGACGTCCTTGCGGACGCACTAGTCGAGGCAGGGGTCGAGCGCATTAATGGCTCAGTTATCGGTGATGGCACGCGCTACGACGACGAATTTGTGATCGACAGTTGGGGTGACGGAGTCGCGTTTAATGATGCCGGTCCGTATGACGCACTGCTCGTGAATGACGCACGGGTCAGAGGTCGCAGCGGGGTGCAAGACGACCCCAACGTCGGTGCTGCGCGCGAGTTTGCACGACTGCTAGGTGACCGTGGGATAAGAGTGGCCAATGGATGGGGGAGCGGCTCGGCCTCAACGCAGTCGACGGTGGTGGCCACCGTCGAGTCGCAACCGCTCGGAGAGATTGTTCGCGAAATGCTGACCAATAGCGACAACAACACTGCGGAATTGCTTGTGAAGGAACTGGGCTACTCCGAAGTCGAAGATGGAACACGATTTGCGGGACTCGTCGTGATCGACCGCGTGCTTCGTGAATGGGGTGTTCCCCTTGACGGCGTTCGCTTGCTCGACGGTTCGGGTCTTACTCCAACGACGCGGATGACGTGCCAAGCGCTACTCGCCGTATTGCAAAGATCGCGTGGAACGGCACTTCCGACCAGCCTGCCAATCGCCGGACAAACCGGGACTCTTCGCAGCGAGTTCATAGATAGCGCCGTTGAGGGCCGCCTGTTTGCGAAGACCGGGACACTTCGCAACCCGCCCGTTGATGAGCTGCCACTTGCATCGAAAGCGCTCGCTGGCTACGTGTCTGGCGGAAACGGCGCTGCCGTCGAATTCGTCGTGGTCCTGAATGCCGAAGAAATTAGTCAGGATGACTACCGCCTGATCTGGGCTGCCTTTGGACAACGTTTTGCCACATTTCCCGAGGCGCCGCCGATTGAGGATCTCAAGCCCCGCTGAGCACGGTTCCTGATCTGGATCTAAGGTTGCCCCATGGCTGTAATGCCGATGTTTCCGCTTGGAACGGTCCTTCTGCCCGGGGGCATTTTGCCGCTACACGTCTTTGAACCGCGGTATAGGCAGATGATCATCGACTGCCTACAGGAAGACGGACATCCAGAATTCGGGCAAGCTTTAATCACTCACGGTGCCGATGCCGGCGGAGGTGACGAGCGGGCGATGGTCGGAACTATGGCCCAAATGATTCAAGTCGAGGCTCTCGATGGGGAGCGTTATGCACTAATCGCCATTGGCACCCGGCGGATCCGCATCAACACATGGTTGCCAGATGCACCGTACCCGATCGCAGATGTCGACGACTGGCCCGATGAGAAGCCGGACCCCGGGCTTGCGATCGCTGTTGAAGCAACCCATGCGCGGGTGCAGGCAGTGCTCAAGATGGCCGTGGAACTCGGCGACGTCAGCGCCGAAACCGTTGAGTCTGAAATCTCTGACGACCCGTCGTTTGCGACCTACCATCTCGCATCGCTGGCTCCCATCGGACCTGCCGATCGCTACCGCTTACTGGTCGCGCCTGGCCCGGCAGCCCGCCTCAATGTCCTTGATGATGTGCTCGATGATGTCGAGGCCATGCTGAAGTTCCGTCTGATCTGATAGAAACTGTTACGTGTCAGACAGCATCGATGCGACGAAGCCACCTCCAAAAAGCGACGATGCGTCGCTCAGCGAGGTGGTCGAATTCGTCAAGACCTACGCCAAACAAGAGACACTCGGCCCGCTGAAAGGTGCTGGCTCATGGTTGGCCTACGGCGCTGCCGGGGCCTTTTCGCTGGGACTTGGTCTCTTGGTGATCCTTCTCGGTGTATTGCGTTTGGTGCAAGCCGAGATCAGCTGGGCCAACGGTGGCGCATGGTCGTGGGTCGCCTACGCCTTCACCCTGGTCGTCACAGTCATCTTGTTGACTCTCACCGTGCTCCGCATCAAGAAGGCGTACCTGAGCAAAGAACCCCTCCCGAAGAAGAAGTCCTGAGAGAAGGATCCGGCAAGATGGCTAAAAAGACACCCGACACTCCTGAACCGATCACCGCAGACGACCTGCGCAGCAAACTGCAGGGCCTTCAAGGCGACGTTCAGGGCAAGGTTGATGACAAGAAGACCGCTATTGCCAGTGTCGCCGGCGGCGGCGCTATGGTTTTGATGGTCCTGTTTTTTCTACTCGGGAAGCGTTCAGGGAAGAAACAGAGCGCAATCGTCGAGATCCGCCGCCTCTGATGGCGCTACTGCGGTCCGCCCTCTTGCCAAGCCGGTTCCTCCGGCGTATGGCGCTGCGCCGTGGGCTTAGTGGTACAAGCATCTTCTGGAGCTCCGTCGCTGGGATATTTTTTGGCCAGAGGAACTACGTGCGCTCTCAGGCAGTTCGACGCGGCCTTATCGGAGGGAGTCGCGCCTGGCAGGTGCTTGCTGGCCTCATGATTTTGAAGGAAGCGGTAAGCAAGCAACCTGAGAATCTCGGCTCGCAGAAAGTAGGCATGGGTTCGCTCCTGCGTCTGACGGCCGAGAAGCCCTTGACCAAGAAGCAGCAGAGGGCCGCGGGTGTCACTAAGGCCAGCTTTAAGGCGCAGGCGAGTGCCGACGTTGCTGCTGCGTGGGCCGAGAAGGCCGCAACGAATCCCAAGCGCAAGGTCGTACGCCGCGCAGAGAAGACTGCGGCGGCGGCGGCGGCGGACCGTCGAGTCGCCGACAAGAGGGCCGGCAAGCGAGCCTCATGACGGGTGCAAGGTGAAGGATGTCTCGTGAGAGTGTTGCTCCGCAACCCAAAACAGGAAGTTGAAGTTGTCTGTGGTCGGTCGGCTAACCGAGTGCTCGATGACCTTGAACTGAGCAGGGAAGCACACCTAGTGATTCGTAACGGGACACTCGTGCCGGGCGACGCTCGGGTTGACGAGATCGATGTGATCGAGGTTCGCCCGGTAATTTCTGGAGGATTACTGCTCAACGGAGCCGCTGCCGAGCGTGTAGAGCGCCTGCGGTCATCGATTTGGCCCGCCATAACGCAAACTTTTGCGCTGAGCACCTCATTCAGTTGTGTCATCGTCAAATGGTCAAGGCCATCGATGACTACGACATGTTCAGCCCAACTGACCGGCTCCTGGTGGCTGTTAGCGGAGGAAAGGAATCGCTTGCCCTATGGGCGATGTTGGTTGAGGCCGGCTATCAGGCCGACGGCCTATACATCGGCTTGGGAATCGGCGACTACTCCGAAGACAGCGGTGGCTACGTCCGGAGGTTTGCCAACGAGCGAGGCTTGAAGTTGAACACGATCAATCTTCAAGAAGACTACGGATACGACGTGCCGACAGCGGCTATTGCCACCAAGCGGGTGCCCTGTTCTGCGTGCGGATTGTCCAAGCGAAGACTATTTGACAAAGCTGCTACTGATGGCGGCTACGACGCTGTTGTCACCGGGCACAATCTCGACGACGAGGCGGCGGTGTTGTTCGGCAACACCTTGCGTTGGGAAGTTGACTACCTCGCTCGTCAGTTCCCTGTCCTTCAAGCGCACGACGGCTTTCCGAAGAAGTGCAAGCCTCTCGTTGGCTCACCGAACGAGAGATGGCAGCGTATTGCCTTGTTCGTGGTATCGAATACATCGTGGAAGAGTGCCCCATCGCGGCGGGCAATCGGCATCTGGAGTACAAAGTGGCACTCAACGCCATTGAGAAAAAGTCTCCAGGATCGAAGTCAGCCTTTTACCTCAACTTCTTGTCGAAGATGTGGCCGTTACTGGAGGGACAGTCGGCAGCAGCCGAGGGCGAAGTTGGCGTCTGCCGACGTTGTGGTGCGCCTAGCACCGGAGAAATTGGCGCTTTCTGCCGTTTGGTCGAGAAGTCCGGTACACATGTAGTGGTACCCGTGGAAATGGTGCTGAAAACCCGCCGCAGACGGCGACATTGACGATTCACGAGATGGAACACGGAACTAACCAATGACTGGAATCTTCGCCGCTGGCGAAAAGGCGCTGCTGCTTGACAGTAAGAAACGTCGCTACCTAATTGACCTCGCCCTTGATGGTGAGTTTCATAGTCATAACGGTTTCGTGGCGCACAGCCAAATAATTGGAGAACCCGAAGGTTCGTTCGTTAACTCGACGAAAGGTGCGGAGTACATCGTCATCCGCCCGACGCTTGAGGACTTCGTTGTCGAAATGCCTCGCGGTGCTCAAGTGATCTATCCGAAGGATCTTGGCCCGATCTGCGTGCTTGCAGACATCGGACCCGGAGTCAGGGTGTTTGAAAGTGGCATCGGCTCTGGGGCGCTGTCAATGACCATGCTGCGGTACGGCGCACACATCACGGGCTACGAGTTGCGCGAGGACTTCGCAAATCGAGCAAAGAAGAACGTGGCCAGCTTCCTTGGTGAGGAAGCACTCAAACGCTACGACGTGCACATCCGTGATGGGTACGGAGGTATTGACGTCGAACACGGGCCGTTCGATCGGGTAGTCCTCGATATCCCCGAGCCTTGGCAGCTTGTCCCTCACGCGGAAAAGGTGCTCCGCGCGGGCGGAATTTTCCTCGCCTACACGCCTTCAATCACGCAGGCATCACAGGTCCGTGAAGCCCTGCACGGGAAGTGGATTGACCTCCGCACGATCGAAGTTCTGCACCGTGGTTGGCATATCGAAGGCCAAGCAGTAAGGCCTGACCACCGCATGGTCGCCCACACTGGATTTCTCACCGTGGGTCGGTTTCTCGGCCTGAAAAGATAGATCTGGCACGTCGTCTAACCGGTTGAGCATTTGGTGGTGCGTGTCTGATCAGGGTTCGATGTAAATGCACTCGCCGGGGCACTCTTCGGCGCTCTCGACCACGGCATCTAGCTGGCTGTCGGGAAACTCAGCGAGTCCTTCAGCGCCTTCAGGGTTCCCTTTTGCCTTGGCAAAAATCTTGTCACCTTCGACTACGTATGCAAGACCATCGTCAAGCAGGGTAAAGACGTCGGGTGCGATTTCTTCGCAGAGTCCGTCGCCGGTACAGAGATCCTGATCGATCCAGACTTTCATGTCAGTAGTGCTTCCTCTTCGTCGGAGATTGGTTCTGAGCTGGCGCTCGCAGGTTGAGACGCACGCTCGTGTGGCCCCGTTTCACACAGCGAAGTTTACACGGTGATCATCGTGTCAACGCGTTGCCTGCGTCAATGCTGGCGCGGTTTTGCGGTGTACATTCGGGTGATGGCAGATACCGACGGTCTTGATGCGGATCTTGCTGCGCAAGTGGCGACGATGAACGAGGAAATAGCGCATCTTCGGGGGCGTCTTGCCGATGGGCCGAGCCGTGTCCGCTCGCTTGAAGAACGCTTGCTGGAGACTAAGGGACAGTTGGCTCAGGCAGTGAGTCAGAACGAAAAGCTGTCGTACACGCTGCGCGAAGCGCGCGAGCACATTTCGACCTTGCGTGGGGAGGTCGACAAGTTGTCCCAACCCCCTTCAGCGTACGGAGTTGTCGTTGGTAAGAACGACGACGAGACGGTAGACGTGCTCACTAGCGGCCGGAAGATGCGTGTGGCGTTGCATCCCGAAATCGACCACGAACTCCTCGATCGTGGCGCTGAAGTAGTGCTCAACGAGAGCTTCAACGTGGTGATGGCCCGCCAGTCTGAGATCAGTGGCGAAGTCGTCACCGCCAAGGATGTCATGGACGATGGGATTCGTGTGCTGGTCGTAGGGCGAGCCGACGAAGAGCGGGTCTGTGAACTCTCTGACGTGCTGCGCGGCACGCTGATCCGAAGCGGTGATCACCTTCGCCTCGATCCGCGTTCTAATTTGCTTTTGGAAAAGTTACCGCGGCCAGAAGTCGAAGACCTATTACTTGAGGAGGTCCCAGACATCTCATACACCGACATTGGTGGTCTCGACGACCAAATTGAACAGATCGCAGATGCGGTCGAGCTGCCGTTCCTCCATCAAGACCTGTTTGCTGAACACCAATTGCCGGCTCCGAAGGGAATTCTGCTGTACGGCCCCCCTGGTTGCGGTAAGACGCTGATAGCGAAAGCGGTGGCCAACAGTCTGGCCAAAAAGGTGGCCGACAAAGTCGGTGAGGGCAAGGGCCGCTCGTACTTCATCAACATTAAGGGCCCGGAATTGCTCAACAAGTATGTGGGCGAAACCGAGCGACAGATTCGCCTCGTGTTCCAAAGAGCGCGTGAGAAAAGCGACGAGGGTTGGCCAGTCATCGTGTTCTTCGACGAGATGGACTCAATGTTCCGAACAAGAGGTACCGGAATCAGCTCCGATATGGAGTCCACGATCGTCCCCCAGCTGCTGGCCGAAATTGATGGCGTTGAAGGGCTGAAGAACGTCATCGTGATCGGTGCGACGAATCGTGAGGACCTGATCGACCCAGCCATTCTTCGTCCCGGTCGTCTTGACGTGAAGATCAAGATCGAAAGACCGAACGAGGTTGGCGCCCGGTCAATCTTTGCCCAGTACCTCACCACAGAGATCCCACTTGATCAATCCGAATCGATTGACACGATGCTCGCCGCAACGGTCGCCGAGATGTACCAAGAGGATGAAGCAAACCAGTTTCTTGAGGTCACCTACCAAAACGGGGACAAAGAGGTGATGTTCTACAAGGACTTCGCTTCTGGGGCCATGATCGAAAACATCGTGCGCCGGGCAAAGAAGCTCGCTATAAAGCGAGTCATCGACGGCGGTACCAAAGGTGTATGCACACAAGACCTACTTGACTCAATCAAGCAGGAATATAAGGAACATCAGGACTTGCCGAATACAACCAACCCCGACGATTGGGCCAAAATCTCAGGAAAGAAGGGTGAACGTATCGTGTTCATCCGAACGCTTGTCACCGAAAATTCTGATGACGACCATGCTGGCGGTCGTGCGATCGAGCGAGTGGCAACGGGCCAGTACCTCTAATCACGGTCTCGTCTGAGCGAGCAGCAGCGGCACTTCCATTTCGGTACTGCTAGGTGTTCCTGGAATCGTCATGACTACCGTCTTGGTATGGCAGGGAAGCGCACTAAGCATGACATTGTGATTTTCGGAGCGACAAGCTTCGTCGGTCAGCTCTTCTGCAAGTACATGGTCGACCGACACGGTGTTGACGGCAAGATTGTCAGTTGGGCTATCGCCGGCCGCAACGCACAAAAGCTTGAGGCCATCGTCGAATCGACCGGTGCAGATGTACCACGCATCGTTGCTGACGCTGGCGATCCTGATGCTGTCGCTGGCCTCTGCGCTTCGACAAAGCTCGTGGTATCCACCGTGGGACCCTACGCGCTTTATGGATCAAAGCTCATCGCAGCCGTTGTTGAAGCAGGAATTGATTACTGTGACCTCACGGGCGAGCCACAATGGATGCGGCGGATGATTGACCGATACCAGGGTCGTTCGACTGAGACCGGGGCACGAATCGTGCACGCCTGTGGTTTTGATTCAATTCCATCCGACCTCGGTGTTTGGCACACTCAGAAGGAAGCGATCGAACAGCTCGGTGAGCCATGCGTGTCGATCTCGATGGGGGTCAAGACAATGAAAGGGGGAGCGAGCGGCGGCACGGTGGCCTCGATGATGAACATGATGGAAGAAGTTTCGGTTAATCCGAGCTTGCGCGACGTTCTGAGCAACCCGTACGCCATAGCTCCGAAAGGCGACCGGACGGGGCCCGACCAACCGAACGTGACCCTTCCGCAGTACGACGAGGGTCTCGATTCATGGTTGGCCCCATTTGTTATGGCGGGAACTAACACACGCGTGGTCTTCCGAACCCATGCGCTCCTCGATTACCCGTGGGGGGAGGACTTCACTTACGGCGAGGCAATGATGATGGGTGAGGGCTTCAGTGCCCGGGCGAAGGCGATGTCGTTGAGCGGAGCAACGGGCGTGGTAGCGGGGGCAGCAGCGCTGGGCCCGATGCGCAAGATGATGGGCCGCTTCCTCCCAGAGCCTGGCGAGGGTCCGTCGCTCGCCGCACAAGAGCAAGGCTTCTTCGATATTCGATTCCATGGCACCACGGCGTCGGGCGCTGAGATCATGACGAAGGTGACGGGCGACCGCGATCCAGGGTACGGCTCGACTTCGAAGATGCTTGGCGAGTCGGCCCTTGCGTTACTCGAGTCGGAAGCCACTGGTGGCTTCTGGACGCCCGCCACTGCGCTCGGCGACGATCTGATTAGTCGGCTCATCGAGCATGCGGGGTTGACCTTCGAAGTGCTCTGATCATCGGCGGAGTCGGCCAATCTCTGACTGGCCTGCTCGGCGGGGCCGGGATAGGTTCAAGGAATGGCTTTGCCCAAGGTGCTCGGGATAGAGACCGAGTACGGCATCTTCGTGCGCGGTGGGGATAACAACCCTGTTGCGGCGTCGTCGTCGCTGATTAACGCATACGTTGCAGCACAGCGCCAAGTGAGCCGCATCGGATGGGACTTTGAAGACGAGCAACCGGCAACCGACGCACGCGGATTCACCATGGACGAGTCCATCGCTCCAGAGGTCGAAACCACTCTGGTCAATGCTGTTCTAACCAACGGCGCTAGGTATTACGTTGATCATGCCCATCCAGAGATCTCGACACCCGAGGTCGTCGACGCCCGAGAGGCGGTCGTTTGGGATCGTGCCGCCGACGAGATCGTTCGCGATTCGATGGTCTACGCCCGGGACCTACTTGGCAACAGCGCCGAGATCATCATCCACAAGAACAATTCCGACGGCAAGGGCAATAGCTACGGTTGCCACGAAAACTATCTGCTAGCACGAGAGCTCCCGTTCGGTCGGCTCACCAGCCAAATCACGCCGCACTTTGTCACACGACAGATATTCACCGGGGCCGGCAAGGTCGGCTGCGAGCTGCCGGGCCGGCCCAGCGATGACATCGGCTACCAAATCAGCCAACGAGCCGATTTCTTCGAAGAAGAGGTCGGTCTCGAGACCACGCTCAAACGCCCGATCGTCAACACCCGCGACGAACCGCATGCTGATCCGCAAAAGTATCGGCGACTGCATGTCATCGTCGGTGACGCAAACATGAGCGAAATGGCGACATACCTCAAGGTGGGTACCACGGCAATCATTTTGTCCATGATCGAGGATGATGAGCTCGGCGACGAGTGGACCCTGGGTAACCCTGTGCCGGCTATCCGTCAGGTAAGCCACGATCCATCCCTCCGCCAGACAATCATGTTGCGGAACGGCAACCGTGCTACTGCGCTTGAGGTTCAATGGGGACTGTTCGAGCGGGCGCAGAAATATGTCCAGGCGCGCGGTCTCGCAGCTGTTGGAGCGGCTGTCGGAGCTGATGTGATGAAGAAGTGGGAGCAGGTTCTCTCCGGCCTCGAGGATGATCCCGAGTCGGTAGCGCACTGGGTCGACTGGGTCGCCAAGCGTCGCATCGTCAATGGCTACTCTGATCGCCATAACCTTAAACCCGGCTCGCAGCGGCTCAAGGCGATCGATCTGCAGTATCATGACATGCGGGTGGACAAGTGCCTGGCGCTTCGCGCTGGCCTCGACACGATCGTGACCGCCGAAGAGGCCCGTACCGCCATGACCGCGCCTCCGGAAGGGACCCGCGCCTACTTCCGTGGCCGTTGTCTGGAGAAGTTCCCGGACGACATTGTTGCCGCCAATTGGGACTCCTTGGTCTTTGACATTGGCCGGGATCCACTTCGGCGCGTGCCGATGATGGAACCGTTGCGTGGGACGGCTGAATACGTTGGTACGTTGATTGATGAGAGTGCCACTGCGCGTGAGTTGCTCCACCGACTGGGCCAATAACGAAACCGGGCCGAAAGCTCGCTCAAGGCAGAAAAAGGAGAAATCAATGGCTGAACGGATCCAAAAGTCCAAGACGACCCATGAGAAACCTGAGACTCCTGACACGGCTGCTGATGCGGTCACCGAGACCGGCAAGAAGATCAAAGCCGACATCGACGACCTCCTTGACGAGATTGATGACGTGCTCGAAACGAATGCCGAGGACTTTGTAAAGTCCTATGTGCAAAAGGGCGGTCAGTAGCTCGTGGCAATGCCGTTCTTTAGGCTCGGTGACGACCCCGGGTCGAACTTTCCGGAGTTACTTCGCCGAATAGGTGTGACTTCGCATTCTGCAGTGCTGGCCCCGGCGGTGCCCGGCCACGAACTGTCGGTACCGCACGCCACGACGTGCGTGGCCGTGAAGTTCGCCGATGGTGTCGTTATGGCCGGGGATCGTCGAGCGACGTCTGGCAATCTGATCTCGCATCGGACGATGGAAAAGGTTGTCCAGGCAGATCGTCACAGCGCTGTGGCTATTGCAGGGGCTGCTGGACCGGCGATGGAAATGGTCAAGATGTTTCAGCTCCAACTCGAGCATTACGAGAAGGTTGAGGGCAATGCGCTCAGCCTTGAGGGTAAGGCGAATCAACTCTCAGCTATGGTTCGAGGCAATCTGCCTGCAGCGATGCAGGGGATGGTCGTCGTCCCGATTTTCGCTGGCTTTGACCTCCGTCGCAGTGCTGGCCGGTTGTGGGACTTCGATGCCACAGGTGGGCGCTACGAGGAGCGAGATTTTGTCTCGACGGGCTCCGGTAGCTTGCATGCCAGCACGGTGATGAAAGTTGGCTACCACTCTGGACTTGGCCGTGACGAAGCGCTTCAACTCGCCTGCCGCGCGCTCTGGGAGGCAGCAGATGCCGACAGTGCAACGGGAGGTCCTGACGTGCTCCGCGGGATTTATCCCGTCGTTGCGACAATAGATGTCGATGGGTGGGAGCGAATCGACGACGTCGATTTATCTACACGTTTCGACAGTATCCGCGAGGAAGCGAGTCGCCGATGAGCCAGCCCTTCTACGTTGCTCCTGAACAAATGATGAAGGATCGCGCTGATTATGCGCGTAAGGGCATCGCGCGCGGGAGGGCGCTCGTTGCATTGAGGTACACCGAAGGACTAGTGATCGTTGCTGAAAACGGGTCAGACACGCTGCGCAAAGTCAGCGAGATCTACGACCGCATCGCATTCGCCGGCGTTGGCAAGTACAACGAGTTTGACCAACTGCGCGTTGCTGGCGTACGCGCGGCGGACCTGAAGGGTTTCCAATACTCGCGCGATGACGTTGACGCACGCAGCTTGGCCAACAGCTATGCACAGATGCTCGGCAACATATTCACCCATGAAATGAAGCCCATGGAGGTCGAAATCCTCGTCGCGGAAGTCGGCTTGGCTGAAGAGGGCGACCAGATGTTCCATCTGCTCTATGACGGGACCGTTGTCGATGCCCGCGACTATGCCGCAATTGGTGGAGATGCTGAGGCGGTGCGCGAACGACTCGCCGCGACTTGGAGTGCAGGGCTTGATCGTTCCGCTGCCGTTCAAGTCGGGCTAAATGCCCTTAGTGGACCCGACCGCGAGATATCGGCGGCAGAACTTGAAGTCGCTGAGTTGTCGCGCAGTCATGGCCGCCGGTGTTTTAGTCGAATTGACGCTACGGAACTGGCCGCCATCCTCGCCTAACGCTCGTCAATCCCGTTTACAGAGCGATCTCAAGGAACCCCAAGACAGTCGCCGATTTTACGGTTGAAAGCGATGATTAGGGAGCGTCTACGGTTGAACCATGACCTACGCGCCAGCAGACCGGCCGTTCTATGACGCGGACAGTCACATCATGGAGTTGCCAAACTTCTTGATCGACTACGCCGACGCAGCTCTGCGCGACAAGATCCAGCCGGTCAGTTACGAGGCGTCACTGGTCACTGACGATGAGGTGGATGCGATTGTCGCCAACGGTTCTAAGCACAGCCCAGCACATGTCGAAGCTCAGCTCGCACTTGGTGATTTGCTGATTGCCGAGTCGAAAGAAATTCAAGCCCTGGGTGCATTCGACCGTGATGATCGTTCAGCAGCAATGGACATGCTCGGCTTTAAGAAACAACTGGTGTTCGCTACCCACAGCGTAACCACCCCGTTTTCGATGAGTAGAAAGCTCGGAGATGATCTGCGGTACGGAACAGCGCGCGCACACAATCGAGCGATGAGCGATTTTGTCGCCAACGATGCGCGGCTGATGGGGGTTGGAGTCGTGCCGCTTAACAATCCCGAACTCGCTGTTGCGGAACTCGAGTTCGCGCTCGTAGCGGGAATGGAAGCAATCTGGGTGCCGCACTACGCGCCGGGCGACATGTCACCCGGTCATGTCGATCTCCACCCTTTTTGGGAGCGCCTTGCCGAATCGGAAACGCCCTTCGTCCTGCACGTCGGTGGCGCACCACTACAACTCGACCCGAAGTGGACCAACACAGGTCGAGCTCCCGTTCGTGACTGGATGGGCGGCGGTGAGAATGTGCGAAGCAAAGACATGGCCGTAATGCACCAAGGGCCGGAAACGTTCCTATCCGTCTTGGTGATGGACGGAATTTTTGAGCGCTACCCAAAGCTCCGAGGGGGCAGCGTGGAACTCGGTGCTGGGTGGGTTCCTGCGATGCTTCAGCGGCTCGATTGGATCGTTCGCTCATGGAGCAAGGTTGATCAGTATCTCGCTGAACTGAAGAGGACGCCATCGGAAACGTTTCGGGAGCAGATGGCCTTCACGCCCTTCGTCTTCGAAGACGTCGGAGCGTTGATCGATGCGTCAGCGGATGACCTATACCTGTTTTCCAGCGACTACCCGCATGTGGAAGGCGGAAAAGACCCGATCGGGCGCTTTGAAAGAGCGCTCGGCGACCGGCCGCAAGCGACGCGTGACAACTTCTATGCCGAAAACTTCCTGCGACTCTTTCCGAACGCTCGTACACACTGAATACAGCTGGGATATGTTTCCAGCATGAGGTGCATCTAGTGGAGCGCAGGATCTACGGCCTCGAGAATGAATACGGAATTACCTGCACACTTCGTGGGCAACGTCGCCTGAGCCCTGACGAGGTTGCTCGTTATCTGTTCCGGCGCGTCGTGTCGTGGGGGCGAAGCTCCAACGTGTTTCTCCAGAATGGTGCTCGCCTTTATCTAGACGTTGGCTCGCACCCCGAGTACGCAACACCCGAGTGTGATTCGCTGTACGAGTGTGTTGTCCATGACAAGGCAGGAGAGCGAATCCTCGAACAGCTGGTCGAATCAGCGGAGCAGCGCTTAGCGGAGGAATCCATTCGCGGCACGATCTACCTGTTCAAGAACAACACTGACTCAGCGGGCAACTCATACGGGTGCCATGAAAATTACTGCACTAATCGCGACGATGACCTGGGCAAGTATGCCGAGGTGCTAATCCCATTTTTTGTCAGTCGTCAAATTTATTCGGGCGCTGGCAAAGTGCTCCAGACGGCACGAGGCGCCTCTTATTCAATTGCACAGCGTGCAGAACACATCTGGGAGGGCGTGTCGTCGGCGACCACGAGAAGCCGTCCGATCATCAACACCCGCGACGAACCGCACGCTGATGCCGAGAAGTACCGCAGATTACATGTCATTGTCGGTGACTCAAATATGAGCGAGTACACAACATTCCTCAAAGTCGGTGCTGCAGCGTGCATGCTTCGTATGCTCGAAGATCCGAACGTTGTACTGCGCGATATGACGCTTGAAAATCCGATTCGGGCCATTCGAGAGATCAGCCACGACATCACCTGCCGACGAACAGTGCGATTGGCCAACGGTCGTGAGGTCAGCGCCCTAGACATTCAGCGTGAGTACCTAAATCGTGCCTTGAGGTACGCCGACGGCCCGGGCTTCCCGCCGCTAGAACAAAAGGCGCTGGAGATGTGGGAGCATTGCGTTAGCACCATTGAGGACGATCCGCTCAAGCTCGATCGTGAGGTCGATTGGGTCATTAAGTACAAACTCATTGAGAAGTTCCGTGAACGCCACGACCTGCCTCTCGGTCATGCCCGAACACAACTTCTTGATCTGCAGTATCACGATGTGAGTCGGAGTCGCAGCCCGTTCTACAAGATGCAAGATCGGGGTCTCGTTGAAAGGATCTGCTCTGACGCGGATATCAACACGGCGATCGACGTTCCGCCACAGACCACCCGAGCGAGATTGCGTGGTGAATTTGTGAAGCGCGCAAAGGAACGCAAGCGGGACTACACGGTTGACTGGGTTCATCTCAAACTCAATGATCAGGCCCAACGCACGGTCTTGTGCAAGGATCCGTTTAAGAGTCAAGACGAACGGGTAGAACAGCTCATCGAGTCGCTCTGACACCATTCACTCCCATGCGGCCGGTACGGTTAGGCGCTCGTGACGATTGAAGACAACGGTCCGCCGCTCCCGTGCCCGGAGGGACTGACAGGTGATGAATTAGCTGATTCCAGAGTGAACGAGCCTCACCTTGTAGTTCACGAACAACACCTGCACGGTAGTGGTGAGGTTCCAGCTAGCGGGCCTGCGTCCGAGCGGTCATCTGGTGCGCGGGCCTTCTTTGACTGGGTTGCCGTCATCGCTGTCGCGTTGCTTGTCGCGTTCGTCGTCCGTGGCTTTGTTCTCGCCCACTTTGTGGTTGAAGGCCAATCGATGGCGACAACGCTTGAGACCGGCGATCGAGTGTTTGTCAACAAATTGTCGTATCGGCTGCACGACCCAAACCGTGGTGATGTCGTAGTGTTGCACCAGATCTCCGGGACCTCCGAGCGCGATTTGATCAAACGCGTAGTTGGCCTGCCCGGCGAAACCATCGAGATGACCGGGTGTGTTGTGCGGATCACCGAGCCGGGTAGTGATGCTCCACAGATTCTTGACGAGCCCTATTTGGATAAAGCCGATCGAGCCCCTGGTACCTGTGGTCCAGATGTCACATCGCAAGTGGTCCCCGACGACCATGTTTTTGTGATGGGCGACAATCGGGGCGGAAGCCAAGACAGCCGGGCGCTAGGGCCCATTAGTGAAGACGACTTGGTTGGTCGCGCATTTATTGTGTTTTGGCCTCGCCACAACTGGCAATGGCTGTGAGAACTGATTCTCTTTGCGGCGCCTGACGGATGCGTCCCAGGTTTCAGGGCAGCTGCCCGCCAACCTCATGGCGGAAAGTTTCCATCATGATGTCGGTGTGGTCGCTGTACACCGCATCAAGCCCCATGCGAAACGCCGTTTGCAGCTGATAGTCGTACTGCATGTCCCAGCCGAACGCGACCAACCCGAAACGGTGAAAAAGTGCAGCGAGGCCACCGTTCCAATCAATCCGATGCAGGTTGATGCCGTTGATGCCATGATGAGCGAGTGAGGCAGCCCGGCGTTCTGGGCCCTCACGCAAACGATCCAGCCGTGTGGAATTTAGAATACGAACGTCAGGAAGCAATGGACGGTACCGCAGACACCGTTCGAAGTCAGGTTCGCAAAGCCAGGTCCGATTGAGCATGTCGGGATCATGCGCTTGGATTACCTCGACGATTGCCTCCGCTGCCTCAGGGTCTTTAATATCGAGCGACAGTTCATAGCCAACGCCGCAGGCCGCTAGAAGCTCGGCGAGTGTTGGAATGTGCTCTGGAAGGTCGCCTCGAGCGACTTCACTGATTGCGCGTCGGCGGATGCCGCGCTTAACAACACCATCGTGATCGAGAACCGCAACGCCGTCGGAGGTCAGCCAGACATCGCTCTCCAGGCCGGAGGCACCGAGCCGCAGGGCCAACTTAAATGCCTCGATCGTGTTCTCAGGTAAGTGGGCTCGCGCGCCGCGATGCGCGAAGGCGATCGGGGGATCAAGGCGGGAAGGGAGACGCTGTTGCACTGCCCAGATGATGGCAGCCCCGTAGACTCAAGGACGTGTTCAATCTCCAGGGCAGCGAGATCATCGTCATCCTGCTTCTCGCCCTCGTTGTCCTTGGTCCGGAAAAACTACCCGACGCCATAAGAAAGTTCAGTCAAACCTATGGCGAGCTGAAGAAAATGGGCACCGGATTTCAGAGCGAGCTGAAGTCTGCTCTCGACGAACCAATGCGCGAGATGCGCGAGACTGCTGATCTCGTCAAGAACGCTGCAGATCCTGCACTCGTGGCTGAGGAGTCTGAGTCCGAGGCGCGCCTGCGTTCAGAAGCGGACGCCGCAATGCTTGCCACAACTTTAGATACTCCGGTAAGCGATGCATCGTTAACAATTTCGGACTCGGCTGGCGCAGACGAAATCACATCAACGAACGGCCCAAAAATCAATCAAATTGCTGCGTCAATGGCTCGCGGTCCCGTCGAACCGATCCCGAGCGGCGAGGCACAGGAGACATCGGCACCGCCGACGCCACTCAGTGCGCCGCCTGGTAGCGGCGCAGATTCTTTCGCCAGCCCTGCGCCACCCGACGAACCGCCCGACGAACCGTCAAAAGAGTCAACGTGACTACTGACGAACAGGTGGCAGAGCCGGCCGAAGATGCGCAAACCCTCACCGAACACCTCAGTGAGCTCCGAGCCAGGATAATCCGAGCGGCGTTGGCTGTGCTCATTGGAATGGTGGTCATCATTGCGTTGTATGACCAAGTGCTCGAATTCCTCAAGCAGCCATACGTTGATCTTTGCGCAAGCAAGTCCGAGGAGTTCTGCGATCCGAACCTGTTCATCACTTCCCCAACTGAGGGACTCTCCACGCGTATCCGGGTAGGCATGTACGGGGGCGTCATTGTGGCGTTGCCGGTAATTCTGTGGCAAGTTTGGCGGTTCGTCGTGCCAGCACTGCACGCCAAAGAAAAGAAGTACGCAATTCCGTTTGTCGTGTCCTCGATCGTGTTGTTTGCTGCGGGTGGCGCGCTTGCCTACATCACGGTTGGCAGAGCCCTCGAGTTCCTCATCGGCTGGGCTGGCGAAGATGTTGGAGAACTCTTCACGGTCAGCAGTTACATCAGTTTGATCGGGTTGATGATATTTGCCTTTGGCGTCGGCTTTCTCCTTCCGGTCCTTTTCGTTTTTCTTCAGCTGGTCAACGTGGTCACCCCACGGACGCTGTTAAAGAGCTGGCGGTACGCCACGATTGGGGTCTTTGTTCTCGCCGCCGTCATCACGCCGTCAGGGGACCCAGTCACCTTGATGATGTTGGCGCTCCCGATGCTCTTTCTATATTTCGTGGCGATCTTTATCGGGTTCCTCGTGTTGCGTAAGCGACCCGAAGAAGCCTGAGGATCACCGCATGCGCTCTGATCGAGATGAGCTGACTGCTCGCTACTCCTTTCCGATCGACCGGTTCCAGTACGAGGCGTTTGACGCCCTTGACGATGGCAAACACGTCGTCGTCGCGGCACCCACCGGCAGCGGTAAGACCGTAGTTGCCGAGTACGGCATTGATATGACCGTCCGTGATGGCAAACGCGCTTTTTACACGGCGCCGGTAAAGGCATTGTCGAACCAGAAGTATCGAGACCTCATCGCTCTCCACGGAGAAGACAAGGTCGGTCTACTAACGGGTGATAACTCGATCAACGGGGATGCGCCAATAGTTGTCATGACCACCGAAGTGCTGCGAAACATGATCTATGGCAGGTCACGAACGCTCGACGATTTAGGTCTCGTAGTTTTGGATGAAGTGCACTTTCTGCAAGACACGTTTCGTGGGCCGGTTTGGGAAGAGGTGATGATCCATTTACCGCACCACGTGCGCCTGGTGTGTCTTTCGGCGACGGTGAGCAACGTCGCTGAACTCGCCGAGTGGATCAGTACCGTGCGCGGCAGAACCGAAGCGATCACCGAGTTGCGTCGACCGGTTGAATTAACCAATCAATACCTTGCGAAGGACCGAACGGAGGATCGGCTGCAGCTACTCTCGATATTCGTTGGGGGGGCGGTCAACCGGGATGCGGTGCAGCTTGACGAGTCGGCAATCCGGCATACGCCGAAATCAAGCGCTGGACGGAGTCGCAAGGAATCGAATCGCACGCGGAACGCTGGCGGTGCGCAGCGTCGCAAGTTGGTTCCGCCCGGACGGGTCGAGACACTGAAGTTGCTCAATGACCGCGAGATGCTGCCAGCAATTTTCTTCATCTTCAGCCGCAGTCAGTGTGATGTAGCTGCAAAGTCATGTGTTGACGCTGGGGTGTGCTTGACGACCGAGGCCGAGCAAGCTGAGATCGGCGTCATCATTGATGACCGACTGGGTGCCCTCGATTCGGCTGACCTTGCTGTCTTGGGTTTCGAACAGTTTGTTCGTCAGCTCAAAGCGGGAGTGGCAGCACATCACGCTGGCATGGTTCCGCCGATGAAAGAAGTCGTTGAGGCCTGCTTCATCGCAGGACTCGTTAAGGCGGTTTTTGCAACCGAGACTCTTGCAGTTGGTATCAACATGCCAGCACGCAGTGTCGTGATCGAGAAGCTCACCAAGTTCACCGGTGAACACCACGAACAGCTCACACCAGGGGAGTACACCCAGCTCACGGGAAGAGCCGGTCGACGGGGTATCGATGACCGGGGGAGCGCTGTGGTGCTGTGGTCGCCGTGGGTACGATTTGACGACGTAGCCAAGCTCGCGGGTAGCTCACGGTTCCACCTTCGATCAGCCTTCCGACCGACCTACAACATGGCCGCGAATCTGATTCGCACCTACGAAAGCGAGCGAGCCCACGACCTTCTTAATCTCTCTTTTGCTCAGTACCAGGCGGATCGAGACATCGTGAAGATGCAGGCGCGGCTCGAGCGTCGTCGGCAAGCTTTGTCCGAACTCCAAGCAGAGGCGACGAGTCCGTTGGGTGACATCGATGAATATCGCAAGCTACGCAATGCTGAGCGCGAGGCGCGCCGATTCGGCCATGTCGAACGTGTCGAAGAGATCGAAGCCGCTTTGAGACGGCTGTCACCGGGGACGGTCGTCTATTTGGTGAAAGGCAAGCACCGTGGTCCCGTCGTGGTGATGACCAGTGCGAGTCGCAAGGATGGTGCGCGCCTTCGAGTGGTCAACAAAAGCGGAGTTTCCTTACAAGCCACCGCCGAAGACTTCGATGCGGTTCCTGCTGCACTCGGTTCGGTCAAGATGCCATCAAATTTTGCGCCGAATCGGAAAGAATTTCGCCAGGAGGTTGCGTATCGGCTTCGCAAGACGAGTCTTGCTCAACCCCAGAACACCTCGAATCGTCGAGGTCGCCACGACAACATTCAGGCCGATTTGCATCCAGTTGCCCGGGACCCGAAGTTGAAACAGCGGATGCAGGCTGCTGGACAAGCCGCACGACTCGACCGTGAGGTCACCGAGATCGAGGGTCGTGTCCGAGGTAAGACGCAGACGCTTGCACGCGATTTCGACCGGATCCTCGGCGTGCTCGAAGCCTACGGGTACGTTGATGTCGCTAGTTGGGGCCTGACGTCACATGGTGAGATGTTGGCGAGAATTTTTCACGAGTCTGATCTGTTGGTCGCTGAAGTTGTTCGTGCCGGCCTACTCGACGGTCTCAGCGCGGCGGATCTTGCTTCCCTTGTCTCGACGCTTGTGTACGAACATCGCAGTCCCGAACCGCCACCTCGGCCGTGGTTCAGCAACAACGAGATCCGCGGACGCTGGCAGCGAATTGCCGCGATTAGTGAAGATGTGGCAGCGCATGAGCGCTCTGCGGGAGTTAATGAGCATCGGGGTCCCGACCCGACTTTTGCCGCAATCGCCTATGCCTGGGTAGCTGGTGAGGGATTCGCTGAGGTGGTCGACGCCGATGAGTTGACCGGCGGAGACTTTGTTCGAACGACGCGCCAGCTGGTTGACCTACTCCGCCAGCTGGCGATAATCGCTCCGTCGGGGGCGACTCGGCGAGCCGCTAGTCAAGCGGCTGAAGCTGCGTTCCGAGGTGTTGTTTCCGATAGTGCTGCGCCGACTATGCCGCAGGCTGAACCGGTATGACCATCGAACCAGGTGAGCCGTGGGGTACCACCGTCGACCGACCCGACAAGCTTCGGTATCTCGTCGGTGATGCGGTAATTACTAGTGCGCTCCGTGATGGTTCCGCCCGTCCGGTGGCGGTTGCTGGCGGTGACCTGCATCGGACCATCGGTGGCCGCAATCCTGTGGGGCGAGAGAAGGTCCTGAAACTGCCGATCGATCTTTTGCGAGTGACGCTTGATGATGGCGAGCCCCAACACGCCTGCGCTCACGTGTTGATCCAATTGCCGACTGTCAGAGGCGGATGGTGGCGCGGGCCAGTGATCATGATCATGAACGCCGAATTCATCGGCGACTGGCATGTGGTTGCCCGCGGTCATCCAAACGACGGCCGCGCTGAGAGCTGTGCGTGGAATGCCGACTTCGGAGCAAGGCAGCGGTGGGGAGCCCGCCGCCGACTTCCAGGAAATCAGCATGTTCCTCACCCTCAGATCGAGACTCGGTCTTTTAGAGAGCGGACATGGGAGTTCGATCGGGCAATGCAGATCAGCGTTGACGGTGCTCGAGCGGCATCGGCGAGGCGGGTCCAGATCATCGTCGAAGCGGATGCTGCGACGGTTTACGCTTGAGCGTAAATCTGGCGACCGAAACCACGAGACCAGCGTTCAGACTAGAAGCGACGGCCTGGGAGCCGATTCTTGCGGGGCGTCAGGATTCGACATGGCGGCAATGTCCGGTGCGTTGTTGCCGGACGTCAGCATGGTGGTAAGCCGAAATGCCTGTGCGTCAGGCATCTAATAAATGCGCTGCGGCTAAGGCGCAGGCCGATGAACATCGAGAGGGGAAGGCTGACGTGAGAGAAGCAAGTCGGCGGCTCGAACGAGCAGAGAAGTCGGGAAACAAGTGGCAGGCGGCTTTATTAAACAGAACCATTACGACTGCAATTTTGGCGGGTAGCACAATCGCTCTGAGTTCGGGACCGGTTCCGACGATGCGGCGGCAGTAACGAACACCATGAGGATGGCTTTGGATCGCCTCAAGACCGCCGTGATGGCAGGCAGCGCGGTTGCAATGATTGGGATTTTTGCGGTCTCCATACGCGAACCGTACGACCTCAAGTTGAATCCCCGTCTGAGGGCTTAGTCGGTCGTAGAGTACAGATCCGTGGTCGTCTACGTCCCAGAGTCTTTCACGCCAAGCGAGTCTGACATTCTCCGTCGCTACTTCACCAACCTTGATGGGCCGGTGTTCGCGCTTGTCAACTTGCCCGAGGTTGTGAAAGGCGCGTTGTTTGCGCGCTATAGCCGGAGCCCGAAATCATTGCGCCGACTATTCCTTGACGAGTTTGTCGGTGATCTCGACATCTCGGGAGACCTTTCTGTTGATGCCACTGTCGGGCTCGACCGAGCCGAAGAGTTGTACGAACGAGTGTTTTTTGACTACGGCGACGATTCAGTCGCACAGCTCGGAGGAGTCCACCTTGCCTGTGAGCAGGCATCGAATATTCTCACCAAGGTGCTCGAGTGGGGCCGTTTGATGAGCTACCTCGAGCAAAGCACTCGTTACATTGCATATGACTCGCGGCTTGGAGGCCGTTATCGCTATTACCGCGATCCGGCCGTGCTTGCTGGCCCACTTGGTACTCGATATGTGGGTGACCTCGACCGCATCTTCGACGCATACAGCCACTCCGCCGATTTGGTTACTGAGCATGTACGCAATTCGGTCGATCGCGGGAACAGCAGCGAGTTCGTCTACCGAACGGCGACGAAGGCCAAGGCGCTTGATGCCGTGCGCGGCATCTTGCCAGCCGCAGCAACCTCGAATGTAGGAATCTACGGCACAGGTCAAGCCTTTGAGGCGCTTCTGCTGCGGATGCGAGCGAGCGAGCTGCCAGAGGCACGCGATTACGCCGACCTAATGCTTCACGAACTGCGCAAGGTAATTCCAAGTTTCCTACGACGGATAGATCTCCCTGATCGTGGCGGCCGCTGGAGCGGATACCTAGCGTCGACTCGCGCAGATACGTCGGCGATCGTCAAAGACCTCTTTGGCGCGTCTCCGGTTGAGGTCGCTCCAGAAGTTGAACTTGTCGACTTCGATCCCGAGGCCGAGGAAAAAATCCTTGCTGCGATCTGTTACTCCCACTCGTCGCTCCCCGAGCACCAACTCATCGAGAAGGTCCGTCACCTCGGTATCGATGAGAAGGTCTCGCTAATGCGTGCGTACGTTGGCGAACGCGACAACCGTCGGCACAAGCCAGGTCGAGCATTCGAGCGCAGCTTCTACCGATTCGACGTACTCAGCGACTACGGGGCGTTCCGCGATATGCAACGCCATCGCATGCTTACAATTGAATGGCAGCGACTCACTCCCAACCACGGCTACACGCGACCTGAATTGATTGACGAGGCTGGCGTTAGAGAGCAGTTCGACGAAGCGATGCACCGGTCCGCTGGACTGTATGACGCATTGAACCGGGACTTCCCCGAGCAGGCTCCTTATGCCGTTTCGATGGCCTATCGCATGCGTTACTCGATGCAATTTAATGCCCGTGAGGCAATTCACATGCTTGAATTGCGGTCGTCGCCGCAAGGCCACCCGTCATACCGTCGTGTAGCGCTTGAGATGCACCGCCTGATCAGCGAGAAAGCTGGTCACCATGCAATCTCGGCCGCGATGAACCATATGACGAATGAAGCCCCCGAGTTGGAGCGGCTTGAGGCGGAGCGTCGCGCTGAGGCCCGCCGAGACGCTGCGGAGACGTGAAAGATGTGTCTGTGACCGGTGTCACGAGTTTGGTACCTAACCTCTGGTATCAGTGAGCGTATGCTCCGCCCGCAACGGTCCTCGCAAGAGCGAGGTCAATCCAAACGAGTGCGAACGGCGACAACGGCAAAATGGCTGAAGACGAAATCAATGAAGAAGAAGTCGAGCATGAAGCAGAGGATGTCGACGTCGACGACCTCGATGATGATGACGACGGCGCCGCCCCCGATGACGACGACGATGTAGTTGATGACGACGACGAGGTCGAAAACGAAGCCCCGAAGACGCGGCGCAAATCTGCCGATGATGATGATGATGAGTTGCTCGATGATGACGTCGAAGAGGATCTTGACAAAATTCTGAAAGATCGTCTCGTGGTAGCGGACGACGAGGAAGAAGAAGAGGCGGAGGAGCCGGAGCCGAAAGGTGAAGGTGATGAGCGGCTTCAGCCCAAGCAGCAAAACGAGCAGCTCTGCGATTCTTGTTTCCTTCTCGTCAAGACATCTGCTCCCAATTGTCCCGTCGGCGACGACGACTGCCCGATCTTTTCCTGAGCGCTGGTCTCGATGGCGTCGTCAGCTTCAACGCACTTGGAGCGGGCGATTGCCGTTGCGGTCTTTGCCCCAATCGGTTTCGGAGCACAGTTGGCCGACAACTTTCCAGGAACCGTTACCAAGGCGCGTCAGCAGCTCGAATTCGCGCGGTTTGTCGGAAAAATGGCCGTTGATCAGGGCGCTATCGAGCTGCGTCGACGGCTCGCACCGCCTGCGACTCGCTCAGGTCTGGATCGCTCACGCGCTCCTGAGCCACCCGAAGCGAACAACGAAACGGCAGAAGAAGGCTCGGGAAAATTGGATCTGGGACTCGCTGAATTGGCGCTGCCCGACTACGACCAACTCCCAGCCTCGCAGATCGTGAGCAAGTTGTCGGGGCTCACTCTTAACGAACTCAATGCTCTTGAGGTTTATGAAACAGCACATCGACAACGGCGCACCGTGTTGGGAAGAATTCGGCAATTGAAAGAGGTCTAACGTGCTCGATCCAACGGTGCGCCGTGCAGCAGCCAATGATGCTGCTGACATTGAACTGCTCGAACGGGAGGCTCGCGGTGCCCTGATCGGTCAGCGCGGTGGCGAGCGCTGGTTAATTGAACATCCAGAAGTCGGTGAAGCGTGGATAGAACGTTTTTTGACCGCCGACGTTTGGGTAGCGCATATTGAGAGAGTTGTTGTTGGCTACCTTGTCGCAGTGCTCGGGTCAGACCGCATTGTGCGCGTTGAGCAGGTCTGGGTGACGCCTGAGGCGCGCGAACTTGGTTTTGGCGACGGAATGCTGAATGCAGCCATTGCGGGTGCAGTCGAGCACGGCGCTGAGGCGGTCGAGGGGCAAGCGCTCCCAGGGGATCGTCACACTAAGAACCTCTACGAGCGTGCCGGAATTGTTGCACGATTGATCACCACATATAAACGACTTTGAACTAGCGGCCCTGCCAGTTCGGTGGACGCTTCTCGATGAATGCGCTCAACCCTTCCTTGAGATCCTCCGATGACATTACTTTGCGCATCGCATCGTTGGTCATTTTCTTAAGCGTCTCATCGTCTTCGTAAGCGGCCGCCAGTACGACTCGTCGGCTTTCCCAAACCGCCATCGGGGCAGACTGGCTGATTCGTTCGGCAAGTTTGAGCGCTTCGGCCAGAGCATCGCCGGGTGCCGCCAGGCTCGAAACGAGGCCGAGACTGAACGCCCGCTCGGCTGGAATGGGCTCTCCTGTCAGAATGGCCTCCATGGCAGCGGCTTGGCCGATGGAGCGTGGGAGTCGAAAGAGGCCACCTGCTCCGGCGACGAGATTGCGCTTGACTTCTGCGAGACCGAATGCTGATTGAGTGCTCGCAACCACGAGGTCTGCGGCAAGCACAATTTCACATCCGCCGGCCGTCGCAAGGCCATCGACGGCAACGATCACTGGTTTGCGGCGTTCGCGATAAACGAAGCCGGCAAAGCCGCCTCGTTCTGTGCTGAGGCGCGCAGCCTCGCCGGAGTTGATGGCTTTGAGATCTGCGCCAGCGCAGAAAACTGGACGGGACTGCCCTGCAGTGTTGGCCTGGATAATTCCCACCCTCATCGCATCGTCAGCTTCAAGCTGGTCTATGGCGGATTCGAGTCCCTCGGCTACGTCTCCGTTAACGGCGTTTCGAGCTTCGGGGCGGTCCAGGGTGATGACCGCAATGTGGCCTTTGGCTTTGTAAGTGACGATGTCAGACATGGCCTATCACCGTATGTCGATTGAGCCAGTGAGAGCCAGCCGGCGGTCGTCAGCTGTCGGCGTCGTTCGATACCTGCGGGTCAGGTGCTTCAGCTGTGATCTGTGCATCTGGGTCCTCTGAAGAATCTGAAACGGTTGAGTCGGCGGATGGGATTTCTGCATCGTTGGCAGAGTCGTCGGCTGCACCGGACTCGACAGATGCGGCAGTTTCCTCTTCTGCTTGCGCTTTTGCTGCTGTGGCTTCTTCTGCCGCAGCTGCTGCGGCCTGTTCGGCTTCTTCTTTGGCCTTCATTACCGTGGCGATGTCACGCATTCCCTTGGGTCGGTCCTTGGGCGGCCGTGAGTTGCGGTCCTTGCGGCCATCGCTCCCGCCTTTGTCGTTACGCGCTCCGCCCTGTCGCTTATCGCCGCCTTCGCGTTTGTCACTTGGACGTTTATCGTCACGAGTCTTCTTCTGATCCTTGCGGCCGGTGGGACGAAGAGGCTTGGGTCGTTTTGCGTCTTTTGGTATATCGACGCCGATCAACGACGCAATCTGGGGGAGTAGTGGGCCGAGGCGCAATACTGTCTTTTTGAGGTCATCAGTAATTGTGATGGGTGGAACGGTTGGCGTAACGAGCGCCCGGACCGGGGAGAATGCCGCTGCTTCGAGCACGGCCGACCATCGGTCACCGGAGTCGTCCGGAAGCAGAGAGGCTGTCGCTGCCTCTCCAAGTCGTTTGGCGAGCTGGGGCGGGAACATGACACCAGCTTTCGGCGGTTGCGATGAGAGACGGAGCGCCCGGATCACCCGACCAACAGCTAGCGCGGCGTCGACATCTTCTAGCCAGTGCGACATTTCTTCGGTCTGCTTGGTGACCAGAGCGGCTTTAAGTTCATCTGCGATTGCCCTGGTCGACTCGTCACGAGCGACCATCGGGTCATCACTTGCCGCCACCACGCTGCGCAGGTCGCGCAGATCAAGGTGCTGCATTTGCCGCTGAGCCGCCTCAGCTCGATCGAGCCAGTCGGCAACGCGTAACTTCGGGAGCATCTCCTCGGCCATCTTGGTGATAGCTGCTTCAGGCATTTCAGGCTTACCGTCAGCCTTGAGCTTGACATTTTCTTCCTTGACACGGTTGCGCACGGCAGACATGCCTTGAAGCGCAAGCTCGGCAATGGGTCGTTGCTCTTCGGGTACGGCAGCAAGTACCTCTTGAGTGCGTGCTTTGCCGGGGCGCAGACGCTTCGGCTTGGGACGCTGCGGGACCTCCGGTGGCGCTTCGGACCGTTGGCGCTTCGGACGCTCGGTTCGCTCGCGTTTGTCGCCGTCGCTGCGACGCTTGCGTGCGTCGCGGCCTTTCCCGTCGCCGTCGCGGTCGCTGCGCCCGCGCTTGGCACGAGTTTCGATTACTGCCTCAAAGGGTTTGTCGTCAGGAATGAGTTCGAGCAGATCCGTGCGGGCGGCCTTTTCTCGGCCCTTTACGACAGAGAGAATTTCTATGCCGTCGAGCATCTGCTCGGCTTCGACTTTAAGTTCGTCCCCAACTTGTGCCCCATCGGGCAAGATCGATGCTTCGACCGTACCCTTTGGTTGGAGGGCTCCGGCTTTGCGCCATGTCCAGGAACCGTCCGAGAGCGCGCTCGTCAGTTCAATGTCAATCCTGCGGGGCATAGACCCCCTAACGTATCGGGACGAACTTCCCGATTCGCGTTCAGAACTTCGCCGGGTCTGCCGGATGTGCGTATGGTGCGGCGATGCCCATCTACGCCCTTGGAGATCTCGAGCCCACGATCAGTAGCGGGGCGTGGGTTCATCCTGATGCAGTCATCATCGGTGATGTGCGAATCGGCTCGCAATCATCGATTTGGCCGTGCTCTGTTTTGCGCGGCGATGGTGGCTATATCGAGATCGGCTCCGGCACGTCGGTTCAAGACACCTCTGTTCTGCATACGACGCCGCTATGGCCAACGGTGGTTGGTGACAACTGTGTTTTGGGGCATGGTATTCATCTGGAAGGCTGCACGCTTGAGGACGATGTCTTGATTGGAAATCACGCGCAGGTGCTCCACCGCGCCTTGATCAAGTCGGGTTCGATCGTTGCGGCGAACTCCGTTGTGCTCCAAGATACTGAAGTGCCGTCCGGAGCCATGGCGGTTGGGTCGCCGGCGCAAATCAAACCGGATCGGGCTCGGATTGAGGACATCAAGATGGCATCGACCGCGTACCGCGAACGCATTGAGGTGTACCGTTCTGAGATGCGTCGCCTCGATTGACGGTCAAGCTGTGACCGCAAGCAACAAGACCTTCCATGTGACCGTTCCGGTGACTGAGCAAGACATCGCCGCAGACCGGCTTTGGCAAATGGGTGTCGAGGCAGTTGGTCTGAGCGATGAGGTCAGTGGAATGATTGAGCTCTGGACTTCGGTGGGAAGCACCGGCGCGGCTATCGAGCGAGCGGTTGCGATGCTCGAACCGCATTGGACATGGCGGGTAGCCGACGTCGTCGTGCCTGATGAAACCTGGCGCGATCATGTCGCTCCCACTTGGTACCGGACGACTGGAGTCGTGGTGCCGGCCTGGAAGCTCAACGAGGTAGATGTTAGAGCGGCCGCAGACGTTACTTTGATCGAGCCGGCAAGTTCGTTTGGGCTTGGCGATCACCAGACGACGAAGCTCACATTGCGGCTGCTGTCGGAGTACCTCGATGTTGCGGAACCAGCCACGTTGCTCGATGTTGGTTGCGGCTCGGGCGTCCTAGGCGTGCTGGCAGCTCAGCGTGGCGTCAAAAATATCCGCTCAACCGATATTTCTGCGGGTGCAGTAGAGGCGACCAAGGCGAATGCCGCCCTCAACGGTGTCTCCAGTCAGATCGATGTCGACATGGCGATGCTTGACTCCATCGACGGTCCGTTCGACGTCGTCGTGGCCAATATATTGGCCCCTGTACTCATTGACCTCGCCCTAGATCTTCGGCGGCTCACCGCTGCGGATGGCACGTTAATCATCAGCGGCGTCTTGGTAGAAAATTACCAGCATGTGCTTGATGCACTCGGGCCGCTTGTCGTGAGTGACATTGCCACGGAAGACGGTTGGGCGGCAATTTCGCTCAAGAGTTAAGCTCGTCTAGCAGCCGCCAAGTTGCCCCCGCATCGGGAATCGACGGGATTGCACCAGGCTGGCCAACGGCTAGGGCGCTCGCGGCAATAGCCCACCTAACAGCCTCGTTCATCGACGCCCCATGCGCCAACCGGGCGGCGAACGCACCGCAGAACGTATCGCCGGCCCCCGTCGTATCAATGACGGATACGTCTGGTGCAGATATCGAGTGCCGCTCGCCATCTGCTGTGTGGATTTCAACACCCTGTTCGCCACGAGTGGTCACCACTGTGGCAACGCCAGCAGCGAACAGCGGATCGACACCGCCGAGCAGACCGACTTCGTGTTCGTTGGGTACCACGATGTCGCAGAGGCTAAGCAATTCGACGGGAAGATGTGTGGCCGGCGCTGGGTTGAGGATCGTGGTTGCACCCTTAACGCGCCCGGCACGAAACGCATTGGTGACTGCGTCGAGCGGTACCTCAAGTTGGCAAAGCACAACCCGCGCAGAGATTGAGGCGGGAGCGGCTACCGCAGCATTGGCGCCGGGGACCACCACAATGCTGTTTTCGCCGCTGTGGTCGACTGTAATGATCGCCCGGCCAGACGGCACACCGTCGCAGTTGGCGAGCTGTGACAAGTCGAGCCCGTCGATCTCGGCAACTGATCGAAGCGTACGCCCTGCGCCATCGGTTCCGATGGCGCCGACAAAGGATGTTGCTGCGCCACTCCGGGCCGCAGCAACTGCCTGGTTCAGTCCCTTGCCGCCGGGATATTCGCTGAAGTCATCGCCGAGGAGGGTTTCTCCCGGTAAAGGGTGTCGCTCCGTTCGAACGACCAAGTCAAGATTTGCACTCCCCAGGACGGTTACGTCGAACACGGACAGCAGCGTAGACGGCAAGCGCCGCCTGAATCAGCTTGCTGAACGGGCACGCACTCCTATAGGGGCTATTAGGCGGTAGCCAGCGGCGTGGCGCTCGTCTTCGGATTCGCCCCCCCAGAAACCGTATTCGTGCTGCTCGCGGGCAAAATCCATGCAGTCGGCACGAACCGAACAGCTTGTGCAGACTTCTTTCGCGGCTGCTTCGCGGCGCTCGCGCGCCTGCGGGCGCTCTGCAGCAGAAGGGAAGAACAGATGGGTTAAGCCTTTGCACGCCCCGGCTTGCATCCAGTCATTCTCGGTCTCAATGCGGTCGTTGATGTCGATGACGGTCATAGCTGCGCCCCCCAAGAGTGCGGTTGATGTGCGGATTTCCCCTGCTCAGCACCCTGTTTTGTGCCTTGCGTTGCCAGACAATAAACCGAATCAACTGTCGAGTCAATTGTACTCGACAACCTTTTCCGACCAGAGACGGTTCAGTTCGTGAGGAGGGCGGCTACACCGTCTGCGAACGTCTTGACGTCCTGAGGCGTGGTGTCCCATGCCGTCATCCACCGCACTTGGTGGAGCGAAGTGTCCCAGTCCCAGAAGAAGCACCAGTCGCGGAGCGGTTCAATCATGTCTGCGGCGAGTATGGGGAAAATGCTATTGACCTGTGGTGATGGTCCCGGTGAGACTCCGTCAATTACTGAGACTAGGTCGTACAGCTCAGCGGCCATGTTGTTGGCGTGCGTGGCCATCGTCAGCCACAAATCGTCCTTGAGCACGGCGTTGAACTGTGCGGCGAGGTACCGCATTTTCGATGGCAACTGCGTTACCTGCTTACGGGTGTAATCCGAACCAGTAGCGAGGACTGGGTTGAGGAAGACGACCGCTTCAGCACCGAGAAGTCCATTCTTCGTTCCCCCAAAACTCACGACGTCAACGCCAGCGTCAATTGTGAAAGAGCGAAGTACTTCACGGGTGCCACCGAGCGCGGCGGCGGCATTAGCGATCCTGGCCCCGTCTAAATGGACAAGCAGGCCCATGTCGTGTGCCTGCTCGCAGAGCGCAGCGAGCTCGTCTGCGGTGTAGATCGTGCCGAGTTCGGTGGCCTGAGTAATCGACACGATGCCCGGCTGGGCGTGATGTTGCACGCCCTGGAGGTGTGCAACAGTCTGGAGCAATTCAGGTGTGAGCTTGGCGCCGGGGGAGGGGATTTCGATAAGTTTCGTGCCGAGTGTTCGCTCTGGTGCCCCGGTCTCATCGACAGCAATATGAGCCCAGTCGGTGCACACCACTGCATGATGAGGTCCCTGAAGCGATCCGAGCATATTCGCGAGAGCCACGACGTTGGCGCCCGTTCCGTTGAACGTCAGACGGGTGATGACGTCAGTATCGAACAGTTCGCAGAATGCGTTCTCGCAGCGCACCGTATGGTCGTCTTGTCCGTAAGCCAGAGCGTGACCCTCGTTAGCTTCGACAATGGCCCGCAAAACAATGGGGTGGATGCCGGCAGCGTTGTCACTGGCGAAAGAGCGTTCGGGGGCTACCGGCATAGCGGTGCAGTATCCGGTTGATGTCATTTCCGCAGTCTCTCAGACAATGACCTTAATGGACCGAACGGATCGGCCGACTCGAGTATCTTTTTCGTCATGACGAAAAAGATCCCGCAGACTGTCACCGGGGAAGTGCGGGGCGATGGTGCGCGTCATTGTCGCTGGTGCCGTCGCGTTCTTCTGCCGCGTGGCGGACCTGGTCGTCCGAAGCTGTTCTGTAGTCAGCGGTGCCGTCAGTGGGACTGGGTCTCGAACCAACGAGCGCGCGAACTGGAGTTGAGCGATAACGAGTTAGTGATTGCTCGTGACGAACTCGACCGCCTGCACGACGACATCTATTCCTTGACGTGTGCGCTCGAAGACACTGAGCGAGATCTGGCTGCCAACGGTCAACGCACCGCTCGCGAACTCGAAGAAATTCTCAAGTGGCTTACTGATGCCGCTCAGCCATTGCGAAACGTCCAATTCCCTGCGCCTGGCGGTACGCCTGAGTAACGTCATGACGAAATAGATCGAGCGGGCCCAACGGAAATTCTGAAAAGTCGCTGCGCGGAGAGGGGTTGTCTCTCTGAGCGCGTGTTGGGGTCGCTGTCACGACGTTCACTCGCTGCGACGGTGACTTGGGGGCTGACTGGCGTGGGAGCAGTGAACAGACAACGACTAAGAACTGCTCGAACGCTGCGAGCTTTGGGAATTTGCCTAGTGGATGAGAAGGGCCGTTGCTGACGGCGTTGAACCTAGAACGCCGATAATTGTCGTTATGTCAATTAGTTGTAACGTAAGGGTCATATATTCTGGAGATTGTCAAAAGGTCTCCTCCTATTCGTCTTGTGTCCTCTGAGCTGGGTCTTTGCCTTGAAACCGTGTGAGTCGGTTTAGCGAATACGCGGGTTCTGATCTTCTGAGCGTCTGTGTTTCACACGGCTGGGGTTCACTTGGAGGTACTTGCGACCGATGAATTATGTATGCGAGGACGAGGTCAACGATGACGAAACCAGTGACCCCAATGATTCAGTTTCCCTGTCTTCACCGTGTACCGCGTGTCGTCCTGCGAGGCGCATGTGGCGCACTTCTGCTTGGCGTGAGCTGGTCGGCGATGGGGGACGTTGCGGAGGCGCTCCCGTTGCCCGAGCAGCCGCAAGTACTAGTCCAGAGCATGATCGGTCTGCGGCAGGGCGCGGCGGGCGTCGAGGTTGAGGCGGTACAGAGAGCGTTGCTCGCGGCGGGCGTCACGGTCCCTGGCGGCGCCGATGGCCAGTTTGGGCCCGCAACGCGTGGTGCAGTCGTTCTCTTCCAGGAGCTCAAGGGAATCGTCCCGAGTGGTGAAGTCGACGAAGCCACTGCGGCTGCGCTCGGGTTAACTCAGGTCGATTCCAGCGACGCTCCTGCGTCGGTGGCGGCTGACGGCCTGCAACAGGGTGCGCAGGGCGAGGCAGTCAAGGTGTTACAGCAAAAGCTGTCGGCTGCGGGGGTCTATGTGCCAGGAGGCGCCGACGGCGTGTTTGGAGTCGGCACAAAAAAGGCCGTTTCGGACTACCAAGGCTGGAATGGTTTGCCTGTTTCCGGCGTCGTTGACGCCGCAACGGCGGAGAGCCTCGGGCTGTCGGATGCTGTCGCAACAGCGCCCACGGTTCCTGCGGCAGTGTCGGCGCCCGCCCCGCCGGCAGCCCAGTCTACGACGCCGAATCCTTATGTGGGCCTTGCCCAAGGAGCGCGGAGCGACCTTGTGAAGGATCTGCAGTCGGCGCTTTTGGGCGCAGGGGTTAATGTCTTTGGTGGTGCCGACGGAGTGTTCGGTGCAGCCACGAAAACAGCCCTTGCGGCATACCAGCAGGCCAACGGGCTCGATTCTGCTGGTGTGGTCGACGAGGCCACAGCTGCGCAGCTCGCACTCGGTACTGTCCCGGCCCCCACGGAACCCCCAGCTCCTGCGGAAGCCCCGACTCCCCCGGTTGAGACGCCAACTGAGTCGAACCGATATGTGGGCCTCAAAGTCGGCGCACAAGGGCCCCTCGTCAAGGATGTTCAGGCAGCGTTGATCGCGTCGGGTACCAACGTACGCGGTGGAGCAGACGGCGTGTTCGGTAACGCAACCAAAGGTTCGCTCGCTTCGTATCAGCAGATCAACGGTCTGATTCCCTCCGGCGAAGTTGATGAAGCAACGGCAGCGCAGCTTGGGTTGGGAGGCGCGCCCGTAACAGCTCCTACTCCCCCGGCGGCAGCGTCAGGCAACCCGTACGTTGGCCTCGCCGTCGGAGCGAAGGGCGACAAAGTAAAGGATCTTCAAAACGCACTGATGGATACAGGACTGGTCGTCCGCGGTGGTGCCGACGGCATTTTCGGAAATGCAACGAAGTCTTCCTTGCTGGCGTTCCAGAGCGTTAACGGCATCGCTTCAACCGGCGTGCTCACCGAGCAGGGTGCGCAAATCCTTTACCTCGGTGTATCAATCACGGCGAGCACCCCGTCATCGGGGCCAAATGGGTTCGCTGGTACACCAGAGGGCTTCGCGGTTAAAGGCGAAAGGGGCGAGCGAGTGCGCGTTATGCAGCAGCTTCTCATCGACTCCCAGATCAACCTATTCGGCGGCGCAGACGGCTCATTCGGTAACGCAACGGCCTCGGCGATCACAAAGTTCCAACAGACTCACGGGCTCATGGTGACGGGAACGATCACTCAGGAGACAGCTGACAAGATGGGCTTGGAAGCCTCGAGCGCTACTTCCTCGCCTTCGTCGAGCAACGTTGCCATGGAACGCTTCCCAGTCCAAGGTCAGTGCTACTTCGGCAACACCTGGCACGCACCTCGTGGGGGTGGTCGGCTGCATGTAGGTGTTGACATTATTGCCGCTGAAGGCAACCTCCTCTACGCCGTTGTTGACGGCACGATCAGCAAGCAGTACTGGGATCAACCTGGTGCGTTGGCTGGCAATGGTTTGCGCCTCGCCCAAGATGACGGAACCTACTTCACCTACTTGCACATGAGTGGATTCGCCCCCGGCATCGAGGTCGGAACGGAGGTTCAAGCCGGAGATGTGATTGGCTTCGTGGGCAACACAGGCAGCAGCGCAACGGCACACCTTCACTTTGAAATTCATCCCGGAGGTGGAGTTGCGGTGAATCCGTACCCATATGTCAAGGCAATTGATGACTGCAGCAACACGACGCCGCAGTATCAGTCGTCGTTTGCTCCAGCAGTCTGAGGCCTAAATAGTAAGTCTCTCGGAGCGGAGCACTGATCTGCGGACCTTGCCTGCATCGTCTCTGAGCGGGTAGTCGACGTACTCGAGCGACCGCGGCAGTTTGTATGCCGCTAATCGTTCTGCCAAAAAACTCAACAAGTCTCGTCGCTCCAGGAAGGCCTCGTCCGCCTCAACAATGGCATGGATGTCATTTCCTCGGTCTTCGTTTGGTAGTCCAATCACGGCGCAAGAATGCACATCCGGATGTTCATTGAGGGCGTGCTCGACCTCAGCCGGATAAATATTTGCACCTCCGCTCAAAATCATGTCGGCGGCGCGATCGCCGAGATACAGATACCCGTCGGCGTCGAACCAGCCGACGTCGCCAAGTGATTCCCATCCACCGTCCAAGGTCTTAGCCTCTGCACCGAGATACTGGTAGGTGGGCTCCTCTCGCCCAGAGCGCATCCAAACCTCGCCCTCCTCGCCAGCCGGTAGATCGATTCCCTCGTCGTCGCAGATCTTCATTTCGCCAGTGGTGACGCGGCCCACTGAACCGCGGTGTTCCAGCCACTCATCTCCGGTGATAGTTGTGACTGCCTGAGCTTCGGTGCCTGCATACAGCTCGAAGATGCGCGACGCTCCGAGCCAGTCAATCCAGGCTTGTTTCAGCCACACAGGGCAGGGCTCAGCGAGGTGCCACACCGCTCGTAGTGAGGAGAGGTCGAACCCCAAGCGAAGGCTGTCGTCGAGGCGAAGAATACGCTTCATCATCGTTGGGACCATGTACGCCACATCGCAGTGATAAGCCTCGATCGACGCAAGTGTTGACTCGGCATCAAATCGGGGGAGCAACACAACGTGGTTGCCAGCGAGGAGCGCCTGACATGCCCATACTGCGGGCCCGTTGTGATAGAGCGGTCCAGGCATCATGAGCGCACCCCCCTGTCGTAACTCGAGCGGGAGTGGAAGGTCGAGGTCGTACACAGCGGGGTCTCCCGACACGATCAGCTTTGGTCTGCCGGTCGATCCGCCAGACGTGGGGGCCTTCCATGCTGGAGATGTCGCATCTGGTAACGGGGCGTCCGAGAGACTCGGATCGGTCTGATAATTGAGCGGCAGGATCTTCGCGGTCGGTGGAAGGAGATCAACAGCGCTGTCAGGTGCACCGATCACGACTTTGGACTTGGCAAGTTCCACGATTTTGGCGAGCTCTCGGGGCGGGAGCTTTGCGGATGTTGGTTGCGGTACAGCTCCAACCATCCAGCACGCCACATATGCAACGAACCAGTCGGTCGAATTCGGTAACGAGACGGTGACGTAGTCGCCAACGCCAACTCCCAGGCCTTGCAACGTCCGTCCGAGACGTGTGGCTGCTGATTGCAATTGACGACGCGTCAGTGAGCTATCAAGGCAGGTGACGGCCAGCCGGTCAGCATCTTCCAAAGCGAGTGATTCGAGGCGAGCAGGAAACGACATCAGCTCCATTGGCAGAGTTTGTCCGGTGCATGACAGTGACCCGCTGTCAGAGCACCTAGCGGTCCTGCCCGACACGGCTTGACGGCTTCTCACTGCACGGTCGTGCTTGCCAGTTTCAGCGTCGCAAGCGATCTAGCGGGAAATATAGAAGTTTAGTTTGCCGCTTCTCCGTAGTAGCTCTGTAAAACACCGAAGGCCAGCTTTCGTTCACCTTCTTCGCTCAGCAGGCCCTTTCGGTTGTATCCGTCTTGGATACCGGGGAGCACTCGTCCAGGGGCTCGGAAGTCTTTGAGTATCCAAGGAGAAAGTCCGGCCACCTCTCCTCCACTGTCGGTTCGATTAGCCCTGACCATTTCGATCTGGGCTCGATAAAGTGCCGCTTGGTACTCCTCTGTCCAGATTTCGTCTTCGTCACCGTGGAATCCGGCCTTGGCCCCGCCGCCCATCTCGGTGAACACAATCGGTTTGTCGAAAATAGAGCGCCATGTCGCTTTCGCAATCGTCTCGCGATCGCCGTAATACCACCCGAGGTATTGGTTGATCGCTATGACGTCAACCGTTGCGCCGAGCGCGTCGTCGATGAGATGGTCGACTTCTTGTGTCGGGATTGTGAGCATCGCGGCGCTGATAAGGCGGGTCGGGTCAAGCTCGCGCGCTCTCTCCGCAAGCGTCGTTAGGAATGCAGTGCGTTCCGTGGACGGCAGGGTCTCATTGGCGACCGACCAGAAAATCACGGCCGCACGGCTTCGATCTCGAACGATCAGCTCCTCGAGTTGCTCTTGGGCGTTACCTAACACGTTGCTTTGATTGAATTCGATGCCCCAGTACACCGGTAGTTCGCACCAGGCGAGGATGCCTCGACGATCGGCCTCACGGACGATGTGTTCGTCGTGTTGGTAGTGAGCAAGCCGAACGAAGTTGGCGCCTAGTTCTTGTGCCCAACGGAGCAGTGTCGTTGCATGGTCGACGGTGTTTGCTCGTCGGCCGCCTGATGGAGTCTCGGAATGGATTGATATCCCGTGCAAGAACGTTCGCGTGCCGTTAACCACGATGTCGGTGCCATCTGTCTCAACTGTGCGGAATCCGACGTCGTCGGTGACGTGGTCATTTTCGCAGCTCCAATGCACTTTGTGCAGAACAGGTGCTCCAGGGTTCCAACGATCAGGAGCGATGTCTAACTCAAAGACACCTTTGACCCTGGTGTCAAGGTTGAGGCTTGGAATGCGAAGTCGAACGTCGGACTCGCCACCGCATAACGTGACACCACCTATCACCCGCCCATCGGGAGCCATCGTCAGCCAGGCGTGTCGCATGAATACATCAGGTACAAACACCAAATCAACAGATCTGGTCAGTCCGCCGAAGTTCCACCAATCTGATCGCATTGCAGGAATCCGGTCAGGTTCACGACGGTTGTCGACTTGAATGACCAGAGAGTTCGTTCCGACGGTCAGACGGCCAGTTAGCTCTACTGCGTACGGGCTAAAACCTCCCGCATGGGTGGACAGTTCTTCGCCATTCAAAAACACGCGGCTGGTGTGGTTGGCGGCGCCGATGTGCAAAAAGATTCGACCCGTGGCAACCTGCTCAGCGGGCACCTCAACTATGCGTCGATACCAGACGGTGCCCTCGTAGAAGTGCAGTCGTTCGTCCTGTGTGTTCCAGTCCCCTGGCACGGTCAGTTTTGGTGATGAGTCGAAGTCGTACTCCACTCGATCACCTGAATGACGCGGCTTGTGGTCGCGGAAGAAGCCCCGACGATTGCGATCTCCGAGAATGCCGAGGTAGCCCATTTCATAGGGATCGACAATGACGTTCCATTCGCCGTTGAGCGAGATTCGGCTGCGCTGCAAGACGTTGGAGATATTGACCGTGCCAATGTTCATCGTGTGATCGTCGCACACGGGTGCCGAGGCACTAACCTTCACATAACAACTGAAACGCCGATCCACTCGATCGGGAGAGCCGGCACGTTGGTCGGCGCTGAAGGCGCAAACCACCCCGGCAATCGCTCAAGCACCCGGACCGTTCGAGTGAGGCACGCTGGAAAGTGATCAATCGTTTGTCCATTGGACGCCGTTTGTTCCGCCCACGGGGATCAAAACTCTCAGGCAACGATGACAGCGGGGGCCACTACCACGTTACTTCGTGCACCCAGGAGCCACTTATGCCCACACCGCTCAGTGATCTATTCGAGACAGATGAATTTGTCCGCCGCCACGTCGGTCCGACTCCTGAAGATGTAGCTCACATGCTCGGCGTGATCGGTGCCGACTCATTGGAAGCGTTGCTTGAGCAAACCATGCCGGCCACAATTCGTTCGAGCGAGCCGCTCGACCTCCCTGCGGCAGTTACAGAACCTGAGGCAATGCGCCGGCTGCAGGTAATCGCCAAGAAGAACCAACTCGTCACCTCGTTGATCGGAATGGGCTACACCGGCACGATCACCCCTCCGGTTATTGCGCGCAATGTGCTGGAGAATCCGGCCTGGTACACCGCATACACGCCCTATCAGCCAGAGATCAGCCAAGGTCGGCTAGAAGCGATTCTGAACTTCCAGACCTTGGTCACCGAACTGACCGGCCTTGACGTGGCGAACGCATCGCTCCTTGACGAAGGAACGGCGGCCGCCGAGGCCATGACAATGGCGAGGCGTCAGTCAAAGGCGAAGTCGCCGCGGTTTTTTGTACACAGGGACACGCACCCACAAACGCTGGCCGTGCTCCGAACGCGCGCTGAGCCAGTGGGGGTAGAACTCCTGATTGGCGAGCCTTCGCTACTTGATGAGGTTGACGCCGGCGGGATCTTTGGTGCGCTCTTCAGCGCACCAACCTCATCGGGCGCGGTTATCGACTGGACCGCCGATATCGCCAAGGTGCAGGCAATGGGGGGGATCGCGGCAGTTCTCACCGATCCCCTGTCGTGTCTGCTGGTTTCTTCTCCGGGCCAGATGGGCGCGGACATTGCGGTTGGTTCGGCGCAACGTTTCGGGGTGCCGATGGGGTTTGGTGGTCCACACGCAGCATTCGTGGCAGCGCGGGAGAAAGCTGCTCGATCGATGCCCGGGCGCATCGTTGGTGTCAGTACAGACTCAGCTGGTCGTCCAGCTCTCCGCCTCGCGCTGCAGACCCGGGAGCAGCACATCAGGCGCGAGAAGGCGACATCGAACATTTGCACAGCGCAGGTACTGCTGGCAAACATCGCTGGCCTTTATGCAGCCTGGCATGGTCGCGAAGGGTTAACTCGTATTGCCGAGCGTGTGCATCGTCTCGCCTCGGTTGCCGCGGCAGGCTTTCGTGCTGCTGGTCTTGAAGTGGTCAACGAAACGTGGTTTGACACCATCACGGTGCGCTCCGGCGATGTCGATGGGGCCGTCGCCGCTGCGCTGGCCGCCGGGTTTAACATTCGGCGGGTCGACGATGGCGTTTTTGGACTGACCTTCGACGAGACGTCGACACTTGAGACAGTATCGAGTGTCGTTGCTGCACTTGGTGGGCAGCCCGTCGAGAACCCAGACTTAGCACCGGACGGCATACCCGAAGCGCTGCGGCGAACTGATGAGTTCCTCACGCAGTCGGTTTTTGAGCGCTACCACAGCGAGCATGAGATGCTTCGCTACTTGCGTCGCCTCAGCGACCGTGACCTTGCACTAGACCGGACCATGATTCCTCTCGGGTCGTGCACCATGAAGCTCAACGCAACGTCGGAAATGGTGCCGATCACATGGCCGGAATTTGCTGACATGCATCCTTTCGCTCCCCTACCTCAGGCCGCTGGGTACGTCGAGATGGTCGGCGACCTCGCAGATCGACTGGCGGTTATTACTGGTTATGACGCAGTGAGCTTGCAACCCAACGCAGGTAGCCAAGGCGAATTTGCAGGCTTGTTGGCGATTCGTGCTTATCACCGAGCGAACGGTGACGGTCAGCGGACGGTTTGCCTAATCCCGTCGAGCGCCCACGGAACCAATGCTGCGAGTGCAGTGATGGCTGGCATGGACGTGAAGGTCGTCGCTTGTGATGATCGCGGTAACGTCGACATGGCCGATCTGCGAGTCAAACTTGCCGATGCGGGCGACACGTTGGCTGCCATCATGATCACGTATCCGTCGACGCACGGCGTGTTCGAGGCTGAGGTCAGTGAGTTGTGTGGCCTAGTGCACGACGCTGGCGGGCAGGTGTACGTTGATGGCGCAAACCTCAATGCGCTAGTTGGCCATGCTCGTCCGGGTAAGTTCGGCGCAGACGTGAGTCACCTCAACCTGCACAAAACGTTTTGCATTCCGCACGGTGGGGGCGGGCCAGGCGTTGGTCCAATTGGTGTCCGCGGCCATCTCGCGCCGTTTCTCCCCGGTCATCCACTGGACGCAGAGTCACCAGTTGGGGCGGTATCGGCGGCCAATTTCGGTTCGGCCGGAATCCTGCCAATACCGTGGATGTATCTGGAGATGATGGGCGCTGCTGGCCTGAGTGACGCCACCAGTGTTGCGATCGTGTCAGCTAACTACATCGCTCATCAGCTCGACCCATATTTCCCGGTTTTGTATCGCGGCGAGCACGGACGTGTAGCCCACGAGTGCATCATTGATGTTCGCGATATCACCAAAGAAACTGAGGTGTCCGTCGACGACATAGCCAAACGCCTAATGGACTTTGGGTTTCATGCCCCGACGATGAGCTTTCCCGTCGCCGGAACCCTGATGATCGAGCCGACCGAAAGCGAGACGCTGCGCGAGATCGATCGGTTCTGTGCTGCGATGATTGCAATCAAAGGCGAGATCGACCTGGTTGCGTCTGGAGAGTCAGCCATCGAGGACAGCCCACTTCGGCACGCGCCGCATACATCCGAGGAGCTGCTTGGAGAGTGGAATCGGTCCTACAGTCGTGAAACCGGCGCATTTCCAATAGATAGCCTCCGGGTCTCTAAGTACTTCCCCCCCGTTTCGCGAATCGACGGCGCCTACGGTGATCGGAACCTGGTCTGCAGTTGCGAGCCGCTTGAGGCGTACGCAAGTGGCTGACGCCGCAGCGAGTGCGTTCAACGTGACCTGGTCGGCAATAGCTCCGCTAGGTCATACTCCACCAGCATTCAGGGTGACTTAGTCTGCGCGAAGTAGGTTGGCTTGGTGGCTGAAAGTGATCCGCTCTCGCAAATGTTCAACCTCTTCGCAGCACCACTCGCTGGCACGCTGCAATCTTTTGAGCAATTTCGAAAGGGAGTCGACGAGTTTCTCCGTGGCGTTGAAAATTTCAATCGAACGATGGAGAATCTGAACGAGACCACCGAACGAATCAATCGGTTGGTGACCGACGTCGAAGGCCCGATTCGATCAGTAGTTCCGCAAGTGACTCGCACGGTGAAGGCTGCCGACGACATGATGCAGGTCGTCAGCGGCCCGGCCATTGCTGCGGCGCCTGGTCTTGAGGGGCTGGCGAAGACCCTGACTACGCCGGCGTTCAGGCAACTCCCTGATCAGTTGGGTCAGTTCAGCGACATTCTCGGTGAACTCCAGGCCCGTTTGGGCCCTCTTACGCAACTTGCCGAAACTGCGGGTGGCTTGTTTGGTGGTTTTCGTCGGCCGGGCACGACCAGAACAGCTTTGGTTCCAGAGCCATCCGTTCCGCCGGCTCCTGAGGCTGTGAAGAAGGCAACAGCAAAAAAGGTGGCGACCAAAAAGAAAGCGTCCGCAAAAAAGGCGGCTCCAAAGAAAAAAGCGCCAGTAAAAAAAACGGCTCCAAAGAAAAAAGCGCCAGCAAAAAAAGTTAGCTGAGAAATCAATTAGACAAACGGAGTTGCGACAACGCGACCCACGATTGTTTTACCCCGGACGTCGATGTTGACCGTGTCGCCTTCAGCCGTTGTCGGTGGGAGGAATGCTAATGCGATGCCGTGCCCGAGAATCGGTGAAAAGTTGCCGCTGGTCACTTCCCCAACAGAAGCGCCGTTGACGACCACAGTGCAACCGGTGCGAGCTGGCCTACGCCCGTCGGTAGCGATGCCAAACAGACGTCGGCTAACACCATTTCTGCGCTCTGTCATTGCCGCTTCTTTGCCGATGAAAGTCGGCTTTTCCCAGGCCACAACCCAGCCCAGATCTGCTTGCAACGTGGTGATACCGCGGCCGAGCTCTTGGCCGTGGAGCGGTAGCGCCGATTCGAGTCGGAGCGTGTCGCGCGCGCCGAGGCCGGCCGGAGCGATTCCTGCGCTGAGGAGTGCCTCCCACAGCGATCCGGCTGAATCCGTCGGGACAGCAATCTCGACGCCACGCTCCCCTGTGTAACCTGTCCCTGCTACGACGCACTTTGCGCCGCGCCAGTCGCAGAGCGTCACGAAGAAGCGACCGGTGGCAGCCGCCTCGGGGAACACCGTGGCCAGAATGGTGTTGGCATCAGGGCCTTGGACTGCGATGACGGCTCGATCGTGCGTTGTCTCGATACCTCCGAGGGCAGCGAGCACATCATCAGTGTTGGACGCGTTTGGCATCACGTCGAATACGTCTGGCTCGCCATCTTCCCGGGGATGCCACCACACGATGATGTCATCAAGCACGGATGCGTCGTGTGCGTCGAGCAGGTGTGTGTATTGCGCTCGCCCGGGCTTGATCTTTCGGAGATCGTTGGTAAGGGTGGCCTGGAGCCGGTCAAAAGAGTCGTCGCCTGAGATGCGGACTGAGCCGAGATGGGAAACGTCGAACATGGCGGCGCTGCCGCGACATGCGAGATGCTCGCTGACGGTGCCCGATGGATAGGCGATGGGCATTTCCCATCCGCCGAACTCGACGAGGTTGGCGCCAAGAGCTTGGTGGTGCTCGACCAGAGGTGACCGCTCGAGTGGCATGTGGTTATCAGCCAATTCGGCGATGTGGTTGATCTTCGAGAATCTCCGAAGCAATGTCGGCGACGTCGGCTTCAAGTTCGTTCTTCATCCCGCTCATGGAGAACACCATGTTGAGGACACCCTGGCCATTTTTGAGCACGTCGATCAGCTCGCCGTCGTCGCAGACCTGCACACTCTCACCTTCGATGACGAGGTGTGCCGAGGCGATATCGGCGGTGACGTGCTTGCGGAGATAGTCGAACACTTTTCGGACTTGCTCGAGCTTGATCCCGGCGTCGAGCAGTTTTTTGATCGTCTTTAGCTCCAGAAGGTCTGTGTAGGAATACCGACGGCGACTTCCGCTGCCACTGGCATCGCTGAGAGATGGCCGGATCAGATCGGTGCGGGCCCAATAGTCGAGTTGGCGATACGAGATGCCGACGACGCTGGCGGTTTGTGTGCCGCTGTAGCCCAGCGATTCGGCGAGTCGTTTGTCGACGTCGGACAGCGGGGTCCCTGCGATACGTGTCATGTGATTGCCTCCGCTTCGTTATTTCAAACGAGCAAACAGATTGGGCTGTGGCACCACAATTTCGTAGTTACAGCGATGTGAGATCGTGAACCTTACGGATTAGTCGCGCGACCGTCAACCTTTTATTGAGACTTCATCTCTCTGGGTCTTTTCAAGCCTCGAAGTCCTCAGGGCTGACGTTGTCGAGAAAGTCCTTAAAGTCATCGATAATTTCGGCAGCATCAACTTCCGGTTCGGCCGGTGCCTCCTGAGCTTCTGCTTCCATCAGCTCGTCGGTGGCGAAGAGCGGTGCATTGCATCGAACGGCGAGAGCAACGGCATCGGACGGTCGCGCGGAGATGATTTTGTCTCCTGATGGGCCAGAGAGGTGCACCTCGGCATGGAACGTCCGATCGCGCATTTCCGTGACTACGACCTGGTCGACTGCTGCTCCTAGTTCGCCTATGGTGGTTAAGAAGAGGTCGTGCGTGAGCGGTCGAGGCGGCTCGACTCCCTCAAGGGCGTAGTGGATCGCAGAGGCTTCGGGACTGCCAATGTAAATCGGGAGCAGCCTTCGGTCGCCGTTTTGTTCACGGAGCAACATCATGGGCGTGTTGGCCGGCACTTCGACGCGAACGCCGACTAGATCTAGTGGGATCACGCTTCTAATCGTACTCAGTCTTCGTAGTGCTGGCGCATCGTCGATCGCATCAAAGCAGAGCGCAGTTGGCCGCCGATCTGTTCCATTTCGGTGAGTTGCTGGCGTGCTTGCGCGCGGGACTCCGGATTGCGTTGCCGTAACAGCGGTTGAATCATTTGTTCGAAGAGGCCAGCTTCGCGGTCCACAGCGACTTTCCATCCTCGGAGGTGACGCTCATCGAAGCCTGCGTCGAGGAACTGTTTGGCTATTGTCGCTACTTCGAGAGCGTCCTGGCCGTACATGTCGGTTGCTCCGCTGAGACCTGTGATCACGCCGTAGGACTCGAGGTTCGCAAGCACAGCTGCGTCGATTGATGCCATCGAGCACAGTTTGTCACGTGTCAACGCAGCGCTCGGCAACGACGATTGCGCCTTGACGTCGGCGACGGGATTCGCTGAGGGCGAAACGGTTGCGTCCGCCGGCATTTGATCGTTGACGAGGGCGTTGGACTCGGCCACGTCTTTAGTTGTGCTCTCAGAGTCGGTGCGGGCGAAAAGGGCTTCAGAGCCGGTCAGTGGCGCTGGCCCGCTTGATGCGATCGGATTGGCCGCAGGGTGACCAGCAACCGAATCGTCGTCGGGCATGTTGCGAATTCCTCGAGGACGGGGGATTTCGCTCGTGGGATCTATCTCGCCTGAATCCAGTCGGTCTTTGATGACACGTAACGGCAAGTAGTTCTCGCGTTGCTCTCGCAGGATGCAGCGCAGTAATTCGACGTCATCGTCGTAGAACTTGCGGTAGCCCGACGGTGTCCTCTCAGGGTCGATCAGCCCCTGACTTTCGAGAAATCGGATCTTTGAGATCGAGACATCGGAAAACTCCTCAAGTAACAGCGCAAGGACTTCGCCAATGGAAAGATGTGACATCGGTGCGGTCTTGCCGGGCAGGTCAACCATCGTTGCGCTCGAAGAAAACCAGCCTGAACTTGCCGATCTGAACCTCGTCACCGTGATGCAACAGAATTCGGTTGATGCGCTCCTGATTGACGTAGGTGCCGTTAAGTGAGCCGGCGTCGCTGGCGACGTAGCCGTCGGCCGTGCGCTCGATCTCGGCATGTCGTCGCGACACGGTGATGTCGTCAAGGCTGATCTCGCTGGTCGGATGGCGTCCCATTCGGGTCACATCCTCGTCAAGCAAGAACCGGGCGCCAGCTTGAGCCCCGGCCCGGACTATAAGGACTCCAGTTTCGGTTGAGAGATCACCGACCGGCACGACAATATCGTCTCCGGGCCCAGGGGCGTCTTGCAGGGGATCGATTGCGGTGAGGGTGATCGTTCGATCATTAAGTGAATCCAAGGGTTCGCCGCAGCTCGAACAGAATGTGCTCTCCGGCGGGTTGCGATGGCCGCATTGATTGCAGAAGACGTAGGTGCTCATGTGTTCAGCCTTCGGTGAGGGCCCTGTAGGCGTCGGCGTCCATCAGATTTTCAAGTTGGCCAGCATCGGAGTATCGAATTGCACAGATCCAACCCTCACCATAAGGGTCACTGTTGAGGAGTTCGGGCTGGTCCTCGAGAGCGTCGTTGACGGAGGAGATGGTGCCTGACACCGGGGCGTAGATGTCGCTGACTGACTTTGTGCTTTCGACCTCAGTGAATGAGTCGCCCGACACCACAGCCGTCCCCTGCTCAGGAACCTCGACAAACACAACGTCACCGAGCGAATCCTGGGCGTATTCGGTAATGCCGATCGTCACAACCTCGCCGTCTTGGCGGATCCACTCGTGGTCCGATGAGTAGAGAAGGTCAGCTGGAACGTTCATCGCTACGTACCGTAGCGAGAATCACTGCCGTGGAGAAACACGGTCTGCGCGATCTTGGCGCCCGGCTGCTAATCCAGCTCGAACCTGAGGAATGTACGCGATGCCAGTCCAGTAGCTGAGGGCGAGCCCGGGGATTCCTGTGGCCCACGCAACGACAGCAAAGAAGTCCGACTCCGACACGCCCGCTTCACTGATCAAGAAGCTGGGAACCGCCGCCATGAGCAGGAAGGTCGCGGTCTTGCCCCACCAGGTGACATCGAATCGTTCCATGCCGAAAAACAATGTTGCAATCGCCATCATCGCGCCCACTGCTACCTCGCGGAGCAACACTGCGACAGCGAACCAGACAGGAATGCTGCCGTCAATGAGGATGGCGACAACCGACACGAAGAAGAAGAGACGGTCGACGGTCGGGTCGAAGATTTTGCCGAACTCGCTCACCTGGTCGAAACGTCGAGCGAGATAGCCGTCGATCCAGTCGGTGCTCGCGAGCGCCACGAGCATCCACGCTGCGCCAGCTCGGTTGCCTTGGGCAAACAGAAGCCAGAGGAAGACCGGCAGACACAGCAACCGAAGGAGCGTGAAGGCATTGGGGGCCGTCCACAAATTTTCGAAGAGACTGTCTGAGCTGCTCGCGGGTGTTTGAGCGGTCTCGCCGTCGATGGTCACGCCTCGATCGTAGGGGGCGCGTACTGTGAGGCGGGTATGAGCACCATTTTTACAATGATCATCAAAGGCGATATTCCTGGGACCTTTGTTCATCGCGATGACCGCTGTGTTGCATTTATGTCGATCAATCCAATGGCGCCGGGACATACTCTCGTCGTACCTATCGACGAGATCGATCACTGGATAGACGCCTCTTCCGAGTTGTCGTCGCACTTGTTCGATGTGTCTCGCCGCATCGCCAAAGCCCAAGCGCGGGCTTTCGGTTGCGAAAAGGTTGGCCTCATGATTGCGGGCTACGAGGTGCCGCACGCCCATATTCATCTGGTGCCAACTAATGAGATGAGCGAACTTTCGTTTGCAAATGCTGCTACCCACGTTGAACGCAGCGACCTTGAAGGTTGGGCTGCTCAAATCATCGCCGAACTCTGATCGGAAGCGGACGGCTTATATCTCGGCGAGGAGGTCTGGGGCGTTGTTGCGAACGTCGTTTACTTTGGCAGAAACCGCGTGCATCTTAAGGATGCTGTCATTGGTAGCGGTGAAGATGTCCGACAAGGCGTCGATGTTGTCATAGTTTGGATTGAGCCAATCGTCCCATCGATCTCGTGGGATAAGTACCGGCATCCGATCGTGCACTAACGACATCAGGTCGTTGGCCGCAGTGGTGATCAACGTGGTGCTGTGCAGCCAACGATGGTTGGGATCTGATGGGTCCTTCCACGTCGCTCGGAGCCCTGCGACTGCGAGTGGGCTGCCGTCGACGCTGTGGATGTACATGGGTTGCTTGAGTGGCACGCCACCGGCATTGCCTGGACCGTTAGCGACGCCTAGTTTCCATTCGTAGAACCCGTCCATGGGGATGATCACACGCCTGTTCTTCACTAAATCACGAAACGACGGCTTTTGTTTGAGCGTCTCGGCACGGGCGTTGATCATCCGGGCGCCAATTCGGTGATCGTTGGCCCAACTTGGGATCAGTCCCCAGCGGAATGCTCGGACAGTCTTGTCAAGCGGCGTGTCGGGATCTGTAGCGCGCGCGACAACGCCATAGACGGCGTGAGTCGGCGCGACATTAAAGTTCACGTCCAGCGGAGCGACAGTCGCGGTCGCACCGAAGTAGTCCGCTATCGCATCGGGCGTGCTGGTCGAGACAAATCGTCCGCACATATCAGCTCTGCGAGCCGACAGCAGCGGAAGTCAGGCTGCTGATAATGCCATCGATGGAGCCGCGGTTGAGCCGATACCAAATCCAGCGCCCTCGTTTGTCGCTTGAGACCAGGTCGACATTGCTGAGAACCTTGAGGTGGTGCGAAATTGAGGGTTGCGACTTGCCGATTGGCTCGACGAAGTCGCACCCACACACCTCTCCGGTAGCCGACGTCGCGATGATCGACAACATCTGAATGCGGGCCGGGTCTGCGATTGCACCAAATTGATCGGCGAGTGTTTTTGCCTCGTTGAGATTGAGGCGGGAGACGCCGTTGCCGGAGAGTGGGTTGTCGAGTTCTGATGGGACGGACATGGTCATCTTCGTCATCTTTGGTGGAGAGCAATTCTGTCGCTCAACGTGACGCTACTCGCCTCCTCGTCGCCCTTTGAGATTTTGAAGTCGACAGCATCGGGTACATAAACACTGAACATGGCGTGACCAAATGGGTTTGATCGAAAGGCTTCACCTTGCAGGCCGTGTTTAAACGCCGGCAGATGAGGCCCTCAATTCGACCAAATAATTGGAGATGAGATGCCATCTGGCATGTCCGTCTCCGCAGGGTCGTGAGCTGCTCTGTGACAGGTTCGAGATACCAGGAAAACAACTCCGATCAATAGAAGTCATCATCGCAGCCGTGATGCATCGAAGATCGCAAGAATTGTCTGCATTGTTTTGGAGATTTTTAGACCTATCGAGTGCCTCGGTAGCCGGGTTCGGTGCAATATCTGTCCCCCGCAGGATAAAGCCCGCGCGCCTTGATGGCTTAGAGACGTTGGTTGGAACGGGGTTTCCTAGCGTTTGACGGAGGTGCCTGCGGTGGCGTGGTCGACTGCGGGGAGCCGTAACGTCAAGATCCAAGTAACGCCCACAAAGACCGCTGTACCCCAAAGTGCGACGGGAAGTCCGCCCCACAGATACAG
>CALKNK010000012.1 GCA_938091165.1 uncultured Ilumatobacter sp. | reverse complement strand
AGCCATTTCGACCGTGACGCCGACCCGATAGCGGTCAGTACGTTTCTTGCAGTCAGAACGGCGAAACGTTAGGCGAGGATGGCTTCGGCAATCAGCAAGTTGGCCCCCAAGTTGCGCGGCAATCACACCAAGGTGCTGCTCCTTGGGTACATCACCCAAGAAGGATGACGTCCCTACATTTGTTGACGAGCACGGCATCGAACGCGGTAGCAATCGCCTCCAGGTCTCACACTTCGCACTCCTTCGGGGCTACCCAATGCGCTCGCTCATCGCGGCTGGGCTCGAAGCCCGCCGGCGGGTGTTGCGCCACAAGACCATCGCAGCGGTGAGGCAACCGACACCCGCGACGCCACTGAAGCCAAGCACCCAGACGAGGCCGTCCTGGATGGCATCGAGAGTGGCCGCTGAGGTGATCACGTTCTCACCTCCGAGGACTTCTCGCACCACCTCCACGTCGCCAACCTGGTTGCCAACGACGAACAGCAATATCGCCCCGCCTACAGCAACTCCGTAGGTGATCCCGATGGTGCGGATGAACTGATGCGCGCTGTTGACGCGCCCCATCTCTGAATCGTCGGCGCTTGCCTGGAGCAGTGTCAGCCCGGCAGTCGAGACGAATCCGATCGCCGCTCCCATGACATAAAACGCTCCGAAGATCACTGGAATTGGCCAGGAGAAAGCAACCCCGACTCCTGCCCAAATCACGGCAGGGATCATCAGGATAGAGCCGAGCAAAATGGCGTCAGCTTCACGCCAGCGCTCAAGTAGCCGGCTGACGAGGAAGGCCGCAGACGACCACCCGACGGTGAGGAACAACACCGAGAACGCGGCAAATGACGCAGATTGACCTCGCGTCGTCTGGATATACAACGGGAGGTAGTTATCAGCTGCGAGGCCCGCAATCAGCACCAGACCAGACGTCACGTGGATCCGCTTCAGCGGGAATCGCGTGATGTGAGTTTGGGCGACGAGTGGAACCTCAGCGCTACTCGAATGAATCCAGAATGCAGCGCCACACGCTACGGTCACGGCGGCACCCGCAGCAGCCAGCCACCAACGGTCACCCATCTGCTCAACGGCTAATAACGAGGCAGCAACCAAGCCAATGATGAGCGTGATGCCACGAAAGTCCATGACGACGCGCTGCGGTCTGTCCCTCGTGCTCGGCAATGTCCGCCACCCCGCTGCGAGAGCCAACGCAGTGATCGGGAGTTGCACCACGAAGATCATTCGCCAGCCAGCGACAGCAAGCAGGCCGGCGGTAATGACCGGACCACCAAAACCCAGCGTTCCCCAGACCATGGAGTTTGCTGCAAATGCTCTGGCCCGCAATCGCTGCGGGTAAGCGAGGCCGACCGCGGTCAGAGCAACCGAGATGACCAAGCCGCCACCAATGCCCTGCAGCGCACGGGCGGCAACCAATGACTCCATGTTCGGAGCCGCTGCCGCAGCGGTACTTGCAAGCAAAAACCACATACCGGCAGCGCGGAAAGTTCGTCGCACGCCGACAGCATCAATGATAGAACCTGCCGTGATGCCGGCGACGGCAGACGTCGCCAGGTAGGCGGTGATCACCCACGGGAGGAGCGCGACGCCTCCCAGGTCATCGGCGATTGACGGTAACGCTGCCACCAACGCAAGGCCGTCGAAGGCCGCAATGGCGACAATTGTGAGGTTTGCAAGCGTGACCGGCAGGTAGCCGACAGACCAGATGCCACCCTCTGACTCCAACTCTTCGGCCGTCTTCACCGCTTCACGCTACTAGCTGGCCTGAAGCCCAGGCTATGCACAGCGGTGTGTTGGCGCGCGACACTGATGAGGTGATCGACATTCCGACCGAAACCGTGACTGGCTCCGCCACCACGGCAACCGTCGCACCGATTAGGGCCGTATTCCCAGCAACAGCTGACATGGCGCAGATGGGCAAATGGAGTTCCGATCGCGTGGTTCGAAAATGGTCGGACGCTGTTTCGGGCTCTGCCGACAGCGCTAAATTTAGGGGCGACGTCGCCGCCGACAGCGGTCCAAACACCCTCAAAAGTTGGATGATGTCATCCGCTGTCATCGGCATCAAACCGAACGCAGCGTTCGAGTTCATCGCTGCGGAGTGTTTGACGTGGCGGTGTGAGTTCACCGAACGAGATGGCGCCGCAGCGACGACCAAGTCGTTCAGCTACCCGCGGCGCTCCGGCTTTCCGAAGTTGGTCCGCAGGCGAATGCTGGACGAATCAAAGGGAATAACCACCGGAATGCAGGCTGCGCTTGACCGCATCGAAACGTCGCTCAGGCGCTGACCGTGTTCACAAGCGCCTTCGACGCCGAAACCGCTGTGGTCGCTCGAGGCGACAGTCGATACCACGTCCGCCTTTCAACTGCGTGGGATATCGGTGACAACGCAAACGGCGGCTACGCGATGCTCCCTGTGCTGCGCTCGCTCCGTGAGGAGTCGGGCCACTCCGACCCACTTTCGGTTACAACGCATTTCCTGCGACCGATTCAGGGCGGCGGTGACGCCCGGATCAACACGTCGCTCGTCCGACGCGGTCGATCGGTCAGTGTGCTGACCGGCGACCTGACCGTGGCAGAAACGCAACGCTTGACGGTAAGCGCAGTGTTTGGTGACCTTGACGACCACGAGCCTGGAACAGGGATTGATATTTCAGCGCCGCTGATTCCGGCGCCTGAGGAATGTCTTAACCGAGCCGAGCTTCTACAAGGCGTTGCTCTGCCGATCGCCTCGCGCATTGATGTTCGCGTCCACCCCAACTCCGCTGTCGTAAATGAGTCAAAGCCCGCAATCAGCGAAGGTTGGGTTCGGCTGAGTGATGGCGCGCCCCCAACTGCGCTGTCATTACCGCTCTTCGCCGATGCCTTCCCACCTTCGCTGTTCGCCAAGCTCGGCAGCGTCGGTTGGGTTCCGACAATTGAACTCACCGTGCACGTCCGCCGGAAACCAGCGGACGGATGGATCCAAGCCCGGTTTGAATGCGACGACCTCATCGGGGGGCGATTGATCGAGAGTGGCACGCTGTGGGACAGCACGGGTCGAGTCGTCGCCCGCTCACGTCAACTCGGACTCCTTCTTGACGCCTAATTCATCGCTGGATCGCCAACAGCCTGATCGGTCTTACCCATTTTGATCAGAAGCCAGAGTCCGAGCCGGCGGCGTTCACCGACCGCTCTCGGGCCCATACGTCTGTGTGGTGCGCTTCGAGGATCGGGGGTGGCGTACTCTAAAAATTCGCCACCGCAAAGGAAAGTACAGACCAAATGCAGAGCCAGGCATACGCCGACAGCGTGACTCAACAACGAGGTGACCTTCCGGGGATCTACGGCGAAGTTGACTTCACCGTGACGCCCGAGCGCCTCGATCAGGGAGCAACGATCGACGACGAGCGTTTCGCAGCAACCCGCAACGCTGTGCGCCGGGTCTTCGATCGGCCAGCGCTCCTTGAGACAATGCGCAACGCCACGATGACCGGGGATCGCATCGCCGACGCCTACGCCACATTGATCCCCGAGTACGGCTTCCAGGCGCTGGTCGAGATGCTAGAGGTTGCGTGCGAACGCGGCGTTGACAGTGTCGACAACGCACCGCGCGAACTTGTCGCTCTCATCTCCGCTATGGAGACCACACCCATCTGGGTCGACATGGAGCTTGTCGAGCAGGGTGCTCGAACCGAACGGATTTCGATGGCGACTGCCACGCCGCTCGCGATCCGCGGGGCATTTCTCGCTACCTTTCTCAATAAGTACGCCGCACTTCCGATGACGATGACCGGAACGCTGTCTGATGAGGCAGCGGCAAAAAGGGTCTTCGAGACGGCAAGCTTCTTCACGGCGACGACCATGCCCGGTGCTCTGCAGCGTTCGGGGAAAGGATTCGAGGCCGCGGCGAAAGTACGGCTCATGCACTCGATGGTTCGCTATCACATCCTTAATTCAGGTCAGTGGGACGTCTCGACCTACGGCATTCCGATTCCACAGGCCGACCAGATGCCTGCCGGTCTGATCGGCGTGTTCTTAATGTCTGCACAACTGCTCCGCAAGGGACAAACCGACTTCACTCCCGAACAACGAGCCAGCGTCGAGCTGTCGCGTTACCGGTGTTTCCTTCTCGGCCTTCCGGAAGATCTGCTCGGTGAAACTCCCCAAGAAATCGTCGATCTACTGATCGCCCGGCACGTTTCGCTGCGCGAGGGTTACGACGACGAGACATGCGGGGCGCTCGTCCGCGGCACAATGGACGCCGACTTGTTCGACACGTCCTCAATCACGGGCCGGCTGCACACATGGCTGGAGAACGGATTTTCGAAGTTCGTGTTGATTAAAAGTTTCCTCGATGGCGACGCAGCAAGGGCTGCTTCGATCGGCATTACTTTCAGCCCGTCCGAAAAGGTGGCCGCTGGCGTCGCAGCGGGAGCCGTAGCTCTCAAGACGCTGTTTTACCGATTGGGCCTCCGCTTGCCTTTGGTTGGCGATTACGTGGACGCACGACTCAACCGGCGACTCGCCAAACTGCTCGACATGTACGGCCACGCCGACTTCGTCACCGATGCTGGCCGTTACAAGCTGATCTGAGTTCGAATCACCAAACGTACAAGGACGGTCTCAACACCGCTGCAGTCTGCGCAGCGTGCGGACCGTCGACAAGGGATCTCGTCGACGATTTCGGTCCCCGAACATCAAGTCTCGACCATTTTGGACGATCACATTGGGAGCACCGTCAGGCGGTCGGATGTCTCGGATTAGCGGAAACTTGGTGGTGGGAACTTTTGCATCATACGTCGCTAGACCCACGTGCTTTTTCTTGGGAGCAAGAAGAATTGACCGCTGCACGTCATTGCTCGGGCTAAAACTTTTGCCAATCCCACTTGTCGTTGTCAAAGTTCAGATCTCGGCCACGAACGCTTCGAGAACTACGGTTAACTAGGTGTCAGAGGGCTTTCGCTATTCCTCGGATGAACTTCTGCCGGTCGAGGTTCTCGTGTTCGAGGTCGACCCGGAGCACGTCGACGCCTTCCTGGCGATTGATCACGAGGTCTGGACGTTAGGCGAGGCCGATGTGCTTGGCCTCGATCACATTCCATTCCTGTCGAAGGAGGTGTGGCTCGACGATGCTCACCCTGGTCGCATCATCTTGACGTTTGTCTGGGAGTCAATTGAGTCGTGGCAGCACGTCAGTGACGCCCAGCGGCAACGAGAGCTTCAGGCTCGATTTGATGAGAGATTCCCGCACCGTGTCACATTGCTCCGTGCACTGCACGACGAGTCGGACTTCGGGATCCGTCGAGTCAGTCGATTCGAGAGGCTTTGAACACAGAAATACCGCTGACCGATCTCGACCGGGGAATTGTTTCCAAACCTATTCGGTGTCCGCGCAAGGTGATCAACATCGACAAAGACGGAGGCGCTAGCACCAATCAGATGGGCAGGATCTTGCGATGGGACGGCGACATCATCAGCGCCAATAACCCAGAACGCAGAAAGCCAAGCGATAGTCAAAGGAGTCAGGCTATGTGTAGCGCCTTTTGAGAAGTCGATGTCGAAGATCACCACTTTGACGTCATCGGCCAACTCTTTCAAAGACTGCACGCGGCGTGCGAAAACGAGGCCCTCCGTTTCGTCGTCAGCGTCAACGTAAAAGCCGAATTCTTCATCCCCTTACCGCCGCCGAGCCGCGTTGAGTTTCCGAAACTGATATCCCTGCTGTGTCCGCACCGCTGCCGAGCCCATCTCGCCGATTTTTTCCCTACTTTTAGGGTTGAGCAACAACACATATCCTCAGAAAACGGCCGTACGTGAAATCATGATTTCAAGTCACGGTGCTAGGTTTCATCGCTCACACTCGACTTGAATAGGAATTGAAACGTGACAGACGACATGAGAGAAATGGGACCGATCGACTGGATGTTGATCGAGTTCGACCAGCCGTTTACCGGCAAGGCAGCGCCGCCTCTGTTTGACCTCGTCGAACGAGGCTTGATCACCATCCTTGACGTGATGTTCCTCCGCAAGCTTTCCGATGGTTCGGTGCAGGCAATCGAGATCTCAGATCTGCCCGGCGACGAGGCCATTCACATCAATGTGTTTGACGGCTTCGAGACCGGCATTCTCGGCGACGACGACGTCGCCGCCGCCGGTGAGGCGATGGAAGTTGACACACGAGCGATCATGCTCGTGTTCGAGAACACCTGGGCGGCGCCGTTCGCGATTGCGCTTCGCGAGGGCGGAGGAGTCGTCGTCGACAGCGGCCGGATTCCGGTGCAATCAATCATTGGAGCGCTCGACGAACTCGACGCCCTAGAAGCATCCCTGGAGGGATGATGACCACAACAACAATTACAGAAACAGGAGTTCAGTCATGATGCGTCGCCGACGTGGAGGAGTAGTCCGAACCGTGGGTCGGACCGCAGTGGTTGCAGGCACGGCATCTGCCGTTGCCGGCGGTGTGAGCGCCCGACAGACAAAGAAGTTCAACGAGGGCCAGCAACAAGCTGCTGCCGCTCAGCAATCAGCCTACGATCAGGGCCTCGCTGACTCTCAGGCTGCCGCCGCCGCTGCCGCTGCTGCTGCCCCTCCGGCACCAGTTGCCGCCGCACCGGACCTCATGGCCCAGCTCACACAGCTCGGTCAACTCCACGATCAGGGCGTGCTGACTGACGCGGAGTTTGCTGCACAAAAGGCCAAGCTTCTCGGCTGACATGACCGAGGACCAATACCGGTCCTTGGCCACTGATTACCACTGGTACTTCGACGACGTCGCTCTGTTCCTCGGCAGTGACACACCCGGGGTCAGAGCGGCGATGTCGTCACTTGAGCTGGGGGCGTGCGTTCTCGACGCTGCGTGCGGGATTGGCGTCGATGCCACAGCGCTTGTGCGACGTGGCTTCAACGTCACCGCCTCCGATGCAAGCACAGAGATGGTCGCCGTGACCCGTCACCGCCTCGAAGCCGCAGGAGTCGATCGGCCTGACGTCATCACCAGCACGTGGGCAGACCTTCCAACCAAATTCGAGCCCGAGCGGTTCGACGCGATCTTCTGCACTGGCAACTCGATCGCGCACGCACCCGACGCTGAGGCGGCTATCGACGCATTCAAAGCTTTTCGCTCGATCCTTACTCCTGGCGGAATACTCGTTCTCGATACCCACGACTGGGAACTCGTGCACGAAATGGGCAGTCGAGTCGAGATCGAGCCAGACATCGTTGAGCGCAATGGCACACGCTGCGTGCGTACCTACTCCTGGCACGTTCCTGAGGCGTTCGGCGACCCACACCTGCTTGAGATAGCACCAATTTTCATTGACGGTAATCACGCCACCCTTCGGTCATACCCGGTCACAATGTGGCCATTTACCCGAGCTGAACTAAATCAGCGTCTTAGAGCCGCTGGATTCACGTCAGTTGCACTTGACGCTATTCCTGGCGACGAGCGGTACACCGCGACTGCACGCCGACCGAAGCCCAAGCACCCTTAGACACCGGGGATGCTCATCGCCAGGAAGGCCGCGTAGCGGGGAGAGGCGACTACTGTTCGACCGTGCGCAAGTGGCTTGTCCGTTGCGCCAGGTCGAGAGGAAGTCCAAGTTGCAACTGACGTCGCCGTTCCGGCACCAAGCAGACGAAAGTTCTTCTGTAGCGAATACTCCTCGCCCTCGTGACGCTCGCCGCGTTGCATCGGGCTTTCTCGCTGCCCTGATTCTCAGCCTTGCTTTGCTTTATCTCGGGGCCGGTCCCGCTCAAGCTCAGTCTGAGGACTCTGCCCAACAACTCGTTGAGCGGTTCGCGCCGATCATCATGGTCAAACAGCAATCTGAAGACTGCGACAGTGAGGGTGAACCGTATGGACCATCCGCCGTCGACATCGTGCTCGACAACCCGGAGGTGGCGCTGCGCCAAGTCGGCCGCGATGACCCCATCGTGACGTGGGCACCAAGCGCCGCCGACCTGATTGACCTTGGGGAAGGATTTTTCCTCGATTTCCCAGGAAGTTCGCTGTCACCCGAGTGCATTTATGAACGCGACTTCAACAAGTACGCCGCTGACGAGCCTGCCACGGTCTACGCGCACATCGTGCAGCCATCCGACGCACCAGGCAAGCTCGTCGTGCAGTACTGGACGTACTGGTACTACAACGACTGGAATAACAAACACGAGAGCGACTGGGAAGGCATATCGCTTCTGTTCGATGCCTCGTCGATTGACGAGGCGCTGGCCTCAACTCCAATCGAAATCGGCTATTCGCAACACGAAGGCGGCGAACGCGCTACCTGGGACTCGGACAAGCTTGAGCGCGACGGCGATCACCCGCTGGTCTACTCCTCGGCTGGTTCCCATGCCAGCTACTTCGGCGCAGCGGTCTTCCTCGGACGCGGCGCATCCGAGGGCTTCGGCTGTGACGACACCTCGGGTCCATCTGACTCGATTTCACCAGAGGTCGTGCTGCTCCCCGATGCGGTCGACGACCCCGACGACCCCCTCGCCTGGGTGTCCTTTGAGGGCCGGTGGGGTGAGCGCCAACGAGGCCCGTTTAATGGCCCAACAGGACCAGCTAGCAAGGACCGTTGGCTCGATCCCCTGCCGTGGTTCGAGGAGTTGCGACCGTCGAGCGTCATGATCCCTTCAGTTGATTCAGACGAAGCAACAGTCGTCGGAGCATTCTGCAGTGTTGTTGCGGCTGGTTCCAGCGCGCTCGTCACCTTCTCTGTGTCGCCGACTGCCGCCATGATCGCGTTCCTCGCTACCTTTCTCTTGCTGAAATTCATCGCTAGTCGAACAGATTGGTCCCGCGTACCTTCTGAACCCTTGCACCGCCGTCGTCGCGTTGGCCAGATCATCCGTGCCTCAGCGACGACGTACTTGGGATCGCCGCTTTTGTTCATCACGCTCGGGTTGCTGTACCTCCCCGCTGCCGCCTTTGCCGCCGCGACCGCCGTCATTGTCCGATTAATTCCAATCGCCGGAAGCTTCATCGATCTGGCCCAACCATCAGGCGGCACCAACCTCTTGATGGCAGCACTAGCTGGCAGTGCAGTCAACCTCGCCGCTTTTGTTGGCGTGAGTGCACTAGTAGCGGAGTTCCTGCGCGGCGGCGATCACACGCGTAACGGAATCCAGGCCGCTGCCCTCATCACATGGGCGAGCCGTCGGACCCTGGTCAGAGCGTTCGTCCGCACCTACGTCACCGTTGTCATCCTTCTAGTCAGCATCATTGGAATCCCGTGGGGCATCCGCCAGCTCGTGCGGTATCAGCTCGTGCCCCAGGTGATCGCAAACGAGAAGACAGACGCGCCGGGCTCGTTGAAACGCAGTTCCGAACTCGTTCATGGTCGTTGGATCCACACCGCTAATGCAACCGCAGCGATCAACGGCATGTTGTTCATCACCGTGATGGGGTTATCGCTACTTCTGCTCGTCGGGGCTGCGTCAATTCCCCTATGGGCATTCTCAGCACTGGTCTCGCTGCTTTACATCATCGTTGCCCCGCTGGCCGCCATTGCCATGAACCTCGTATACGGCAATGCCGTTGCCGCCACACAAGACGCCCCTTCCGCCGAACTCGTCAGCATCGACTAGGAGCTCCGCAGCACAGCTCCATCGAACTCCGCTGAATCATTACTCAGAGCGCAAGTTGGTCGCTCGACATGTCTTCGTGAGCAGAGCGACGCGATGAGAGAACGGTCTCAGCAGTTGATCCCACCTCAGCTGGCTCGGCGGCCTGACCTGATTCGGCGGTCTGTTCAGCTACCCACTCCAGAGCATCTGTGTAAGCCTGCCGCACCATTTCTCCAACGTACTCAGTGCCGCGGTAAACGTTCTCGGCGTTGATGGCCTGGGTGACCATTCGTTCGTCAATCTGCTTGATGACGTGTTGGTTGTTAGTGACAATCATGAGCTTGCAGTCCGCGTCACGCAGCGATTGCGCATATTTGCCAAGAATGTCAAGGAAGGTGGTCCCTGCGTCATCGGACCCACGGATGCGCAAGATGACGACCGAGTGTCGTGATAGCGGTGTCACCGTCGGCATTTGGTCGAGGAGAACAGTTGCCGTAGCGAAGAAAATCGGACCAAACGGCTGCAAGACAACCACCTCACCCGGCGGGAGCTCAAGCGGTGGCTTCACCTCGCGGACCCGGCCGTCGTCCTGCAACTCGAGACGGAAGGTGACGAGTCGAGAAGACTGGCGGATCACGAACAGCAAGACCGAAAGGGTCACGCCGTACATCACTGCGAACTGCAGCGGGATCATCATCGTAAGCACCAACGTGATCGACATGACCAAGAACGGCACCTTTCCGGTGAGCGCAACCGTCCGAACCTTGGCGGGCTTGATCGTGCCGATACCAACCACGATGAGCAATCCCGCCACCGATGGAATGGCGATCCGTTCAACAAGCGGTGCAAAAGCCAGCAGCACGATTGCCATAACGAGCCCTGCGAAGAACAGCGCCGTCCGGCTGCGCGCACCGGCGTCGGTGACAATGGCGCTCGCTGACATTGAGCCTCCGACCGGTGTGCCTTGAAACAAACCGGCCAGGACGTTCCCGGCGCCCTGCCCGATGAAGTCCTGTGAGTTGCTTGGCAAGCTCCCGTCGCCGTTCGGAAATCCGGCCGACACGCCAGCGCCTTGCACGAGACCAACGAATGCCAGCGATATCGCCGGAAGCAGCAAATACGGGACCTCAGAGATGATGGGAAGTTGGACGAAGGGGAGCGAATTAGGCACGTCGGCGATGTCGCGGACGAGCTCAACTTGATGATCTGCGCTTTGGAAAATTGCTGCAACAGCTGACCCGACAGCCACCGCCACGACCATGCCGAGCGCTCCGAGTCGGGTCCGTTGCAAACCGACGATCAAAACAATGGTCACTGTGCCGACGACAACCGGAGCAAGCTTGGCCTCATTTAAATTGAAGAGCAGATCAAATGTCCGAGCAATCCGGTTGCCACCCTGCGCGTCGTAGCCGCTGAAATCATTGAGCTGGCCGAGCACGATGTTGATGCCAACCGCGGTGATGAAACCCGTCATCACTGAATTCGAAACAAAACGCAGGAACGCGCCCATCCGCAACAGCCCTGCGATGATCATGACCAAGCCAGTCAGGATCGTGAGCGTGAACAACGAACGTGCCGGGTTGTCGCGGCTGGCGAGATCAACGTCGGCGACGATGATCGACATAGCGCCGGTCGCTTGAACCGTCATGAAAGCAGTGCTCGTGAACAGCGCTCCGCCAATCATCCCGTACAAGTAGCCGTAAAGCCCGGCGACCGGATTGACACCAGCGAGCAGGCCACTCGCCAGACCATCGGGAATACTCTCCACGCCGAGAACAAGCCCAGCGACTGCGTCATCTTTCGCGGTCTCTCGATGAAAGAGCGATCTTGGTTTCAGGATCGGAAACTTCACAGTTGCGAGGATAGAGCAGCTCACCAACCGGTGAGCAACCACACCCTTTAAGTACGAATGCTCTTCGTCATTTTCGACAAACAAGCAACGCCCAGCTCCGGGGATCTCACAAGTAGGGTTTGAACGGTGTCAGACAAAAATGAGTCAACATCGATGCCATGCTGTGCCCCCAAGCGTGTCGAAGAGACGACTTCGGAACATCAAAATACGGTAAAACAGGGAAAACTCGGCCCTGGCGGCGCGCACGACGGCGATTTCATCGATATCGCGAGTGGGGCGTTCATTATGGGGACGAACGAGGACTATCGATACCCCGGTGACGGTGAGGGCCCAGCGCGAGAAATTATTCTCGACGGCTTTCGCATCGCCAAACATTCAGTCAGCAATCAACAGTTTGCAGTGTTTGTCGATGACACCGGATATCAGACCGAAGCCGAACGGTTTGAGTGGTCGTTCGTTTTCCATTTGTTGCTTCCTGACGACTTCCCCGACACCCGTGGCGTTGAACAAGCACCTTGGTGGCGGCAGGTGTATGGCGCGGATTGGGCACATCCCGCCGGCCCGCAGTCAGACCTCAATGGGCTGTTAGACCATCCAGTCGTCCACACCACGTGGACTGACGCACAGGCGTACTGTGCGTGGGCGGGCGTAAGACTACCGACCGAGGCCGAGTGGGAGATGGCTGCCCGCGGCGGACTCGTCCAGCAGCGATTCGTGTGGGGCAACGAGTTTGCCCCCAACGATCAGACGATGTGCAACATTTTTGAGGGCTCGTTCCCTGCTGAGAACACCGCCGAAGACGGCTACATCGGTACCTCGCCGATCGATGCGTTCCCGCCGAACGGTTTCGGCCTTCACGACATGGCCGGCAACGTCTGGGAGTGGACCAACGACTGGTTTCACTCTGATTTTCATGTCAATGGTCCCCGGGCGAACCCACACGGCCCACCAACAGGCGAAGCAAAAGTGATGCGCGGCGGATCCCATCTGTGCCACGATTCGTACTGTCACCGATACCGAGTGTCCGCACGAAGCTCGAACACTCCGGATTCGTCTGCGGGGAACATCGGGTTCCGAGTAGCAGCCGATTTATCGATCGAATAGCGAAGGACAACGCACGCGGCAGCAGAACATCGGTTCTGCGGTTTCTGAAACCCAAAATGACGGACCCGCAACCTCGTTGGCCCAGTATCGGAGAATTCGCACTCTTTGGCACCGCCTAGCTTGTTGACGCGGTTTCGGAAGTTGTCACCAACATCAATCTGGATGGACTTGACTATCTGTACGCCCTTGTGGTCGTGTTCGTGAGCATCATTGCTGTCGTACTGATTTCCCGAGCGAGTCGTTGCTCAACACCCGTTCAGTTCTTGCCACACAAAATGATTCGGACATTGAAATCTGACGACTGATCGTCGCGGGCTCCGCCGGGACAATCGTCAGCGGCTAGAGCTAGTACTAGATCTCGCGAACGGTGCTCCGCCGGTTCATGTCAGAGCGAGTCGTGCCAGCCCGACGTAAAAAGAAGGCCGCTGAAACATCCGCCATGCTCCAGCGTCAGGCGCCAATGTTGATCGTATTCGGGCGTTTCGTACTCGGCGTGCGCTTTGTGGTCGGAGCAACGATGTGCGTGACCCGATTTCCTTATCACCGATTTGTGCTCTGGAATGTGATCGGCGAAATTACTGGGCCGCATTCGCCTGCATCACGTCAGCACTTGTCTTGACGGCGATTGGCAGTCAACCGCTGTTGTCGATTCTTATTTCGATCATTTACCCCACGGCGATGCTCGGACTTCTGTATGAACGTCTAGAAGGTGATTTGGAGGCGTTGAGAAATTCAGCAGCGTCCGACGTGGCGAATTTCGTACGGCGAGCCACCGCCAACCTACCTAGGATTCACTTTTCGACGCTGTCCTCGCCAGACAGTCGTTGCTCAGGCTGCCACGGCCACCGGCCCCAGAGTTCAACAACGATCGACCAGGCGAGGAACGTTCGAACGATGACAAGGAGACCAAGCGCGGCAACATTTTCAAGAGTTGGTTGGAGCGTGACTGTTCGAATGATGTCAGCAGCGATGAGTAAATCAAGTCCAAGGAGGAGCCCACGTCCAACTTGTCGCTTGACAGCCTCAACCCCGGCAACAGCACCGGTGACAAACGCTGTGCGGACGCCAATAGTGACGGCAATGACGACCGAAGCAGCGATGACACAAACCGCTAGGACCTCGATCCATTCCGAAACATCCTTCGCAAGCTCCCAGTGGCCAACCGTCAACCCTTCGGCTTCTTCGCGCATGAACTCAAGATTAGCGGTGCGGACGAGTTCACGTTACTGAGCACCACTGCGACGACCGTGATTTGCATCAACGCCAAGGGACTCTTCCTTCCTGCGTGGATGGCCAACAAGGTCATCGTTCATGGGATCACTTCACTGTCGACGGTGGTTGGACTTCCCGACGGCCAAGTCTGCCGGCAGCCCCCTTCATGCCTCCGATTCGTTGAGGGCACGACAGCTATACCAGTCTGAATTGCTTAGCCACTAGAAACAGTCACAAGTACACAAGGAACGACCATGAAACTCTCTACGGCATTGATGTTCGACGGCAACGTTGAGCGCCTCACTTCCAAGATCCAAGACCTCGAGGCTGCTGGTGTCGACATGGTGCTCATTCCTGAGATCTACGGCTTTGATCAGGTCTCCGTGCTCGGCTACATCGCGGCAAGGACCCGAGAGATCGAGCTGATGACCGGCATTGTCAATGTCTACTCCCGCTCACCTGCGCTTATCGCCCAGTCAGCAGCGACGATCGACGCTCTCTCCGGCGGCCGCTTCACCCTCGGAATTGGCACCTCTGGCGCACAGGTCGTCGAGGGGTGGCATGGCGTTCCGTTCAAACGCCCGCTCGGGCGAACTCGCGACACTGTTGACATCTGTCGCAAGGTCTGGTCCGGGGACAAGGTCACCCACGATGGCAGCGCGGTGTCCCTCCCCTTGCCAGCGGATCAGGGAACCGGGCTCGGTAAGCCACTGAAATTCATGAACCGGATCGCCCGCCCAGATATCCCGATCGTGATCGCTTCAATCGGCCCGAGTAACGTCGAGATGACCGCCGAGATCGCTGACGGTTGGCAGCCCATTCACTTTGTTCCAGACCGCTTCGATCGGGTGTGGGGCGAAGCGCTCGCTGCGGGCAACGCAAAGCGTCCAGATGGCCTCGGCCCGCTTAGCATTTTTGGCGACGCGCAACTCGCCATTGGCGAAGGTGCTGACGTCGCCGATGCCCGCGAGGGCGCGCGTGGTCACGTCGGCTTTTACGTCGGTGGGATGGGTGCTAAGACGAAGAACTACTACAACGATCTCTTTCGCCGATATGGCTGGGAAGACGAGGCAGAAAAGATCCAGGATCTGTTCCTTGGCGGCCAACGCGCCGAGGCGATGGCGGCGGTACCCGACGAGTACGTCGATACCGCGAACCTCATTGGCACCGAGGCCCACGTACAGGAACGCCTCGGTGTGTACAAGAAGGTTGGTGTCACCCATCTCACGGTCAACGCAACTGGGGTAAATGCTCTCGACGACCTGTCTGCGGTCAAAGCCTGGATTGCCTGAGCAGCGGTTTACCCGAGTCCAACGTGACGACGTTCATGGTGCACAACCGCTATGGGAAAGTTACTGTATCGATTCAGTAATTGATCGATACAGTAACCAGTGCGAAAGCCCCACCATGAAACTCCTCTTCACCCATTTCGTCGAATCACTCCCCGCTGACATTAAGGAAAATCTCTATCAGGCAGTGGCCACCGGACTCGATGCCGCAACCGAACTAGTCGCTGACGCCCGTAACGAGACCCACACCTCCGTCATCGAATCCGGCCTACGCGTCACACAGGGCCTCAGCGCCCTCGACGGCGCAGAAGTCCGAGTCAGCGGAACCGACCAGTTCTCTACACTCGAGATCAGTGTCCCATGGGCGGAGCCAGACGCCGGAACATCAAAGCTGTGGGCTGCCGCTCGGTTTGCGGCCGTTGTAGCTGATGAGGTTTGCCTCGCCGCCTAAGGGCAGATTCGACATGTCAAATCAGGTGACCTTGCAGACCGTGGCGGACCGCGTCGGCGTATCTCGCACCACCGTCTCCAACGCATACAACCGCCCCAACGAACTTGGAGCAGCGTTGCGCGAACGGATCCTGCAAGCCGCAGCCGAACTCGGTTATCGAGGCCCCGACGCCGCCGCCCGAATGCTTCGGAGCGGGCACATGGGAGCTATTGGACTGCTCTTTACCGAGGACCTGCGATTCGTCTTCACCGACCCGGATACCACCAGCTTCATGCAAGGCGTCGCTGAAACCAGCGCCCTGTCGGGCACCGGACTGACCCTCTTACCCGCCCCCCCGGGCGTCGCCCTCAGCGGCACTGCGGTTGACTCGGCAGCAGTCGACGGTCACATTGTCTTTTCGGTCGCCGACGGCGATCCTGCGCTCGAGTCGGTCTTAAGTCGAAATCAACCAGTTGTAGTAGTCGACGAACCCGACTTGGGTAATCGCGCTTCATTCGTCGGCATCGACGACCGCGCCGGCGCTCGGTTAGCGGCCCAACACCTTCTCGATCTGGGCCACACCCACTTGGCAGTCCTGCTCGGTCGACTCACCTCGGAAACCAGGAGTGGACACGTTGGAACCGATCGCGAACGGACAGCAACGATGAGAATCGCCCGCGAACGAATCGCCGGCTACCGGTCCGCCGTAGTCGACGCTGGCCTTGACGAGACCAGCCTGGTGCTCTGGGAAGCGGGCGGAAACGATCCGGACTCAGCCAGGCGGGCCGCCGTCGATCTGATCGAAGCACACCCAACGGTGACGGGACTGCTGTGTTTCAATGACCAGATCGCAATCGGGGCCAGCCAAGCCGGACAATTGGTTGGACGGCACATTCCCGACGACCTCTCACTGGTTGGCTTCGACGACGTGCCGCGGGCGCTCACCTGGGATCCACCACTGACAACAATCCGCCAACCACTCGTCGACAAAGGTCGAGTTGCGGCAGATCTGCTTCTCAAGGAAATCCACGGTGGCCCACCACGCCGCGCCATCCTCCCGATTGAACTGGTCGTCCGCGCATCCACTGCACCACCGCTTGCGCGCGTCGACTAGAGCAGATCGACGTGCCAGGTGGACGGCTCAAAAAGCTCGCCCATCCGAAGGTTTAGTCGGAGTTGCTCGCCTTGGCTGACCGGTTGGTCAAGTCGAAAGATCCGATTACCCCAACTGGTGAGCGGTGCCAGCGGGCTCGTCGACAGCGTTGTGACGTCATCGAACTCTGCCTCAAACCACACACAGCAGCCGTCGACGATCGCATCAACGGAAGCAGTTCGCACTATGAGGTGATCAGTCGCCAGCGTCTTAAGCGACTCAAGGGAGTGGAGATCAAATTCGAGGATTGGGCTCGGCAGGCCAACCGTCGAAGCCACTGATCCTGGGCGGGCCCAGAACTGTTCGTTGCGGCCAGTGTCAAATTGCGCAGTGACAGGTGAGTGCTCGGTCGTGCTCAGATCAATGCCATCGGGAAGATCAATGTTCCAGAAACGTCTGATCCTCATTGCGTCATGGATGGTTACTGGCTCGGCAAAGAGTCGGAAGGTGGCGGGTAGGATCCGACCGCCCGGCCGCAGCACTCGGTCGCGTATGTCGAGCACGTTCTGCAGCATGTTCTCGTTGAATAATTCATCGCCCATCTGCTCATGGAGCACGACGTCAATCGGCTCCGGGGGCGTGAACTCACGGCTATTCGTCTGGACGAACTCAATGTTTGTGAAGCCGTTGAGTTGTGCAATCTCGCGCGCGACTTGAATGAAATCAGAGTGTTCGACGGCGTAGACCTTGCTCGCTCCAGCTTTACTTGCCATGAACGCAAGCAAGCCGGTGCCAGTTCCGAGATCGAGAACAACGTCGCCGGATCGTATGTTTCGCTGAATTCCGGAGTGGTATGCGTCCACGCGAACCGTGTCACTTAACATCTCTTCCTGCTCGGCAAGCCCGGAAAAGTTGGTCTCGTTCATGTGATCGTAGACAAGACTCATGAGCCACTCGCTCGAGGCAATCCGACGGGCCGCGAATCCAACCGTCGATCTGGCGACCTTTGCCGCAGCCTGCGCCACCCGATTGCCCATGGGCCGAAGGCTACGGAGTGTCAGGGCGCGTACGCGGAGCCGATTTATCGGCAAACGCTGCCAGGCGTTCGCGCGCGTCGGGCTGCGTGTTGACGACCCCCGCCACAACTGACTCGGCGTAGGCTGCATCAAACGGGGACATATTTTGCATATGGCTGATGGCTGAGCAAATCGCAAAGTTGGTCAGCGGCAAATTCGCTGCAGCCTGCTGTGCGATCTCGAGGGCTTTATCGAAACTTGATTGTTTCGTCTCGATGTACTGCGCCAGTCCGATATCCACGGCCGCCTGGCCCTGATGAACGCGACCAGTCAACATCATGTCGACCATTTGTGCTTTACCGACGAGCTGCGCAACCCGGATCGTTGCGCCACCTCCGGTGAACAGGCCACGTTGTCCCTCCGGGAGCGCGAAGTACGTCGTACTGTCCATCACCCGGATGTGCGCCGAACTCGCCAGCTCAAGGCCGCCACCGACAACAGCACCACTTAACGCTGCGATCACTGGGACACCACCGTATTCCATCTTGTTGAACGCCTCGTGCCAACGCAGACACACATGCATGAAGTCCGCTGGACTCCGATCTGCGTCATGGTGTTCGATCAGGTCAAGGCCAGCGCAGAAATGATCGCCAGCGCCGGCGAGTACGACGGCCTTAACCCCACTACGCGGCGCGGCAGCGAAGAAGTCGACGAGCTCGTCGATTGTGGCCACGTTAAGCGCGTTGCGCTTTGCTGGGCGGTTCAGCACAACAATCGACACGCCGTCATCGCGGTGCTCAATGTCAAGAAAAGTGAAACGGCGGGGGTCAAGGTCTACGGGCATGGATACTCCGAGTGGTTGGGCGGCGTGCCCGTCCCCTTACTTACGGGTAACGGTCACCGGGAGGCTGATGTAGCCGTGGACAAACGACGAGAGCGTACGGCTTGGTTCGGCCTGCACTTCTATCCGTTCGAACCGTTCGAGGATTTCTTCCCACAGAATCCGGAGCTGCATCTCTGCCAACCGGAGGCCCATACAACGGTGAATGCCATACCCAAATGAGAGATGCTGGTCGACGTTCTCGCGTTGAATGTCGATGGCGTCAGCGTTATCGAACACGGTTGCGTCACGGTTCGCCGACAGGTACCACATAAGTAGCTGATCGTCTTTCTTGATCTGCTTGCCACCGAGCTCACAGTCACGGGTCGCAGTACGACGCATGTAGGCCAACGGCGTCTGCCAACGAATGATCTCCTGGACCATGTTGGGGATCAGTTCTGGATTAGTGACCAACTTGTCGTACTGCTCCGGAAACACGTTCAGTCCATAGACGCTGCCACTCATCGTGTTTCGAGTGGTGTCGTTGCCTCCGACGATCAATAAGAGCAAATTGCCCAGGTGCTCCACAGCAGACATGCCCTTCGTCGCCTCTCCGTGTACGAGCATCGAGACCAGATCACCGCCTGGGCTTTCACGGCGCTCTTCCCACAACCCCGAGAAGTAGCGCACACATTCCATAAGTTCTTCTTGGCGTTGCTCGAGGGATTCAATGACGCCCCCCGGCTCAGGAATTGCGAAGACAATGTCGGACCAGCGGGCAAGTTTCATGCGGTCCTCGAACGGAAAGTCGAACAATGTTGCCAACATCCGCGTCGTTAACTCAATGGAGACCGTCTCAACCCAGTCGAACGTTTCACCCTCGGGGAGCGACTCGAGCACTTCAACCGTCCGCTCTCGAATCAGCGATTCAAGGTTCAGCAGATTCTTCGGCTGCACAGCTGGCGTCACCGTCCGACGCTGCGCGCGATGCTCAGGCGGATCCATGGCGATGAATGCCGACGTCTCCGACCCTACGGCACCACGCTCCGCAGTTGGGACGCCCAATGTGATGCCGCTGGCCGACGAAAACGTCTGCCAGTCAGCTTCCGCCGCTTTTATATCGTCACCCTTGGTCACTGACCAGTACCTGCCTGCGGTTTCGATCTCATTGAAGTGGACCGGGTCTTCATTTCGCAGTCGCTCGAAGTAGCGGTGATAACGATCGTTTGCGAACAAGTGAGCGTTCAACGGGTTGATCTCTTCGAGGGCCAACTCATCCGCCGGGGCAACGTCGGCGCCTTTCTCAGCCTGCTCTTGCTCGGGCCCACGGAATCCCGCTGGTGGCCATGGGATCTCCGTGTCAGTACTGGTATCGGTGTCAGTCATCGTCATTACCCCTTGTTGACCTCGTTACCCGCAGTCCCCGCATATTGGAACGGCGTTCCAAATAATAGCGAGTGGCGTAAAGTGGTCACAATTCCAAGGAGCCCCGTCTTACAGCTCACGCTGAATCAGACAGCGTGCCTATTCCAACCGATCAGGCACAAAACGTCAGAAAGCCTGTCGTCCTTCTGCACTCATTGGCCTTCCCAAAAAATCGGCCTCGCACCCGCCACCCTTGGGCAGGCGAGCTCAGCTCGCTTCAAGCCGATCAGTGAATACTTGTTAAATGCTGGACAGACGAACGGGCTGGGTCGGGGTCGACAGCGGCATTTAGAAAGGGTAGTATCTCATCACACCTAAGCTGCACATTATCTTTGGTTACAAGACAGGAGAGTGACATGACAGATCGACTCCCATCCTGGCGTCCGGGGGAAACGCGGGAGCGGCTTATCGCCTATCTCGATGACCTGAAATCAGTCCCGGTAGATGAACGTGTTGCCTGCTTCGACAACGACGGGACTCTCTGGACGGAACGTCCGTCATACATACAACTCGACTTCTTTGTCGGGATACTGACCCGACAAGTCGAGTCTGATCCAACGCTTCGAGAACGGCCCGAGTTTGCTGCTTTGCTCTCCCACGATGCGGCGGCGATGGATGACATAGGGCTGGAGCGACTCCTGGGATCACTTACATCTCTCTTGGATGGCCTTACGCCGGAGCAGTTCACGGCGTTAGTGCTCGATTTTAAGAATAGTTACAAGCACCGCACCTTGGGAACCGGACTCGAGGGCCTCGTATTTCAGCCCATGCTGGAACTTCTGGATGAACTCAGAGCTCTCGAATTCACCGTCGGCGTCGTCACAGGTGGGGGGACTGAGTTTGTTCGAGTAATTAGTGAGCTGTTGTACGGCATTCCCTCTGAGCTCGTTGTTGGCAGCCTGATCGGATACGACTTCATCCGTGATGATCAGGGCCAACCGTCGCTCGTGCGCAAGTCATCGGCGCACGGGAAACTCAACGACAAGGAGGCGAAGGTTGAGCATATTCAAATGCACATCGGACGACGACCGATCTTGGCAGCCGGAAATACCGCTGGCGATCAGGCGATGCTCGAATACGCGCTTGCGGGGCCCCAGCCGGGACTAGCGATTCTCATCGATCACGATGATGCGGACCGCGAATTTTCCTACGCAGGCTCTGCAGAAACTACTGCCGAAGGCGAACCGATCAGGGACGTTGCAGATCGGCTGGGATGGCTCAAAGTAAGCGTGGCCAACGACTGGGCTCGGGTGTTTCCCTGAAAGTAACGGGCTGACGAATTAGACAAGATGGACTAGGAGTGGAGACGCCGCCCCAGGCAGCAGAAACTTTCTTTTCGGTGTTCAGGGTGACGGCCTGCTTAAAGCGGACGAGGGCCTTGAGGTCGAAGTGGATCATTTTGATGTGTGTAGTCCCGATTCAGTCAACGGCACCCTTGCCGATGGTGGACCGCTCGGCACGCGCTCCTGGACAACGCAGGATTCGACGTGCAGGGCGCGCTGGAGCCCATCGACGACGATTTGATGAATAGCCATCACAACAACGCCAACTCATCGGCGAATTTCATGTGGCGGGTGTCCGCAAGAACACACCGCTCGGCCGGCGCACCACCTCACTTCGCCAGTTGGCGCTCAAGGCGGTCGAGGATCTCGTAGCACGGCAACACGTCATTGACGCTGCTGTTTGGCTCGCGACCGTCCTGGATGGCCGAGAAAAACTCTCGGTCCTGGAGTTCGATGCCGTTGCTCGAAACATCAACCTCGGACACATCAATCGGCACCTCACGCCCATCGACGAGGTCGTCGTAACGAGCGATATACGTACCACTATCACCGATATAACGGAAAGAGGTACCGAATGGGCCGTCGTTGTTAAACGACAGCGACAGTGTGCATATTGCACCTGACGCAGCTCTCAACTGGATTGACATATCCATTGCGATCCCGAGTTCGGGGTGAATCGGCCCCTGCATCGCATGGGCATCGACTATCGGACTGCCGACTTGGTACGCGAATAAGTCAACGGTGTGCGCTGCGTGGTGCCACAGCAGATGGTCAGTCCAACTGCGCGCATTGCCAAGCGCATTGGTATTCGTCCGCCGAAAGAAGTACGTCTGAACGTCCATCTGCTGAATTTCGAACTCGTTTGCCTGGACGCGTCGGTGAACCCACTGGTGGCTCGGATTGAACCGGCGTGTATGGCCGCACATCGCCACGAGTCCCGTTTGCTGTTGCGCTTCGACGACGCGGCGACCCTCGGCAAGGTTGTCGCACAGCGGGATCTCAACTTCGACATGTTTCCCGGCATGGAGGCAGGCAATCGACTGCGCTGCATGCATCTGGGTTGGTGTGGCCAACACAACGGCGTCGACCTCGTCCAGTGCGAGGCTCTCGGCCAAATCGGTCGTAACGTGCCCGATTCCGTACCTCGCAGCAACCTCCTCGGTCGGTTCAAGCGTTCGGCCAACGATCGACACAACACGCACATCTTCGATCTTGCTCATAGCGTCAAGGTGTTTTATTCCGAATGCGCCGGCACCCGCCAGCGCGACATTAATGGTCATGGGTTCTCCAAATCTGGCTCGGTCAAGATGAGGTGACCAACGGCGGTATTGCTGGCGGGCACGTGGTAAAAGCGGTGCTCCACGGAGGGTGCGGGTCGGCCAGCAAGGTCGCCCATTGCACCGCGAGCAATCAGCCACATAACCAGTTCGATGCTCTCCGAACCTGCCTCGCGGAGGTACTCCACGTGAGGCATGGCCGCAAGGCACTCCGGATCAAAGATCAGGGTGTCCAAGAATGCCGCGTCAAAATCAGCGTTGATCAAGCCAGCGCGTGGACCCTGTAGTTGGTGGCTCATCCCGCCAGTTCCCCATACCTGTACGTCAAGTGACTCGTCATACGACTCGATCGCGTTGCGGATGGCCTTGCCAAGGTCAAGGCAACGCTGCCCAGATGGAACCGGATACTGCACAACGTTTACCGCCACAGGGATAATCGGGCATGGCCAGGCATCGGGCTGACCGAACATCAGCGACAGCGGCACGGTGAGGCCATGATCCACGGCCATTCGATTGACAATGGTCAGGTCAAAATCTTGCTGAATGACAGAGTGCGCTATGTGCGCGGCGAGGTCAGGGTGTCCCTGCACCTCGGGTATCGGGCGCGGGCCCCATCCCTCATCAGCTACTGCATACGACGATGCAGTGCCGATCGCAAAGGTTGGGATCATGTCGAGACTAAAGGCCGTGGCGTGATCGTTGAACACCAGCACAATCGCATCCGGAATGTTGTTGCGCATCCACTCCTGCGAAAACTCGTAGCCCGCAAACAATGGCTGCCAGTACGGCTCTTCGGTCTTACCTTGATCGAGTGCTGCGCCAATTGCAGGAACGTGGGACGTAAAGACCGATGCGGTGATCCGTGCGTTCATGATGCTTCACCAACGTCGCGGTTTCCGTCGATCGAGCGTCCGCCGCCGATCATCATCGCCCGGTACTCGTCTTCTGACATGCCCGTCATCGACCCGGCCATCTGCTGAAAGCTCTTGCCGTCAGTGGCTCCAATCTTGGCGAGAAAATAGATGTTCCCACCGAGAGCAATCATGGCGTTCATATCTCGATCGAGTACCGACTGCTTTTGCGCAGCAGTCATGTCCCATTCGTCGAGGTACGAACGTTCATTACCGAGAAAACGCTCACGATTATCGGCCTGCATGAGCGACATGCAGAACTGGTTAAGCCAATAGCCCCGACGCGCCTGTGCTGCGTCAAAGACGGTCGTTCCCGGAATGTCGAGATAGGGCTTGTCAATCGCCATGGGAAGTTGATTGTAGACAACCACCGAATCGGGGCAGAATGGCAGGGTGGTCGGTATTCCCTGCATGGTGATGCGAGGCGGAACGTCCAAGGGTGCGTTTTTTCTCAGCGATGACCTTCCGGCAGATCCCGAGGAGCGTGATGCGCTGTTGCTTGCGGTGATGGGCTCGCCCGATGTCCGTCAGATCGATGGGATCGGTGGCGCGACTCCCCTGACGAGCAAAGTTGCTGTGATCAATCGAAGCGTGCGCTCAGACGCAGACATTGACTACCTCTTCTTGCAGGTCAGCGTTGACCAGGCGCTCGTGAGTGACCGACAGAACTGCGGCAATCTGCTCGCAGCAGCTGCTCAGTTTGCCGTCGAGCGTGGCCTAATTGCCGTTACGGGAGCCCACGAAAGTGTTCGCGTCTACATGTCGAACACCGACTCTGTTGCCACGTCGACGTTTCCGATCAAAAACGGAGTGCCGGTCTACGCCGGCACCACTGCGATCGATGGCGTTCCCCACCCTGCGGCTCGCGTTCAACTCGATTTCGCGAACATCGCGGGCGGCTCGTGCGGCGCCTTGCTTCCAACGGGATCGACTGTCGATCAGATCGATGGCGTGGCGGTAACGATGATCGACCACGGCATGCCGGTCGTCGTAATGCAATCCACAGACCTCGGGATCACGGGGGCCGAACCTCCCGACCAACTCGACAGGAACGACGCACTCAGGGCCCGCCTGGAATCAATCCGCTTACAGGCCGGCCACCTGATGGGGCTCGGCGATGTCACCGAGGCCACCGTTCCAAAACTCACCATGGTGTCCTCTGCTAGAGGACATGGCGACCTCTCAACGCGAACATTCATTCCACACCGATGCCACGAGGCAATCGGGGTGCTAGGCGCTGTGTCAGTCGCAACTGCAGCACTACTCCCCGGCTCACCGGCCGCAAACGTCGTCCGCACGGGCGCCGGACTCGACGGCATGATCATCTGCGAGCATCCAGCCGGCAGCTTCACCGCCGCTGTTGAGATCGATACGAGCACAAATCCGCCTACTGCCCGCCGCTCCGGCATCGTGCGCACTGCACGCAAGCTCATGGACGGTGTGGTCTTTCCGACCTCACTATGAAATCAATTCCTGGCCCGCACCCGGCCCCCCACGCTCCTCGGCGCTGGACCCCGCCCGCCGGCGCAACCGATGCTCACTGCCATGTATTCGGCCCAGCGGCTCGCTTTCCTTTCTCCGCTGACCGGGCCTACACCCCTCCCGACTCTGGTCTCGAAGATTTTGAGCGGCTCCAGCAGCGCCTCGGCCTGTCACGTGCAGTGTTCGTGCAGGCGTCGTGCCACGGCACCGACAATGCAGCGATGGTGGATGCGCTTCGTCGCGGCAACGGACGCTACGCAGGCGTGGCGATGATCGATCAGTCATTCAACGATGCCGACATCGCTGCACTCCACGCGGCTGGGGTCCGCGCCACCCGATTTAACTTCGTCAAGCACCTTGGTGGCGCACCTGACCTTGATGTGTTCTGGCGGCTAGTTAAACGGGTCCAGCCATACGGTTGGCACATCGTGCTGCACTTCGATGCCAAAGACCTGCCTGAGTACGCCGATCTCCTCGACCAGATGCCATGTCCGTTCGTTATCGATCACATGGCTCGCGTCCCGACCGCCGACGGGATTGAGCAACAACCCTTCCAAACGCTGCTCGACCTGATGCAGGACGAACGGGCCTGGGTGAAGATTTCTGGTGCTGAACGGCTGACAGCCGACGGTCGGCCGCCCTATGACGACGTCGTTCCTTTTGCCCGAGCACTCGTTGACGCCGCCCCAGGGCGCGTGCTCTGGGGAACCGACTGGCCGCATCCCAATGTTCGCCATACGCCAGACGACGGCGACCTCATCGATCTACTCGTCGATCTCATCCCTGACGATGCGACTCGTCGTCGCGTGTTGATCGACAATCCGGCGATGCTTTATGACTTCAAATGAAGAGCCACCGAATGCACAACAAATAACTGATCAGTGTGATCTAGCGCCAAGCAATTCGCGCAGCAATCCGCATAGGTGTGCCATATTGAATCCGAGTACCGGCTCTTTCCACCTGGGATGCAAACAGCGAAAATTCGGCCCGAACGGTGCACCGTTGTGGGGAATCAGTTCCTCACGTCAACATCTGAATCGGGCATAGACGCCATACATAGCGTCTATTTATGGCCCGTCAGCTCAAAATCTGTATGGCGTCGCCCAGCAGGCTGAAGCCAAAGACCAAAAGCAGGACCGACACCATCGCAGAGTTGTTGGCGAGCAACCAATTCTTGGTTTTTTGAAGGGTGGGCTCGAGCCGTTCCCCGGCAAACAGAAAAGCGAACACAGGAACGATCACGGTGATCGCAGCAATCATGGTGAACACCGCAACCGCACCAACGGTCTCGCCCGTGGTAAGAGACAAAGCTCCAATTGAGACACCTGCACTGAGCGCGAGCAGCAGGTTCTTAGGGTTCAATGTCGACATCACGAATCCCAACCCGAACGCTGCACCCGGTTTGAGGTCGTGGATTTTGTTCATCCACGCTGGCGTCTCGACCTCATCGTCGGGACCAGGACGTGTGCGCCATTTCCGAGCGCCTGCAACAAAGAGAAGCGCAGAGAAAGCGAGCTTGATCCACCCAGTGGTGCTGCTCGGATCGCCGTCATCGGCCTCAAGACCCGGTATGAACATCACGACAGTTGTCACCAGTGCAATGCCCACAAACCAGGCGACCAAGAACGAGACGCTGTTAATACGCGCCCGACCACTGAACAACATCAGTATTACCGCCGCTATGGGAATCGGACTGATAGCGATTCCCACCGCAAAGCCAAGTGTCTCGCCGATTGCTGCGCCCATCAGATGGCTCGTCCGTCTTTGATCATTCTCAAAGGATAGCAATCGAGCCAGCAGTCACGATGAAAAGAAGGATCAATAACCCGAGCGAAATTCCCGCTTTGCTCCCGGTGACGTTGCTGCTGACCGGTACCCGTTCTAACACATCGAGATTTATGAGCGCTGGCGTTAGCCGGCCCCTGCAAGCGCATGTTGCCGAGTTGCATTAGGAGCGTCACGTTGAGGCCAGTGAATCTGGCTCGTGAGGTAACGCAGGTCGGCGGGAAGGGCACCCAGTTAGCGCTGCCGTCGCCGGTGTCAGGCTCGTTTCGATACCGATAGGTCTTGGGGCTATCGATCAACGCAAGACCCGCGATCGGGACGATAGGCGCAACTGCAAAATAATGATGCTTGATCGAGTCCTCAAAGACATATTCGGCGACGCCGACATAAGCGGTATCGCCCCTTGCGACGGACTAGGACGCTCGTCCGACAGTGGGCGTGTCGAATCGAAGCTGGTGAAGCTGACCTGCCGCGCTCAAGCAGACCGCGGGGCAATTCATGGGAGACCGGCAAGCATGTAGCCGACTTTAGCGTCGAGTTGCGATTGAGTCGGCGAGAACTGCGAGGTCGCCGATAGCGCTGAGACTTGACCAAGAATAAATGCGACAGCAGTTGCCACGGTGGAGGTTTGAGCTCACCCACGAGCGAGAGTTTGCCGTGTCAGTCGATGTACTCGACTCCCATGTCGCCCAGCTTCTGACGCAGGCCGTACAAGTCGACTCCAAGTTCGCCAGACTTGAGCGTGACCCGCATCTGCTCCTCCTTCGCTAGCCGAGCATCTGACCGCTCCAAAGCCCGCTCTGCGTCAGCACGTTTGACAATGACCACACCGTCGTCGTCAGCGCACACTACGTCGCCTGGCTGCACCGTGACTCCTCCCAAGATGACCGGGACGTTGACCGAGCCTGCGGTGTTCTTGACCGTGCCCTGACATGACACGTGCTGTGCCCACACCGGAAAGCCCATCGAGCGAAGGTCAGCGGTATCACGAACGCCAGCATCTGTGATTAAGCCGCGCACGCCACGAGCCATGAGTGACGTCGCCAGGAGGTCTCCGAACATGCCATGCGTCGACGGCGCAGTGTTGGCAACAACGAGGACATCACCGGGCCGGCACATCTCGACCGCAGCGTGAATCATAATGTTGTCGCCCGGGTGGCTGAGCACGGTGACCGCCGATCCAGCGATCTTCGTGTCGATTTGGATCGGCTTCAGATGCGGCCCCACGTATCCCACGCGACCAATTGCTTCGTGCACTGTGGCGGTCCCCGCCGCAGCCAATCGATCAATAACTGATGCGTCAGCCCGCTTGATGTTGCAGACGATGACGTGCTTATTCATGAAGCGACTCCTGTGGTCGTCAGCCGCGGGTAAACCCTGCGGACGTTGCCGTCGAAAATTTTGGTTCGTTGCTCGATCGAAAGATTGGCGCGCTCGATGTAGCGCTTTGTGTCGTCGTAGTACTCACCGGTATCTGGGTCCTTCCCCTTCACAGCGCCCACCATTTCAGAACCGAAAAGGATGTTGTCAGTAGGCACAACATCAACGAGCAGGTCAATGCCCGGCTGGTGGTACACGCATGTGTCGAAGAAAACGTTCGCCATCAATTCATCGAGCAGTTGCCATGTCGAACTGCCCTCGGCGTTATGTCCCTCGGCCATCCCCTTAAACCGACCCCAGTGGTACGGAACCGCTCCACCTCCATGCGGGATCACCCACCGCATTGATGGAAAGTCACGGAACAGCCCCGACGTCATTGCCTGGACGAACGCTGTGGTGTCGGCCCCGAGGTAGTGCGAACTTGTGAAGTGAAAATTCGGGTTACAGCTGGCGCTGACATGCAACATCGCCGGCACATTCAGCTCACACATCGCCTGAAACAGCGGCTTCCAGTACGGATCGAATAACGGCGGCCCACTCCAATGCCCGCCCGACGGATCCGGGTTGAGGTTGCAACCGATGAACCCCATCTCCTCAACGCAACGCCGCAGCTCTCGCACCGACGATTCGACTCCGATTTCTGGTGACTGTGGAAGCTGACAGATAGGGGCAAAGTTTTCTGGATACAGATCGCAGACTCGCCAGATCAGATCGTTGCAGTGCTCAGACCAGTAACGACTGGTGTGCTCGTTGCCAATGTGGTGGCCCATCCACGAGGCCCTTGGTGAAAAAAGCGTCAGGTCGATGTCGCGATCGCGTTGCAACCGAAGCTGGTTTTCTTCGAGGCTCTCCCTCAACTCCTCATCAGAAATCGAAAGTTGTCCTCGGTCACCAACGTGGCCGGGGTCGACGTCAAGCGCTGCGCGTTGGGCATCTCGGTACTCACCGAGCTGAGGCGGCGCGGTCGTGTAGTGACCGTGGCAGTCGATGATCATCGTGGCGTCATCATGGTGGGCCTCTTGCCGGGGTGTCAACAATCCGTCAAACTCTCTGCGTGACACTGCGAACCCAGGTGGCCATCATCGGTGCTGGCCCAGCCGGGTCACTGCTTTCCCACCTGCTGCACCGGTCGGGAGTTGACTCAATCGTGGTCGAACGGTCCAGTCGGAACCACGTTCTGGACCGAGCCAGAGCAGGCGTACTCGAATGGGGATCGGTCGAAGTACTCCGCGCTGCTGGACTTAACGCCCGGATGGAGGCCGAGGGCCTTGTTCACGATGGAGCCGCGTTGGTGTGGGGTGGACGCGAAGCGTTCTTCATCGACATTAATCGTCACGTTGGCTCCCACTTCATGTCGTACGGCCAGACCAAGATGCAGCAGGACCTGTACGCAGCGGCCGATCTTCGCCATGCCCCGATGGTCTTCGATGCCGCCAACGTCGAAGTACATGATCCGTTAAGTGACCGACCGAGCATCACCTTCAACGTGAGCGGCATTGCCGAGCGAGTCGATGCCGACTACGTCGTGGGCTGCGACGGATACCACGGTGCGGCCCGCGGGGCTATCCCTGACACTGTGCTTCGAACCTTCGAAAAGGAGTACCCGTTCGGCTGGCTCGGAATCATGTCCGAGACGCCACCACTCCCCGACCTCGTGTACGCAAACCACGCAAACGGCTTCGCCCTGGCGAGCCAACGCAATCCGATGCTGAGCCGCTACTACGTGCAGTGCTCACTTGACGATGACCTTGTCGACTGGTCTGACGACCGTTTCTGGTCAGAGTTGACGACACGACTCGGATCCACTGTTGGCGGCCAGGTCGTCACAGGCCCCTCAATTGAAAAGTCCATCGCACCGCTGCGAAGCTTTGTTGCCGAACCCATGCGGTACGGCAACTTATTTCTCGCTGGAGACGCTGCACACATCGTTCCACCAACTGGTGCCAAGGGCTTGAACCTTGCTATCTCGGACGTGCACTACCTATCGAGGGCGGTAGCTGCGTTTTACGACCGTGGCGATAACGACTACCTCGACCGCTACTCTGAAATGGCGCTCCGGCGGGTGTGGAGTGCTGTTCGATTCTCATGGTGGATGACCGCGTTGCTACACCGTTTCCCTCAACAATCAGAATTCGATCAGCGGGCACAGGAGGCGGAGCTTGACTATCTAGCATCATCGTCACACGCCCAGGCCGCAATGGCAGAGCAGTACGCAGGCTTGCCGTTTGAATCCTGACCGGAACTCATTGCTGTTTGTAAGTTGACCGAATGCTCGTCTTTGTCGACGATGAACACGCGGACAGCTTCGAACGCGAGCACGGCAAGAAGATGCTCGCGAACCGAACAAGTATCAAATACCAGCTGGCAGACTCTGCCAGCACGCACTGTCATCTCGTCCGCTACGACCGCATCGACCAGGCTCTGCTGGACAAAATCGGGGCAACTGCGATCTTCATCAGTGGCAACTCATTTGCACCCGCTGACTACACCCCACGCGCTTAAACCAATTCATGCAATCGTCCGCGAGACCGAGCTGCCGGTCTTCGGATTCTGCGGCGGTTTCCAGCTCATTGCTCAAGCGCTCGGCGTCAACGCCGTTGCTCTCTCCGTCCCTGACGACCCTTCAAAGGATCCTCCATTGGTCATGGCCAAAGATGGTCAGCCGTTCGAATTCGGGTATCACCCCGTCGAACTATCAGTCGAGAACTCCACCCACCCATTGCTCAGTGGCCTCGGCAGACAGCCCATTTTCCGGCACGCACACGGGCTTCATGTTCCCGAACTTCCGGGCAAGTTCGTCAACCTGGCGTCAACCCCAGCGACGCCGATCCAGATGGCTGTTCATAACGAGCGGCCGATGGCGGGTGCGCAGTTCCACCCGGAGTACCGGACCGAAGAACACTCCGATGGCCGAACAGTCATCGCAAATTTCCTTGCGTGGTCCATGGGTCTCGAACCTCAGCCTGCATCCGCCGGTCTGATCAGCACGCACACATCACGGAGAAACGGTGTCGTTGGCGGTGGGTAATGGCGGGTCGCCGGCGCCCTGTACCGACTGGTCGATGTCGAGACAGTTCCCGGTCATCATCCCGGCATCTGGGGACAAGCAGTAAACAATCGCGTTCGCGACTTCCTCGGGCTGCACCAGACGACCAAGTGGCCGGCCGGGTGCAGCTAACTCCAGCCAATTCTCGGGCGCTCCATCCTGCTCCATCTGCGTCCGGTGCTCCGACTCTGTCTCCATCCAACCCGGGTTGACCTGATTCACACGGACGCCGTGGCGCATCAGGCCGTACGCAAGGTTCTTGGTCATCACCGTCAGAGCTGCCTTCGACATGCAGTACGCAGTGAGCTTTGGCTGGCCACCGTGCCCCGACGTAGAGCCGACGTTGACAATCGACCCGGGAGTTCCCTGCGCAATCATTTCTCGCGCCGCAGCCTGGATAAGAAAGTAGGGGGCTTTGACGTTGACCGTCATCTGGCTGTCAACATGCTCAGGTGTGTCCTCGAAAAGGGTGGCGCGCGAGGTCACTGCCGACACGTTGACGAGTCCGTCGACACGGCCAAAGCCGTTCATGGCCGCCGCCACGATCGCGGCAGGAGCTTCAGCATTCGCAAGGTCGGCCTGAAGAAAAATGGTGTTGACCCCAGCGGCGTTGAGTTCCTCGGCAAGCTGATCCCCGCGATCGGCGGACCGTCCCGCCAGGAGCAGTCCGTCGGTGAATCCAGTAGCGACGAGTCGACGTGCGACTGCCGCTCCTAGCCCCTGTGTTCCACCATTAATAATCGTGATCATGTTTTACCCTTTCCGTGACAACGTGTTGTGATGATGCCAGGTGATGAACATGCGAAGGGTGACATCCTTTCACTACGCCACCTGAGTCGGCAGGGGCTGCGGTCGTGTGGGATCGTCTGCGGGTGGATCAAAGACACGCAACGATGTTTCCTCCTAGCTTTTTCTCTCGTGGCGACGAGACCGACGATTCGAAGTTCTACGGGTTCGACCGACTTGTGACGCACATCGACGACGGCGCCATCGCCGCGGTGGGTGAGCTGTACAACAAACTTGGACTTTGCGGACCCTCGTCCGGGCCGGTACTCGACATCTGTTCGTCGTGGATCTCGCACTTTCCCACCAAACCCGAGCGGCTCGTCATCACCGGGATGAATGAGACCGAGCTCACTGCCAACGAAATGGCCGATGAATGGCTCGTTAAGGACATCAACGCAGATCCGACCCTGCCGTTTGCAGACGCATCGTTCACAGCAGTCACCTGCTGTGTCTCAGTTGACTATCTATACAAGCCGCTTGATGTCTTTGCCGAGGTCCGGCGAATTCTGCAACCCGGTGGCGTGTTCGTCTGCACGTTTTCGAACCGCTGCTTCCCGACGAAAGCGATCCGTGGCTGGTTGGCAACTGATGATGTCGGCCGGTGCCGCATCGTCGAGACGTACTTCGATGTCACCAGCGGCTTTGACGAACCAACGACACAGCTGTGTAATAGCGGTGCGCCGGGTGACCCGCTCTACGCAGTCTCGGCTACCCGCAGCGTTACCCAAACATGATGTCAATTACCCATACGGTGAGTTCGTCGACTCATTGGAAGACCTTGGCTTCTGCGAACGCGGAGAAGCAGGCGACGTCGTGTGAGAACGCAACACTGCTCCGGGTGGGTCGCTCCCGATGAACACCAACGGTGGTGGACTGTCGTACACGCACTCCGGTATGTACGGAATGTACGCCATGCAGGAAAGCGTCCGCCAGATGCGTGATAATTCGCCCGCCCAGGTCGAGGGGACCGAAGTCTCGGTCTCGCTCGGCGTTGGCGACATGTTTGGCGCAGCCGGATGCGTCGTGTTCAGCAACGTTGCGCCATAAACTTGTCACTGCTTTCTACTGTTAAGGAGACGACGTGGCTGGTGGTCTCGCCGGACTATTGGATGACATAGCGGCATTCGCGAAGCTTGCTGCGGCTTCAGTCGATGACGTCGGTGCTGCTGCAGGTCGGGCGAGCGTCAAAGCCGCTGGTGTCGTGGTCGACGACACCGCCGTCACACCCGCCTACGTTCGTGGTCTCGCCGCCGAACGTGAGCTGCCGATCATTAAGCGCATAGCGCTGGGATCGTTCCGCAACAAGTTGCTTCTGATCCTGCCGATCGCTCTAGTGCTCAGCGCTGTCGCTCCAACGCTTGTCGAAATCATCCTCATGCTTGGTGGCACGTACCTGTGCTTCGAGGGAGCGGAGAAGCTTTACCACCGAATCAAACACGATGATAGTCACGACGTGCCAGTCGTTATCAAGGGTCCAGATGCCGAAGAGGCAACGGTTAAGGGTGCGATTCGCACCGACTTAATTCTTTCGGCCGAAATCATGGTCATCGCCCTCAAAGAAGTCATTGACGAAGGGCTGCTGCAGCGCGCGATCATCCTCGTCGTCGTGGCGGTGATCATCACCATGATCGTCTACGGCGTGGTCGCACTCATCGTGAAGATGGACGACATCGGTCTGAAGCTGACCGAATACGAATCAATGTTTTCGCAGAAGCTCGGCCGAGCGATGGTCATCGGCATGCCAAAGTTGCTCAGCGCATTGACCGTCATCGGCACTGCGGCGATGTTGTGGGTCGGCGGCCACATTCTGCTTATCGGCGCAGACGAGCTTGGCTGGCACGCCCCCTATGACTTCGTGCACGACCTCGAAAAAAGGGTCGACGACACAGGCGGCACCGGCGGATTGCTTGCCTGGCTGGTTAACACCGGAATTTCTGCGCTGATCGGCCTAATCGTCGGTTCCATCGTCGTTGCCGTGGTCTCCCGGTTCCGCAGCGAGTCAAACAGCAAGTTGCATTAACTACCTCGTTTCGAGCGCGGCCGCTAGTCGCTCAAGGGTCTGCTCCATACCGGTTCGGTTGTGTGCGAGCCGGTCAGCGACACCCGAAATTGCAGCGCTCCGCTCCAGAGCCGACTCAGGCCGGAGGTCCTGGTTGTACTCAGTGACACGGCATCCTGCGTCGGTCGCATCGATCACATAGCCCCACTTTGCAAAGACAAAGCCCCTTGCATCGCAGTCGAAGAAGAACCGCTGATCAGGAACGAGCTCCACGATCTCGGCTTCAGTCGTCCACTCCTTGTCGCCATGCCGATTGTGCCCGGTGAACTTGGCGCCCACCGATGCGCAGTCGAAACCCTCGTTCCACTCTGAATGATAGTTCTCAGGCGACCACTCGCCCATCCGCGTGATGTCAGTCAACGCTGCGTACACAGCATTCGGCGCGGCAGCGATGTCACGGGACACTTCGATATCGGGAGTCATGGCGGAAACCATAGGCCTGGTAACCACGCGTCGACGGGACGGGCCAGTACGGAACATGGTGGACCGCAACGATGGGGCGCGAACCCCGCAGGGTTGCTGCAATTTCCAACGAAGCACTTCTACTAAACGCAGAGAACACCCCCGGCAACGTTCACGACGAGCCGCGTCGCTGCGGAGGAGAAGACTTCGAAGTCTTCGTGTAATCGCTAATTGAGTGACCGAAGTTTTTCATGCTGAAGAAAGAACTGCGCAAGCCAACTTCAGGTCAGAGGGTCATGATTAGCTACTGCACCGCTGATCAGATTCTCAGCACGAAGACGATGCGTCATTGTGCGACCCTCGCTGGCGACCATGCCGAGGTACTTCTCGACCTGAGCAGCACGATGTCGTGCAACACCAACGGCTTCCGGTGCTTCGACTGGGTCAAACTCAACAGAGTCGCCAGTGCGGAGCTGCGCAAACGCATCAAGATCCGCTGAGACGACGGTCGCAATCTTCGGGTATCCACCCGTCGTCTGGTGATCAGCGATGAGCACAGTTGCGACACCGTCCCCAGACACCTGGATCGACCCTCGAACGATTGGCTCAGACGGGACCGACAGCGCCTGGCGAAGTGGTAGCTGCGCGCCTGCCAGCCGAACGCCCATCCGATCAGACGCGTCGGTAACAAAAAAAGGTGACTCACAAAATCCAACAATCGCCTCGTGTTCAAAGTGGTGATCTTGGGGGCCCATCACAACTCGTACTTGACCTCTCGATCGAGCAAAGTCCGGGATGGGGATCTCACCATCTCTGACCGCGGCGGCCCGGGCCGCTTCGATGTCGATTTTCTCGCCAACCACCAACGCTCCGCCACCGAGGCCCGACATCGAGTGCGTGGCGGCATGATCTAGCCATCGGTTCACGACCGGTTCTCCGGCGAACGCCACGTACGACCAACTACCCCATTCACCGGCACGCACGCTGACCCGCTCACCCGGGCGCATCGTGATGACGGTCCAACCCGATTCGATCCTGCCTCTGTGGTTGACGATGAAGCCGCCACCGGCGATACCCAACGTGATGCTTCCGGTAACGCAGTCGAGGTCAATGCCCCCTCGGGAAACTTCGATCGTCGTTGCTTGCCGGTCGTTGCCGATCGCGCTGTTGGCCGCCGCATGCGCAAGCCGGTCCATCGGACCCGATGCTGGGACGCCAAACCGAAGGCTGCCGAGTCGCCCACCGTCTTGAAAGGTCACCAACGGGCCAGCGAACGACACGCGCAACTGAGCACTTTGGTTCATTGCTCCCCCACGAGGCGAGCAAACGACGCTCGGTCAACCCGGGAGAAGCTCACCCGATCGCCGATGTCAAACAAGAACGGATCGGCCTCTTCTGGTCGCAACACCTGCGTCGCCGATCGCCCGATGACCGACCAGCCAGTCGGCATCTCAATTGTCGTAATCAGACATTGCGGGCCCGTAATGATCACGCTGTCAGCGGCGATGCCGCGCACTGGCACGGGTTTACGCGGCACATGAATTTCTTCAGGCGTCCCCGACATGTAGGCATAGCCAGGTGCAAAACCGTACATTGCCACGCGGAATTCTGCGCCCAAGTGTGCACCAATGACCGCATCAACGCTCAGTCCCGATGCTGCCGCAACCGCAGCAAGGTCCGGAGCAAATTGCTCCTCGTAACACACAGGAACAATGTGGTGCCGACCCTTCACAACGACGTGGCGATCGTGCACCACTGACCGCAACGCCGCTTCGACCAACTGATGGTCGGTGACAAGCGGGTCGAACACGACAAGCAGGTTCACGAATGCAGGCACCAGCTCAGTCACTCCAGTGAGCCGCGCGGAGCGGACTGCGTGATCTAGTGCAATCACCGCATCATTTGCGATGTCACTAACCTCAGTAGCAAGTTCGACAAGCACACCGCAATCACCGACCGCCGTGTACCTCGGTGTGTTGAGCGCAGAACTCACGTCGTCGCATCGACGAAGCCGACAGGCTGTATCCCGGCCGTACAGAGCCCATCTCTGATCATCCGGGCCATCGCGACCGCTCCATCGCTGTCGCCGTGCACGCAGATCGAATGCGCAGAAAGCTCGATCGGTTCACCCTCGACCACAGGCATGAGACCAGTTTCCAAAAAGCCGAGCAATCGGTCGGTCGCTTCATACGGGTCGTGAATCATTGCACCAAGCCGATCGCGCGGAACAAGTTGACCATTCGGCTGATAGCCGCGATCTGCAAATACCTCCGAGAAAACCGGCGCGCCCGCAGCCCGAGCGGCGCTCTCGATTTCCGTTCCCGAAATTGCGAGGATTGCCAGTTCCTCGCTCACTCCCTGCACAGCGTCGACGACGGTGGCGGCCACGTCGCCGTCGCAAGCTGCAAGATTCGCGAGAGCGCCATGGACTTTCACATAGCGCACCTTGACTGGTACGAGCCGAGCTACGGCCTGCAACGCGCCAATCTGAGCTGCAATCATCCGCCCGATTTCGGCGTGACTCATTGAGATGGCACGTCGACCGAAGCCTTCACGGTCGGCGTAGCCCGGATGAGCTCCTACGACAACGCCTCGTTGGGCTGCCGTCGACAGTGCATAGAACATTGTTTCGTGATTGCCGGCATGGCCGCCGCACGCGATGTTGGCGCTGGATACGAGGGCCAACATCGCGTCGTCAGCGCCCTTCGACTCTAGGCCAGAGAACTCGCCAAGGTCAGCGTTGAGATCAATCGATTGATCGGTCATCATGCGGCACGGTATCTGTCACGTTGAGCTCGGAAACGAGATCCTGGAGTTGGCCTAAGCCAGCAAGACGTTGATCAAGGGTCTCGCCCATCGGCCCGACCCGCAGACTGTTAACACCACAATCGCGATATTCCCGAAGCCGGCGGCGTATCTCTTCGATCGGTCCAATCAGATTCGTGCGCAGTCCAATCTCGAGTGGCACGCAAGCAGCCGCTCCCGCACGGTCGCCATCAAGCCAGAGTCGCTGTACTTCAGCAACCTCATCGCCGAATCCCTGTCGCGCAAACGCGTCGTTGTAAAAGTTTGACGTCGCCGACCCCATCGCCCCGAACGTAAAGGCAAAGCCCGAGGCATGGCGTCGACCGGCTTCTTCCACGTCATCGGTGATCTCGCAACTCACCGACACTGTCAGGTCTATGTCATTGAGTGTCTTGCCAACCGACTCGGCGCCAACGCGAATCTCATCAAAGAACACGTCGGCGGTTTCGCAGAGGAACGAGTTACCGATCCAGCCGTCCCCGACGGCACCAGTGAGCCGGAGGTTCGCCGGACCCAGCGAAGCAACGTACACCGGCACATGGACAGGCGGAACGGCAGTACGTAGTGGTTTCCCTTCGCTCCCCGGCAAGGGCAGCTGATACATCTCGCCTTCGTAAACCAGCCGTTCGCCCGCAGTGATCTTCCGGATGATCTCAATCGTCTCGCGCGTGCGACGGACCGGCTTCGCAAAAGGCACACCGTGCCAACCTTCCATGACCTGCGGGCCGCTCGCACCGACACCGAGCAAGAACCGGCCGCCCGAAAGCTGCTGGAGGCTCATCGCCGACATTGCCAACATTGCTGGCGTGCGCGTGTCCAGTTGCACGATTGCAGTGCCGAGCTTGATCGTGTTAGTCAGTGCCGCGACCGCGCCTAAACCGGTGAGTGCGTCGTATCCCCAGAACTCGGGGACCCAGACCGAGTCAACCCCGAGCCGCTCAGCTTCGACTACATAATCGAGGCCTTCACGGTCTACTGGCATCCCGTACACCCCCAACCGCATATGTTCACAATACTCGTCTTCGGCTCGCATCTCGTCCGGACCAGACTTATCAAACTACTAAATTGGTAAGCCAAGAAAGTTGCGGGTGGCTTCCACGAAATAGTCGAACTGCTCGCGGTAAATGTTGTGGCCCGCTCCGGCAATGTGCACTGCGGTAATAGCTGAGTTCATCGCAGTGATGCGTTGCGCGACGTCGACGGTCACCATACCGCCACGATCAACATCACCATGAACCAGCAGCGACGGACAACTGATCGCAGCAACAGTCCCGCCCCATCCGCCACCAACCATTGTGTCTGCTGCCTCCGGTCGCACCTGCTGGTTGGACTCGATCCAGGTCAGATACTCCTCGGGCGGCCATGACGGGTGCTGCTCATGGGCAAGAGACAGCAGTTCGGTCGTGGTAGCAGACGAACAGGACACGAGCCAGCTGCGGACAGCCTCGCGTCTCGAGTCAGCGATCTCACCATCGAATTCCTGGCTCGCAATCCACGGCGGATCGATGAGCACGAGTCGACTTGCTACTCCCGGGTGGCTGGCCACAAAGTCCGCAATGGTTCGGGCGCCGACTGAGTGACCGACCAACGTCGGTCGCTCAAGGCCTAACTGTTCGACCACCGCTCCAACATCGGCAGTGGGCGTGAGCCCCTCAGCGGTCGCCGTTGCAGATTGGCCGTGATTCCGTGCATCAATCATCACGAGGTCAAAGTCGTTCTCAAACGCTTGAGCGACTCGCCACCAGCACCGGCCGCTGTCGCTCAACCCATGAGCGAAGACCAGCGGCGGTCGGTTGGGTCGCCCGGCTCGGTGGACGTGAATGATTACGCCGCCTGCATCGACATCACACTCGTGCCAGTTGGCCATGGCTTTACTCGGATCAGCGATCACTTTGAGCACAACCCTGACCCCAGACCGACGGTCATCAGGCGGTCCCGATGTCTGCTGCGAGGCTCCGGGCGAGCGCTGTGAGCCGACCACGGTAGACATCGACGGTCGGTTCGTCGAGCTTGAAACCACGCGGCGACAGGCGAGCGAGTTCGATCCACGACTTCCGTGTTGCTGCGTCGACGTTCGACTCCGCCTCAAAGAATGACGCCAGACCGGCCTGGAGCCGGGTGACGGCGGCCAGCGCACCGGCAGTTGCGTGCTCGGTTTTTGCGTTCATGATCTCATCAGCATGAGGCGACGCCGACATTCTCTCCCACAGGTCACCTTCGAAGCGTTGTAAAAAACCATCGAGCCGTTGCACTGTTGGTCCGGGCCGCTCGAGTTCGGCGAGCGCAGAGTCAACGGAGGCGTCAAGGAGTGCAACAAATGCAGATCCAAAAATATCGCCCTTGTTCTTGAAGTATTGATAAAGAGCCGGCCGCGACAAACCTGCAGCTCGAGCGATGTTCGACATTGAAGTCCGGTTGAAGCCACGCGCCGAGAACTCACTGATCGCGGCCGCGTGGATCACGGACCGCTTCGCGTCGTCGGGTTGGGTGACCATCACAACAGCTTGACACATTTGCTCGAATGTGTCAGCCTGCGCCCCTGACATATCTCAAACAATGTGTCAGAACGCCTTCACTCCCGCAGGAGCAACCCATGACACGACTCGGCTACCAAATTCCCAATTTCACCTATCCCGGCGTCAACAGCGCCGACACCTTCACCAACGTCATTGCGCAGGCTCAAGCCGCCGAAGCAGCGGGCTTCGACCGTGTCTTCGTGATGGACCACTTTTACCAACTGCCAGGCATCGGCGCACCAAGTGAGCCCATGTTCGAGTGCTACACCCTTCTCTCAGCACTCGCTCAGCACACGACATCGGTTCAACTGTCAGCACTCGTGACCGGCAACACCTACCGTCATCCCACACTGCTCGCTAAGACCGTCACGGCTCTCGACCATGTCTCGGGTGGGCGCGCGACGCTCGGCATTGGCGCGGGATGGTTCGAACTTGAGCACAACTCGCTCGGCTATGAGTTCGGGACCTTCACCGACCGTTTCGAAAAAATGGAAGAAGCGTTACAGATCATCATTCCAATGTTGCGGGGTGAGACGGTGTCGCTCGATGGCAAGCACTACCAGGTCACCGATGCGGTCAACTCCCCGCTACCGATTTCTCGGGTGCCGATCATGATCGGCGGTTCGGGCGAAAGGAAAACGTTGCGGATGGTGGCTCAGTACGCCGATGAGTCAAACCTTGCCAGCGGGGGAATCGAGGAGATTCCGCGCAAGCTAGACGCACTTGCAGCTCATTGCGAACGCCTCGGCCGCGACCGCTCCGAGGTCAAGGTGACGAAGCTGCAAATGGTGTTCATCGCGCCGACAATGGAAGAAGCCGAGCAGGACCTCCAGGAGGTCGCAGCGGTTAAGGGTTGGAACGGCGAAGTGGTCGAAATGGTCAAGGGCATCCTCATCTACGGCGACGCCGATACTGTGGGCGAACGGCTGCAAGCCTGTATGGCCACCGGTGTCGACGGAATGACTATCAACCTGCCCGGCAACGGACATAAGACCGATCGCATTGCTCTGCTCGGCGAAGTCGCCAGCGCCGCTATCGGTGACTGAACCGATCTAACATCGTCAGTCGATGGAGTACATCGCTGAACCCGCTCGTAAGACGCCGGTGTTGGCCTCGGCTGAGGTGGTCGTGATTGGCAGCGGTCCAGGTGGGTTAGCTGCTGCAATTGGAGCCGCACGTGCCGGAGCGTCCGTCATACTCATTGAACGGCACGGGTGCTTCGGCGGCAACATCACCGCTGTCGGGGTTGAAGGGTTTGCGTGGTACCGGCACGCAGAGACCATCGACACCGAGGGCGTCGGCATCGAGTTCGAACAACGGGCGCTGGCGATGGGAGCTGCACAACCCGAACCGCAATCTGACAGCCATGCGCTCGACGGCGAACTGTTTAAGTACGTCGCCGATGTGCTCGTGCAGGAGTGCGGTATCCAGCCCCTGCTGCACTGCTCGGTCGTGGCGCCGATCCTCGACGGAGTCCTCCTGCGGGGGGTGATCGTCGAGAGCAAGTCAGGTCGCCAGGCCGTCCTCGGTCAGCGGATCATCGACGCGAGCGGAGACGCTGATGTTGCCGCCCGTGCAGGTGCACCAACCCGGCAGGCAGATCCAGAGGAGTTGCTGGCTGCATCGGTGATGTTTCATCTGAGCGGCGTCGACAAGCAGACCTTTTTGGCCGGAGTGGCTGCTGACCCTCAAACCTACGCAGACTGGTCTGACGGTGCCTGGACAGTCGAGACGACAGGTAAGGAAGACAAGTTGTTCTCGCCGTTCCTGCGCGCTCCGTTCACACAGGCGATCGATGCCGGAATCATTCCGCGCGACCTCACAACGATCGGCGGCACATGGGGCGCGATCAACGATCAGGGCGACCTCACGTACCTCAACCTGGTCCACCTCGATGAAGTGGACGGCACTGACGTCGAGTCACTCACAGCTGCCGAGATCGAGGGGCGGCGACAAGCAGTGATGGCGGCCGAAGCCCTTCGTCGATTTACTCCTGGCTGCGAGAACGCCAAGGTCCGCAACTTCGGTATGAGCGTCGGCATCCGCGAGACCCGCAAAATCGACGCGATCTATAATATGACCGAGCAGGATGTACGCGAGGAGGGCCGGTTCGAGGATTCGATAGGGATCTTCCCTGAGTTCATCGACGGCTACGGCGTTCTAATCCTGCCGACAACTGGGCGGTACTTTCAGGTGCCATATCGGGCACTGCTTCCGAAGAATATCGAACACTTACTTGTCGCCGGGCGGAGCATCGGCGGCGACAAAATCAGCCATGCCGCTGTTCGTAACATGATGTGTTGCACCGTCAGCGGGCAGGGTGCCGGTGTCGCAGCGGCGATCTCGATTCAACAAGGGCGGACATTGGCCGATGTCGATGTCACTGTCGTGCAAGCAGAACTGGTCCGCCAAGGCGTTCGTATCCACTGATCGTTCTCGGATCTGCGCGCCGCACGCCGATACGGTCATCCTTCGTGCAATTACGACGTCTGCTCCGAACTCATCTAGGGCCATACAAGCGGTTGCTGACGCTGGTTCTGGTGCTCCAGGCGATTCAGACTGCTGCGGCACTGACGTTGCCGACGTTGAATGCAGACATTATTGACAACGGTGTTCTGCAGGGCGACAACGGCTACATCTGGCGAACCGGTGGCGTGATGCTTGGATTCAGTTTCGTACAGATCCTCTTCGTCATCGCCGCCGTTTGGTTCGGCGCGCAAGCGGCAATGAGCTTCGGGCGCGATCTGCGGCGCGACATTTTTCAGCAGGTCAATAGCTATTCAGCGCGCGAGATCGGCCAGTTCGGGGCGCCATCACTGATCACGCGTGTTACCAACGACGTTCAGCAGGTGCAAATGTTGGTCGTGCTGGCTTGCACCATGATGATCGCGGCCCCGATCACCATGGTGTTCGGGATTGTCTTTGCCATACGCGAGGACGTTGGATTGTCGGTGATCATGCTCGTAGCTATCCCCATCCTGATCGTGGTGCTCGGCATCATCATCAGCCGTACGGTGCCCACGTTCCAGGTGATGCAACTCAAGGTTGACCGCGTGAACGCTGTGCTACGCGAGCAGATCACCGGGGTTCGCGTCGTGCGTGCGTTTGTCCGCGAACCCCAAGAAGTTGAGCGTTTCGCTAAGGCAAATGATGACCTGACTGCTACGTCGCTGCGCGCCGGTCGCTTGATGTCACTGATGTTCCCGACTGTGACCCTCTTCATCAGCATGTCAAGCGTTGCCGTGTTGTGGCTCGGCGCCAATCGCATCAATTCAGGCGAAATGGAACTTGGCTCAGTCGTCGCTTATCTCAGCTACCTCGTCCAGGTATTAGTCGCTGTCGTGATGCTCACGTTCATGGTGTCGATGATTCCCCGTGCCGCAGTTGCCGCCGAGCGAATTACCGAGGTGCTCAACACCGATTCATCCGTCATTCCCCCGACGTTGCCGGTCACTGCGCTAATCGAACGCGGAACGGTCGACTTCGATGGCGTCGGCTTCACGTACCCTGGGGCGACTAGTCCTGTCTTGTCAGACATCTCATTCCGGGTCACCCCCGGGCGCACCACGGCCATCATCGGCAGTACCGGCTCCGGCAAGTCAACCCTTGTCGATCTCGTCCCACGATTGTTTGACGTGACCGAGGGTTCGGTATCAGTCAACGGGGTTGACGTCCGTCAGCTCGACCCAGATCTCCTATGGGGCTCAATCGGCTACGTGCCGCAGAAGCCGTACTTATTTTCAGGCACAGTCGCATCAAATCTCCGATTCGGCCGACCCGACGCAACCGAAGAGGAGCTATGGCACGCGCTAGAAGTCGCCCAAGGCGCCGGCTTCGTTCAATCGATGCCACTGGGACTCGAAAGCCCCATCACCCAGGGAGGAACAAACATCTCAGGCGGACAACGCCAGCGCCTTTCGATCGCCCGAGCACTAGTCATGCAGCCTGACATCTACATCTTCGATGACTCATTCTCTGCACTTGACCTCGCCACCGACGCGCGGCTCCGCCTTGCGCTTCAAACCCACGTTCGGAACGCTGCGATGCTGATCGTGGCCCAGCGCGTGTCAACCATTGCCGACGCCGATCAAATCATCGTCATCGAACACGGTCGCATCGTCGGTCGAGGCCGTCACGTCGCTCTCATAGACAGCTGCCCGACATACGCCGAGATCGTCGACTCGCAATTCGAACACGAGGCAATCAAATGAGCGACGACACAACTCCTGGCAAAATCAGCCGAACCGCGGATACACACGACAGTGAAGACGAACGCGACATCTTGACCACAACCGGCGCTGAGGCCCGGCGATCAAGCTTCGGACCCGGTGGTTCTGCCGGCATGCCAGCGGAAAAGACGGCCAACTTCGGACCGACAGTAAAACGACTCAGCGAGATCCTTGGCGCCGAACGTCTCCGTATTTCGATCATCGGCGTCCTCACAGTACTCAGCGTGACGATTGTGGTCATTGGCCCTCGGCTCCTTGGTGAGGCCACCGACATCATCGTTGACGGCCTCATGCCCGGTTCCGACAGCGCCACCGAGGGCATCGATTTCGGTCGGCTGCACTCGCAACTGAGGCTCCTCGTCAGCCTCTACGTCATCTCCTTCGTTCTCGCTTACGGCCAGGCCTTTATGCTCGCTGGTGTAGTGCAGCGCTCGATGTTCGCGTTGCGAGAATCAGTCGAAACCAAACTCAACCAACTGCCACTCGCCTATATCGACCGGCAGTCGCGTGGGGACCTACTGAGCCGGGTTACTAATGACATCGACAACCTCGCGCAGAGTCTGCAACAGACCGTCAGCCAGATCCTCACTTCACTCCTGACGCTGATCGGTGTCACCGTGATGATGTTTGTCATTTCACCGCTGCTCGCTACCGTCGCTTTAGTCACCGTGCCGTTGTCGGTTGTGCTGATCAAGGTGATCGGCGGTCGGGCCGGCCCTCGGTTCGTCGAGCAATGGCGACATACCGGCGCCGTCAACGGCCAAGCCGAAGAGGTGTTCACCGGGCATGCAATCGTCAAGAGCTTCGGTCAGCACCACAAGGTCGAGGAACGCTTCGCAGAGGACAATGACAAGCTGTACGAATCGAGCTTCGCAGCCCAGTTCATGTCGGGCTTGATCCAGCCGGCAATGACCTTCATGGGCAACATCCAGTACGTTCTGATCGCCGTTATCGGCGGACTCCGCATCTCATCGGGCGCTATCAGTATCGGCGACATGCAGGCAATGATTCAATACGCCCGCAACTTCTCCGAACCGCTGACACGCATCGCCTCCATGGCAACAACCTTCCAGTCAGGCATTGCTTCTTTGGAACGTGTCCTTGAACTCCTCGATGCCGACGAACAAACGGTCGAGCAGATTGCAACCGTCAACCCGCCGCCCGTGCTCGGGCGCGTCGTGTTCGACGACGTTGACTTCGCCTATCTCCCCGAGCAACCCCTGATCCAAGGTCTCAACCTCACGGTCGAACCGGGGCAGACCATCGCCATCGTCGGGCCAACCGGCGCCGGTAAGACCACATTGGTCAACCTGATCATGCGATTCTACGATCTTCAATCTGGTGCAATTTCACTCGATGGACGCGACATTGCCTCATTTCCACGCTCCGAGCTCCGATCGAAGGTCGGCATGGTGTTGCAGGACACGTGGCTCTTCGGCGGCACCATCCGCGAAAACCTTGCCTACGGCAACCCACATGCCACCGAGAAGCAGATCCAAGAAGCTGCTCGAGTCACCTACGTGGACCGATTCGTGGACACGCTTCCCAACGGCTACGACACAGTCATCAATGACGAGGGCGACAACATCAGCATCGGCGAGAAACAGCTCATCACGATTGCTCGTGCGTTCCTTGCAAACCCATCGATTCTCATCCTCGACGAAGCGACGAGCTCAGTCGACACTCGCACCGAGGTCTTGATCCAAGAAGCGATGAATGCCCTGCGTCAGGATCGTACAAGCTTCGTCATCGCGCATCGTCTGTCAACGATCCGCGGCGCCGACGTGATTCTGGTGATGGAGGACGGACACATCGTCGAGCAGGGCGCGCACGCCGAACTGCTCCGACGCGGTGGGGTGTACGCCCGCCTACATGGCGCTCAATTCGCTGGACAGACGACCTAATCTCTCGGCCGCTCGACGAAACCTTGAAACGTGTTCTCGGCGCCATGCATCCAATACAGGGGTTAGTCGGGCTAACCAGCACCTCAGCCCAGTACGTGAGTTGCACCTTCATGTCAGTGACCGAAATCGCCAAGTGATTGACACCCTTCGGGAGAATTAGACCCTCAATCTTCGGTTCAACCAGTGGTTGCGTTGAACTGGACGCCATTGCGGTCATCACCTCAAGCGTTTGATCAAACGGTGTCGTGTAGCGTGAGTAAAGGCGCCCTCGATTGGCTTTCAGTGCTCGCCGTCGATCACGCCGATCGCTGCGATGAGAGCGTCGACGCCATCGTTGAGCTCAGCTTCACTGATGGCCAGCATTGGGGCCATGCGGATGACATTGCCGTAGAGGCCGCCCTTGCCAACCAGCAGGCCGCGGTCCTTGGCAGCGTCAAGCAATTTGGCAGTTGTCGCCGAGTCAGGTTCGATACCCCCGGGGTGCACAATTTCGAGGGCTTGCATCAGGCCCCGACCACGCAACTCGGCAATCCAGGGGCTCGCCTCGATAACGGGTCCAAGGCGAGCAGTCAGGCGCTCGCCCATCTGCTGAGCGTTACCTTGCAGGTCATTATCAAGCACGTACTTCAAAGTGGCCCGCCCTGCGGCGGCAGACAGCGGATTGCCGCCGAACGTTGAGAAGGACAGCACGTCAATGCTGTCCATGATTTCTGCGCGGGCGACCACGCCAGCAAGTGTGATCCCGTTCCCGACGCCCTTGGCGAAGGTCAAGATGTCGGGAACAATATCGTGTGCTTGGTATCCCCAGAAGTGCTCGCCGGTGCGGCCCCATCCGGTCTGTACTTCATCGGAGATGAATAGGATCTCGCGGTTCGTAAGTTCCTTGCTCATTGCACCAAAGAAACCATCGGGTGGTGTGGCAAATCCGCCGACGCCTTGGATTGGCTCCGCAATCAAGGCTGCGACCTTGCCAGCGGTGGCCATATCGATCATCTGAATGAGATCGTCCACGCAGGCCGCGGTGAAGGCGTCGTCTTCAAGGTCGCGGAACGGTGATCGCAGCCGATAAGCGCCTTGAATGAAGTTGACGTTCAGCCCAGACATGGCAGCCATTGACCACGAACTTTGCGCCGTGATTGCCTGCGCTGTGTGCGATCGTCCGTGGTAGCTGTTGCGCATCGCGAGGATTTCGTTCGAACCGCGATAGCTGGTCGCGAGCATCACCGCCATGTCGTTGGCCTCGGACCCGGACGCAGTGAAGAAAACGCGGGCGTCGGGGATGCCGGACACAGCGGCAACGTCTTCGGCGAAACCAATCATCGGCTCGGAGAGATAGAGCGTTGAAGTGTGCATAACCTTCGCCGCTTGTGTTTGAACGGCAGCAACGATCTCGGGAATCGAGTGTCCGATCATCGTCGTCAACACGCCGCCGAACCAGTCGAGATAGCGATTACCCTCTAAATCCCAGACATAGCTGCCCTCGCCACGATCGATCGAGATCGGCTCGGCGTGGAGGGGACTGACGAAGGAGGGCAGCACCGCCCGGTATCGCTTGAACATTTCTGCATTGGTCGTCATCGTCAGGCCCTTGGGTCGATCAGCTCGGCGCCGGCGGACGCGAGAATAAGCACAGTGTGTCACGGATTTGAGATCGTCGACCTCGTTCTTTAGTTTCCGCTCTAGTTAAATATATGACTGTGTCATTCGCTCCAGGCTTTTCCAGCGACGTCGTTGAGAGCAGCGGCGATGACGTCGACCGTCCTACCGTCACCTTCGCAGCACTAGCCAACTCTCGGGGAATTAATAGCATCGTGAAAAGGCTCATGAATGACCGTGCGCTGCCGTACCAAGGCCAATTGCCGAACGGCATACCAAATGACGTAGCGGACCGGGTGTCTCGGGGTGGACGCTGATGGACACCGCTGGACGCATTCGAGTCGTTCCGAGCGGCGCAGCGTGCGGCGCAACCGTGCACGGTGCAGATCTGCGCCAACTCGATGATGCCGACGTTGCTGCCATCCGAGATGCGTGGCTTGAGCACAAAGTGTTGGCGTTCCCAGATCAGCAGTTGAGTGACAGTGATCTCGAAGCGTTCACGCTCCGGTTCGGGCCTTTCGGTGACGACCCCTTCTTCGCTGCGATCGAAGGACATCCCCACATCGCAGCAATTCGCCGTCATGCTGACGAGACATCGTCACTCTTCGCGGAGAACTGGCACGCCGACTGGAGCTTTCAGGAGTTTCCGCCAGACGGGACATGCCTGTATAGCAAGGTCATCCCGCCACTCGGCGGCGACACGTTGTACACCAACCAGCAGGCGGCACTTGCTGCGATGCCTCCAGATCTCCGTGCCAAGATCAACAACAAAATAGGTATCCACTCGGCGCGCGGCGGCTATGCGCCCGACGGTCAATACGGCGACGACGACGTTGACCGATCGATGCAAATCCGTCCAGATGACAGCGCCTACGCCACCCAACTCCATCCGTTGATTCGGATTCATCCTGAGACGGGCGCGGAGACGCTGTACTCAACCATCGGCTACATCATTGGCATCGATGGCATGGCCGACGATGAAGCCAAACTGCTCCTCGGTGAGATGTATGCGTGGCAGACCCGAGATGAGTTCCAGTACCAACACCGGTGGGAGCCAAACATGCTCGTGATGTGGGACAACCGGTGTGTTTTACATCGCGCAACCGGCGGCTACGACGGTCATGACCGGCTGTTGCACCGCACGACGATTGGTTACCGAGCCATCGCGTAGAACTCGTCGTTCGGGCGCATCGAGGTGAGATTGGCCAGCCGATTCGACATGGCAAAGAACGCAGCGATCGCACCGATGTCCCAGATCTCGTCGTCGGTAAAGCCAGCAGCACGCATCGCGTCTAAATCGGCATCGACGATCTGCGCCGAATCACCTGCGACCTTGAGGCCGAAGTCGATCATGTGCCGTTCGCGCGATGAAAGGTCGGCCTTCCACGGATTGATCGCAAGTTGATCTGAGATCAACGGGTTCTTCGCCCTAATCCGGAGGATGGCACCGTGCGCCACCACGCAGTACAGGCAGCCGTTGGTTGCACTTGTCGCCACGACGATCATCTCGCGTTCCGCTTTCGAAAGTCCGTTGGACTTGTCCATCAAGGCGTCGTGCGCGGCAAAGAAGGCACGGAACTCAGCCGGCCGATGCGCAAGCGCCAGAAACACGTTGGGGATGAATCCCGACTTCTCCTGGATCGTTTCGATCAACGCGCGGATGTCGTCGGGAAGCTCAGAAAGCTCGGGAACCGGGAAACGAGAGATCGGGAGGGCCATGCCTGAGGAACGTAGCGGCGCCGCGCAGACGGCATCGACTTCAGAGCTGGTTGCGGCGGATCTTGCCCGTTGCGGTGCGCGGCAGCTCATCGCAGAACACCACACGTCGCGGCACCTTGTGGCGAGCGAGGTTGTCGGCAACAGCCGCGCGGACCTGCTTGGACGTAAGCCGCACCCCTGGCGCCGTGACGACATGCGCGACCAGCCCTTGCCCGAAGACATCATCGTCGACGCCGACCACAGCGACATCAGAGATCCCCTCGACGGCCAACAACAGGTCTTCAACCTCACCCGGGAACACGTTCTCGCCACCACTCACGATCATGTCGTCCGCACGGCCGGTCACAAACAGCAATCCGCTCTCGTCGAGGTTGCCCACATCGCCGGTTGACATCAGGCCATCGATGATCTCCTTGCCGCCGCCTCCCGTATAGCCGTCGAATTGCGAGCCGTTGCCGACGAAGATCCGGCCGGCAGATCCCGGAGGAAGTGGACGACCGGCGTCGTCGAGGATGACCACGGTCGACCCAGCAAGCGCTCGGCCAGCCGTCGACGGTGACGCCGTCAGGTCTGCAGGTGTGGCGAGTGTGGCCTGGCCGACCTCGGTGGATCCGTACAGGTTGTACAGGTTTGGGCCGACGCGTCTGAGCCAATTCTCGACCACTGGAATCGGCAAAGCCGAACCACTCGAGGCGACAATGCGCAGCGCGGTCAGGTCAGTCGTGTCGAGACCGTCGGCGTCGAGGAGTCGCTGCAAGATGACAGGGACCACGGCGAGCACCGTCACGGCATCGTGTTCAAGCCGGGCAAGCGTTCGATCGGCATCGAAGGAAGCGCTGACCGTGATCGTTGCTCCCAGCGACGCCGCGAGACCCATCTGGGCAAGACCCCAGGCATGGAACAGCGGCGAGGTGATCGCAACGATGTCGTCGAACCGGTAGGGGATGCTCTCGACAATCGCCGCCGCCGCTGGGTCAGCACGGACAGTGCGCTGCGCGCCCTTCGGCGTCCCTGTGGTTCCCGACGTCAGCAGCACTGGCGCCAGCGGCCTCGACGGTCGAAGCGGCAGGCGCCGGGCTCCGGAACTTCGAACCGCTCCCAGCGACGTCGTTCCTGCGTGCACTTCGCACGCTGCGGACGAGCCGACCACGACGACCGGCGCGCGAAACGATTCCCGATCGACCAGTTCGACGAGTTCGGCATCGACCACCAAGACATCAACCTGCTCGCGGGCGAGCACATCGCGTAGCTGCGGCGCCGCGAATCCGGTGTTCAAGTAGACGACAGAGACGCCGAGCTTGGCGGCGGCAATGGTCGCCTCGACGAACTCACGATGATTTCGGCAGGCGATACCAAGTCGCTCACCGCGGTCGAGTCCAAGTTGGCGGAGCCCGTTGGCAAGTTGTGTCGAGTTTCGATCGAGCTCGCCGCAGCTGATCGAGCCGCGATCGTCGACGACTGCTGTCCGGCTCGGCGTGGCCAGTGCGGACGCTGCGTACGGCGCGGCGAGCGTGGGTCCCCACCGCCCAATCGCTGCCGTCAACGCAGGAAGTCGGCGCGGATCCAGCAGACCGGCGCGACGCGTCACGTCAACGAGTGAGCTGAGAGAGCTGCTGTTCATTCAGTGTCGCTGACCAAGCCGACGATGCTGCGCCCATCGCGCCACACCGCAGCGATGCGGGTGAGTGCTGCCGGATCAGCGGCGGGGTCGCCTGCGACGGCAACGATGTCTGCGGGCAGGCCGGCCTGCAGCCGCCCTCGTTCAGGCCGACGACACACATCGGCCGCCGAACTGGTAACGGCACGCAACGCCTCGACGGTGGTCATGCCTGCGCTCAGCAGCGTCGGGAGTGCGTGCGGTAGCACGTCGTGCGGCTTCTGCCGATAGATGCCTGCATCGGTCCCCACCACGACGACCCCGCCACCGGCGTGCACGCGCCCAAGCGCGTCTTCGATCACCGGCCGCGCCCGCTGCCAGTTGGCCGGGGTCGGTGGCGTCTCAGTGACGCCCCATGTTGCCGACAAGGCAACACCGGACGCCGCGAGCCGATCGAGTAATTCGGGCGGCGGAATGCTCTCGTTGCTCTCGGTGAAGAACGTGCAGTGCTCGATCGAGTCGACCCCGACGTCGACCGCCATCGCAATGCCATCAACACCGTGGCAGTGAGCCGCGACCGGCAGGCCCGCAGCGTGCGCAGCATCGACGACCAACCGCACGTCAGCCTCGGAGAACTGCGACATCCAGAGCGGGAACGACGGTGTCATCGCTCCGCCTGTGACCATGATCTTCACGACGTCACAGCCACGCTCCACGCGGTCAGCGACTGCAGCGGCGAGGTTGTCGGAGCCTTCACACTCGCCTCCGAGGTACCAGCAGTGGCCACCGGGCGGTGTGATCGGTGGGCCCGCAGCGGCGATCGTTGCGAGATCCGGATCAGCGCGCAGACCAAGGGTCACGAAGCCGCGGTCACCGAGGTCGCGGACCGTGGTGACACCGCCTTCGAGGGCAAGCCGAGCATTGGCCCGAGCCCGGTCAGTGAGCGTCGCATTATCGACATCGCTGACCTGTTGTTCGAGTGTGCCGCGTCCGTTGAAGACGAGGTGCTGGTGACAGTCGACCAAGCCGGGCAGCAGGGTGACATCGCCCAGATCGCGCACCTCGAGTGAGTCCGGCAGCGCTTCGCCGACGGCCACCACCTTGCCGTCGTCAACGAGCACTTCGGGCCGCTCGACGAAGTCGAAGCCGTCGAACAGTCGAGCGGCGCGCAGTCCCCAGCGACCTGTTGATGATGCGATGGCCGACATCTCTTCGAAGTTACAACCACAGCAATGGCCGACCGGCAGGCAGGCGCGAGTCAGTGTGCTGCGTCGCTCGGGTGCGCAGACTGCTGCAAGAGTGGCAGCGTGAGCGATGACATCACCTTTTACGACGAGATCGAGGGCTACTGCGGACGGCTGAGCTATCGGGCAGGGGCGACCGCGACCGTGCATGTGTCGACGCGGCATCGATACGACGTCGTCGTCGAGCGATGGGGCGCCAGACGAGAGGTGCTCTGGGAAGCCACAGGCATCGACGGCGTGTCCGTACCAGCGCCAGCTGACGCGGACAGTGTGGGCTGTGCGTGGCCTGCGTCGGTGGACATCCCCATCGGCGACGACTGGCGATCGGGGTTCCATCTGGTGACGCTGACGGCGCACGGCGCTGCGGCCGGCCGGGATGTCGCCCACGCCTGCTTTGTGGTCACCGCTCCCTCGACGCCGACCACGCGATCCTGTCGGGCCTTGTTCGTGCTGGGCACCAATACCTGGAACGCCTACAACACCTGGGGCGGTGCCAGCCTCTACACCGGTGGAACGCAAGTCAGTTTTAGGCGGCCGTTTGGACGCGGCATGCTGTGCCGTCCTGAAGTTGATCGCGATGACCGCAAGGCACGTCCGGCGCGGTGGGGTGAGGAACCCGATGTCAACGGTGACCACTTTCAGGAGTACCGCTTCACCCACGGCTATCCGGCATCAATCGGATCCAGCGGGTGGTTCACCCACGAGCGTCGTTTTGTCGAGTGGGCCGAGTCCGAGGGCTACGAGTTCGACTCGTGCATCTCGACCGACCTTGACGACGACCCCACGATTGCCGATGGCTACAACTTGCTCATCGACGTCGGTCATGACGAGTACTGGTCCTGCGGTGCGCGCCGGGTCGTGGAGTCTCATGTGCAGCGCGGCGGTCACTTGGCCAGCCTGTCCGGCAACACGATGTTCTGGCAGGTCCGCATCGAACACGACGGTGACGTGATGGTGTGCCACAAGTATGCAGCGCACATCAGTGATCCGATGCTCGACGTCGACCCCGCTCGCATGAGTGGGATGTGGGCGGACCCGATCGTCAACGAGCCCGAGTGGAGCTTGCTCGGTGCGGGCTCCCGTTGGGGGCTGTACAACAGGTTCGGCCAGGCAACACCGCGTGGGTCCGGGGCGTACACCGTGTACCGCGACGACCACTGGATGCTGGCGAACACCGGCTTGCGATACGGCGATCTGCTCGGCGCCAAGCACGGCGTCGTTGGGTACGAGACCGTGGGCTGCCCCATCGATCTCGACGAGTTCCAGTTGCCAATCGCGCGAGCCGTGCCCGGCGCACCGCAGATTGAACAAACCGAAATTGTGGCGCTTACTCCGTCGAGCAACATCGGTGTTGGCGAGTACCCGGCCTCGATTTCTGCGCTCAGCGATCAGGGTGACCTTGAATTTACGGCGTCGCGCTTTTACGGTCGCGTCGACGCAGACAGCCTGGCCCGCTGCCGGTACGGCAACTCGGTGATGCTGGTGACCCGGCCGTACACCGACGGCGTCAACCAGCAGGACGGCGAGGTAATGGTCGTGGGAACCACCGACTGGGTATTCGGTCTCGCCGATGACCCTGCAGTCGCTCAGATCACCCGCAACATCCTCAACCGCCATCTCACAGAGTCACCAGTGGGGTTAGGCCCCGTGTAAAACGCTTGCGGAAGATCTGTTCGCCTGCACCAGGCGGCGGATTGCGTCGGCCATGGCGACTTCGTCGTCAGCAGGTTCGTTCCGCAGGACGATCTCCCAGCGAACCGGAATCGGTGCGCCGGCCAACCGCACCACCGACAGGCTATCGAGCGGAGGGGTGCGCAGCGCCAACGCCGGTTGCACGGTAATACCTCCGAAGGACCGGATCAGTCGCAACGCCATGGCCAACGACTCGACCTTGCGCAGACGAT
>CALKNK010000011.1 GCA_938091165.1 uncultured Ilumatobacter sp. | reverse complement strand
AAGGGTGACGGCCATGCGGTGCTGGGGTGCTACTCGGGTTCGGGCGAGAAGGAAGAACAGCAGTGCTGCTCCCATGCTTGCAATGACAAACGAGAACGAGTTGTAAACCAGATTGAACTGGCCCTCGGTCAACGTGAGATCGATATGACCATCCTTTGGTGAAATAAACATGACCATCCTTTGGTGAAATAAAGTTGGGTTTCGTGACCGGAATTTTTTATCACACTGTGCTACCACAGCGACGAGGTGAGCGTGCGTTGCTCGCAAGATCGCCGAAATGTCGCCCGAAAGCACCGTGAATCGCGCTCAGTCGCCTCGCGCTCAAATCGGCTGTTTCTGGACCACAACATCTCGATGACGTCCTGGTTGTCTTAGTGTCCAACAATGGCGTGGTCAGTCCGAATTTCAGAAGCGAACGATATGCCCAACGTGATTCGGCTCATCGAACGAGTCCGAAACGCCGAGACTGCTCCTGCTGAACTGAGCGACGTTGTTGCTGATCTCAGGTCGCCGTCGACAAACGTTGTTGCCTGCGTCGGTGACACGATCGTCGCCGTTCTCGTTGGCCGGTCCGAAGGCGATGTCGGTCGCATCGTCGCTATCGCCATTGCTCCGGAGTGGAGAAACAAAGGCATTGGATCAGCGTTAATTGGCTGCGTCGAAGCCGCGTTTTTGAAAGCCGGCTGTCACCGCATTGTGGCGCTGCTCACCGAAGGCCAGGTGGGTGCAGCTGCGCTCATCAATCGAGGTTTCGAAGTCACGCCGAATCTGGCGTTGTACGAAAAAGATGAGCCGCTTCGCCCAACGGCGTTCTCAATCCTCGAACGCTGGAACGGCGAGCTGATTGACAAGTCTCGTTGGGAATCTTTTTCCGGTCTCACAATGCAACGCGACATTGTTGAACAACGACTGTTGGCGCCGTTAATTGAAGCCGACTTGGCAAGCCATTTTGGTGTCATCGCGCCATCGGCGATGCTGCTGTTTGGTCCACCCGGAACCGGAAAGACTTCGTTCGCGAAGGCTGTTGCTGGGCGACTGGGCTGGCCTTTTGTTGAGCTTCTGCCGTCGAAACTCGGAGCGCAAGGCGCGTCGATGATGGCGGACGAACTTGGCCGGGCCTTCGACGATCTACTTGGACTCGAACAAGTTGTGGTGTTCATCGACGAAGTCGATGACATCGCGAGCTCACGTGCCGCACGACCCGAAACCCAAGCCGTTGTTAATGAACTACTCAAGGCAATAGTGCGGGTACGTGAGGTTCCGGGTCGGCTCTTGGTGTGCGCAACGAACTCGATCGCAGCTCTCGATCCCGCTGTTGTGCGTCCCGGCCGATTCGACTTGGTGATCCCGATCGGGCCACCAGATCCTGACGCACGCCTTGCGTTACTCACCGACATGCTTGGAGCAATCCCAGGCTCAGCAATTGACCCAGAAGCCATGGTTGAGCCAACCGATGGTTTGACCCCTGCTGATATTGCGAGCGCCATTCAACGAGCAGCCGCGGCGGCGTTCCGATCTGTCCGCCAAGGCGACACGACAGCGACCATCACAAACAGTGATCTCATTGAAGCGATTGACTCAACGGTGCCCACCATTTCCGAAGCGAGTCGAGCTGACTTCGTTGAAGAGTCCGAACGGTTCAGCCGTCTCTAACCGGCAGTCGTCGATCGGTGCTTGGCGCACTGTTGCGCTGATGGATCGGCTTGACGCAACCCTCCACACCGCTGGCCATCGACGCAGCTTGAGCTGTGCAGGTCAGGCGGTGCTTGTCTGATTGAGATATCGCGCTACGTCTCAGCCCAACAGCTGTGTGACTTGAGCTTTGTACCGTCAATGAAATGGCTGACAAACGACAAGGTCCAGACACCATCAACGCTGTGCAAGAAACGGACCAAAACAGCAGCGATTGAGCGCTGGAGCCCGTAATGCTGCTCTTGAGTCACCTTTGCGGGTAACTCAGCGGACGTATCTCCTCAGAGTTCTGCGAAGTGCGCTGAAACATGCGTCGAGAATTAGCTGTCCAATTCAATCTTGATGCGTGAATTTGGCTTTATTTTCGACCCCGGCCCGGCTCTGCGATTGGGTGCCTACGTGAGACGGAAACCCGTGCTGCTTAGCTAGTTTGAAGTAGTGAAAAAATTTTGCGGCTTCTTGATTGCTGCAACGTGTAGCAGCGGCCTCTTGGTTTTTTCGAGTTTGCAAAAAACAACTGCTTTGCGCGCCGATACCTCGCTAGTTGCAGTTGATGCTGAGCGCAACTCAGAACAGTTCGTGGCGTCAGGTTCCACGCTTGAAAAAATTGATGAAGCAAGCCTCGAAACTTTTCTGAACGAATTCGAATCTGAAATGTCGCTCGGCTCGGTGATGGAAAGTAACAGGGTGGTTGGAGGGTCGCCGGTCTCGTTTCCCAGCCAGTGGATGGCCTTCGTTGCGGCCCAGCGGACTGATGCCAACGGTAAAAAATTCTCTGCGCAGTGTGGGGGATCGGTAGTTGCTTCGGGTTGGGTTTTGACTGCTGCTCACTGCGTTGACGGCGCTGAAGCCATTGCAGTAAAAGTTGGCCAAGTCGATTGGCGCGAAGGCGAATGGGTCCCTGCGGCTGATTTTTTCCTAGATCCCACCTATGACTCAGAGAGCTACGGTGTCGGCGACACAGCGCTGGTTCAGGTGGCAACACCAACCGATGTTCAGCCGATTTTTCTTGCCCGCCCAGAGGACTCGTCTCTGTACCCGGCCGGGACCACTGCGACCGTGGCTGGATGGGGCCTGACCTCCAGTGGCGGTGAACCCTCTTATCTTCTGCAGGAAGGGAGCTACCCAATCCAAAGCACCTCTGACTGCCGCGATTCTTTCTTCGGCTTTGATGCGGATGAAAACATTTGTGCAGGCTTTCAAGCCGGGCAGTCGTCGGGGCCGGTTGGTAGCTGCAAGGGCGACAGTGGCGGACCGTTGATGGTGCCATCTGGTGATAGCCGCACGATGATTCAAATAGGGACAGTTGCTTACGGCCGAGGTGACTGTACGAGCCTTGAGACTCCCGGTGTCTACATGCGAACTGCGGCCGTGTACGACATGATCGATAACACTGTTGGCGGGCTACCAAAAGCACCAGACACCGCACCCCCCGCAAGTTTTGTTCCAGTGGGTCCGACTCGGGTAGTGGACACACGGCGCAATGGGTCGCGTGTGGCTGCTGGGTCGACGTTGACTGTCGATGTTGGTGCCCAGTACGCGAATCAGTCGATTTCGGTGAACTTGGCAGTCACTGATGCTTCAGGTGCCGGGTTTGCAGCGTTGTATGCCTGTGATCAGGCGCGG
>CALKNK010000010.1 GCA_938091165.1 uncultured Ilumatobacter sp. | reverse complement strand
TGCGGGAGCAGCTCAAGCAGCAGCGTTAACCGTTGCTCAGCGAGTACCGCACGGTGCTGTCCTGCGAACAAGGGGGAATTCCGGCGAAAGATGGCGAACTACCACCGGAGCCCAACCTGCAGAAAGCCGGTTCTATCAGGTGAAACGTGGAGCCCAGACCGAGAGTCGAACTCGGGACCTACGCATGAATACTGAGTGGCCAACGCACCAATTTCTCGGTCGACCCGCATAGAAGACAATTGCCTACGGGTTATCGACAGTCTCAAGCCAGACGCCCTGTTCAAAGCCGCCGCGTTGAGAGTGTGTGTTCTTGGCGAGTAGTCCATACTGCGCGGACACCTCCGGCCGAAATGTCATCGAATGCTTGTCGGAGTGTCCGGTCGCGTCAGACGGAGTTGTCTCGGAGCACCCTTGGCTTAGGCACCAGCACCAACGTCTTTGTCCACATAAAAAAATTTTCTCGTGGACATGTAACAAATTCGGTTCCGTCGACGATCACTCAAGTACTCGCCCACCGATGGGCGGGCAAACTCAAGGGAGAAATACCGTGAATCGAATCCTTATCAACCTCGCAAACCGCTACCGCGAACTCGGCCAAGACACCGACGACACCGGCGGTGTCGCCGCTGAGTACGGCGTTCTACTCGCCGGAATCGTTGCTGTAGTCGCCATCGCCGCAGCCACTCTCGGCACACGTATCGGTGGCCTATTTGACGGAATCCTGGCCTAGTCGCATGAATCTCCCTTTCCGTCCCGGTCGGCGTTGTTACGACGTCGGACTGGGACGGACCGGGGTCGACGGTCTCGTTGCTGAGCCCAGCGATGAAGCCAAGACCGAACGCGACGGTGGCGTAGCCGCAGTGGAGTTCGCGCTTGTGCTGCCTCTGTTGATTATGTTGATCTTTTCCGCAGTCACCGCCGGCAGCATCGGTGCAGCCCAACTGCAAGTGAACTCCACGTCTCGAGATGCTGCCCGCGCCGGCGCACTTGATACCGGTAGCGGATGTGCTTTAGCCGCTGCCCGACTGGCTGACGCAACAGCAAGCCTCGGCAGCACCAACTGCATCAGTGTTGCGACATGTCCTGGTGTCGACTCCGTCGTCCGTATCGACGCGACCCGGGCTGTCACCATCCCCTTCATCGGCGACCGCACGATCGATCTCTCCTCAACGGCCAGCTACCGCTGTGAGATCTGATCAGTCCAGCCCAACTCAACCCAGAACGCCCTTCTCGTGAACAAGACCGACACCTCCGATCCCACACGTGATGCGGGGACGATCGCGGTCCTTGTAGCCATCGCGATGGTGCCGATCGTCGGTCTGTTCGCCGTCGTCGTGGACGCCGGCCGGGTCATGGCCGAACGCCAGCAATTACAGACAGCCGTCGAGGCTGCAGCCCTCGCCGGAGCAATCGACCGCCGCGCTGGGATATCGGCTTGTTCTAGCGCCACCACACGCGTCGAGAACACTGTTGGTACTAGCCCAACTGTTACCTGCTCCACAACCGGAACTGCCACGGGTGGAACCGTCACCGTCAGCGCCTCCACCACTAGCAACCTCAGCCTCGGAGCCCTGTTTGGGCGATCCTCAGCCGCCATCACCACGACTGCGGGTGCACGTTCCGGTGGCGCCACAGGCGTAACCGGTGTTCGGCCGCTGTCGATCTGTGCTGAACATCCAGCCCTGCTGGCGTGGCTTGCCTCGGGCTTGACCGACACTGCGACGTACTCGGTCGGTATCGAATCTGACGGAACGAGCTGTGGGGGCAACATCGCGGGCAACTGGGGTGTGCTCGACCTTGATGGCGGATCGAACTCCATGGCGGTTACCCAGGAATGGATCAGCAACGGATATGGCGGCGAACTCTCCGTCCCAAGCGTCATCGGAGGTGACCCCGGCATTCCCAGCCCGGCATTCGACCTGACGAGCGTAATCGACAAGTCCATTGTTGTGCCCATCTTCGCCAACGCCACTGATACAGGTCAGAACGCGCAGTACTCGGTCGTTGGCTTCGTCGGCATTGTTATCGAAGACTTCAAATTGAACGGCCCTGCCAGTGAGCGTCACGTGCTTCTGCGGTTCACTACTGACACCGGTACGGCCACCACTACCAGCTGCTGCACAAACGATGCGGAGATCAATGCTGGCATCACCGCTGCACGCTTATGCAACTTAGACGGAATAGGAGACTGCTGATGTCCCGCAAACCTGCGACCTCATCGACCAAACCACCCCGCATTCGGGCCCATAGTTCAAAGCTGGGCCTGCAACGGATTGCGATCCCATTCATCGCATTCGCCACGACTGCAGGGGGTCTTTTCATGCTGACCACAAACGGGACCCCAACCGAAGAGGTCAATCCTGATGGGATTGCGACCGTTGTTGTCTTAAGTGCCTTACCGGCAGGCGCGCCGACAGCCGACGTCATCGCATCCAGCGAGGTACGCATGCTGCCCAGCAGCGCTCGTGCCGAGGGCGCGCTCACCGACCTCGACGCGATTCCGTCGGGCGTGTTGGCCGCCGATCTGGTTCCCGGCCAACAGGTGCTGATCAGCTCAATCGCCGATGATGTCGTCGATGCACTGGGCCCCGGTCTAGTGGCCGTGTCGGTCCGTCTCGATCCGCAGCGCTGGGCTGGACCGCTCACGACGACCGGCGACACGGTCACTGTGCACGATGTTGGTGACAATGCCACGACGGTGATAGCCCGCGAGGTTCGCATCGTGTCTGCGCCCGACCCCTCAGAGCTCGGGTCACGGTCCGAGCAGGTCATCACCCTGGCCGTTCCCGAGAACACGGCCACAGACGTCATAACCGCTGCGGCTGACAACCGTTTATGGCTGGTGGGATCATGATTACCTTCCGCTCACGCAGCGACGACAGCGCCGAACGACACGGCATCAATCCGAGCGAGGCCCCAGTTGTGGCTGTGGTGTCACCGAAAGGTGGGAACGGTAAAACCACCGTGTCGTCAAACCTGGCCGTTGCCCTCGCGCACCGGACTGACAGCGTCATCATCGACCTGGACGTCCACTTCGGTGACGTCCAGTACGCACTGCGGATGTGCCCTGCCCACCGACTCGACGATCTCGTTGACGCAGGTAACCGTCGGGACCCGATGTCAATGCTAAGTACCCACCCCAGCGGACTGGACGTTCTATGCGCGCCCAGCGACCCGGTGGCAGCGGACCGCATGTCGGTCGGTGATGCCTTTGGTGTGGTCGACCGCATCATCGCTGCGAACCGGCCGGTGATTCTCGACACGGCTGGCGGGATTAGCAACTATTCACTCGGAGCGCTCGACCGTGCCACACGAGTGGTGATGGTGTGCGGCACGGATGTCCCCTCGGTGCAGGCAGGACGCAAATTGTTGGACACCATGCGTCGGCTCGACATGGACCTCAGCCACGTCGACCTACTCGTTAACCGTTCCGATGCCTGCGTCGGCCTCTCCGTCGACGATGTCGAGACCGCCCTGGACTGTCAGGCAGTGCTCACCGTACCCGAGCACTCGAGTCTGGCCGCCGGCATGAACTCAGGCTCACCTGTCACCGAATCGAGCCCCCGTTCATCTGTCGCTGCTGCGTTCCACCGCTACGCGGATCTCGTTCTCGGTCTGGACCTCGCCGCCGGCACTCGTCGGGGACGACGATGAGTCTCGCCGCTCGTGTGGACCGGGCCCACTCCACCTCCGACCGCGACGAACATCCGACCGCCGCGGCTCAAGGTCCGTCGATGAACGGTGCAGAACAAGATCACACCATCGAACAGGGAACGACCAAAGAGTCACTTGTCGACGAGCTGCCCATCGCTGATACGACCCCCGTCGGACACGGCGGACAAGAACGCATCACGCGGCTCGACGAGGTGATAACCGAGCAGGGCCATTCCAGCACCATCGACCGGGACGTCGTTCTTCGTGTCGTCGGCGAGGTCCGCGAGGCCATCGGCGACATCCCTGACCGCTCTCGACTTTCCGATGACCGCCTGCGAGCCCTCGTCGAACAACAGACCGTCGCCGTGTTGTCTGGCCAGGACGAACAACTAGATCGTGTGACGGTTACTGCCATCCGCCGGGCTGTCGCTGCTGAACTACTTGGTTTTGGTCCACTGCAAGAGTTGCTCGACCGCGACGATATATCCGAGATCATGGTGAATGGTCATCGCAACGTTTTCGTCGAACGGAGCGGTCGCCTTGAAGCTGCTGACACCGTGTTTGAGAATGAGGAACAACTAATGCTCGGCATCGAGCGGATGGTTCGTACCTCGGGACGTCGCGTTGACCAGTCCTCACCGATGGTAGATGCCCGATTACCGGACGGTTCACGACTCAATGTCGTACTCCCTCCGTTGGCCGTGGATGGGCCATCAGTCACCATTCGCAAGTTCACTGAACAACATCTGACCAGCACCGAACTTGTCTCCCGTGGCGCCATGACCGATGCTGCCGCGGCGCTGCTAAAGGCGGCAGTAGAGCGGCGCATGAACATCATTGTGAGTGGCGGTACCGGCACCGGTAAGACCACCATGCTCAATGTTCTGTCGTCGAACATCGGTCGCACCGAACGGGTCGTCACCGTCGAAGATGCGGTGGAGCTCAGCCTTGACCTTCCGAACCTCATCCGACTCGAGGCGCGGCCCGCCAACACAGAGGGAGCTGGCGAAGTCACCATCAGGGATCTCGTGCGTAACAGTCTGCGCATGCGGCCGGATCGAATCATCGTGGGCGAGGTCCGCGGTGCAGAGGCCCTCGACATGCTGCAGGCAATGAACACTGGGCACGACGGTTCGTTGTCGACCGTTCATGCCAACACGCCTCGCGATGCTGTGCGGCGACTCGAAACGATGGTTCTCTTCGGAGGGATCGATCTGCCGCTGCGAGCTATCCGGGAACAGATCGCCTCTGCGGTCGACCTGGTGGTGCAACTCACCCGCCTAAACGATGGCCGTCGCGTAGTGTCGTCGATTACCGAGGTCGTCGGTCTAGAGGGTGATGTGGTGTCAATTGCCGACCTGTTTACCCGTCAGATGATTGGCGACCGCGAGGCGCTAACCCCCACTGGGGTGATCTCACGAACCCTCGGTGTCGTCGAAGATCGCGAAGCCAGGTTATGACCACTGGTTCCGCCACTATCGCATCGCTCGCCGTCGGTACCGGTGTCGCGGTTGCTCTCACATGGTTGATCGACGCTGGTGTACGCCGTCGCACTAGCCGTGCTGCGCGCACACAGATCGGCCTCGAACGCGAGGTCACTCCCCGGGAACTTCCCCGCGTCAGCACGCCCATGGTTGCCGCTGTCATTTCCACCGCTTTGATCGCGGTCGCTCTGGTTGGACCTGTCGGCATTCTCCTCGGGGCCCTTCCGCCTATCGTCTGGCGCGTCGTCACGTCACGTCGGCGGCGTGCGCGTCGTACCGCGCTCGACGCAGCCCTTGGCGGTGTACTTCAGCTTCTGATCGACCAGTTGCGGGTCGGACGTGACCTCACGGGTGCCATGCAGGCGATCGTGGACCGCGCTGATGCCCCTCTTGACGAACTCCTCGAGAACGTTCTGGCCGCAGTGCGTCTAGGAGCTCCTATTCACGAGGTGCTTGAGGAGATGGCTTCTGCGGAGAGCAGCCGCCACCTTGATGTCATTGCGTCTGCGATCGGGCTGCACGCGCACCACGGGGGGTCGCTCACCGAGATCCTGACCACCGTTGCTGAATCGATCGATGCCGAGGACAACCTCCGTCGCGAAGTGGAGACACTCACCGCCGACGCTCGCCTTAGTGCCCAGGTGTTGCTCGGGCTTCCAGTGGCGGCGCTTGCTCTGTTGTCGCTGCTCAGCCCTGGGTATGCCACGCCGCTCTTCTCCACATCGGCTGGCCAGACGATGTGCATTATTGCTGGAATTCTGGGTAGCGCTGGCTGGTGGTGGCTGCGCACACTGAGCCGCGTGGGAGATGCGTTATGACCAGCACCGCACTAGGTGTGTTGCTGGCTGCGACCGGTGTCGCGTTGATCGCCAACCTAGTGACCTCGCGCCGAGTTCAGCTCTCAGCCAGCGCCAGCAACCACGTTGCTAGCGAGGTTGACCTAGACCACCAAGAGGACCACGACATCTCCCGTGAATCGGACCATGTCCCCGTCATACCGTCTTACCGTCGATCCGCACTCACCGGTGGTGCTCGACTCAACTCGATGCGAGTAGATGCCATCGGGCTTGTGAACGCCACACCAGAGCGGCTCCGCGATGTGGGCCGCACCCAGTTGGTGGCCACCGGCATTATCGCCACTCTGATGGTCCTGGTGGTGGCGAACAACCCGACGCCCGCATCACTCGTTGCTGCGGTCATTGCCGCCGGCGGTGCATGGCAGATGCCTCTAATTGCTGCTCGCCGCCGCGAAACAGACCGTTTACGCACCCTTGATCGCGAACTTGGTGATGCTCTCGGAGAACTAGTCATGGGGGTCGAAGCAGGGCTCACTCTCGAGGCCGTATTAGTCCGCTATGCGCAGCGCCGTACATCGCCTCTCGCGTCGGAGTTCGACCAAATGACCCAGTCGGTCCAACTCGGGGCTACCCGACGCGACGCCATCGCTGCATTCACCAACCGAAACGCCACTCCGACGGTTCGACTCTTCGCAGCCGCCGTCGAACAGAACCAGACCCTCGGCACCCCACTTGCGGGCGTGCTGCGGCAGCAGGCCACCACGATCCGCCGGCATCGGCGCCAGGCAGCAGAGACCGATGCTGCGAAGTTGTCGATGAAGATGATTTTCCCGACAATTTTCTGCATTCTTCCGGTGCTGCTCATCGTGGTTGTCGGCCCGGCGATCGTCCGACTGGTGGATGTCTTGTGATGTCTCCCTTCCCACGTCACTATCGGGATGTCGATCACGGTGTGGACGTGTCGAAGGGCGGTGAACGCTGCGAGGGACGTCCGCTACGCCCCGGTAAGTTCGGGCGTTGCGCCACAATCAGTCTGAACGCTGGAATACTGGCATATGTTCGAGAGTCTGGCGGCATCGAGCATTGCCGCCGTTGCTATGGGGCCAGCTTCGGTCGCCATCTGCGGTCGTCGGCTCGCTTTCGCGTCTACGTACATCACCTCGACAATGGTCCTAGCGCTCGCAGCAGGTGCGCTGACGCGCTACCTTCCCGTTTCAGCAATGGGTTGGCCGGTCCATGCGTCTCTGGGCGCTGCGGCCGGTGTGCTGGCCGCACAGGTAACAATCGACATCTGGGCTCGACGGCTTCCGCTTCGGCCAAGCATCACAATGGCTGCGATCGTGCTGATCTCACTCCCGATTGGATCCGCCACCTCGCGGTTATGGCCCGCCGTTGTGTGCGCGACGCTGATGACAGCGATCAGCGCAACGTTGATGCTGACATCGGGGCGTCGGCTGGGCCGCGGGGACGTGTACTTGTCCCCGCTGTTGGGGGCGATCATTGGGATTGTCAATCCGTGGGGTTTGTTGACCGCATGGCTAGCCACCACAGTGTTGGCAGCGCTTTTCGCACTCGCAGCACTTTTCATCGGAACGGCAAAACGGGACACATTGATTCCCTACGGCCCGTTCATGGTGGCCGGCACCGTCATTGCAGCAGCAGCAGGGGTCGCTGGACAATGAATTCGCCGGTGTCCGACTTGAGTTTTCGTCGCCGTGGACGCATCACGGTTCGCGCTCTGAAGAAGGGCGACGTTACGGCTTGGTCGTTGCTGGTCGCTGAACTCGGACCGAAGATTACCGGTTACGCCAACCGCATGGGTGTGCGCGATGGTGACGACGTGGCGGGTGCCACCTTTGAGACCCTGGCGCGAACGATTGGCACATTCGAGGGGTCAGAGAGCCAGCTGCGGTCATACGTGTTTTCTATTGCCCATGCCCGCATTGTTGACCAACTTCGCCGGTCCACTAGGCGTAGCGAGGTGTCGATCGAAAACACGCTGGCACTCCTTGAAGCGGACGAGCCGACTGAGGAGACGTTCAGCGACCCCGATCTGCTGGCTGCGCTCAGTCGACTGCCCGAGGATCAACGAAGGATGCTTGACCTTCGATACGTCGTTGGCCTGTCGACGAAGGAGACCGCTCGCGCAGTCGGGAAGTCAGAGGTAGCGACTCGCGTGGCCATAAGTCGAGCGTTGTCAAAGTTAAAGGAACTCATCGTCGCTAACCTCCAGGAAGGCGGTGACGACGCATGAGCACCTTGACGTTCGGCACTTTCCTGGCAGCCGTCGCATCGCTATTGGTCGGAGCTAGCCGCATTTCGTTTCTGAAGCGGCGTCTGCACCGTCGGCTTGCCGCCCAACGACGCGATGAGCTTCCCTTCAGCTCTGATGCGGTGATGATCGAGAACCTTGCATCGCTGGCTGTGGCATCGTCAATGGCCGTTGACGCACTGGGTGGTCGGTGGCAGCGCCGAATCGTCGCGGCAGTCGGGGCCATTGGAGTGTTCGGGTGGGCGGGTAGCTGCTGCTTCGGTGGTGGCGTCGTCCTTGCCTCCACCGGCAACCTGCCCGACCCAGTGCAGCGTGCGGTGGCCGACGTCTTGGAGGTCGTGAACATTGAAGTGCCACGACCCGGCTCCTCAACGGTGATCGCGCCTAGCGGCGTTGATGATGATGCGCCGGGCAATAGTGGGAATGCGCCCGGCAACGGTGGAAACGACAGCGGCGTTGATGATGATGCGCCGGGCAATAGTGGGAATGCGTCCGGCAACGGTGGAAACGACAGCGGCGTTGATGATGATGCGCCGGGCAATAGTGGGAGTGCGCCGGGCAATAGTGGGAGTGCGCCGGGCAATAGTGGGAGTGCGCCGGGCAATAGTCGGAACGCCGGCAACGGTGGAAACGACAGCGGCGTTGATGATGATGCGCCGGGCAATAGTGGGGACGTGCCGGGCAATAGTGGGGACGCGCCCGGTAACAGTGGGAATGTGCCGGGCAACGGTGGAAACGACAGCGGCGTTGATGATGATGCGCCGGGCAATAGTGGTGGTGCCCCCGGCGCTAGTCGTGTATTTCGGGGCTGGGACAGCAACTAACGCTCGAGTATTGTCGGCACCGGAACAGCGAGTAAGACGGCGAAGCTTGCCGAGACAGGCGACTAGATATACGTAATCGGCGCGTCACCTAGCGCCACGACTTCTGGATGGCCGGAGGGTTGTGGGTCAGCTCCGGTATTTCGGCTGGGGCTCCGCAACCATCTCGCTCGGCGAAGCACTATTCTGCCCTGCCGCAGGCCCTCCAGGCCGGTTATGTCATCACCCGTTCGTCAATCAACGCAAGTTTTGTCGAGCTGGTAGCAGGGACGCATTCGAGATTGTCTGCAACGAGGCCGATAATTCATGCCACATCAACCGGAAACCTTCTCGGCGCCAGCTTGAAGGTGGCCCACAACTGCGGGCAGGTGGCGGCAAGAACTCTCAACCTTCCGCAGGTCGCCTGAATCCGCCGGGACCGTGCGGTCAACGCCTGTCTGTGACGTCAGGTGCACAAGCCAAAGAGTCGCTCAGCGAGTGCCGCATGACCCTGTCCCGCGTCTGTCTCGCGAAGAAGGGGGAATTCCGGCAAAAAACGGCGAAACATCACCGGAGGCCAACCTGCAGAAAGATGGTTCTAGCAGGTAAAACGTGGAGCCCAGACCGAGAGTCGAACTCGGGACCTACGCATTACGAATGCGTTGCTCTACCAACTGAGCTATCTGGGCAGCAGTTCACTCCGTTACCGGAACGAACGCCACAAATATATCGGCGCCACTGGCCTGTCGCGTCGCCCCTTTCAGTCGTTGAGTGGGTTCCGGCCGTTCCAAGTTCCCGTCGATCCATACGTCTCGAAGCGAGCGAACAACTCCTCGGAGTACCAGTCGCCGTTTCGCGTTTCTTCGATCACCTGCTGATGCCGGGGCATGGCGTATGCGTAGTCGCGCACCGCCTGGGCGGACTCCCAGAGACTGAACGTTGCGAGCCGACCGACCGGAGCCTCGCCGACACCAACCACATCGATCAAGCCCGCAGCCGTGTGGAGTTCGGCATCGACCTCTTTGCCCGCCGCAGCGAAGTCCCGCCACGAGCGACGACGGACATCGGCGCGGGTAATCACCGCCACCCGACCAGTCCGATCGCCATCAACCATGCCATCAAGGGGGTTGACGCCGCGCCATGTGCCATGCCCGCCGAGCCTCCGAAGGCGGACAGTGAAGTGCTCTTCCGCTCGCTGCCAGCGTCGAGGAATCCGATGCGAGGCCAAGAAATTGTCAAGGTGCTCTTCGGTCTCCCAGACAGCAAAGAGAGCAGTCCGAAGCAGGTCGGCGCCAGGGCCGGTGTTATCCCCATTGCCTGTTCCGAGGAGCTTCCAGAACTTCAACCCCGGTACACGAGCAAGTTGCGGTCGGTCGGCGCCAAGACGCGCCATTGCCAAAAGCGAACGGCCAGAACGTTCGCGAATCAGATGGAAGGATGCAACTCTGGCCATGTGTCGGCCATGCTGTCAGCAATGGACTCAATCAGCACGTTTATGCCGACGATTGTCGACGTCATAATTGCTGTTGTCATCGGCTACCTCGTCGGCTCCATCCCGGTCGCCAACGCTGTCGCCAAGCGTCAGGCCTCCGTCGATTTACGGACGGTCGGTGACCGCAATCCAGGATTCTGGAATGCCCGCGAAACCCTCGGCAAGAAAGCCGCCATCCCAGTGCTCGTCGGCGACGTCGCCAAGGGGGTGGTTGCTGCCGGCGTTGGCGTCCTGATCGCCGATGATGGAGTGTGGGGTATCGCATATGTGGCGACCGCCGCAGCAATGATCGGCCACGCCTACCCGATTTTTGCCAACTTCAAGGGTGGCAGAAGCATCCTCACCTTCGTTGGCGGAGCAGCCGTCTTTGCCCCAGTCTCAGTAGCGATCTCGGTCTGTGTGCTCATTGTCGTTTTTGCGTGCACTCGATCGCTCGCATGGGGTTCACGCGCCGGGATGCTGGTGTTGCCCTTCGTGCACCTCGCAGTCGATGGCCCATACCGGACAGCGGCGATGGGGGCATTAATGACCATCATCGGCATCCGCTTTGCGATCGCTGCGCTTGACGACCGCCATCAGGTGTAAGAGCGGCCTCGCCAAGTGTGTGGTCCGCGGCGAAAGATTCCAAGGGCAATCGTGATTGTGGCAGGGATATCAGCGAGCAGGCTCAACCAGTAAGCAGCGTCAACTCTTGAGTAGGCGGTCCGGGTACCAGCCAGCGTTCCGATCCGTGCCGTCAGCAAGACGACGTCGACAATGTCAGCTTTACGCAGTAAGAGGCGGGGGAGCGGAAGCGCCTGAGCGAGCAGCACCACTACGAGATCAAAGAGTTGGCGGTCTCTCGACTCGACGCCAGGTAACGCCAGGGATCGGCCCCAACCGCGCCAGGTGTCGCCAAGGGACTCGAACATGCGGACTTCCAGAAGTTCACCTGCGTCGAGGAAATGGACCCGGGCGCCGTCGCGGGCCAAACGTCGGGCGAGTGCAATGTCTTCGACTACCTCACTGCGCACCGCATGCATAGCGCCGCGTTTGAGAAACGATTGGCGAGGTACCGCCATGCACTGGCCGTTGGCCATCGCCCGGTCAGGCGTCGTTGCTGCGCCCGGAGGCCCAAAGCGATAGACGAGCGTGGTCAACATCGCAGGATGTAGCCATTGGCTCCCAGGGGTCGGACAGTCGAAACGCCCGCTCACAGTCAACAGGTCGAGTTGTTCGGCCATAGCCCGGCTCACTAATGCCCGCGGGAGCCGAGGATCAGGATTTGTATCTGCATCAAGCGTCAATATCCACTCACTGCTTGCTGCCTCGATGCCCTGCTGCAGAGCCCACGCTTTGCCCGCCCACCCATCAGGGAGCGATGCTCCAGTGACGACAACAGCGCCAGCCCCTCTGGCAACGTCCGCAGTGTCATCAGTCGACTGATCGTCAACTACCAGTACCTCGTCAACCCCCGGCGCACCGACCATCGATGCAAGTACCGGCCCGATTCGCCGAGCTTCGTCACGTGCTGGAATCACCACGCTGATCGACTGAGCGGGAGTCATCGTTGGCCGCACTGGCGGAGCCGCAAACGCAGCTCGCGCCAAGCGGGCAATCGCTATGCCACCTGCCACGCAACGGGCGGCCAAGAACAGTTGACCCAGCAGCCGAGGGAGGTGACGTTTCACCGGTGGTCCTGGTCGATCATTTCCGTCACAATGCGAGCACTTGTCGCGACGAGCGGCAGGCCACCGCCGGGATGGCTTGAGCCGCCAACCAAATACAGCCCTTGACGAGCTCCACGATTCGCGGGTCGCGTGAACGCTGCTCGTTTTCCGTTCGACGAGCTCCCGTAAATAGCGCCACCAGGGGAGCGGTAAAGGCGCTCGATGTCCAACGGGGTGATTTGTTCCGCAAAGCTGATGCGGCCAGTGAGGTCGACCCCATGTTCGCCGAGGCGCCGGAGCACGAGATCGCGGTAATCCTCGGTGTTCACCTCCGCACCGGGAGGGGTATTGACCAAGAGAAACCAGTTTTCGTCGCCGTCTGGGGCCTGACTTGCGTCAGTGAACGACGAAATGCAGACGTAGATCGTTGGGTCGTCCGCGAGCTGGCCCGCCTCGATCTGACGGAACTCCTGCGCAGCATTGTTCGAGAAAAAAACGTTGTGATGCCCGAGCGGAGCACCCTCAATCGCCGGAGTAGGACCGCTTACGCCCAGGCACATTGCGAACCCGCTAGTCGAACGACCAGCCTTGCGAACCCTGCGCAACGCAGCATCATTTGGTAGGAGATCAGCGTACAAGTGCTCGGCGTCAGTGTTCGCGATCACGACGTCAGCAGCGAACACGGAACCATCGACGAGTCGAATTCCCGTCACGCTGGTGCCGTCTTCGTTGATGCGCTCGACATCGGACGAAGGCTGAATGTCGACACCAACCTTGACAGCAACGCGCACGAGCGCATCGCAGAGTGCGCCAAGCCCCCCCATTGGATACCAGCAGCCATGCTCGGCTTCGACGTGCGGTATACACGACAACGTGGCCGGTGCGCGACGTGGTGTCGAGCCCGAGTAGGTGGCGTAGCGGCCGAGCCACTGCTGCAGCCTGGGCTCGTCGAACAACGCCCGAGCGGCGCTGTTGAGCGAGCGCATGGCGTCAATTGTTCGAAGATCGCTCGGGGACTCCATTCGCGACAGCAGGTCAACCGGGTTCGACATTGGGCCGGCGAAGAATGTCCGCTCCGACACGTCCCAAATCCGCCGTCCGCGCTCGTTGAAGTCGCGCCATGCCGCTCCTGCCCCGGCGAACGCGTCGAAGGCGGTAGCAGTGGCGTCGTTGTCATCGTGGACAACGAGCCGGGCCCCGTCGCGCCAGAAGTACCGGAACTGCGGATCGAGCCGGACGAGGTTCAGTCGTTCAGCCAGCGAAGTTCCGGCTAGCTGAAAGACATCGTCGAACACCTGCGGCAACGTCAACAGCGAGGGACCGATGTCGAACGTGAAGCCGTCGCGTTCAAATACTGCGAGCTTGCCGCCGATTTGTTCGTTGCGCTCAAAAACGGTGACATCGTGACCGGCTGCGCCGAGTCGAATCGCCGTGCACAAGCCGCCAACGCCACCGCCGACGACGATTGCCTTCATCGCACCAACCTCTTGACGATGGCAGCCACGGCCATCGGAACCATCGCTGCTCCGCCGATTGCGGCGACCACCGGGTCACGGAAGTACCGGGCGAAGCCGACTGTCTCCATCGCAGCCATGTAGCTGTACGTGCCAACGAGGTGAGGGTCCGATGCTGTCCGCTCGTTGGCTGCATCGGAGGGTGGCAACATTGCTTCGAGCATCGCCATCACACCGAGGCCCGTGATGAACCATCCGACGAAGTTGCTCAGCGGTATGCCGCGATACACGCCGCGACGTGCCCACGCCCAATACCCTTCGCTGACCATCTGTGGGTCGAGGAACAGGTCCCATGCGGTCATCGCTGCCGAGCCGAGGGCGATGCGCTTGGCCACCGTCGACTGCCCGCCGAGCGCAGCATGTGCGGTTTCTCGCGACGGCAGTGACATTGCGAACCACGCCATCGGAACAATGACCGGGACGTGAGCAACCTGTGGCTGCAGTGCGTTGGTGTACGCGTATCGACCGAACGGCAAACCGGTGAGCGTGCCGATTCGCTCGACCGCAGCCGTTACTACCGCAGTCGTACCTGCAGCAGCACCAGCGCGGGCCGGTCCCCAGCGCCGCACTGCATTGACCGTCGTCGTGGCAAACAATCCTGTGACAACCACCGATGACAGGACTTTGCGGGCTAGACCACGCTGCGGCAGCAGCGGCGTTGCGATCATCGCCCCCACCGTCACCGCACCCGCAACGGCCTCGGTCACGTCAACCCACCTGTGCTCGGCGTTCATTGTGCCGCCCGTGGATCGGCGTAATCGGTTTCAACGACCAGTCTCATCGAAGCAGCTTGACGACCATCGCCGCCTTCTCGGTGGTGGTCACACTGGCGCGAGAAGAGAACACGTCGTACTGCTGGGCCTCGACCTTGTCAAGAATACGGCCGTACAAGGTGAACGCCGCACGAATAGCCTTCGCCGATCTTTCGGGCAACATCGAGATACCGATGTCGGCGGATTCATACAGCGCTCGGCAGCGCTCGATCTCAAACTGCATCAGCGCAATGAATTCGGGTGTCACTGCGCGCTCGGTCAGGTCAGCACCAAAGCGGCGGCTGTCCTCAAGAGGGATGTACTGACGGCCTCGGTCGAGGTCCTCGTCGACATCCCGCAAAAAGTTGGTGAGCTGAAAGGCGTTGCCAAGATCGCGAGCGTGGGGAAGTGCCGTGTCGTAATCCGACGGTTCGAGAATCGGCAACATCATCTCGCCGATCACTGCCGCTGATCCGTCCATGTAGACAAGCAGGTCATCCCAGGTTTCATACGACTCGACGGTCAGATCCATGGTCATCGACCCGAGGAACCGATCGAACGCAGTCGTGTCAATATCGAAGGCCCGCACCGTATGGACAACTGCCTTGAGAATTGGATCCTCAGACTTCCCGGCAGCAAGATCTTCGAAGAAGCGCTGTCCAAAATCAGCCAATGTCGACGCTCGAACTTCGATAGGTACGTCGTGCCCACCCTGCGAGGGGATCTCATCGACGATGTCATCGGCGTAACGCGCAAAGGCATACAACGCGTGTACATGGTGCTGTTTGATTTTCGGGAGCACCTTGGTTGACCAGAAGTACGTGGTGCCGTGCCGCCGGTTGAACTCACGGCACAGTTCGTAGCTCTCGTCCAACGTCACTGGGCCGGACGGCAGAAGGTGCGTCGTCGGTGTCGGCGGAGTGCGCTGGAATGGAAGTCGCATTGGTGCAGAGCGTAGGAGTTCCGAAGGAGGTCAGCGCCTATCGGTAACTATTTGCGCGCCGCCTCGTACTGGTCGATGCGTTCGGCAGCGAGCTTGCCGGACACCAGCACCATCGGCACACCGACGCCCGGAAGTGTCGACGAGCCGGTAAACACCAAACCCGGCACCTTCTTCGTCACGTTGTTTGGCCGGAACGGCCCGGTCTGAAAAAACGTGTGAGCCAGAGCAAACGGTGTGCCCTGTTCCATCCCCATGTCGCGCCAGTCCTGAGGGTCATAGACCTCTTCGGTGACCACGTCAGTCGGATAACCGAGCGACGCGACCTTGGCGCGCAACGAATCAGTGATCGTGTCTCGCTCTTTCGACCAGTCAATCTTTCCGCTGAGGTTCGGTGTCGGCTCGAGCACGTAGAGATTGCTATGCCCCTCAGGCGCAAGGGTCGGGTCGTCAAGTGAGTGCAGGGTGACGAGAATCGAAGGGTCAGGCATCCGGACTCCGTCATTGATCAGCGCCTTAAACGAACCGTTCCAGTCGTCGCCGAAGTGGATGTTGTGGTGCGCTGCATCCGGGGGTGGAGTGCCCTTCACTCCAGCTACCCACAGTAGACACGACGGGCTGTACTTGCCGTTCTGTGCTCTCTTCGGGACATCGACCCCATTGAGCAGTTCGCGGTAGGCCACAGGCAGATCAGGATTACAGACGACGGCATCGGCTTCGAGTAATTCGCCGCTTTCCTTGCCGATATCACCGAGGCGAACGCCACGCACCGAACCGTCGGCGAACCGGACGATCTGGTTGACGGGACATTCATATCGAATATTTACACCAGCTTGCTCGACCGCCTCAGCTAAGCCGACTGCCATCATGTGCATGCCGCCTTCAGGAACGAATACCCCCTGCACGGAATCCATGTAGGTGATGACGGCGTAAATCGCAAGAGCCTCGTACGGCGCGAGGCCCGCGTACATTGACTGGAAACTAAAGATTTGCTGCAACCGTTCGTCGTCGAAGAACGATGCAACCTTTTTGTCAAGCTTGCCGAAACCACCGAGTTTGAGAATTGACAGCCCGTCGCGCCACGGCTTGATCAGATCAAGAGGCGAATCAAGGTTCGTGTCGATGTAGGACCGCATCTCGGCGGAGTACAACTTTTTGAGCCAGTCGGCGAATGCGCCGAACGCTGCAGCCTCCTTATCGCCGGCAAAGCGGGCGATTTCCTCGGTCATGGCCTCACGACCGTGTTTCACCAGCAGCGTCGAACCATCTGCGTAACAGGCGCGATACATCGGGTCTACCGGCTTGATCGTGATGTGATCAGCCATCTTGGCGCCTGCTGCCTGGAACGCCTCTTCAAGGAGGTCCGGCATAGTGAGCACCGTTGGACCGTTGTCGAGGCGAAACCCATCACGGATCACCATGCCGGCGCGTCCGCCAGGCAATGCATCGCGCTCAACAATGGTTACGTCATGTCCGGCCTTACTTAAGTGCGCAGCAGCAGATAACCCGCCGAGCCCTGCTCCGATAACGACAACTTTCACGGTGCTCCTTTGAGTCGTCCTCAGGTGGTTCGTTGACTGACGAATTCAGCCATCTCGGTTAGCTCAGTCTTAGCGAACTGGGTGATCGGCGCAGTGTCGAGCGATGTGACAGCAGCCTCGGTCAGCGCGCTGATGTGTGCTTCGAGTTCATCGAGCCCGCCAGTGTCGATCATGACCTGCTGAATCTTGGCGACTGCGTTGGCGTCGAGATCAGGATCACCGACGAGTTCGAGCACACGACGCTGAGCGTCGTTAGCGCGACGCGTTGCTCGAGCAAGTAGTGGTGTCGGCTTTCCCTCGAGAAGGTCGCCACCGACAGGCTTGCCGGTGATTGCTTCATCGCCGAACGCGCCCATCACGTCATCGCGCATTTGGAACGCATCACCCAACGGCAGGCCGTAGTTACTCAGATGCGGTAAAAGCTCGTCAGCACGCTCGGGCGCAGCAAGTACCGCACCCAAATGCAGTGGACGTTCGATCGTGTACTTCCCCGACTTGTAACGGCAGATGCGTTCAGACTTGACGACGTCGCGGGTTCGACTGACGCCGCCGAGGATGTCGAGGTACTGGCCGATGTTGAGCTCAACGCGCAGCTCATTCCAAATTTGGGACGCTTCGAGAGAGGCTCCTTCAAGCAACTGATCGGCGTACACGAACGCCAAGTCACCGACCAGGATTGCAACACCCTCCCCAAACCGGCGGGACTCACCCGCCCACCCATTTTGAGCATGTTCAGCAGCTGCCACAGTGTGGGTGGTCGGTTGACCTCGACGTGAATCCGCATCGTCCATCACGTCGTCGTGGAACAGCGCGAATGCATGCATCAGCTCAAACGCAGCACCGGCATCGATGTCGAGCGGGTCGTTGTCACCGCCACCTGCGCCGACATAGCCCCAGTGACAAAATGCCGGACGGAGTCGCTTGCCGCCGGACAGAACTAGGCGGCGTATTTCTTCAATTGGATGGGCCAACTCATTGTCGAAGCTCGTCCAACGGTCGCGTTCGGCGGCTAGGAATTCGTCGAGCCGAACATCGACGCGTGCCGCGAGTTGCTTGAGTGACGCGGGGGCGCTCGACATGCCGACAGAGGCTACTGGCGGGCTGTACGGCACCATGCTGTTGTCGAAGAGGTTCCACTCGGCCGAGCGGTTCAACTAGTGATTCTACGGAGCGTCAAGGTCGGCGGTGACCTCTTCGATCTTGACCTGCGCGTTGGAAATCTTGTCACGGCAGAGCGAAATGAGCTCTGCCGCACGCGACACACGCTCGGCCAAATGGTCGACATCAACATCGGAACCTTCTAGTTCGCGCAAGATCGCATCGAGTTCGGTGAGCGCTGTGGCGTAGCCGGGTGTTGGGGTGTCGGTCATGAGGATTCCTCGTTGGTGCCGGAGTTGATGAAGGTGGAGTCGACAGTGGGGCCGGATGCCGTGACCGTACTTGTGACGGTCCCGTCGATGAGCGTGGTAGTGACGAGATCGTGGGGGGCAATGTCAGCTACCGATCGGACGATGACACCGGCCGCATCGCGGGTGATGGTCCAACCCCGCCCAATCTGCACCGCTGGGTCTAGGCCGCTGACCCGTGCATCCATAACGTCAAGGCGCTGGCCGGCCCGATCGAGAACTTCGGTCGGTCGCTCGATGATCCGCAACGCAACGCGGTCGAGTTGCCCGGCGGCGCGCTCGAGCACCGCCGGCCCGCCCCGGCCCAGCCGGTCGACTCGCATCGACAACCGCTCGTCGGCTCGCTCGACAGCGGCATGTGTGCGTCGAGCGATCCGGTGGCCGACCTCGGACAGTTCGCTATCGGCGTTAGAGAGTGCCACGGTGCTGCGTTGGACAATGGCGGCGAACGTCTGCTCGGTGTTCGCCGTGTACTCAGCGACTCGCCCGAGGAGTTCCCCAGCGACCGCCGTGGGGGTCTTCAACGCCAAGTACGCAACCTCGTCAGCGACACTTCGGTCAACCTCGTGACCCAAACCAGTCAGCACCGGCACCGGTGAGTTGGCGATGGTCCGAGCAATTCCCTCGGAGTCGAACACAGCAAGTTCGTTACGGGCCCCGCCGCCGCGAATGACCACAATGACGTCGAGCGTGCCAAGCATCGCCAGCTGAGAGATCCCTCCGATGATCATGTTTTCGGCGAGATCCCCCTGCACACGAACATCGGCCACAACGAGACGAAATCCGAACTGATTTCGCACAAGTTCGTCGCAGAAGTCATGCCAGGCAGCCGTGCCGACGCTTGTGACGACGCCCACTCGAAGCGGAACCGGTGACATCAGATGTCGCTTGTTGGTTTCCATCAACCCCTCGGCGGCAAGCCGCCGGACGACGTCGTCACGCGACTGCGCAATGTCGCCAATCGTGTACTTCGGGTCGAGGTTGGCCATCTTGAGACCAAGCCGACCGCCCTGCGCCCAGAAGTCGAGGTTGCCGTGAAGCCGCACCTTCATGCCGTTGCGCAACTCAAGACGAAACTTGCGCAACATCGGCGCAAGGCGGGCCTTGGCCGGAGCGAACAACTGGACGTTCATGACGGCCTTGCCGCTATCGCCGTCTTCGATTAAAGAAAAGTACGTGTGCGGCCCGCGGTCCTGGAGTCCACTGATTTCGCCGCGCACCCAAACGCCGTCGCTGAAACTGCGTTGAAGCTGATGATTGATCGCCGCAGCTAACTCGCCCACCGTGTAGGTGGGGTCAGCAACGTCTTCGGGCATCTCATCGTCAAAGTCGAACGCGGACTGACTCACAGATCTTGATTTAATCAGGAGCCCATGCGCAGAGCGTCAACAGCCCGGCAGTCACGCGCCGAGTTCACGGATTGCTTCGTCGCGAGCGGTGTCGCTGTCATCGACGTCACTAGGCAAAGCAAAGAGTTCGTCATCGACCGGAAGGTTGCGTTCTTGACGGATGCCATCTAGCTCGCGCAATGGCCGCTCCAAGGCCCGGCGACGCGTGCCGGCCAAGACCTCGAACTCCTTCTCGACGCCTTCGAAGCGTTTCTTCACTTTGTCCACCTGTTCGGAATACTTGGTCCACTGATTCCCGAACTTGCTGATCAACTGCAGAATTTCATCACTTGTCTGCTCGATCATGAAGTTGTCAAACGCCTGGCGGATGATGCCGATAAATGCAAACAGGGTGAGCGGTGAGCACATGACCACTTGCTGTCCCATGGCATCGTCGAGGAGCCCGGGATCGTGCTCATGGATGAACCCTGTGAGCTGTTCGTTCGGGATGAACAGCAGAACGTAATCGACAGCCTGCTGATTGCCCACATTGCCGTACTCGCGCTTGGCCAACTCCTTCACTCGCATCCGAACGTCACGTAAAAAGTTCTTCAGGTGGGCCTCGCGCTGAGCATCGGTGGGGGCCTCGAGGTATCGAACGTATGAAGCCATCGGGAACTTCACGTCCATGTATAGGGCGTGACCCTTCGGCATGTTGAACGTGTAATCGGGCCGACCAGTTGCACCGTCGATTTGGCCCTGCTTGGTGTAGTTGACGTTCTCAATGAATCCAGCCATGCGCAATACGTCTTCGGCCATACGCTCGCCCCACTGGCCTCGCGCCTGCGGATTGGCGATGGCAGTACGTAATGCCTGAGCTGACTCAGCGACCGCTGCGGCCACATCAGCATGCGCCTTGAGCGAAGTTTCGACCTGGCCGAACTTCTCGGCGTTTGTACGGCCAAGCGCATTGACCATGTCGGTTAATTTCGTGAGCTCACTGCGCATCTCGCTGTGCACCTGCTCGAGCCGGTCGTCGATGACGTCTTTCTTTGACGCCAGGTCAGCGCTGGCGTGTTGCTGGACCTGCGACGCCTTGGCCACCAACTGCTCGCGCTGAAGCACAGCACTTTGCTCGAGCGCTGCACTAACTGCAGCATCTCGTTCGGCGGTCGCTTGATCGCGCACCGCTGCGACGGCGCTCTGTACAGCCGTGTCGATGGAGACCTGCAATGACTCGTTGGAGAGCGACTGTGCGGCAAGCTTCGACGAAGCTTGCTGCTCAGCTCGCCGAAGCGCGAAGAGATACGCCGCAGCGGCAGCGCAACTAGCCAACACAAGCCCGAGAAAAACAACGACGATCAACACGGGGTTCACCATAGAAATTAGGTGTCACTGAGTTAGCGGATGAGGCGCAACGAGGTCGACCTCGGCGGCGATCTTGCCGGAGAGACCGGCATCAGAGCCGTCTCAGTAACAAGGCAATATCCTCGACAACGATGCCGTATCAGGAGCCCGAATTTCTTCCATGGGACGGTCGTCGCGTGCCGATCACCTTCGTTGCCGGGTACCTCGGTGCCGGTAAGACCACGGCTATCAATGAGCTGCTAGCGGTCACGGATCGCCCAATTGCTGTCTTTGTCAACGATGTCGGTGAAATCAACATCGACGCTGCGTTGATAGCTCGTCGCCACGGCGACACAGTGGAACTCACCGATGGGTGCGTGTGTTGCAGCCTCGTCGACGGCTTCGGCGCAGCATTTGACCAGCTCCGAGCACGCGACACACCGCCGGACCATGTCATCGTCGAACTGAGCGGTGTGGCCGACCCGGACCGAATGACCCCGTGGGGAAACTCAGCGGGGTTCATGCTCGACGGCGTCGTGGTCGTCGTCGCTGCTGACCAACTCCTCCTGAACGATCAGGCCACAACAGTGACCGAAGCAATCAAATCGCAGGTCGCTAAAGCCGATTTGGTCGTCCTGACCAAGACCGATTTGATCGATGATGCGCAACGCTCAATCGTTGATGCCAGATTGGCCGATCTCGGTGGCGACACACCGGTCTTCGTCGCCGGCGCAAGCGACCCTGCCATCGGCAGATTCCTGGCGCTCGGAGGACGGCGACCGGACGGGGTTGCAGCCACCGCCACGCCCAGTCTTTTCGATGCTCACACCGTCACGACGGTCGAGTTCGGTCCGTTCGAATCGGCTCAAGCCATCGATGATGCGCTGCGGCAGATGTTGGACGACACCATCGGGACGGTCATGAGGGCAAAGGGCATTGTTGCCACCCATGACGAGCAACTGCATCTCGTCCAAGTCGTCGGGCGCCGCCGCGAGGTCACTGCGCTCCCGATGTCAGAGTTCGCAGCTCCGACCCCACTAACGGTTATCGCACTCAACTAACCGACACCGCTGTTAGGCCGGTCCGGACGGTCGAGTCTGACCCTTAGGAGTGCTTTGAGTAACGCGGCAACACCGACTTAGGTAGGCGCAACGTGACCACACTGATCGCAAGGACCACCGGATAGATCTCCAGTCGACCAAGCAACATCTGCCCAATTGCAATCAAGCGGCCCTCGCGTGGGATGACCAAGAAATCTCCAGTGTGGTCAAGCGCACCGAGACCCGGCCCAACATTGCCGAGCGACGTTGCCGATGCCGAAAACGATGTAATGAGGTCAGGGCCGGTGGCAGCGATCAAAAACGACCCGCTACCAAATATCACCAACGCAAGAATGAGAAACCCGACAACCTTGCCTGCCACGTCATCGGACAACATGGCGTTGCCGACACGAACGGGACGTACCAGTTTCGGATGGAGATGCTTAAGCGCTTCGCGATGCGCAAAGCTCGACACCGCCATGATGCGAAGGACCTTGATGCCCCCCGCTGTCGAGCCCGCCATTGCCCCAAGTGGCAACGCAATGAGTAGCAAAGATTGCGCAGTCTCGCTCCACAAACCGTACTCGGTTGCAACGTAACCGGTTGTCGAGACGGTCGACGACACCGTAAACAACGCATCACGAAATCCAGTCGACTGGCCTCCATCGTTCCCCGCCGTGACGAAAGCCCACAGCGTCATCGCGCCGACCATGAGCAGATACACCCGGAACTCAGTGGATCGCAACAGCGGCTTGACATTGCCCCGCAGCGCACGCCAGTACAACGTAAAGCTGCCGCCGGCGAGCATCATGCCGACGATGCAGACCCATTCCAGCGCCGCCGAATCGAAGTGGCCAAACGACCCCTGGTACGGAGAAAAACCGCCTGTCGACACCGTGGTAAAAGAGTGACACACAGCGTCAAAGAGACTCATGCCAGCCACGAAGTACGCTGTCGTCATCAGCGCCGTGAAGCCGAGGTAGACCGCCCACAACCGTTGAGCAGTTTGCTCCACGCGCGGCGTGAGGCGTTCACCAGTTGGACCCGGAGCTTCGGCTTCGAGCAAGCTCATCCCGCCAGAACCCACGGTCGGCAGTACTGCAACGACCAAAACGATGACGCCCATTCCACCCATCCACTGGGTCGTCGACCGCCAGAAGAGTAAACCCTTCGACGTCGCCTCAATGTCGGCGGTCACCGTTGCTCCCGTTGTGGTGAATCCGGACATCGCCTCGAACAACGCATCGTCGACGTTGGTGAAGTGTCCAGTGATGAGGTAAGGCATAGCGCCGACAGCGGCAATGGCCACCCAAGCGATGGTGACGGTAGTGAAAACGTCAAGTACCCGAATCCCAAGGGGAAACTTGGTGTAGTCCTTCACCACAAAGCCGACAGTCCCGGTGACCAGGCCCGTGACCAGCAACGCAACCACATCGGGACCACCATCGATCAAATCGACTATGCCGGATACCGCGATACCAACGCCGACTACCGCGAAGGTCATACCGAGAACATTGAACGTGAGAGAGGGCACCCGTTGCGAAAACAGGCATCCTTCACCGCGCTTTTGGATTTTCACGCGGTGAACACCTTGCGAAGGCCAGGTAACGACTCTGGACGAGCGAACACCACCACATTGTCGCCTGCCTTAAGCACTGTGTACCCGCGAATGATTCGACCGGGCTCACCCGGTCGAATCACTGCACCCAACACAATCGAGTGCGGAAGGTGCAGCTTGGAAACCACAGCACCATCCGCCACGGAGCCAACCTCGATCTCGATCTCGTCAACCTCAATGTTGCTCTCGAGAAATGTCCCAACTGATTCCGTTCCAGTCAGATGCTTAAGCACGGCGTTGGTTGACGCAATCCGTGGGGTGAGTGAAGCGTTGATGCGAAGCTGTTTGACGAGCGGATGCAAGCTTAGGCGATGGATGACCACCATTGTGAAGGTGTCACGACCCGTTGCTGCGAACTTGCATGCCAGCACGTTGGCGGCATCATCGCCCGTCGCAGCGATGACAAGATCTTTGTCGGTAATCCTCTCCTCGCTCAGCAAGTCGATGTCCTCGATGTCGCCACGTACCACGGTGATTTGCGGCAGCCGCTCCGAGAGCAGGCGAGCGCGATCAAAGTCGCGCTCAACCAGCACGACATCAGCGCCCTCTATCTGCAGCCGCTCGGCCACACGTGAACCAACGGCCCCGCCACCGAGCACCATCACTCGCTTGGCGCGACGGTGAGACGCCCCGAGCAATTCGAGGATTTTGTTTTTATCTTTGCGACTGGTGAGCACACGCACGTGGTCACCTACCTCAAGTCGCTGATTGCCGCGCGGGATTACCGTCTCGTCGTCGCCGTGGGTCAACGCCCCGAACAGAAAGCTCCAGTCGGGTTCAAAGCTCGCACCGATCTCGGCCAGGGTGCTCCCGGCAAGAGCGGAGCCTTCACCGATCTTGCAGCCGAGGACGAGGAGGTCGCCACCCGACATCTGATACACCTCATCAGCACCAGCTGCATCGGCGAGTTCCATGATTTCATCGGCAGTGTCGGCATCAGGGTCCATGACGACGTCGGCACGCATGGTTGCGCGCAGCAGTGACCCGGATTCGCCGCGAAGTTCTTCGGTCTGGATGCGGACTACGGTCTGCGACACGCCCGCCTCTTTCGCCAGCAGCGAGGCAATCAAGTTGACCTCATCGTTCTGCGTGACAGCAGCGAGGAGGTCAGCGCGATCGATTCGCGCTGCCTGTAATGTTGACGGCAACGTGGCGCTGCCGACCACAACCTGCACGTCAAGTTCGGCGCCGATTGCCGAGGCAATCGCCTCGTTCTGTTCGACGACGACCACGTCGTGGCCCCGCTCGCGGACCTTCTGCGCGAGGTACCAACCGACTTCGCCGGCACCGACGATGACTACATGCATGATCTCAGCCTGCCTGATCGGGGAGCGCTCAAGGGAATATTCCCACGAAGACCGTGGAAGAACACCATCAAATCAGAACGCTGAACGGTTGGTTCATGCAGGGACAATGGCGGAGTCAAGAAGGACCCGAGAAGCCGTGCGCAACGCCTCGGTGGCCGGAGTATCAGCAAATCCGGCGACAGCGTCTTCTGCCCGCTGCACGTATTCTCGAGCAGTGGCCACCGCCGACGCCACCCCGTCGTTTGAGCGGACGATTGACAGGGCTCTTTGCTGCTGAGCAGTATCGAGTGGCGAGCCGAGCAGGTCAGCAAGCTCTCTTGCTGCGTTGCTGCTCGCAGCCAAGGTACGCAGAACGGGCAATGTGTAGACGCCCTCAACCATGTCATGACCAGCGGGTTTGCCCAGTTGTTCATCAGTTGCCGTGACATCAAGGATGTCGTCGACAATCTGAAAGACCATGCCGTAAGCGTTTCCGAAATCGGTGAGCGCGTCAATAGTCACCCGATCGTGACCGGCAACGATGCCGCCGATGCGGGCAGCAGTGCCGTAAAGCGAGGCAGTTTTACCGTGGATCGACGTGAAGTACGACGACTCTGGACGGCAGACGTCATATGTATGGCGCAACTCTGCGATTTGGCCTTCGCACAACCATCCGATGGTGCGCGCCAGCAGGCCAGCTACTTCGGTGCCAAGGGACGCTGCGATTTCTGAGGCACGAGAGAGCAAAAAGTCACCGGCGAGAATGGCCTGCAGGTTGCCCCACTTGGCATTGACCGTTTCGACGCCACGACGTGTGTCGGCTTCATCCATTACATCATCGTGATAGAGCGACCCGAGATGGACGAGCTCGCATGAGACGCCGCCTCGCACCACATCGTCGGCGGCTACCACCCCGTTGATCTGGGCCGCGGCGACAGCGAGCACCGGCCGCAAACGCTTTCCGCCTGCCACAATCAAATGCGAGGCGATTTCGTTGAGATATGCGTCCGGGGTTCGCACGGATTCCTGCATCGCTGTTTCGATGCGTCTGCGGTCTGCATCTATTGCCGGCAGCGCAAGCAGAGGCGACGAGATGTTTTGCGACTCTGACACGGCGTGAAGGTTACCGAGCGCGCAAGGAGACAGCGATTTGTGCCGAACACGTGCGGAGCTCTCTAGCAGACTGCACAACCCCAACGTGGCGGATCTGTGCCTCCATCATAATAAGACAGGCGAGTTTAGAGGAGCTGTTTGAGCCAGGCAGTGACCCGCTTCTTGTTGACACCGAGGTCGTTCTTGCCGAGCCGCGATCGTGAGAACACTGCCAGGGTGCTGGTGTCGGAATCAATCTCGATGAACTTGACCGAAATGTAGTCAGGAAAGCCGAACAGCGCAGACGACTGGACGTATGTGACTGAACCATCTTCCGGTGAGCCGCTCACCACGTCGACCCTGCCGCCTTTGCGGGCAACCCGGTCAAACGCAGCCGCAAGATCCTGAGCCGATTTATCGAAAACTGGAGCCACTCCATCCGCATCGACAGCGGACTCGGCTGGTACAACTCGATACGAGTTCGGTGTCGAAGGCGTGGGCGCTGTGAGCGGATCGGCGTGCCACGTATCGGCGTCATGCTTCAGCCGACGGACCATGACCGCGGCAATGATGATTGCGGCCGCGAGTACTCCAAGAACAATTAGACCAGGACGCATGACATGATCATGGCGCTCTTAACGCCGGTGTCAACAACTGGAGCTTTTCGTCTCGCGTATTCCCGGAACTTGAGAAAAACCTGTCACCGCACGCGACCGGGCACCGTGACGGGTCGCCGGTAGGCTCGTCACAAAGGTTTCCAAACGTTGTCTCGCATCCCTATGCGGCGCTCGTTAGGGGCCCCTGAGCGAAAGGGCAGCAGATGTTCGAACGATTTACCGACCGGGCACGACGAGTCGTTGTGCTCGCCCAGGAAGAAGCGCGGCTGCTCAACCACAGCTACATCGGCACCGAGCACATTCTGCTCGGCCTCATCCACGAAGGCGAGGGCGTTGCGGCGAAGGCCCTCGAGTCGCTCGGCATCAGCCTCGAAGCGGTGCGGAGCCAGGTCGAAGAGATCATCGGTCAAGGTGGATCGTCGCCATCGGGCCACATCCCCTTTACGCCGCGAGCCAAGAAAGTCCTCGAGCTTTCACTACGCGAAGCACTGCAGCTCGGCCATAACTACATCGGCACCGAGCACATCCTGCTCGGTCTCATCCGTGAGGGTGAAGGCGTCGCCGCCCAGGTGCTCGTCAAGCTCGGCGCCGATCTTTCGCGCGTGCGCCAGCAGGTCATCCAGCTCCTCTCGGGTTACCAGGGCCCATCTGGCTCTACCGGTGGGAGTAGCGGTCGGGCCGAAGGCGGCACACCTGCAGCGGCAGGCGTCGGCAGCAAGGGAGGTGACGACGACAAAGGCGCCAACTCCCAAATCCTCGACCAGTTCGGACGCAACCTCACCGAAGCTGCCCGCCAGGGTGAACTCGACCCAGTGATCGGTCGCTCAAAAGAGCTCGAACGCACGATGCAGATTCTCTCGCGCCGCACAAAGAACAACCCGGTGCTTATTGGTGAGCCCGGAGTCGGCAAGACAGCGATCGTCGAAGGTCTTGCCCAGAAAATCGTCAACAACGACGTGCCTGACACGCTGACCAACATGCAGCTCTACACGCTCGACCTCGGCTCGCTCGTGGCCGGTAGCCGCTACCGGGGAGATTTCGAAGAACGCCTCAAGAAAGTTCTCAAAGAAATCAAGACTCGCGGCGACATTCTGCTTTTCATCGACGAGATCCACACGCTCGTGGGTGCCGGCGCCGCTGAAGGCGCCATCGACGCTGCGTCGATCCTCAAGCCGATGCTCGCCCGAGGCGAACTCCAAACCATCGGTGCCACCACAACCGATGAGTACCGCAAGCACGTCGAAAAAGACGCCGCACTTGAGCGTCGCTTCCAGCCGGTCAAGGTCGACGAGCCCACGCTCGCTCACACAATTGAAATCCTTAAAGGCATCCGTGACCAGTACGAGTCCCACCACCGGGTCACCATCACCGACCAGGCTCTCGTCGCTGCTGCCAATCTCGCCGATCGCTACATCAGCGATCGGCACCTGCCCGACAAGGCCATCGACCTCATCGATGAGGCTGGCTCGCGTCTGCGCATCAAGCGCATGGCCACCCCGCCCGACTTGCGCGATCTTGAATTGAAGATAAATGAAGTGCAGGAAGCCAAGAAAACAGCTGTCGAGGAGCAACAGTTCGAAGAGGCCGGCCGTCTGCGCGACGAAGAGAAAAAACTCCTCGAAGAGAAGGCTGAAAAGGAAACCGAAGTCAAGGCCTCCGGTGTCGACCTGTTCGACGAAGTCGACGAGGAAGCGGTCGCCGAAGTGCTGTCGCTGTGGACCGGTATCCCCGTCTACAAACTCACCGAAGAAGAGACTGAGCGCCTTCTCAAAATGGAAGACGCGCTGCATAAGCGGATTATCGGGCAAGAGAACGCTGTGGCCGCCGTGTCGCAATCGATCCGTCGAACGCGAGCTGGCCTGAAGGACCCTAAGCGTCCGTCGGGCTCCTTCATCTTCCTCGGCCCCACCGGCGTCGGCAAGACCGAACTCGCCAAGACACTCACCGAGTTCCTGTTCGGTGACGATGACGCGTTGATTACGCTCGACATGTCCGAGTACATGGAAAAGCACACGGTCAGCCGCCTCGTTGGTTCGCCTCCCGGCTACGTCGGGTACGAAGAGGGCGGCCAGTTAACCGAAGCCGTGCGTCGCAAGCCATTCTCAGTCGTGCTGTTCGACGAAATCGAAAAAGCTCATCCTGACGTATTCAACACGTTGCTGCAGATTCTCGAAGAAGGTCGTCTCACCGACAGCCAGGGACGTTCGGTCGACTTCCGTAACACGGTGTTGATCATGACATCGAACCTCGGTACCCAAGATCTGCGTAAGGCCAACCTTGGCTTTACCACCGACGATTCGGCTATGAGCTACGAGCGCATGAAGGAAAAAGTCAACGACTCACTCAAAAACCACTTCCGACCAGAGTTCCTGAACCGAATCGATGAGACCATCGTGTTCCACGAACTGTCTCGAGATGAGGTGCTCCAGATGGTCGACCTGCAGCTCGTGCGCCTCACGGGTCAACTCGAAGGACAGGGTCTCGGCATCGAGGTCAAACAAGCTGCGAAAGAACTGCTCGCCGAAGTGGGCTACGACCCACAGCTCGGCGGCCGTCCTTTGCGTCGTGCGATCCAGCGTCACATCGAAGACGCGCTATCCGAGAAGCTGCTTTATAAGGAGTTCTCGGCGGGAGAAATCATCGTCGTTGACGCCGAGGACGACCCTGAGCGAGGCGAAGGCAAAAAGAAGTTCGTGTTCACCTCGGTCGAGGGTTTCGTCCCCCCGGCTTCGGTCGAACTCGAGATGACCGCCACCGAGAAACCAGTTCCTCCGGTGACGGGCGAAGGCGAACTGCCACCGCCTGATTCAGCGGAGTGATCGGCTGATCTACTCGACTGTTGCGATCAGGTCAAGCGCTCGGCCTCGAAGGCAATCCACGGCCCGCGCCGCGGCATCGACCGCCAGCTTCGTCATAATAGCGGGATCATGAACCGAGTGATCACGCGGCTCATCGCGCTTCTCGCATGCGCCTTAGCGCTCGCTGCATGCCAGCTCGACATTACCGTTGATGTCGTTGTCGACCCTGATGGAACAGGACAGATCGCCGTCACCGTGCTCGCAGATCAAGATGTCCTAGATCAACTTCCGACGCTCATCGACGACCTCGTCCTTGACGACGTCATCGAGGCTGGCTGGTCGGTCGACGGGCCTCGTATGCCCGATGACGACAGCGGCGGGCTGTTCCTTCAAATGACGCATCCGTTCCGCTCGCAAGGCGAAGCAACCAATCTATTGCAGAGCCTCGGCCCACCTTTCACACAGATGGAACTTGGTCGTGGGACCAACGGCGACGTCACCACGAACCAACTCAGCGGTCGATTCGTTCTCAACGGCTTTGACGACTTCGCTGATGCAGACCTCGTAGCTTCAGTCGGGGGCCAGCCGTTCGCCGATGAGATCGCTGAGAGTGGTGCCACCCCAGCTGAATCGCTCAACGTCAGGCTCCAAGCGCTCTTGCCTGGTGCGATCGACAGCGAGCGAACCAATGCGGAACCCGACGCAAACGGCATCCTTGCCTGGGAGTTGCCCGACGATGGCTCTACGGCCCTGATCCTCGCTCAGTCGACACAACAGCCAGGCGAGGGTCAGCGATGGGCACGGCCGCTTTCGATCTTGGCGCTCGCAGCACTCGTTGCGTGGGTGAGCTTCATGACGATCTTCATCGGCTACGTCGTCGTTGCGCGATTCCGCCGAGCCCGGGCGTACAAGCACCGCCACCTTGGCGAGCGATGACCTACTGCGTGAGCGGGGATGGTGTAAGACGCTCTACGACTTATTGGGCAGAGGTTTGACCACGTACCCGCCGGGGAGTTGTTCCGAGGAATCCATAACACTCAGACGCGTTAAATGTTGCGCGTGTTCGGACAGTTTCTTGTGGTCGGCGTACGTGATACCTGGGATCATCGGTTCCCGGAACCACGGCGCGTAGAACTCAAGGTTGGGAATAGCCCGCAGCTCGTCAGACAGGTTGGGGGTGCCTCCGTGCCAGGCTCGCACGTCACGTATCTGCACAGCGCCGGCCGGCGCCGGGCACGCCGTACTGAGACGCATCCACTCTGGTTCTTCTTCTAGCGTGGGAATCGGTGCACGAGAGTTTTGGGAGCCTGGGATCTGTCGGGTGGGCCCGTTCAGCGCCGTTTGATCAAACGGCAAGAAGTTCACGCACACGTACGGGCATGGAAGGTCCCGCAGAGTCAGGAAACCGCGTGGATCGTGGAATGCGCTGAACGGCGTGTTCCCATCTGGCACGAAGTCTCGAATGTCGGAGTGCAACGGCTGGTACTCGACAGCGCCGGGGAGACAGAAGTCGCCGCTCGCCGAGCGGAGTAAATAATCGGACGACTCAAAGATCGCGGTGACGATTGGTGTAACCGTTGGAAGATCGACGAGCATCTGCCACTCGGGGCGATGCAGCATGCTGCGCGTCACGCTGGAGCCGCCGAATGAGTAACGATGCGATCCACGGTTACCGTCGCGGTCGATGTCGTGTGCAACGATGTCATCGACAACCTCGACCACCCCGTTGCGGAGAAACTCCGTCTGGTCGACGTTGAGAGCGTCACCGACGAGGACAAAGCCGTCGCGTCGGAAAATCTTGACAGCACGCTCCACTTCAGATGGGTCAAGAATCTCAACACTCCGAAGTCCATTGTTCGCTTCGAGATACTCGCGTTGCTGCACGATCTCGGGTGCGTCGCGGTCGTTACCGTGCCACCCGAGCTCGGCGTGGCGTTCGGCTGAACTGCCTTCATTGCTGTTCGACATTGGTGTCTCCTTCTAGACGATGGGTCACCACGCGTAAGCCTCGGGCGCTGGCCCCGGTCCTGGGAAGATCGCGTCAATGCGATCAAGAACGCTGCGTGAAAGTTCGATTGAGGTGGCGTGCAAAGCACCATCTAACTGCGCAATTGTGCGCGGCCCGACGATCGGCGCTGTGACCGCGGGCTGGTGTAAAAGCCAAGCGATGCCGACATCGCTGGGTTGTTCGCCTAGCTCGGTACACAGTGCCTCCCATTGCTCGAGTTGGGGTCGGAGCGAAGCAACTCGACGCTTCATTTCGGCTGACTCCCGGCGTCGAGTGTCGCCACTGGACAACACGCCGGCGAGAAGGCCGCCACCGAGCGGGCTCCACGGCAACAGGCCGAGCCCGTACGACTGACAAGCAGGGATGACTTCGAGCTCAACTGTGCGTTCGGTCAGGTTGTACAGGCTCTGTTCGGACACCAACCCGAGAAAATGACGGGAGCGCGCCGCCTCGTTGGCCTGAGCGACGGTCCAGCCGGCGAAATTACTAGAACCGACGTAGATGATCTTGCCCTGCGATACGAGGGTCTCCATGGCCTGCCACACTTCGTCCCACGGTGCAGCACGGTCGAGATGATGCATTTGGTAAAGCTCGATATGGTCAGTTTGCAGTCGACGTAGACTGGCATCGCATGCCAAACGGATGTTGCGAGCTGACAGCCCGCGATCGTTGGGCCGATCTGACATAGGCTCATACAACTTCGTCGCCAGTACAACTTGCTCCCGGCGATCGCCGCCCTGCGCGAGCCAGTTACCGATGATTGTCTCAGTGGCACCAGCCCCGGTAGTGCCACCGTACTGATTTGCCGTGTCAAGGAAGTTGACACCATGCTCAATCGCCCGATCCAGAATGGCGAAAGAATCGGGTTCGGACGTTGTTGGACCGAAGTTCATGGTCCCGAGGCACACTTCGCTCACCTGCAAAGCTGTTCGGCCCAATGCTCGATATCGCATGGTGGTCTCCTTGTGCTCTCATCGTTGCGTGGACAGTCCGAAGACATCGAACAACGTTATTGACAACATATCTAATAGTGGGAATGTCAGCAAAGCCGACCGGTTTCGGTACCAAGATTCTGGTGCGTTGATTACCCCGCTGCGTTCCCGTCCTCGGATGCCAGAAGTCTGTCGAGGCCAGCCTGACACGTTAGAAAGAACACTGTTTCGATGGTTTCCCGTGGTGCTTGGCCGCGAGCAATGAGACTCCACATCAAGTGACTTGGGGCATTTACGAGCGTTGAGAAGACCAGTGCCCGGTCCTTTTTGACCCCCATCGCCTCAACAAGCCGAGCCCACCAATCGATGTTGTCTTGCTCTACGCGCTTGCGCACCTCTGCAATCGAAGATTCCAACGCCGGCTCAGATTGGAGCCTATGAAAGAGCAGGCCGCTGCGTTCCACCTGGTCAAAGAACCAGCGGGTGTTTTCGACAAGCCGATTGTCGAACAGCTCACGTAGTGAGCCCGATCCGACAAGCTCCTCGTGGGGTGGCATGGCCTCAACGTTCCACAACGCTGCGACTTCGGACCACAGAATATCGACCAGACCAGTCCGGTTGCCAAAATACTTGTAAACCAGAGCGCGTGACACCCCCGCTCTGGCAGCGACGGACTCCATCGATAGCGCGCCAACGCCGTTCTCTTCAACGATTGCTCGGGATACATCAAGCAGATGGCGGCGACGATCGTCGGGTGGCAATCGGGAACCTGACGTCGCAGCGACTACCGGGGCGGCTGCTTCGGGATCCATGGGCTCCTATCCTGTCGGCTGGAGGACGAGTAAGCGAATACTTTCAGACATTATTGGACTTTGCGTGCAATAGCGGCAAGGATAAATTTGCTAAATACGGTGGTGGCGCGAAGGAAAGGGCGCGTCGCCTCGTCTGAGGGTTCGCCCAATGACACCGGGGTTTACTTTCACAACGCAGCAAGATGTTCCGCACCGGGACTAATGGCCGCAACGAACAGCAGAACAAGCGCCGGTTCGCGATCGCGAGCAGGGGGAGAAACGATGGCGACATTCGCCATCATCACTGAAGGAGCACACTGTGCAAAGAACACGGAAGATCGCAACCGCAACGGTTGCCTTATCACTGATCGCCGCCGCATGCGGTGGGAGTGACGACACCGCAGAAGAGTCCAGTAACACCGAGGCGCCCGCTGCGACTGAGGCACCCGCTGCCGACGAGCCCGCTGAAAGCGGCGAAGACGTAACGATTCGCTGGCGTACCCGTCCGGACAACGATGCAGAGGCCGAGGTCTATGGGTCCATCAGCGACACCATCGATGCTGCGAATGGCGACGCAGTCACGCTGACCTATGAGCCGGGCACCACCGATGGCGCCAACTATCAAGATCAGCTCATCACCGAGATCGCCAACGGCACCGCCCCAGACGTTTTCTGGATTCCGGGTACCGACATTGCGCGGTTCCAGAGCGCTGGGCTCATTCTCGACTTGGCCCCACTCGCAGCCGAAGACGGCTTCGACACCAGCGAGTTCTACCCCGAGCCCATGTACCACTTGACCTTCGACCCTGAGGCAGGCGCCCCGGGCGACAAGCTGTGGGGTTTGCCCCGCGACGTGTCGACCTTCGCCATGTACCTCAACAACGACCTCATCGCTGAAGCTGGCGCTGACGACCCGCGTGCTCTTGCCGAAGCCGGCGAATGGGACTGGGACGCCTACGCCGAAGTGGCTACCGCAGTGACCGCGCTCGGTGGCGAAAACAAGGGCTTTGCAATGGACGCCTGGTGGGGGCCCATTGGTTACTTCGTTCAGGCAGCTGGTGGTAGCTTCCTCAACGAAGACGGAACTGAATGTGCGGTCGATTCGCCGGAGGCAATCGCCGGTCTGACCCAGATGAAGGCTGTCTACGACGGTGGCCTTGCAGTTGCGTACGGCGAAAGTGGCGAAGCTCCGTGGAAGGCCGGCACCGTCGGCATGTTCATGAACGGTCGCTGGGCCACGCCCGGTGCACGCGCTGACGCAAACTTTAACTGGGACGTCGTCGAGCTGCCTACCGGTCCCGGTGGCACGCAGGGCAACTGGTTGTTCTGGGGCGCATACGTCGTCAACGCAAACACCGAGAACCCGTCCGAGGCGTTTGACCTCGTGCAGTCCCTGACCACCGCCGAGACTCAGGCATCGATCAGCGAACTTGGGGCCAACATCCCGAGCCGCCAGAGCGACGCCGCAGCGGAGGCCTTCCTCGGCTTCACGCCGCCGGAGAACGCGCAAGCATTCCTCAACGGTCTTGCTGACTCGCCGACAGCCGAAGGTCCCCTCTGGACCGGTAGCCGCCCCGAGTTTGACAACGTTGTTGGTGCTGCTGTTACCGCTGTGATCAACGGTGAGCGCACGATCGAAGACTTCGCTGCGAACATCTGCGCCGAGGCTGAGATCGCCACGTTCGGCGGCTGATGATTTCCTGACCGTCACATTTGGTGCCTCGCACCTCATGTGACGGTCAGGGCTTCGCCCGTTTAAACGGGACGTTGACCATACACACCTGGGGGACTTGTGTCGGACACCATGGCTGCAGACGCAGCCGACAAGGCAGACGCCGTGGCTGACCTGCGGGAAGCGCCGGACAACGGGCTTGGCCGCAAGCTGAAACTGCTCAGTCTGTGGCACCTCGTTGGTGCCGCCGTGAGCGTGATGGGAATCTTGCTGGCTCGGCAAAGTGGCGACACGGAGTTGCCGTGGATGCCGCGTTTCGCGCTCCAGGGTTTCTTTAGTTTTTCGTTTGTTGCCCACATGGCCAGCGCCTACGGCGTTGGCGCTCGGACACGTTGGGCTCGCCCGCTTTCACTCGCAGCCAACTACCTCCTCACACTCGTCGCGGCATCTGCGACGCTGCACCTCTTCAACGCCTTCCAAGCCCTCGGTGACTTCGGCGAAGGCTTGTACAAAGCGTTCCTTCCCTTCGTCGTCATCTCTGTCGGATTGCTCTGGGTGCTGTTGAGCGGTCAGATGCTGGCGCATCGGCCGACAGCAGCCGGGCCGCTTCGCCTCCGCCGAGCTGGCTGGAGTCTTGCTGCCGTCGCCACTGTCTGGTTTGTCATAAAAGCAGACCCATCCGGCATGATTTCGTCTATCGGCGAGACGCTCACTCGCCCACTTGCTCTCGGCGCAATTGCGCTTACGCTCTGCGCAGCGCTCGCCACTCGACTCATGTGGTCGCGTCCTGCCGCCAAGCATTTCGGCTCAACCCGTCAGGTCGACGAAGCCCTCAGTGGCTTCGCCTTCTTGTCACCAAACCTGATCGGGTTCTTCATCTTCTTTGCTTTTCCGCTGTTGTTCTCGTTGTGGGTCAGCTTCTTTGACTGGGACACCACCAATACCACCCGCGATTTCATTGGGCTTGAGAACTACATCCAAGCGTTGTCACTCGACTTCGTCAGCAGTGCGCAAAGCAATGCCGGCACGGAGGTGCTGCGGACCGACTATCAGGTGCTTGCCAATCTCGACTGGTTCGGGCAGCACTGGGTGGTCGGCGCTCGCGATGTCGAGTTCTGGCTTTCGTTAAAGAACATCACGGTCTTCCTCGTTCTCGCCGTGCCACTAGCCGTGCTGCCAGCCCTCGTCCTGTCGAGCGTTCTCGCCTCGAAACTCCCCGGGATGAAGGTCTTCCGAACCATTTATTTCGTCCCCTCGGTGGCGGGTGTGATCGGCGTCTCGATCGTGTGGGGCCAAATGTTCGACGCAACAATCGGCTGGATCAACTACATCCTTGACCTACTTGGTGTCTCCGAGGCAGGCCAGGGTCGAGGCTGGCTCACCCAGCCGGACACGGCACTGCTATCGATGGTCATCGTCTTTGCCTGGATGAGCTTTGGATTCAACACAGTGCTGTACCTGGCAGGACACCAGGCCATTTCTAAAGAGCTGTACGAGGCAGCTGAGATCGATGGTGCTAACACCTGGCAGATCTTTCGGCGGATCACCGTGCCGCAGCTCCGCAACACGACCTTCTATGTGGTCATCACCACGTCGATCCTTGCCTTACAGCTTTTCGACATCGTCTGGATCCTGGCGCGACCAATCGCTGGTGGCCCAAACTTCGCCACGCAGACGCCGGTGCTCACCCTGTACCAAGAGGCGTTCACCAATAATCGCCAGGGCTACGCGTCAGCGCTGGCCTGGGTGCTGTTCGTCATCATCTTCAGCTTTACTCTGTTCCAGTTCCGGCGACAACGCAGTGAAGTCAGTGCAGGAGGCGTGTCATGAGCGTCCGCAGAAAAGGGCCACGAGCGACCATTGTCCGGATCGTCACATACCTATGTCTCGTGTCGGTTGCGGTCATCGTGGTCTTTCCCTTTGTCGTAGCGTTCGCCACATCGACGAAGAACAGCCAAGACATCTTCAACTACCCGCCAACCCTCATTCCAAAGGAACCGCAGACCATCGACCCAACTGAGGTTGCGCTCCTAGATGTCGATGCCGATGAACCGCTTCCTTTGTATGCGTTCTCGGATTCCGATACACAATTTGCTCTCGTCGACAACGACGTCTCGGTTGCAGAGTTCCGTCCACTCAACGACGTTGATCGAATCATCCGCCTGGATGTGACCTCAGGTGAAAAGACCGGCGAGGTCGTGATCATTGAGGGTGCGGAAGAAGATATTTTTGCCATCGAGGTCGACGGCACCACCATCGAGGCTTACCGATCACGACTCACCTCAGGCGGCCAGTTTGTCTCGCTCGACGACCCGACCGATGTACGTGTGGAACTCGTTAACGTCGTAGAGCCACTGCAGCAGTTTGGTCCGAGACTCGAGAACTTCGAAGAGGTTCTCGTCGAGAAGGACTTCGGTCGATCCCTCACGAATACGGTGTTGGTGACTATCGCTGTTGTGTCCGGCCAGATTCTGACTTCGATACTGGGCGGCTACGCGTTTGCTCGAATCAAGTTCAAGGGAAGCGGCCCATTGTTCCTGCTGTACCTCGGCTCGGTCATGGTGCCATTCGTCGTCCTCATCATCCCGCTTTTCCAGCTAATGCTGCAGGTGGGCTGGCTCGACAATCTCTCGGCACTGATCATTCCGTTCATGTTCAGCGCCTACGGCACCTTCCTCATGCGGCAGTTCTTCATCAGTATTCCTATTGAGATTGAAGAAGCAGCGTTGCTCGATAATGCATCGCGTTGGAAGATCCTGTGGCGCATTATGGTGCCGCTTGCTCGCCCGGCCATTGCGACGCTTGCGACGTTCGGATTCCTATACGCCTGGAACTCGTTCTTTTGGCCGCTGGTCATCATCAACTCAGGTAATCCTGACGGCCGTGTGTTGTCGCTTGCGTTGTCAACACTTGGTGGGCGCTCAAGCACCGATCTCAACTTGGTGTTTGCCGGCGCGATGGTCGCGATGGCGCCGCCGATCTTGGTGTTCCTGTTCGCTCAGCGCTATTTCGTCGAGAACTCCGCTTCCAGCGGGCTCAAGTAGGGAGTTATCCATGGCAGAAGTCACCTTCCGCTCCGTCAGCAAACAGTACGAAGGCGGTGGGCCCAAAGCAGTCCACGATCTCGAACTCGATATCAAAGATGGCGAGTTCATGGTGCTCGTCGGACCATCTGGCTGCGGTAAGTCCACTGCGCTGCGAATGATTGCCGGACTCGAAGAAATCACCGAGGGCGAACTTCGAATCGGAGATCGTCTTGTCAATGATGTCCCCCCAGGCGACCGCGATATTGCGATGGTGTTCCAGAACTATGCGCTGTATCCGCACATGACAGTTCGAGAGAACATTGGATTTGCCTTGGAAGTTGCCAAGGTGAAGAAGGCCGAGATCAAGGCGCGTACAGAGGAGGCCGCTGAAATGCTCGGCCTCACCGAGTATCTCGATCGTTTACCGAAAGCGCTTTCCGGCGGGCAGCGTCAGCGCGTTGCGATGGGCCGAGCGATCGTGCGTAGTCCGCAGGTTTTCCTCATGGACGAGCCGCTGTCAAACCTCGATGCCAAGCTTCGCGTGCAGATGCGATCGGAGATCATCCAGATCCAAAAGCGGCTCGGCACTACAATGATCTACGTCACCCATGATCAGATCGAAGCGATGACTATGGGGCATCGCGTTGCGGTGATGCGACTCGGAGTGCTCCAACAGGTTGCCCACCCGCAAGAGTTATACCAGCGGCCAGCCAACCTGTTCGTTGCTGCGTTCATTGGCAGCCCAGCCATGAACTTGATCAATGTGACCCTCGGTGGCACAGCCGAGCGGCCCACCGCCAACTTCGCTGGTCATACCCTTGCTATCGGCGGAGGCGCGATTGAGCGCTATCCGCAAATTGTTGACCGCATCGGATCATCGGTCGTGCTGGGCCTGCGCCCAGAACACTTCTCAATGGAGGGTGACTTCGACCTTCCTGAAGATCAGATCCTTGAATTCGAGATTGAACTGGCTGAAGCAATGGGCGCCGAGGCGCATCTGCACATCATGCTCGATGTCCCAGTTGTCGAACTCGACGGCCAGCCAGTGTCTGCCGAAGATGGCGATGAGATCCTGATGTCAACGACTAAAATCATCGCTCGGATCGACGGAATTCACTACGTCACCAGTGGAGACAGCCTTCGACTCGGTGTGAAAACACATCTGGCGCACTTCTTTGACCCGGACACTGGCCTGCCACTGAGTTGAACCAGGGAGGCGCCGCGGGCCAACGCATCGGCAGCTTCGAATGGGGCTCCAATGTCGGCCTGCGCACAGGTCGCAGCTTGTGCCGAATGAACCGTGCTCTCTAGATCTGTGCCAACCAACGGTGCTAAAGCACCAGTGTGCGTGGCTCTGTCCTCAAGAAAACGGCTCGGGTCGGCGCATGCGGACGTCTCGAGAGCATCAGCGGCCTGACAAACTGATATCGAGCAACACGCTGCAGTCAGCGGCTCACCGTAAGCGCCAACTTTGGCGACGGGTACAACTCCGTGAGTAGCCATCTCTAGGGTGTCCATCATGGCGAAACTGAGGCTGGTGTACGCATGCAGCGAGTGTGGCACGTCGTATCCGAAGTGGTCGGGACAGTGCGGCAGCTGTGGCGACTGGAACACCTTATTCGAGGAGGTTGAGGGGGAGAACAACGATCTAGTCGCTCCTCCTCCACCAACCAATCGGCCGGGGCCCACCCTCATCGGCGACGTCGGCACCGAATCAAGCCGTCCTACGTCGACCCAACTCCCCGAACTCGACCGAGTGCTCGGCGGCGGCATCGTCCCAGGTGCCGTCACCCTGCTCGGCGGCGAGCCAGGCATTGGCAAGAGCACGCTTCTGCTCCAGCTGCTCGCTTCATGGAATGGATCAACGCTGTACGTGAGCGCCGAGGAAAGCGCTCAACAGGTACGCCTACGCGCTGAGCGACTCGATGCAGTACGGCCCCAGCTGTGGCTGCACGCTGAGACCTCGTTGCCGCACATCCTTGAAGCCATCGAGCGAACGAAGCCTGAGCTGGTGGTGATCGACTCGATCCAAACGGTCTTCGATCCGGCGCTTGGGTCACTACCGGGAAGTGTGGCTCAAGTTCGTGGGTGTGCCCAACGCCTTGTCAACGTCGCCAAAGAGCACGACATCGCCGTCGTCCTCGTTGGTCATGTCACCAAAGACGGTGGTCTTGCAGGGCCACGCGTTCTTGAACACGTTGTTGACACCGTGCTCCAGTTCGAAGGTGACAAGCACCACGCCCTGCGGCTGCTGCGTGCGTCCAAGCATCGCTTCGGACCTACGAACGAGCTGGGACTCTTCGAGATGGCCGGGGCCGGGCTCATTGGGGTACCCGACCCGTCAACCATGTTTCTCTCAGACCGCCGCACCGGCATTCCGGGATCGGCCGTAGTCCCGACAATGGAGGGGCAACGACCCATCGTCGTTGAGGTGCAGGCACTCACATCGCCGGGCGTACCGGGTGTTCCATCGCGCCGGAGTGCGCTCGGGCTCGACGGGGCTCGACTTTCCATGTTGATGGCCGTCCTCGGCCGTCGAGCGCGATTGCCCGTTGGCGAAAACGACGTGTACGCATCGACCGCAGGAGGCGTGAAGCTGGTCGAGCCCGGCCTCGACCTGGGCGTCTGCTTGGCGGTAGCCAGCGCACTACGCAATCAGCCGATGCCAGCTGACGTCGCTGTATTTGGCGAAGTTGGCTTGGGTGGTGAGCTTCGCCAGGTCGGCCAAGCCGCCCGACGGCTCACCGAAGCAGCCCGGCTTGGCTTCTCACGAGTGGTCGTGCCGACCAATTCCCCTGACGGCGACGCCAATATTCGCGTTATCCGGGCAAAGACACTCAGTCATGCCATCGCGGCCGTCGGCCTCAACGGCGACGGCGCCCTCTAACGCACTCGCCTCTGATACTCGCCACCAATATGAACTAGAATTTTTACGTGGAGTATCGCTACAGCGGGGCGAACGAAAAAATGCGCAACGCGCTGGCCCGCGTCGCACCCGGTACTCCACTCCGCGACGGTATCGACCGGGTAGTGCGGGCTCAGGCCGGGGCCCTGCTCGTCCTGAGCGACGCGCCCGACGTTTTGTCGATCTGTTCGGGTGGGTTCCTCGTCGACGCCCCATACAGCCCACAGCGCTTATCCGAACTTGCGAAGATGGACGGCGCGATCATCATCTCAACCGAAGGCGGCCGCATTGCTCGAGCTAATGTGCATCTCGTCCCTGATCCCACCGTGCCAACGAGCGAGACCGGCACCCGCCACCGCACCGCTGAGCGCGTCGCACGTTCCCTCGATGTCCACGTCGTATCCGCGAGCGAGGAAATGGGCGTTATCAACGTCTATGCGGGCGGCAACAAGCGGCAGCTCCAAGAGGTTGGTCACCTGCTCGAACGGGCCAATCAAGCGTTGCAGACACTCGAGCGTTACAAGGCCAAACTTGACGATGCGATCACTAATCTCACCGCCGTCGAGGTAGAAGATGTCGCCACGCTCCGCGACGTCGTCGCTGTCGTGCAACGTGGTGAAATGGTGCACCGAGTCGCCGACGAGATTGAAACAATGATCATCGAGCTGGGATTCGACGCACGACTGCTTCGCCTGCAGCTCGATGAGTTGTACGGCGAGATCGACGACGAACTCGACCTCGTCGTTATCGACTACCTGCCTGCGGGACGTGTTGCCGAAGACATCTTGAGCGAGATGTCCAAACTGTCCGATGACGACGTGCTCAACCTGCGCGTTACCTCTGGTGTCCTCGGTCGCGACGGAGACAACGACGATCTGAGCCAAGAGGTCGCGCCGAAGGGATTGCGCTATCTCCACCGCGTTAAACGTCTCCCGAGCGGCGTTGCTGAAGGCGTCGCCGCTCACTTCGGCGGCCTCGCCAAGATCCAAAGGGCGACACTCGACGATCTGATGTCGGTCGATGGCGTCGATGAGTCAACGGCACGAGCGATCCGCGAAACGATGACCCGCATAACCGAGCTAACGATCCTCGACCAGTACTGACCCCTCAGATGGTCAGGGCGTCACTGTTGGGAGAATCTCTGCCCAGACGGCGTCATCGCCGAACCCCAGTGCCCACAGGGACACCCCGTTGAGCCGATATTGCCGCGCGAGATCCATGCGAAGCCGAACACCATCACCATCAACGAAGTGGACGCGTCGACCCTGCGTGCACGTCAAAATGCCATCGGTGACTTCGAGGTCGTAGTCGAAGGTGTACTCGCCCGTCTCTGGCACAAATACCGGCACCGCATCACGGAGTTCGAGGAGCGCATCAACCGAGCGGGCGGTGACTGACGTGCGTCCCTGGAGCTCTGATTCTGGACACACTTCAGTTTCGCCGTTCGGCCAATTTCTACCGTACGCCGGAAGACCGAGCACCAACTTTTCCGGATCACCGGTGGCGTCAATGGCGCCGATAATCGAGCGCTCGACGAAATCAAGAGGAGCAATCGGCCCCGCCTTACTCACCGAGAAGTCGTAAGCCATAATGCGGATGCGGTCGACATGCGGAGCAATCGCGCCATAGTCGTAGACCCAATATCCGCTGTCGGCAGTTTGCCCTGCGTCGTAGACCGGTGGGATGCTGACCGTCAGCGTCCGGTCATCGATACGCAACGCCGCGCCGAGTTCGGCAATGAACGCCACCCAGTTGGGCCGTGTCGTGGCCCAGGTATCTCGACCATCAGCAAACGCAAACTGCTCGTAGTCGATGTCTATGCCGGCAACGTCAAGATCGGCGGCAAATGATCGAATGGTGTCGACGTGCTGCGCGCGAGAAACCGGGTCGGCGATGATCGCCGCCATCGCTCCCGCCGGCATCGCATCAATGATCGAGGGAACCACGTTCACCCCTGCCTCGACGGCAATTTCGAAAAACTCATCGAGTCCCTCGTCAAGAGCATTTGCATCGATTTCGATGCTGTCGGCACTTGTGGCGTTGAACCAGAACGGCGACACATCACGCAGCGAACCGGCGCGCTGTTCGAACTCGGGCAGAGCGTCGTCGAGCGCCCAGTACGGCGCCCACGCATCAAGTGGTATGTCCGGTTTTGGGGGTGATGACGGATCCTCACGGGTGAACCAGAACCCTCCGGCGCTAACGGCGATGAGGACACTAATCAGCCCAAACAAAATGCCGCGACGCTGCCACGCCACCGATCCGGCAACGGGTGTCTCGTCAGTGCTAGTCATGTTACGAGCAGAACAGCATGCGACTTGACGGAGTGATTGCCGGGGTCAATTGCGCAGAAGGGTGCGAAGATCGTCGACGGTGAAGCCGACCAGCGTGGGCGCGATTGTGAGCTTTGGTGTGGGATCGATGCTGACGACATGAGGGATAGCAAGCGTCGCACACCCGGCGGCTAACGCGGAGGCAACACCGGTCCGCGAGTCCTCAATGGCAACGCAGCATGCCGCATCTACATTGAGCGCTCGGGCTCCGGCAAGGTACGGCTCGGGATGCGGCTTGCCGTGGGTGACCTCGTCGCCGGTGATCGTCGCGGCAAACGAATGCTCTGGAGCCGATATCAGGACTGCGTCGGCGAACCGACGCCACGACATCGTTACAAGTACACAAGGAATCGACGCGTCTCGGCACGCTGTAAGCAGCTCAATGGCTCCGGGTCGCCACGGCAACTCACGTTGCATGCGTTCGATAACGCCGTCTATCAACCGGTCGACCAATGCCACTGGTTCCATTTCGACGCCAGCAGCCCGCAACGCCGCTGCAGTGTCAAGAAGATCCGAGCCGATCAGCGAAGCTGCATCCGACTCGGTCCAAGTGCCACCGAATTCGTTGACGAGTTCGTGCTCGCACTCAATCCAGTACGGCTCGGTGTCGACCAGCGTGCCATCCATGTCCCACAGCACCGCTGCCAGTTCAGCCATAGTGGAAAGGCTAGACCCGGTGTCGCAACTCAGCCTCGGAAGACGGTGATCTTGTCCTCGCCGATCTTGGCGCGCCGCTCGGGGTCGTCAATGCCCTGACCCTGAGCCGGAGATAGACACAGAACCCCGAGTTTGCCTTCGGCCTTATTGTGATGCACCGCAAGCGAAGCGTCACCAACCTGATCCAGGGTGTAGGTGTCGGTGAGGAGCGGCTGAATCTTGCCCTCACAGAGCAGTTTGTTCGCCGCCCAGCTTTCTGTGTAGTTGGCAAAGTGCGACGACAGGAGCTTCTTCAACTTCATCCAAAAGTGACGGTTGTCGAATTCGACCATGTAACCGGAGGTCGCGGCGCAGGTAACGATCGTGCCGCCACGCTTCGCTGCGAAGACCGAAGCGCCCATTGTGGACCGACCCGGGTGCTCAAAGACGATGTCAACGTCTTCACCATCGTTGACCGAACGGATGTCCTTGCCGAAGCGACGCCATTCGGACTCGTCCTGCGTGTGTTCATCGGACCAGAACCGATAGTTCGAAGCCTTGCGGTCGATGACCGCCTCACAGCCCATGCGGTTTAATATCTCGGCGCGTTCTGGTGACGAAACGACCCCAATTGGCCTGCCGCCACCATTGAGAACGTACTGCACGGCGTAGCCGCCGATGCCGCCGGTGGCACCCCAGATGAGGACGCTGTCGCCTTGCTTCATGCGGGCCCCGTTATCGCTGACGAGCATCCGATACGACGTCGAGCTGCACAATCCATTCACGGCCGACTCCTCCCACGACAAGTGGGTCGGCTTCGGCATCAACTGGTTAGCACGTACGACCGACATGTCGGCAAGCCCACCGAAGTTTGTCTCGAATCCCCAGATTCGCTGGTTGTTGGCCATCATCGAGTCGTTGTGCGCAGTGGGGTCTTGCCCGTCGACATGGTTGCACTGCACGGTTACCCGATCACCAGGCTTCCAGTTACGGACTGCAGAGCCGATCCGTAAGACAACACCTGAAGCGTCCGAACCGACCACGTGGTACGGCAGCGAATGGCGTTTGGCCCATTCGCTTTCTCGGGCGAGTCGGTCGAGGAATCCGAACGTCGGCAGCGGCTCAAAGATTGACGTCCACACCGTGTTGAAGTTGATGCTCGACGCCATCACTGCGATGAGGCACTCGTCCGGCGCAAGTTCTGGGGTGGCGACATCGTCGACGTGCAGCGATTTGCGCGGATCTTTGTCCCATGAGTCGACACCTTCGAACATGTCTGATTCGTCACGTTTCACGAACGCAGCCCGGTAGCTCTCCGGGATGGGAAGGTTCGCAATATCATCGCCAGTTGCGCCGGACTGGATCGCGTCGAGAATCTGCTCCATAGTCTGTGAGGTTACTGAGCGGTAACCAACCCACCCAAGTCCGACGTGTTTGAGCGCGTGATTCGACAGTCCGGCAGTTGTTGCCTGCCGAACAGGCGCGACTAGCGTGCTAACTATGGCTGCAACTTCGAACTCCGTTATCGTCGCCGGCGCGCGAACTCCGATCGGCAAGATGAGCGGAGCGCTCGCATCATTCTCCGGTGCTGAACTCGGTGGTTTCGCAATCGCCGCAGCGCTCGATCGAGCGGGCGTCGCCCCAGAGGAGGTCGACCACGTCATCATGGGTCAAGTCCTCATGGCCGGTCAGGGTCAGGTGCCCAGCCGCCAGGCGGCTGTCAACGCAGGAATCCCGATGAACGTTCCAGCGGTCAACGTGAACAAGGTGTGCCTCTCCGGGCTCAACTCGATTTACCTTGCTAATCAGATGGTTGCAACGGGTGAAGCTGACATCGTGGTCGCCGGCGGCATGGAATCGATGTCCAATGCTCCATACCTCGCTGATGGTGCACGGAGCGGCTTTCGTTACGGCAACACCGAGCTACGCGATGCGATCATCGCCGATGGCCTCTGGTGTGCCTTCGATGCCTGCCTCATGGGCCTCGGCACTGACCGCTATACCGGTAACAGCATCACTCGTGAACAACAGGACGAATTTGCCGCCCGATCCAATGAGCTGGCTGCCGAGGCCATCAAGGAGGGACGTCTGGCTGAAGAGATCGTCCCGGTCGAGGTGCCGCAGCGCAAAGGTGACCCGATCCTCATCGAACATGACGAGGGCGTGCGCCCCGGTACCACGAGCGAGAGTCTGTCGAAGATGCGTCCAGCGTTCGACAAGGAAGGCAGCATTACCGCAGCGAACGCCTCGCAACTCTCGGACGGTGGCAGCGCCATGATTCTGATGAGCAAAGCCGAGGCCGAGCGCCGGGGTGTCGAACCGCTCGGCGAGTTCGTGTCTTACGGTATGGTCGCGGGCCCTGACAATGCCTCACTGCTTCATCAGCCAAGCCGGGCAGCGATGCTGGCTGCTGAGAAGGCCGGAATCACCGTCGCCGATCTCGACTTACTTGAGCTCAACGAGGCATTCGCCGCCGTCGGCATTGCATCGACCGCGGAACTTGGTGTCGACCCGAACAAGGTCAACGTGAATGGCGGCGCAATTGCGCTTGGGCACCCGATTGGAATGAGCGGCAACCGTCTGGCTCTGACTCTGCTCCATGAGCTCAACCGACGTGGCGGCGGCATTGGCGTAGCCTCGCTCTGCGGTGGCGGCGGCCAGGGCGACGCTGCAATCCTGCGCACCATTTGAGTCGACCGATCAGCCTCTGGAGAGAGCGGTGACGGTCCATTCCAAGACCCACCCGAGGTATCCGTAAAGACTGTGTTCGGGGCTATCGTTCACGTCTGCTTCTTCGGCTGATTCATCGTCGGTAATGTTGAGCATTGTGCCCAAGACAAGACGGATTGCATTGATCGACTGCATGAAGGCCATGGTCTCGCCCTCGCCCAAGGTCCGGCCCTCTTCCATCAGGAGCAAACTCACGCTGTCAACAGCGGCAACGCGGCTCGCGACCAACTCTTCACGCATGAGCCGCTGATACTCAGCCTCTTTTTCCTCATCATCATGAAATGCCGGAGGAAATAGACGGTGCAGCAGGGGTGCGGTGCGCTCGTTTGGCTCACTCGTGAGTAGGTCCTTCATCTCATCGAGGAGGCGCACAATCAACTGGCGTTCCTCGGCTTCGAAGTTCAGTCGGAATCGGGCGACTCCGCCATAGTCAAATGAACTGAGCGGATCAACGTCGCAGTTGTCCACTTGTTCAACAGGCGGAACAAAATCACGCTCACTCATCGTGTTCCATTGATGCCCACAGGCTGTGTTCGTGGAGACGAAACACATGCATTTCGGCCTCTTCGCGATTGCCGTTGGCTACCACGGCTTTGCCCTTGTGGTGAACATCAAGCATCATTGCGGTGGCCTTTTCGTCGGAGTAGCCGAACAGCTTCTTGAGCACGAAAGTGACGTAACTCATCAGATTGATCGGATCGTTCCAGACGATCACGACCCACGGTCGGTCGTTGGCTAACTCCTCGTCGACCTCAGGCTCTTCAACCTGGACTGGTTCGAACGTCGTTGGCACGCTCCCATTCTGGCGCGCCGTGTCGAAGGAAAATCAGTTGGTCCTGATGACCACAGATTGGATGTCGACTGGCTCCGACGGGGTACCGGACGCTGTGCCGGCTGATTCCATCGCAACGACGGTCTCGTCGAAGCCTTCGGTCACCGCGCCGAAGAGCGAGTAGCTCGGTGGGAGGGCTGCGCCGTTTTCGCCGGTGATGATGAAAAACTGGCTGCCGTTGGTGTCTGGACCGCTGTTCGCCATAGCGATCGAACCGATTTCGTACTCGCCAGCGTTGGGAAGCTCGTCAACAAATTCGTAGCCGGGACCGCCAGTACCGGTGCCCGTCGGGTCGCCGCACTGCACGACGAAGTTCGGAATGATCCGGTGGCAGGGCGTGTCGTCGAAATACAGATGGCGAGCCAGAAACACAAAGTTGTTGACCGTGAGCGGCGCGATGCTCTGATCAAGTTCGAGCGTGAGGTCACCTTTGTTCGTTGTGAGCAACGCGCTGTACTGCTTGTCCGGGTCGAGACACATCGGAGGCGCTGCGTCAAATGTTTGTTTCGCGGTAGCAGTCCCATCGGGGGAGGGGCAGCCCTCTGGGACGAACTCGCCTGTCGGCTCGAATACTTCGCCCACAGCGACGTCAGCGCCTGAATCTTCATTCGCTTCGGGCAATGTCGTTGGAGTCGTATTGTCATCGTCGCCACCGATGAAGGTGTTGGCAATAAAAGCAATGCCGACTACGCCGACGATTGCGCCGACAATGATGACGCCGATTCGAGTGCCCTTCTGGCGTGTTTCCGCACGCGCAGCCTTCTGTTCTTTGACGGCCTTGTTAGCTCGCTGACGTTCGCGTTTGTCGGTTCCCACAGTGGCGAAACGATACCGCCCGTCAAGCGGGGTCGATCGCCTCTGAAGGCGACGTGCTACTAACGCTGATCGTTAAGTGCGAATGCTGTTCGGCGAAGCCGTCTGCCACGCGGGTATTGGTTGCTTTCGTGCCAAGCGCTTTTGCTGGCTAACTCGCTTGATTTGGTCGATGGCGTCCATCGAGGCTGGTGTTGGCGCTGGTGTTTCGTGATTTAGCCTCTCGATCCGTTGGGTAATAGCCGTGGCCACTCCCGAATCGCTGAACAACGGCGTTGAGTTGTGCCGCAGGAGCGACGGTTGGAACTACTGCCTTGAGCCGATGAGCGAGAGTGCCCGGGTGGCTGCGCCGTCTGTTTCTTTTAGCGTGATCGCTACCGGTAGCCGCGCGATGTGCCGAATGCCGTAACCCGAACTTGGTCGCCACAGCGTCATGAAGCACTTGAAAGGGTCACTGGAGCGTCGCCTGGCGACTGGGCTGACCCGGTTCGTCGCTGTCATCGACCCCGTTGTCGGGTTAACGCCTACCGAGGGCCGTTCCCGGTTCTTAACCCCTGCAAGGTCGATCGCTGAGCCTCCGGGCAGGCGACATAAAGAGTGTCTGGAATTGGTCCTCCAGCAATCATCGAACGTGCTGATGTCTTCTCGATGGTCAGGTATCCGGCGGTGTTCCCACCCGTAAGCAACTTTGACCCACACTGTGTCCCAGTAGCACAGCCCGCCGCCATTAGATTGTCAGAGATGGTGAAGCTACGACTGTTCGCATCCGCTCGCGAGGCCGCGGGTACGGGGAGCGACACAATCGATGGAGCGACCGTTACTGCTGTGCTCGCAGCTGCCACCCAGCGCTACGGATCCGAATTCGCCGAGGTGCTCACCACCTGTCGGATCTGGGTCAACGGCAACGATGTTGCTCCTGACACCGTGGTCGGGCCGCATGACGAAGTGGCGGTGCTCCCACCTGTCTCTGGAGGATCCACATGAGTGACACCAATGCCGCCATACACCCTGACCCTGCTGACTTATCGCTCGAAGATTTACGCTCGACGCGCCAGCAAATGCAGCACGAGGATGATGTCGTTTCGTACGCCCGGCGCGTTGCCCAGGCGCGCCTCGACCTTGTGAAGAGCGAACGCGCTCGCCGTGATGCCGGCCCCGACGCCGATCTCAGTGAGCAGATTGGCAGCGTGCTCAGTCAGCACCTGACCAGCGGCCCGGCCCGCCCACCGCGACCCACCGAAGATCTCAGCGACAACGCCCTGGCGAATGAGCTTGATGCTGTGTGTGCCGAGCATCACTTCGGTCGGCTTGAGGACCTCGGCGACGCTGAGCTTCTCGCGCTGGCCGATGCCATCGAAAACTTCGAAGTGCGCGTTTCGTCTGACCGTCGCGAGCGATTTGAACGTCTTGACGCTTTGAGTGCTGAGTTGGTGCGCCGCTACCGCGACGGCGAAGCCAGCGTCGACTCGATCCTTGTCGACTGAACTCGTGACAACCTGGATTGCTTGCGGGCACACGTAGCGCCGTCGGCAGCCTGCCCGTTAGCGTCCAGGCCGTGGTGCAACGTGTCGCGGTGATCTCACTCCACACCTCACCACTCTTACAGCCCGGATCGGGTGACAGCGGCGGCATGAACGTTTACGTACGAGAGTTGGTGTCGTCGCTATCTCAAACTGGCGTCGAGTGCACGACGTTCACTCGAGCCGATCGCGAAGGCCTACCGACCGAGGTGATGATCGAGCCCGGCCATCGAGTCGTTCATATTGAGGCTGGCCCGCACCACCTTCCCAAAGAGGCGCTACCAGAGATTTCCGACGAGTTTTGCCACGGCATTATCGAGTGGATCAAGGCGAACGAAATGCCTGACGTGATCCACGGCAATTATTGGCTAAGCGGCGTCGTCGGCCATCACCTCAAGCACGAACTCGGCGTGCCGTTCGTCTCGACGTTCCACACCCTTGCTCGTGTGAAAGCTGAAGGTGGCGACCCGGAGCCACTTTGGCGTGACCGGGCCGAAGCCGAGATCATCCAGTGCTCCGATGGTATTTGCGTCAGTTGTGCCGAAGAAGAAGAGCAGTTTCGTCGGCTGTACGGCGATCCGGCTGGCCGCATCGAGATCATTTCGCCAGGCGTCGAACGTGCCTTCTTTGCGCCGGGCGCCCGCGAAGCTGCCCGTCACGCGATTGGCTTTGATGTTGACCGTCCCCTCGTCTTGTTCGTTGGCCGGATCCAGCCGCTCAAGGGCCCTGACGTGGCGATCAGAGCGCTTGCCGCCCTTGAACGTGATGACGTGCAACTGGTACTGGTTGGCGGTTCCAGTGGACGTAATGGTGACGTACAAGCGGCCGAGGCGCATGCGCTCGTCGACGAACTTGGCCTTCACGACCAGGTCCACTTCATCGAACCTCAGCCGCACCACATCTTGTCCTCCTGGTACCGAGCGGCCGATGTTGTGCTCGTGCCCAGTCGAAGCGAGAGCTTCGGGTTGGTTGCACTCGAGGCGGCAGCGTGCGGTATCCCGGTGGTTGCCAGTGCGGTCGGCGGACTGCTGAGTCTTGTTGACGATGGTGAGACCGGCTTCCTCATCCCAGGACGACGGCCGACCGACTTTGCGACGGCGATCGCAGCCATCCTGAACGATGCCGAACTCGCTGCTTCGATGGGGGCGGCCGCAGAAGCGCGGGCCCGTTTGTACACGTGGCGAGCAGCAGCCGATCGGCTGCGGTCGCTGTACGTCGACCTTGACACGGCCACAGAGCTCATCAACTGCCATGTCGAGGATGTGACCGAGGTGCGCTCCATCAATGAGGTGCGAGTAGTGAACGAAACCAACGGGGCTGTGAGCATGATTCACCCGGCGCCCGAGGTCGTGTCGTGACCGACGCCTTCACCGGCGAGAAACTCGCCGTCCTCGAACGACAGATCGACGAATGGCTCGCCGAACTTTACGCCAACCACGATCACATCGTCGCCGTCGATCGATCGCCCGATGATGACGTGCGCTGGTTCGTTCGGATGCGGGGGGAAGACAAGGATTTCACGACGGTGTGGCTCACCCTCGGTCAGCGCACCTTGCGTTACGAGACATACGTAATGCCGGCACCTGAGGAGAACCATGCGCAGCTGTACGAACACGTTCTTCGTCGGAACGATCGTCTGGTCGGAGCCCGCTTTTCTATTGGAGTCGAGAATGCGATCTTTCTGCGAGGTGAAGTTCCGGTTGACCGGGTCGACCGCAATGAACTCGACCGAGTGCTTGGGACGCTGTACGCCCAGGTAGAACAGTGCTTCACAGGAATGATCCGTATCGGATTTGGTAGTCGCTTCGCAGGCTGACGCCATGTGGTCCTCGCGCAGCATCCGATGCGACCCCATCTTTGCTGCGCTCACTCCCTAAGGGTCGGGCTGCCGCTCGCTGTCCGAGTATCTCAGGGACACCTCGGGACGCCGGTCTCTCGTACCTGCTCGATAAGTACCCGGTAACTTCGGCGAGATGAACGAAGCCCAGCCTGCAACGAGATCCGCCGATGCCGTTGACGTAATCGACGTCGTCATGGTCGGCGGCGGCAACATGGGCGCCGCCCTCGTTGGAGGAATGATCGAGTCAGGTGTATTCGCGCCGGACAAGTTGGCGGTTGTTGAATTGCTCAATACCCGGCGTCGCGAACTCAAAGACATGTTCCCCAGCGTCGCTGTCGTCGACACCATTCCTTCGTGCCGTTCGGCAGTTATCGCTGTCAAGCCGCCCGATGTTCGAGCTGCGACCGCCGCAGCAGTTGCGGCTGGCGCCACCCGTCTGTTGTCGATCGCTGCCGGTATCAACATCGCTACCATCGAAGACTCTGCTGGCGACGGCGTGGCCGTCGTTCGGTGCATGCCGAACACCCCAGCACTCGTCGGAAAGGGCGCCTCAGCGATCACCGGTGGGAGGACCGCCACCAACGACGACCTGAGATGGGCCGAATCAGTGCTTGGCGCCGTCGGCATTGTGGACCGCCTGCCCGAAGAACAGTTGGACGCATTCACGGGCTTTGCCGGCTCTGGCCCCGCTTACATCTTTCTCATCGCCGAGGCGTTAGCTGACGCAGCGGTCGCCGAAGGTATTGACCGGTCCACCGCCGATCGCGTGGTGAGCCAATTGCTGTTGGGCACTTCGACACTGCTCGCCCGTGATGGAGACCCCGCTGCGCTGCGCCGAAACGTCACGTCGCCCAACGGCACCACCGCCGCCGGACTCGACGTGCTCGACGTGCACGACGTGCGTGGCTCGTTTGCTGCCGCAGTGCGTGCTGCAACCCAGCGCAGCCGCGAACTAGGAACCTGAGTCGAACCGGACCTCAAACGGGAAACGGAGCCGATGCCAACCCCCCAGGTGGCACCGGCTCCGTCACTCGCTGTTCGCCATCGAGGGCGAACGAGTTCTCCAATAGAACCTTAGGCCTTCCTCACTCTTGTGACAAGAGCCACGTCAACGGAGCTGCCAGAAGACTGCCCAGCGGGCTCAAGGCCCGGCTGTGGCGTCAGCTGGGACGGATCGACACGGTCTGGGGCGCGGGAGCACTGTCGGCGCCGTCCGGGGTGAGAGTCACCTGATCGCCGGTATCGAGGTTTAGTTCTTCGGCAGCAGATCGCTGATCCATTGCAATGGCGAGCATTCCGCTTGAGTCGAGCACCAAGCCAACGCTGCCGCCAACGAGTTCGGCGAACGATGTCACACGCACTGTGCTCCGGGTGACCTCCCCGGACGGAGCAGTCGGCTCACTGATCCGTACGCTGACACGTGAGCCGAACGTCTCAGGCAGGTCTTCGGGCCCGACGTTAAGTTGCGCGTTGCCGAAGCGATCGATCCAGAGTACTTGCGCAATTACCTTGGCGTCGTCGGATTGCGGAAGTGGGATCAATCCCGGGACCAGGAGGTCAGCATCGACGGGATTGCCGAGCTCCATCAGGTCGACGCCGTTACAGAGGTGTGCAGCTGCGGGTGCAAAAACGTCGCGACCGGCAAACGTCCCCCCGATGGCGTGGAGCTGGTAATCGGTGTTGGTCAATTCGACTGCTCGCCCAGCACCGCCGGTCATTGAGACGGCGGGCGCAAGCAGCCCATTGTCGGGGCCGACGAGAACGCCCTCGCCCTCAGCGACTTCGATTGCAATCGCCTTCCGCGATGTGGCGACACCCGGGTCGACCACGGCCAGCACGACACCAGAGGCCACATAACTGATGCTGCGGGCGAGGGCGAGGGAACCCGCACGCACGTCAAATGGAGCAATGCCATGGGTCAAGTCGATGACCGAGGCGTGCGGAGCGAGCTCGCGAATCACCGATGTGCACACGCCGACGAACTCGTCCTGCCGTCCGTAGTCAGTGAGAAACGAAACGGTGTCATACCTGCGGCCCATCCCTTTCGACGCTATCCGTGCAGCCCGGATGTCCGCTAGATCGCCAACCCAACCGGGGTCTGATGAGGGAGTGGCTCTGGAAACACACGCCGCCCACGTTGGCCGGGTTCGTTGCGTGACCGTACGATGGGACTAATGGCCGTCGGCTCTCGCCCCCTCGTTCCGTCGCGGCTCGCGCCCGGTGGAGTAGCGCATGGCAGTCGCCGCACACCCACCACAGTCATTGGTGCCTACATCGTTTTGACTAAGCCGCGCATCATTGAACTGCTGCTAATCACCACGGTACCGACGATGATTCTTGCAGCGAGCGGGTGGCCGTCTACCTGGCTTGTTGCGATCACGCTGATTGGAGGAACGTTGTCGGCGGGCAGTGCCAACGCCGTCAACATGTATGTCGATCGTGACATCGATGCCTTGATGGAGCGGACGCAGGCCCGGCCGTTGGTTACCGGTGCCATCAAACCTCGAAACGCCCTCATCTTCGCCCTCAGCCTGCAGGTTGTCGCCTTCGGTGTGCTCTGGTCCGGAGCAAATCTGCTGTCGGCTGTCCTCGCCTTTGTTGCAGCGGCCTTTTACATTGGTGTGTACACCATCTGGTTGAAGCGCAGCAGCCGTCAAAACATTGTCATCGGCGGGGCCGCTGGTGCTGTGCCAGTACTGGTTGGCTGGTCCGCCGTGCAAAACAACATCACCTGGACGCCAATCGTGCTGTTTGTCGTGATGTTCCTGTGGACGCCACCACATTTTTGGGCACTTGCTGTCAAGTACGCCGACGACTACCGGGCGGCTGATGTTCCGATGCTTCCGAGCGTCGTGTCGATGGCTGAGACCGTGCGGCAGATGACCTTGTACACGTTCGCGCTCGTCGTATCGACACTTGTACTCCTTCCGGTCGCTGGACTGGGCTGGATATACGGGGTTGCAGCGGTCACGCTCGGCGCCATCTTTCTAGGTGGCACCATTGCCCTCGGACGAAACCCGACACCCCAAGCGAGCATGCGCCTCTTTGGTTTCTCCATTACTTACGTGACCTTGCTCTTTGGAGCCATGTCAGTTGACGTTTTTGTCGAGTACGGCTGGTGATGGTCACAGACAGCCTGGCCACCTGTGCGTTAGGTGACGTCCACGAAAAATTTGGCAGGTGCTTGTGAACATGCGCTCTGCCGGACGTCATGAATCTCGCTGTGATTTCAGAAGATTCGCCCCTCGGCAAGTAGTCTCGGTCCTTTGTGTGCCGCGACCTTCAGTCGATTTAATCTGTTGAACCGAAAATTGTGAGCTCTAAATTCGTATGACCACCATTGATCCCACCACCGCAACGGCCGACGAATTGGCCAATGATCGCGACGGGGCAGCTGCGCCTCTACTGACCGCCGTTGCCGACTGGCTGACATCGACCGACCATAAGAAGATCGGCCGGATGTTTCTCTGCACCGGCTTGATTGGTTTGCTCGGGACCATCGTGGTCAACGTCATCGTCAGCCTCGACCGCGCCGGTATTGCAAACATCGACGACGCGGCGACTCCGCAACTCCTTGATGCACAGCGCGTTGGCCTCGTGTTCGGGACACTGTTGCCATTGGCCGTCGGCTTGTGCGTCGCCGTCGTTCCGCTGCAGGTCGGCGCTCGTGCGATTGCTTTTCCACGGCTGGCCGGATCCGGCTTCTGGATGTGGGCAGGAGGTTTGCTCTTCAGCATTATTGCCCTGGCCAACAACGGCGGCGGTCTTGGCGGCGACCCTGACATGGTCGACCTTTTCATAGGAGCGCACGGCTTGATGGCGATTGGCCTCGCTGCGGTCGGAGCGTCAATTGCTGTCACTGTTCTCACCACACGTGCGCCGGGCATGACCATGCGTCGAGTTCCATTTTTTTCAATGTCGGCGATGATCACCGGCATCGGTCTCGTGCTTGTCATGCCAGTGCTGCTCGGAACGCTCAGCTACTTGTTCCTTGATCATCGCAACGGTCGCGAAGCATTCGGCGGGAACATCGGCATTTACGACTGGGCGTCCTGGATCTTCACCCAACCTGTGAGCTTCCTGTTTGCCATCCCGGCACTCGGTGTGCTCGCCGAAGGCGCTGCGCTGTTGTTCAACCAGCGCACACCAGCTCGAGGCGTCATGTACGCCGGCTTCGCGCTTGTCGGCGTCGCTGCTTTCGCCGGCGTGGCGCAGCAATCAGTGTTCAGCGTGTCTGAGGTCGACACCTTCGGTGGAGATGCTGTTTCAGAGATTGTGCCGTCCGCCTTTTTTAACCTCTTGCCGCTGGTCGGAATCACCGTCGTGCTGCTCATGTCGCTCTTCCTCGCCAAGCCCATCCGTGGCGCTAAGCCCAATCTCACGCCGGCGATGGTGTTTGGTTTCTTCGGTGTTGGGATGATCATGGTCGGCGTGCTGGGCAACGCGACATACGCCATCGAGGACCTTGGGTTACAGAATTCGACGTTCGAAGAAGGCGTCCTGGTGTATGTCGTTTACGGCCTCGTCCTCGCCGCCTTAGGCGGGATGGCCTTCTGGGCCTCGAAGCTGTGGGGAGTCGAGTTGCCGATGATCAAGATGATGCCCCTCGCTGGCCTCGGCGTCCTGGCCGCAGTGCTTGCCTCGCTGCCCAACTACATCGCGGGCTTCGATCAGCAGCGTGACGTGTACGACACGGTCGTTGCCGTAGGTCATGCACTCATGGCGCTCACCGTCATCGGTTTCATTGGGCTGCTTGCGCAGGAAGTGGCTAATGATGACAACGATGCTGTCGACGATCCGTATGACGGCCAAACGCTCGAGTGGGCTACCACTTCGCCTGCACCGACCAATAACTTCGTTGAGCCACCCACGGTGATGTCTGCGGAACCGGTTGCCGACAGCAAGCCGAACTACGGCGCAGGCTCAGCCAGCGTCGACGAGAAGGGCGAGAACTGATGCAGGCCTTGACCGCCGGACCCGCTGAGGCCCCACGCCGACAGGTGATCGCCGGATCGGTCATGGCCAGCATGGCCATGATCATGTTGACCGGTGGCATGCTCGCCGTCTGGTCAGAGCAACGCACAAACTTCGTTGAGCGCGAGGGCACTTGGCTTCCGAATGGGGTCGTCATCCCTGAAGTTGCTGCAAACGTGGCGCTCATTGCTTTCATTGCAATCTGCACATTCGCCCAGTGGGCGGTCTGGGCTGTGAAGCGTCAGGACCGCAGTCACACAGCGTTTGCTCTCGGGGTCACTGCTCTTACCTCAATCATGGTCATCAATGCCCAAGCGTTCATTTACGCCGATATGGGTCTTGGTATCTCTGATGGTGCCTACGCAACGATGTTCTATGCCGTCACCGGGATGTTCACGCTCTTGATGATCATCGGCGTCGTCCTCACTGCGGTCACCGCATTCCGCTCCATTGGCGGACGCAGCGACAACGCAATCGTCGTCGCCCACGCGATCTACTGGTACACCATGGCGGCCATCTTCTCGGCCATCTGGTTCGTCGTCTACATCACTAAGTGAGTCTTTGATGTTCACCACAGGTTCCAAAATTCTCATCGGCAGCTCTTTGCTTGCCACCGTGGCGACCATCGTCTACGGCATCTCGCAGGGCGAGGCGATCGGCATTGTTGGTTTGACCTCCGCCGCAATTGCATTGGCTCTGCTCGCTGGTTTCAACGTTTGGGCGCGGGACTCGAACCTGTCCGCAACAGATACCGTCGCAGTAGCGACATCTGAGGCTGCAAGTGAGCCGCCAGGGGCTGCGATCTGGCCAATGGTTTTCGGCGTCGGAGCAACCACCGTGTTGCTGGGCTTGGTGACGCAGCAAAGCATTTTCACCATTGGCGTCGTCATCCTCTTAGCTGCAGGTGCGCAGTGGGTAGTGCAGGCTTGGGCAGAGAGCGCCTCGTCGGACCGTGAGGTCAACGCTGACGTTCGCGACCGCGTGGCCAACCCGCTCGAATACCCGTTGCTCGGCGCGGTTGCAGTTGGCGTCATCGCTTTTGCCTTCAGCCGCATAATGCTGTGGCTGTCGAAGACCAACACGGTCGTCGCATTCGTTATTCTTGCCACGCTCATTGCTCTGATTGCGTTCTACTTTGCCTTTCGTCCATCGGTTAAGCGCGGAACGATCAGTGCTGTCCTGGGCCTGGGTGCCGTGGCGATCGTTGCGAGTGGCACTGCCGCCGGCGTTAACGGTGAGCGTGACATCCACGTGCACGAGACCACCAGGACCGCTGCTGCCGAGGGTCTCTGTGACAGCCCTGAAAAGGGTGAGTTCGACGAAAAGGCAAGCCAAACCGTCGGATCCAAGTCCAGTACTTACACGATCACATTGACTGCATCCGACGAACTCGAATTTGATGTCCCCGGGCCAGTGGAGATCGGAGCTGATGTGGTGTCTCTTCCTCGCTCGAGTCCTAACAACATTGTCTTCCGTAACGATTCCGATGAAGACCGTCGACTGACCTACGACTTCCGTGCGCTAACCGAGGATGAGATTATCGAGATTGAAGCTGCCAAGGAAGATGAATCGCACGGTGGTGGAGGTGAAACCGACGAAGTACACAGCTCCGTCCAGCGTTTACAGCAGTGCACGACGCTCATCGAACCCGGTGGTGCTCAACTGATGACACTGTTAATCGCAGAACCGAGTATCTCGCCGTCCAACGACGACGAGGCATTCCGCTTCTTTGTTCCCGGAACCGACGCTGAGCTCGAGGTGATGGTCCCATGATCGTTCGCAACGCAACGAGTGACCTTCAACCACCGGCGACGAAAATGCAGACAGCGAACTCCGCTACTACGGTTGGATTCGTGACGTCTGGAGCCCGTATTGCGCGCTTATCTGCTGTTGTCGCGTTGGCGGCGTTCGTCGCAGGGTGTGCGCAAGACGCGCCGCAGGACACCTGGCAGCCGGCCGGTTCGAACGCCCGCCAGATCAATAACCTGGACGTCTGGGTGTTCAGCATTGCTGCCATCGTTGGTGTTGCAGTGTTCTCGGTTCTTGGCTTCGCGGTCTGGAAGTACCGGGATCGCGGCCAGCCGATCCCAGAGCAGACACACGGCAAACCAGTTCTTGAGATCGGCCTGACGATTCTCCCTGCTTTGATTCTGATCGGCATCGCTATACCCACGGTTGGCACGATCATGGATTTGAACAAGACTGATGACACCGAGTGCGTCATTAACGTCACTGGCCAGCAGTGGTGGTGGGAAGTTGATTATCCGGTTCAAGACGGATGCGGCGGAATCGAAGAGCCCATTGTCACCTCAGGCCAGATGGTTATCGAAGCCGGCTCGAACGTTCTCGTGCGTGGCACCAGTCGCGACGTCATTCACTCTTGGTGGATTCCTCGTCTTAACGGTAAGCGTGACATGGTGCCGGGCCGCATCCACACGGTTCGTCTTGAAGCTGACGAACCCGGTATCTATGCCGGTCAGTGCACCGAGTTCTGCGGGCTGAGCCACGCCAACATGCGAATGGAAGTCATCGCTATGAAACCTGACGACTTCGCTGCATGGAAGGCCAATCAGCTTGAGTCGTATGCCTCGCCTGATGAGGGCACGCTTGCGGCAGAGGGCGAAGCCGCCTTCATTACCCAGTGCTCACGATGTCATCAGGTTGACGGCCTCACCGACAGCGACGGCGAGCTTGTTGTGGCTCGACCTGACCAAAACGTTTGGTCTGGCTCGGCACCAAACCTCACCAATCTGATGACCCGCAACACGTTTGCCGGAGCAACCTGGAATCTGTTGAGCAAACAATGCTGGCCTGATGTCTGGGAGGCTGATTCTGCCGAGGTCGGAGCTGCATATCTCGAAGGTGTTAGCGCCAGTTGCCTTAACGAAGTTGAGCTGCGCGAATGGCTTCGCAACGCACCAGCCAAGAAACCGATGTACACCGACCCAGAAAGCCTGGAGGAGACCGATGGTCTTCCCCGCGGCATGCCCTACCTGGCGCTGAGTGAGGATCAAATCGATCAGCTCATCGCTTACCTGCTCGAGCGCAAGTGACACGGAGCGACTGAACAATGGCCATCATCGAACGTCCAGCTGAAACAACTGATGCCCTGACTGCGGGAACGGCGCCAGCGCCCACTGCTGCCACGAACTACGGCTATCTGCGTCGCCCGGTGGAGACAACGGGCTGGCGTTCTTGGGCATTTACGGTTGATCACAAGAAAATCGGCATCATGTACGGCGCCGTTGCCATGTTCTTTTTCATCATCGGTGGCCTTGAAGCCGGACTTATCCGGCTGCAGCTCGCCGGTCCTGACGGCACCATCCTGTCGGCTGACAAGTACAACCAAATGTTTACGATGCACGCCACCACCATGGTGTTCCTTTTCGTAATGCCAATGGCCGCGGCCTTTGCGAACTATTTCATCCCGCTTCAGATCGGTGCGAGAGACGTTGCATTCCCTCGCCTCAACGCTCTTTCCCTTTGGGTCTTCGTTTTTGGTGGCATCTTTCTTAACACGTCGTGGTTTCTAGGCGGCGGAGCAGACGGCGGCTGGTTCATGTATGCGCCGAACAGTTCGGTGCCGTTCAGCCCAACTAACGGTGTCGACTTCTGGGCACTCGGCTTGCAGATCACTGGTATCGCATCGCTGGTCGGTGCCATCAACCTCATCGTCACGGTGCTGAATATGAGGGCGCCCGGGATGTCGATGATGAAGATGCCGATATTCACTTGGATGGCGTTCGTGGTGCAGATGCTGCTTCTTTTCGCCATACCCGTTATCACGGTGGCGCTCTTCCTTCTCATGTTCCAGCGAAGTTTTGGCGCCACGTTCTTCAGCGTCGAGGCCGGAGCTGATCCGCTGCTCTGGCAGCATCTGTTCTGGATCTTCGGACATCCTGAGGTGTACATCCTCGTGCTGCCGAGTTTCGGCATCATTTCTGAGGTCCTCCCGGTCTTCTCGAAAAAGCCGTTGTTCGGTTACCCGTTCGTCGTATTTTCGGGTGCCGCCATCGGCTTCGTTGGATGGGGCGTGTGGGCGCATCACATGTTCGCCTCAGGTCTCGGCCCGGTGTCGGTTGCTGTGTTTTCGGTAGCGACGATGGCAATCGCAGTGCCGACCGGTGTCAAGATCATTAACTGGACGCTCACGCTGTGGGGCGGGAAATTGAAGTTCACAACCGCAATGCTGTTTGCTGTCGGTCTCATTGTGCAGTTCACCATCGGAGGTCTTTCCGGTGTCACTCACGCCGTTGCGCCGTCTGATACCCAGCAGACCGACACCTACTACATCGTTGCCCACTTCCACTATGTGATCTTCGGTGGCGCTGTCCTCGGCTTGTTTTCCGGCTTCTACTACTGGTGGCCGAAGATTTTCGGCAAGCTTCTCAGCGAGGGCCTAGGCAAGTGGAACTTCTGGCTGATGATTGCCGGTATGAACCTAACGTTCGGGCCGATGCACATTATCGGTTTGCAGGGCCAGCCCCGTCGTATGTATGTCTGGACGGAGTTCCGGGCGGGTGAGGGCGTCTTCAACCTTGGTTTCTGGAATCTTGTGGCCACGATTGGCACGTTTGTCCTCGCCGTTGGTGTGCTGCTTTTCCTCGTGAACATCTGGGTTACTCACCGTCCTGGCTCGAAGACCCCGCCCGCACCTGCAGACCCGTGGGACGCACGTAGCCTTGAATGGATCACAAGCAGCCCGCCAAAGGAATATAATTTCGCTCGGACTCCGCAAGTATCTGAGCTTGACGAGTTCTTTCATCGTAAGTACGAAGACGTGGGCGAAGGCGATAGTCATGAGTACGTGCAGCGGATGACCGGGGAAGGGGTTATTCAGCACGAAGAAGACAACGCCGACCCGAACATTCACCTTCCGGCTCCGTCCTATTGGCCGATGGTCCTTGCGTTCTCGCTGCCGATCATGGCCTACGGCGTCATCTACAACATGCTCTTGGTCGTTGCCGGTGGTGCCATTGCGGTCATGGCGATGTTCGGTTGGGCTCTCGAGCCTGCTGATGCAGACTTGTCGGACTACGACCCCACTGGTGATGGCGACGAGACCAGCAAGGAGTTAGTCAATGTCTGATGCGGTATTGACCGAGCCGGCGACCGGCGCCGCAGAAGATCATTCTGTTGAACACGCTGGAGACGACCACGGTCACGACGACCATGCACACGGCGGGCACCACTCGTCGCTCGGGTTATCCAACACCAAGCTGGCTATGTGGCTGTTCCTCGGATCTGAGTGCCTTCTTTTTGGTGGTCTGATCTCCACATACATGCTTTACCGCAACCGGCACTCTGCGGAACTAGGACCCGACCAGCTTTGGGATATCCCATTCACTTCTGCATCAAGTTTCGTGTTGCTCACTTCGTCGCTTACCATGGTTCTCGCAGTAAGCGCAGCCAGTCGCAATGATTTGCGCAACACCAAGATTTTCCTCGGCGTGACGTCGCTGCTCGGCGGACTGTTCGTCGCCGGTCAGATTTACGAGTTCACGACCTTTTATCGAGAAGGCCTGGGTTTTACCACAAGCCTGTTCTCGTCAAGCTTTTTTACGCTCACCGGATTTCACGGTGTGCACGTGTCGATCGGGATAGTCATGTTGGTCGCGACGATTGGCATGATCCAGAAAGATAAAATTTCTGGGGACAAGGCCGAAGCGGTCGAGATGGTCGGCCTTTATTGGCACTTCGTCGACATTGTCTGGATCATCATCTTCACCCTCGTCTACTTGATTCCGGCCTGATCCAATGACTGACACACTAGATACCACACCCGCTCACGACGTCAAGCACGACAATCACCACGGTCCAACGGATAAGCAGTTCATTGCGATCTTTTTCTTTCTTGCAGCGATCACTGCGATTGAAGTGCTCGTCAGCTACATCGATATCGGGCCAGCATTCCTCCCCGTTCTGCTGGGTTTGATGGTCGTGAAGTTCTTCGCTGTCGTCTGGTACTTCATGCACGTTAAGTTCGACCACCAGTTATTCGGGCGACTGTTTTACATCGGTCTTGGCCTGGCTGTGTTCGTCTACATCGTCATGCTGTCAACATTCCGTTTCTTTGCTGGGTAACGGTGACCGAGGGCATTGCCCCTCGACTGGGCACGTTGGCAACTGTCTCCTAGGCTGACGGACATGCTCGCGCAGGCCGCTGATACAGCGATTTCAGCCGATCCCTGGCGCTTCCAATGGCACCCCGAAGTGTGGGTCCTCGTGGGGTTTCTGACCGCGGCGTTCATCTACATGATTAAGGTCATCGGCCCCAACGCTGTACAGCCTGGCCAGCAGGCAGTGTCACGCAAGAACATCTACGCTTTTGTCGGCGCAATGGCATTGCTGTGGGGAGCGAGCGATTGGCCACTGCACGACATCTCCGAGGAATACCTCTACTCGGCGCACATGCTGCAGCACATGATGCTCAGCTACTTCTTGCCTCCGTTGGCGCTCCTAGCAACCCCCGAATGGCTGTTGCGCGTACTTATCGGTGATGGCGGCGTGTACCGGGCGGTGCGCTTTCTCTCGAAGCCAGTCATTGCAGGCGTGCTTTTTAACCTCGTGGCGATGGTGACCCATATTCCGCTCGTGGTCAACGCGTCGCTTGACAATGGGCCCTTGCATTACTCGCTGCACTTTATTGTCGTGTTGTTCTCCCTGCTGATGTGGATGCCGGTCGTCGGTCCGTTCAAGGAACTCCAGATGGGCCCGCTCGGGAAGTGCATCTATCTCTTCCTTCTCTCGGTTGTACCGACATTGCCTGCAGCTTGGCTTACCTTTGCCGAAGGCGCCGTGTACAAGCCGTACGACATCCCGGTTAGGGTTTTTGGCTGGAGCGTCACGGTTGATCAGCAGCTGGCCGGTGCAATCATGAAGATCGGCGGCGGCGTCTTTCTTTGGACCCTGGTCATCTACATTTTCTTCAAGCGCGTCGCAAATGGCTACGGCAACAAGCAGAACTACCGTCGACCGACGGAACCCAACGACGAACCGTTGACCACGGCAGACATAGCTCGCGAATTCGCGTCGAGCGCACCTCCGCCAGATGTGAGTTGAGATGTAACGGCCTAGGCCGTGTCATCGCAGGATTGGCGCCGAGTATCTTGCGGCGGCCTGAGAAGTAGATGCCCGTAAGGCACAAGCGGTGGAACGCATGGGCCGGCAGTTCAGCAAGGTGCCGCTGGGATTGGCATCAGCAATCTCGCTTCTTGTAGCGCTGTGTCGGCCATGCGCGGTTTTAGTCTGAAGAGTGTGCCCTCATCAGAATGCTAGAGAAGTGAAAAAGGCCGTAGCTAAAGTTACATTCGACGGCTCCACCGGTCGACTGAGACCTTGACGACCTTGCTCGCGAACGTGCTGTTTGCATATTTGAAACGGAGTTGGCGACTCAACTCCATCTTTTGTTGCGAACACAGCACCCTTTGCTGTGTAAGCAGCACCGAATCGGGATCGGCCGGGTCAGCAGGTGGGCGATATCGTCAGAGGCCGTGATCGACCAACGACTGCTGCGTACGGACCTCGACGGCGTGAAGGCAGCGCTGTCGCGCCGTAACCGCCCGGCAATCATTGATGATGTCGCTCATGCTGCGCGTCTGGACGCCCGTCTGCGTGACATTCAAGCCGAACGCGACGACATCCGTGCTCGTGTCAACAGCATTTCCAAAGAGGTCGGTCAACTGCACCGCGACGGCAAGCCCGACGAGGCGCAGACACTCCAGGCCGAGAGCAAAAATCTTGGTGGAACCGAGAGCGGTCTCGTTGGCGAATACGATGAAGTGTCAGCGGCGCTCCGCGACCTGCTGTTGGGCATCCCGAATCTTCCTCATGAGGCCGTACCCGGTGGTGCGAACGAGGATGACAATCCGGTTGTGATCGGCCCTATCGCGCATCACTCCACCTACCCGGAATGGCAGCGAGTACCGCACTGGGAAACCGCTGCGGCGCTCGGCATTCTCGACAACGAACGAGCAGCAAAGATCTCAGGGTCGATGTTTACGATGCAGCGCGGCGCTGGTGCAACGCTCGCCCGTGCGCTCTGCCAGTTTGGACTTGACCAAAACGCTGACGTTCATGAAGAGGTGCGGCCACCTTCGCTGGTCAGCACAGCCACCCTGACCGCAACTGGACAATTGCCAAAGTTTGCCGACGACGCTTACGCGATTGAGCGTGATGACCTCTGGGCCAGCCCTACTGCCGAGGCGCCACTGACCTCGATTTACGCCAACGAAGTGCTCGACGACACCGAGTTGCCAATCCGGCTGATGGCGCATAGCTCGTCGTATCGACGCGAAGCAGGTTCCGCTGGCCGCGACACACGGGGCATGCTTCGGAGCCACGAGTTCGACAAGGTCGAGATGATGGCGTATGCCACGCCCGAGCAGGCGCCAGGCCTACTCGACGACATGGTTCAGCGCTCCGAGCGAGCCGTTGCGGCACTGCGGCTCCCGTATCGCGTCATCGAAATATGCGCTGGCGACATGGGGCAAAGTCATCACCGGTCCTTCGATGTGGAGGTGTACGCGCCGGGTGCCGATGCGTGGCTCGAAGTGTCATCGGTTAGCTGGCTTGGCGATTACCAGGCGCGTCGCGCCAACATCCGGTTCCGCCGCCATGACGAGAACGGCAAGCTGATCAAGGGCAGCGAGTTCGCGCATACGCTTAATGGTTCCGCACTGGCCGTCCCGCGAGTCTGGGCGGCGATCGTCGAGAACTATCGAAACGAAGACGGCAGCGTCACGATTCCCGACGTTCTCCATCCCTACATGCGAGGTGCCGTTCGCATCACTGCAGACTGATCCTGTCGAAGCATTATCGAACTCCTTCGTGCTCGGAGCGTTTGTTGGTGGGAAGCTGGAGGGATGAGTGATGCGCTGCGTGACCGAAGAGTTCAATACGAGACGAGCGGGCTTGATGTCGATGACCTCAGTGCCGACCCAGTCGTGCAATGGCAGCGATGGCACGACGAAGCACTCAATGCAGGCGTCGCCGAACCTAATGCAATGACACTTTCGACGATCGGTCTTGATGATGTGCCGGATGCCCGAATTGTCTTGGTTCGTGGCATCGACGCAAGTGGCCTTGCGTTCTATACCAACTACGACAGTGTCAAGAGCCAGCAGCTCAGTCGTCAGGCGGTCGCTGCGGTGACCTTTAGCTGGCTTGACCTGCATCGACAGGTCCGAGCTCGTGGAACTATCCACCAAATGTCATCTGACGAGAGCGATGCCTACTTCGCGACCCGGCCGCGCGGTTCGCAGCTCGGCGCCTGGTCATCGCCACAGAGTGAAACGATCCCCGACCGCAGGACGCTCGACGCCCGAATTTTGGCAACCGAGGAACGTTTTACCGGCGTCGAAAAGATACCCCGGCCGGATAACTGGGGCGGCTGGCGACTATCGCCGACCGAATGGGAATTCTGGCAGGGCCGGCCCAGCCGACTCCACGACCGGTTGCGTTACACCACAGATGGACGGCGGTCGCATGACGGCGCCGTCGACGGAGCGTGGACGATAGAACGCCTTGCCCCCTAATGACGACGAGCCAAACACGAAACAGGACGAGCGCAAAGTTGAACTGACTACGGCAACAAGCGGGGGTTTTGACATGATCGTGAGCAAAGTCCTGGTGATTGACGACGCGCCACCGTGCGCCAGGCCGTGGTCGGCTATTCGCGCTGCGACGGGCACGAGGTCGCAGAGGCTGGCGATGGATATACCGCGCGCAGCACGCGTATTGGTACAGCTGGCCTTGGTCTCTCTAGTGCCCGTGGAATTGTCAATGTGCACGGACGGGACGGTCGTACTTGGAGATTGCCCAGGCGGCGGTATGCGCATCTCGCTTCCGGACTCCGCCCCGCTGACAGGATTCTGACGCCGGAGTCAACGATGCGGAGCCCATGTGGTAGCCGCCGTGACGAGGCCGTCGATCAAAGAGTTGGTGTGCGGCGTGAGGCCAGGACCCTCCCAGTCCCACCAGAGCGGGCTTGATCCTCGCACGCGAGGCGGCAACTCGATTTGCACCCCTTGCTGGCGCGGTAAGTTCACTGGATTGTCAGGGTGGAGACCTCGCAGCTTCTTCGGAATTGTGTCGAGGTCAGTCACCACGTTGTATGCCGGGAGCTCAGAACGCAGAGCATTGCCCACATGCTCGGCAAACGGCCGGTTCGATCCTCCGAGCAAGAGCGAACTGAACATGCCTCGCCGGCCGAAGCCGTGGATTGTAACCACGATGTCGACATGGTCAATGAACGAACTCAACGCCGCAGACTCTGCGGGCCGCACCTTGATCGACGACAAGTGCTGGCGCATGGGAACCGGTTGCAGGACGCCGTAGTACGACGCACCAGATCGGATCGCTGCTGCATTGGCAATCACGTCGGTCTGCAACTCCAAGTTTCCGCCGTGATATGCCATGAAACCGACCCGACCTGCATGGCCTGAGCGAAGCTCACATACCTCGCGTACGCCGGGCGTCTCGAGGATTTGAGCGAACTCTGTCATCGGTTCATCATGGCCGAGTCACTGAACCGGGGCGAATTGGGCCAGTACTATGAGAAAATGCTCGTCTGGATGGATCTCGAAATGACCGGTCTCGACCACAGGTCGGACGTCATTGTTGAGATTGCGACATTGATTACGGATGATCAATTAGAGGTTATTGCTGAGGGTCCTGATCTGGTGATTCACGCCACCGACGAGCAACTCGCCTTAATGGACCCGTTTGTCGTCGACATGCACACTCGGTCGGGTCTGCTCGATGAGATCAAGGCGTCGACCATTACGCTCGAGCAAGCGGGGGTAGCGACACTCGCGTTCATCAAGGAGCACGTCCCCGAAGAGCGGGCGGTCCCTTTGTGCGGCAACTCGATCGGCACCGACCGGCGGTTCCTCAACGCGTACCTACCCGACATCGAAAATTGGCTGCACTATCGCTCGATTGACGTGTCCAGCGTCAAGGAACTCGTCAAGCGGTGGTACCCAACTGTCGACACCAACCGGCCGCGTGGACAGGGTTCACATCGAGCGCTTGACGACATTCGAGAGTCGATCCGCGAGATGGTTTACTACCGCGACATGGTCTTCATCGACTCGGTCGCGCCCGCAGTATCTGACGATGGTGCCTAGCGTATTGAGCGGGCCGCTCTGATCGTTAACCAATTTGGCGTCTTAAGGCTCGGGAACCGCAGTATCGCATCGGTCTACGCTCAGCGCCCCAGCTAGGTTCTGCTCATGCGCGCAATCGTCCTGAGAGAACACGGTGGTCCCGAGGTCCTGCAGATCGAAGAGGTTCCTGATCCGGTGGCAGGACCTGAACAGATCGTTGTCGACATCGGTCATACGGCGCTCAACCGCGCTGACACCCTGCAACGGATGGGGAGGTACAACGACCCACGAAACCCCGCAATCGAGATCCCCGGCCTGGAGTACGCGGGCACCGTGTCCGCCGTCGGCAGCGACGTGACCGAGTGGTCGATCGGTGACCGGGTGATGGGCATCGAATCGGGCGGGTGCTACGCCGAAAAAGTCGTCACCCACAGCCGGCAGGCACTCCCAGTGCCTGCCAATATTGATCTCGCTGATGCTGCGGCCATTGCCGAGGTTTTTCTCACCGCGTGGGATGCGCTCGTCGTGCAAGGCGGATTGACAGCAGGGCGATGGGGCTTGATCCATGCCGGAGCATCGGGTGTTGGTACCGCTGGAATTCAAATAGCGAAGGCAATTGGTGCTCGCATCGCTGTCACCTGCTCGGCTGGCAAGGCCGATGCCTGCGCTGCCCTTGGTGCAGATCTGGTGATTGAGCGCAGCCCATCTGATTGGCTGGGCGAGCTCAGCGCTGTGGTGCCCGGTGGCGTCGACACGATCCTCGACGTCGTCGGAGGCGAGGAAGCGGATCGCAACCTCAAGGCTGTACGCATCGATGGAACAATCGTGCAAGTTGGTCTGATGGGAGGAGGTTCGGCGAACGTCAACATGGGTCTGATTCTGATGAAGCGCGTCACATGGATCGGAACAACGTTGCGGTCGAGGCCGCTTGAGCGCAAAATCGCATTGATGCAGCGATTCATTGATGAGATGATGCCGTTATTCGAATCAGGGGCGCTTCGCCCAGTCATTGACTCGCGCTACCCCTTTGATCGACTGCCTGAGGCGCACCGCTACATGGAGTCAAACGTCAACGTCGGCAAGATCCTGATCGACCTCGCCTGAGCAGGCGCTACTGCGATCACACCGACATCAGACGTCAACGTCGGTCAGCTCGCCTTCTTCGGCATCGCCAGCAAGTTTTTTAACGTTGCGCAAACTGAAGAAGGCGCCGATTGCAAGAATCAACACGGCGAACAGTCCAAACAGGATCCACGTGAGAGAGCCAGCACCTTCTCCCGCGCGGTCGCCGTAGACAAAAGTGATGGCGCCGCGGATGAGGTGGCCATCCTCCTCTGCAAGGTAGCGCACGAAGTACTCACCCTCGACTTTCAGTGGCTCGAAGACAAATTTGGCTTCGATTTTTGACACAATCAGGATCTCACCAGGTACGTCGCGGTCATCTGGGCCGACCAGTGCGAGTTCGACACTGCCAACCGGTTCGCCGAAGTTGATGGTCACCTCGCTGATCGGATCGTCGAACTGCGCTTTATGTTCGGGAACCGACGATTCGATTTCGTCGTGCGCACGTACCGCCGGGCTAGCGCTGAGTACTGCTGCGATAACGAGCACTGCAACTAAGAATCGGCAGACAGGAGCAATGGTGCCCTTCATGTCATCATTCAATCACCGCTGAGGTTCTTCCCGACCGCGCCAGACGCAGGTCACCGGTTGGCAAAGGGGTCAGCGAGCGTCAACGTCTCGGCCCTTCCACTCGACGCGCCGCCCGAAGATCAATGTGACGAGGCTGCGGAGAGAGATGAGTACGAAAGCTAGGACGGCGAGCGGATACAACAGGACGGTTAGCGGATGGATCGACGCAGCGCGACGCCCCAGAATCCAGAATTGCAGCGCGCTGAGTGGGAAGACGATGGGCATGGTTATCCACCCCCCAGCGAGCGACCAGACCCACGCCAGCGTGGCGATGGCAATCCAACAGGATGTGAATCGAGCACCGGTCGCAATGCTGCGGGTCCATCCGCGAATGGTTTGTCTAAGGCCTTCCGGGTACATTTGAAATGTCGTGTCGGGACGGCCTGTGTAGAGTTCGGCACCGCCTACAAGGCGGGCAAGTCCGATGTCCTCGGTGTGCATCGAACGCACGGACGGGGCTGCATGTCCGCCGACTCGGTCGTACGTGGTTCGATCGACGGCCAAAATCGGGCCGAATGCCACCGTTGCCTTTGCGTTGCGTCTTGCCGGATTAAATGCGCCGCAGCCCATCAGAGCCGTCACGTTGCATAAGACACTGGCCTGCTCGGCCCAACTGCCCGTCTTGTGCCACGGCTGGATCGAGGTCACCACGTCGGGTTGTGCTGTGACCGCCTGCGCTATTCGGGCTACGAGGTCTGGGGCAGGTTGAACGTCGGCATCAACAAAAAGGAGAATTGGTGCGCTCGATTCAGCGGCACCGAGCGCGCACGCGTGCGGCTTGCCGAGCCATCCAGGTGGGAGCGGTGGCGATGTGATGACGCGGGCGCCGTGCAGCGTCGCAACCCTTGCAGTGGCGTCATCGGAATGATCGTCGACCACGATCATTTCATCCTGCGGTCCAAGGTGCGGCGTTACCCGTGTTAGCAGGTGCGGGAGCGCATCTTGCTCGTTGCGGGCAGGGATGATTACGGCAACACCCGGGCGCGCCCCACACCAAGGAGAAGGGTCATCGGTTGGAGCCGGAAGCGGTCGAACACGCCACAACAGCAACCAACCCAGGGTCCATCCCGTTAGGTAGATCGCGAGATCGACGCGATCGGGCACGAGTTCCACTGGACCACTCTGGTCGTCGCGGAGATTTGTTGCAACAAACGTGTACTCCTTGTTGGTAGGCAAGTCGAGATCTCGTGCATCAGAGGTGAAGTCGGTGGGCCGGATTAACTCCCTTGACCTGGCGTCCACAATCGTGGTTGCCTGTACCTCATGCGCGCGGTCACCTCCGGGCGCAAAGTAACTCATCCGAACGCGCAGACCGAGCAGAAGGGACAGATCTATGAACGGCATCACGTCAATCATTCAACGCAACATCGCAAAACTGTCTGTTCATGGCCGCGCCGTGTCGTCAGCTGTTGCGACATTCTCGGTTCGGGCTTTGGCAGGCATGCACCCAGCATTCCATCGTAACCATTTCGGCATGGGCGCGAATCGTGACCGCATGAACACTGCGTGGCTCGGTAACTCTGCCGACACCGGATGCCTTAAGACCATGTATGTCACGAAGCAAATCACCACCGGCGGCCTTTGCGGGGCACTGACGTAACACCAACGCCAGATCACCTCTTGCGAGGCCGCCGGGTTCTTTAACCCGGCGGCCTTTTTCGTTATTACCCAGATTTCACCTACATCCATCCGCGCTACCAACTCAGAGAGCACCCATGAAAACTGTCACTCACCACAACGCAGCCGTCGCTATCTGGCCTGACCGAACCGACGAAACAACACTCGCAACTCCCGCCACGTACTCACGAAATAACGAAAAGGAATCTCGGATGAGCACCTCTGCCCCCGCCGACGAACTCGGCGAACCCGACCCTGACCTACAGAGACCCCCACATCTATCACTTGACGGGGCGCGCCACGAACCCAACGTTGCCCGCGCCCCGGTAGCCCGGTGTGCTGACGGCAACGGCACCATGGTCGGACTCTTTTTCTCCGATCACGTCGTCGATATCGCCCGAGCGAGGGCGATGTGCGCCGTCTGCCCGTTGCAATCGCAGTGCCTCGCCGGTGCCCTCGAGCGTGAAGAGCCGTGGGGCGTCTGGGGCGGACAGTTGCTCTCGGGCGGCCGGATCATCGCTGGCAGGCGGCCCTGCGGTCGTCCGCCGAAGGTCCCGCAGCCCGAAGTTGTCTACGACGAGATGGGCCCGGTAGGGGCCACGCTGGTCTCGGCTTAATCACATCGCCGTTCTGTTCCTGACCCAACCTTCTGTTTACGTATCCGCCGTATGTCGCTCACGACATTTGGCGGATACGTAAACCCAATAAGCAAGAGATTGAATTCTGCAAAGGAAGGTTTCGTAGCCCGACCAGCGCTGTCGATTTGCTGTCACTACCCTTCCAAGAGTGAAGATCGCCCGTCCACGACTGCTTGTCGGCTCGCTTGCCGTTGCCGTGTTGTTGATCGTGGCTTTTGCCGTCGTGCTTGCCACTCAAGGCAGCGGTGACAATGACGTCGACGCTCGACTCACCCCCGGAGTCGTCACGTTTCCAAACGATGAACTTGCAAACGCCAACGTTGAAGGTGACCTTCTTCCTGTCGTGGACCTTGGCGATCGGGACGGGAATGTGATCTCCACGGCGTCGTTCTTTGGTCGGCCGCTCGTGATCAACTTTTGGTACGCCAGCTGCCCGCCTTGTGTCAAAGAGCTCCCTGACTTTGCTGAGGTGCATGCTGAGATGGGCGATGTCGTGCGATTCATCGGAATAAACACCCAAGACTCGGTCGAAGAAATGGAGCGCTTTGCCGCCGGTCGCGGTGTCACATACGAGCTCTACCGTGACGACTTCGGAGATCTCGTGGATGCGATCCGCTTGGTCAACATGCCGACGACCCTCTTTGTGGCTGCCGATGGCGGCATCATCGAGCAGACTGGTGTGCTCGATGCCGATGAGCTTCGCTCCGAGATCGAACAACTCTTGGCGGCCTCGGCATGAGCTTGTCATTTATTCGGGGTCTCGTTGCTGCGGTCAACCCGTGCGGCTTTATTCTCCTGCCGACCTATCTGATGTATTTCCTCGGTGTGTCTGGTGGCGCGCCGGGTACACAGAAGGCATCGATTGCACGGGCGCTCAAGGTAAGCGCCGCTGTGTCGTCCGGGTTTTTGGCCGTCTTCTTAGCGATCGGGTTCTTGTCGGTGCCGCTGCGCTCGACGATTTCGGCGAACTCCAAGTACGTCACCGGCTTCATTGCAATGGGGCTGATCGTCCTTGGCACAGCGATGCTCTTCGGCTACAAGCTCCCGTTCATGACGCCGCAGATCGAATCCGGCAAGAAGGATCAGACCGTGAAGTCAATGTTCGTCTACGGCGTTGCGTACGCCGTGGCGTCAATCGGGTGCACGATTGGACTGTTTCTTGCAACTGTTTTCAGCACTCGCCCGGACGAGACCTTTATCGACAGTGTCGCCAACATGATCGCCTACGGCGCTGGCATGGCGCTCCTTGTCAGCGCTCTGACTGTCGGATTTGCATTCGCTAACACGACCTTGTTGAAGTTTTTGCGTAATGCCATGCAGTACGTCGACAAGATTGCTGCTGCCTTCGTCATGATGTCGGGTCTCTATCTTGCCTGGTACTTCTATTGGGTCGACCTCGACAATGGTGGCGACCCGATCACTGACTGGGCCTTCGCCCGGCAGGCGGACGCCACCGCCTTCCTGAATGACAACTGGAAAGTCGTCGGCGTTGTCCTTGGCGGCGTTGTCGCTGTTGCGGTGGCGTACGTGACGTTCCGCAAGGAGGACACCAACGATGAACTCAGGGTGGTCTCTGAGTCCGAATCGGCCAACTGACCCCTGTTTGCTACCGATCTTCAGTTTGTTGGGACGTCCGTGCGGAACAGTCCGCGGAAACTCTGACGCAAACGAAGTGGGTGGATATCTCTAGTGTCAGGTGGGCATGACTGACACACCGTTTGACCCGACTACCATTCCGATCAAGCCGGCAGCCACCGTCATGATGGTGCGCGACAATTTTCTGGGCGGGTCCGAGAGCCTTGAGGTGTTCATGCTGCGACGTACCGGTCGGGCTTCATTTGCCGCTGGAATGTATGTGTTTCCTGGTGGACGTGTTGACGACGTCGACCATGCCGATGAGATCGCTCCCTTTTGTAAGGGCCTCACCGATGATGAAGCCTCCGCGCAACTCAGTATTGATTCGGGTGGGCTCGCATATTGGGTCGCATCAATCCGGGAGTGCTTTGAGGAAGCCGGTGTTCTGCTCGCCGAACGCAGTGATGGCGCCCCGCTTGATGTTGATGAAGATGAGCGTCACCACATCCACGACGGAACGCTCTCGATGGTTGAGCTTTCACAACGTCACGGTCTTGTGCTTGATCTATCGACGACGCACTATGTCGATCATTGGGTCACGCCAATCGGTGAGAACCGCCGGTTTGACACCCGTTTCTTCGTCACGCTGGCGCCTTCGGATCAGGAAGGGTTACACGACGATAAGGAGACGGTCGAGAGTCTGTGGGTAAGGCCGCAAGAAGCACTTGAGATGCATGCGCGCGGCGACCTCATGATGTTGCCGCCGACGATTCACAACCTGAAGTTCTTGGCCGAACACAATTCGGCAGCTGATGCCATCGCTGCGGGTCAGGCACGCACCGACGTGCCATGCATCCTTCCGAAGATGCGGACTGACGACGCAGGCAAGTTCATCGGGATCGCCTTGCCCGGCGATCCTGACTACGACATGCTCTGAGCTCGACTACAACGACCGTGGACCTACGGTGACTGCGGTCTCGAGTTTGGTGAACGTTGGATTGTCGGAGTCGAAGAGGCGGGCGCTGCAGCCAGTCATGTCGACGTCTTCATGTTGCGATGGGGGAGCAATCTCGTCGATGATGTGCGCGGCGATCGAGCGGAACAGTTCCGCTGCTGCGCCGGTGCCGTCAATGGCGACCGGAGCACCTGCGTCATTGCCCGCAGCGACTAACGGTTCCAAAGGGATCTGACCGAGCAACGGCGCATCTATTGCGGCGGCCAACGCCTCGCCACCACCCGATCCAAACAGGGCGTATGTTGCGCCGTGGTCGCATGTAAACGCGCTCATGTTCTCGATGACACCGACCACCTTTAGGAAACTACGGCGGGCCATGTCAGCTGCACGCTGCGCGACTTTCTGCGCGGCTAGTGCAGGCGTGGTGACGACAATAAGGTCAGTGCTGGGCAGCATCCGTGCTAAGCCCATCTGGACGTCACCGGTGCCCGGTGGCATGTCGATGAGAAGGTAGTCGAGTTCGCCCCATTGCACATCGCGCAAGAACTGTTCGACGGCCTTGGTCAGCATGAGGCCCCGCCACATCAGCGCAGTCTCTTCGTCGACGAGGAACCCGGTCGAGACCACTTTGAGAAGACCATCGCCAACACTGCGCTCGTTTGGAAAAATTTTTGGCTTGCCTGCATCTCCATCGGGTCCCTCGACTGCGTGAGCTTCCATCCGATCGGTGATTCCCAGAAGACGCGGTACGGAGAATCCCCAGATGTCGGCGTCGAGTACGCCGACGGTGAGCCCCGTCGACGCCAGCGCTGCTGCGAGATTCACCGTGACCGAGGACTTGCCGACGCCACCCTTGCCGCTCGCGATTGCGAGCACTTTGCAGTTGGCCGGCACCTCGGTCTCGGCGGCGCGCGCGCGGGCATTCCAGCGTGCCTTGGTCATCACCTGGCTGCGCTCATCGGAGTTCATTTCTCCCCAGGCGATTTTCACCTTCGAGACGCCGGGGTGCAGTTCGACGCGATCTTCGACTTCTTTCTTGATCTCGGCACGCATCGGACAGCCCGAAATCGTGAGCTTAATTTCGATTGCGACGATGCCGTCGTCTGCGACCGCCACGGAGGGAACCATTCCGAGCGACACAATGTCGGCGTCAAGCTCAGGGTCAATCACTGAGCGAAGTACCTCAATCACTTCGTCTTGGGTCGGCGGGGGACCCAAGGTCGGGCGGGGCGCTTTGCCGGAGATGGAGCGGCTCATCGCCGCCATTTTACCGTTCCCAGCGGTGTGATGCCGTTATGTGGGCCGTGCGTCTCAACTTGATGTGCTGATAACGCTAGGCGGAAACACGCGTTACGCCATTTTCCTCGAGTTGGCGCCGGCGGTCCCACCGTTGATCACAACCGAGGTCGCTGAATCGCTTTCGCTCAAGGCGAACAGGGTGCGGCCCCGATGAGAGCCGACGCGTGACGTCGGCTAGCCCGAACATCTTTACTTGTTGGCCGTTGACGCCCCAGCGATGCAGTGGCGGTCGACTACGACGGTGGCGCCCGCCGGGCGGGTCGGCATGTCAACACTCTTTTCACGCTCTAGGTGTTGGTTAGTGACCTTGATTGACTTGGTTTTGACCCTGTCATCATCGATAACTCTCGTAATGACGCGGTCGGGGCCGATGTTGGGGCGGTCATCTCGTTCGGCTACTGCTCATTTGCTGACCTCACTGGGAACATCTGGACCTCGTCTGTGGTTTGCACAGAGGAATGGTGGCAGGCACTGCAGCCGCCCTTGGCGTCGCCATGATTGAGGAGTTCTCTACCTTGACCAACCGCACACTTTGGCGAGTCACCGTTTCGTCCGGATAACGTATGATAATTCGCAGAACTAATAGTCAGATGGCTCCTCAGGAGGACTGTCACATGATCACACTCACCGACACTGCAACCGAGAAAGTCGGCCAACTTCTGGCCGCCGAAGGGGCCGAAGAGCTTGCGCTCCGTGTTGCGGTCCGCCCGGGGGGGTGCAGCGGCTTTTCTTATGAGATGTTTTTTGACGGTGACATCGCTGCAGACGACAACCAAACCAGTTACGGCGACGAAGGCAAAGTTCGTGTTGTGGTCGACCAGGCCTCAGCGCAGCTCCTCGAGGGCGCCACGCTTGACTACAAGGACGGGTTGGATGAAAGCGGCTTTGCAATCACCAATCCCAATGCAACCCGCACCTGCGGCTGCGGCTCTAGCTTTTCCTGAGCCCGCTCTCTGCTCTTGCTGAGCGGAAGATCCGGGCGGACTCAGGCGGCGAGGGCGAGGCGTTCTTCGAGTTCGGTTTGATCCCAGACGGCGTCAAGACGTTCGACAATGGTTCCGGTGGCATCGGTGACAAACAACGCAGGCTCATAGGTCATGCCGACCGCAGTGACCGCAGGTGCAATCGTCGTGCCCGCCGCATCGGAGAAGACTTCGGCGTGGACGAACGTGAATGTGTCTGCAAAACGCTCCTGAGCTCGGATGAGTGCTTCGAGGGCGGGGGCGCAGCTTCCAGTAGAACAAAATGCCGGCGTGCCAATGTAGTACGCCACAGGACGGCCTGAGTCGATTGCCTCGGTCAGTGTCACGTCGTGGAACGGGCAAGGATCGGGAGCACGGGAGCACAGCACATCGAAACCCTGAGGATCACTGACTGTTGGTGTGTCGAAGCCGGGCAATATTTCGCCTGGCGTTGGAACGGCGACGGCGCGGGGGTCCATGACCTGAAAGGCGGCACCACCGTCGGGGCCGCCAGCGACAGAGAGGGCGTAGATGCCAGGTGCGTCAATGGTTGTCCGGAAGTCGTAGTACGGCGCAGGGGGGACGTCGCGACGGACCGCCGAGATCGCATTCCCTAACTGGGTACCGTCAATGTCGAGCACCTGAGCGGTCAGCGTTGCCGGGCCATCTTGAATGAACTCGGCTGCACCGGTGGACAACGTGATCGGCATCCGGATCTCTCCAGGGATCTGCACATTATTAGGGAACCGTTGGACGAGAGTGAATCCATTGCCAGCCACCCCTGAGTCGGCATCGGTGTTTCCGCCCGCTCCATCAGCCGAGCTTTCAGAATCGCCAGAGGACCCTCCGCATGCGGCCAACGCCCCTGAGATGGCGAGACCAGCGAGAAAGCGCCGTCGGTTGAGGCCGTTTATCAGTTGTGGACGAAGGTTGAGATCGGTCATTGGTGGTCTCGCTCTCGGCGGGTGAGTGGCTACGGCCGCGTCGGTCGAAGCGGCGCATGTCGTTGCGTTGCCAACCGGAAACGTGCAAATCTCTCAACGTCATGACCGTCTGACTTAGAAGGCCGAATCCATAACAACGATACCGTCGTTGTATCCTCGGTTGAGGCGCAGTTGGCGTTCTCGCGTTAGCCGCCGTCGTGGTCGCAGCAAGCGGCGCTCCTCACGAGTTGGCAGTAGGAGGAGTTTGTCGGTCTGACTGAGACCTTGGCTGGGAGTTAGAGTCGCTGACATGAGCAAGCCCCTCGGTCCTTATACGCCTGTCGTCCGTGCCGGTGACTTCATCATCATCTCTGGCCAAGGAGGTCTGCTCGACGGTATCAAGGTCGATGGTGGCCTGGTTGCCGAGACACAGCAGACAATGAAAAACATTGAGGCGCTGCTTGCGACAATGGGAGCGTCGATGTCTGATGTGGTGAAGACCACGTGCTTCCTCACGGACATGGAGGATTACTCGGTCTTCAACGAGCACTACGTTGCAGCGTTCGGCAACCATCGCCCATCGCGCTCGTGCGTTGCGGTCGCTGAGCTGCCTGCCAATTTTGTTGTCGAGATCGAGGCCTGGGCCTACAAGCCGGCCGGGCGCTAACCTGAAGGCATGCTCGGGGGAATCGCCATCATTATTACTGTCCTGCTGATTCCGGTTGCTGTGTTGATGAGTGGCGCTGCGGCGTCGGCAGTCATCGGCGAAGTCTTCTACCGAGACGGCAAGAAAGGCGCTCACCCTGAACTCGCTGACCTTCCTGATTGAGATCTGCAGCCATGGCTGACGGTCGACATGATCTGGTGGTTACAAATGCTCGGTGTGTGGCGACTGTCGATGAAGTTCGACGAGAGCTAGCTGGTGGATGGGTGGCAATCACGGACGGTGTGATCGCTGATGTCGGCACCGGTTTGGCGCCGTCGGCCACGACCTCGATCGACGCCACCGATTGCCTGGTAACTCCCGGTCTCGTCAACGCCCACCATCACTTGTACCAAAACCTGACCCGGGCGTTCCCACCCATGACCGACAAGCCACTGTTCGGTTGGCTGCAGTCGCTGTATCCGCTCTGGCGGTCGATTGACACCGAGTCGGTCTACGTGTCGGCGTGGGTCGGTCTCGCCGAGCTTGCGCTGTCTGGTTGCACGACGTCGACTGATCACCTTTACCTACATCCCCGTGGCGCTGGCGATCTACTCACCGCTGAGATCGAGGCGGCACAGGACCTGGGCTTGAGATTCCATCCAACCCATGGGTCAATGTCGCTGTCTGAGAAAGACGGCGGGTTGCCACCCGACGATGTGGTTGCCGATGACGACGAGATTCTGGCCGCCTCCGAATCCGCCGTTAACCGTCATCATGACCGTTCACATGGCGCCATGGTACGAGTGGCGCTTGCACCCTGCTCGCCTTTTTCGGTCACTGAAGACCTGATGGTGCGTTCTGCAGAGCTGGCTGAGCGGCTCGATGTCCGATTGCACACACACTTTGCAGAGAATGCCCAGGACGATGAATTTAGCATTGCCACCTTCGGGTGTCGGCCGATGGAATATCTTGAGCGCACTGGGTGGTGCACCGATCGGACGTGGGTGGCGCATTGTGTGACGCCCAATCACGACGAAATTCAGCGATTGGGAGCGGTTGGAGTCGGCGTTGCACACTGCCCTTCGAGCAACATGATTCTTTCGTCAGGCATTGCGCCAATCGTCGACCTCCGTGCCGCCGGGGTGAAAGTCGGGTTGGGTGTTGACGGGTCATCATCCGCAGATAGCGCGTCGCTGTGGCTCGAAGCCCGGCAATCCATGTTGCTGGCCAAACTACGAAACGGCGCGGATGCGGGCACCGCTCGGATGGCGCTCGAAATCGCAACTCACGGAGGAGCCGGGTGTTTGGGACGCGAGGGAGAGATCGGAGTCATCGCCCCTGGTGCTGTCGGGGATCTCGCCATTTGGTCGTTGACTGGCCCGACCTTCGCCGGAGCGATTGCCGACCCGGTTGAAGCATGGCTGCGCTGCGGGCCAACCGGGGCACGTGACACGATTGTCAATGGACAACCGGTGGTGCGCGATGGCCAACTAGTAAGCGGGCGCTTGGGTGGCATGCTTGCTGCACATGGCGCTCTGTCTCGACGCATCCAACAACTCGACTGACGGCCTGCTGTTTGTGGTTTAAAAGGTGTAATTGAAAATCGGTCGCCTGCCGCCTGTGCCCTTCTTGAGATAGCAAGAATGTCGAGATGCGTCGCTCTATCCCAGCGTTCCTGGTCGTCGTCCTGAGCGTGAGCGCGTGCGCTGGTGAGACCTCATCGACGCCTAGTAGCGACGCTCCTCTGCCGACGATAGGGCTTGGCTCTGATGTCGGTGAAGCTGACCCTATTGGCGGCGGCGGCGACGACGTTCAAGTGGTTGGTACGAACGAAATTGACACCGTCATCATGGTGGGCGACTCGATCACGGTTGCGTCGACCCCGCAGCTCGAGACTATGTTTGATCAGCTTGGCTTTGACTCGGTTGCTATCGAATCAGAGCAGGGCAAACGGATTGCGCTCAGTTTCGGGTCAAACCTGAGTGGTGTCGAAGTTGCAGAGGACCTCATCAAGACAATGCATGCCGCGGGTGACACGAGCGGAGAAGGCCGCGCCGAGAACTCTTTCGACCATTCAAACGAACTGTGGGTCGTAGCGCTTGGGACCAATGACATTGGTCAGTACTCCGGCCCCCGCGAGATCGCTACCGCTGTCGATGAAATGCTGCAGGCCGTTCCGGATGATTCACCACTGGTCTGGGTCGACACATTCTTCCGTGACCGTCCCGACGCCACAGCGGAACTCAATGTCATAATCCGCGACCTCGTGAGTCAGCGCGACCTCAGCGTGATTGCGTCGTGGAGTGCTGTGGCCGATGACGACGGCAACTTGCGCAACGACGGGGTGCACCCCCGGGAGCAAGGTTCGATTGTTTTTGCCAACGTCACGGGCAACGCAATCGCCGACTTCTTGCAGCTCCCCTAGCTCTCCCAGCGGAACTCGCCAAAGCGATAGCCGACCGAACGCACTGTCTGGATCAACGCTGCATACTCTTCGCCTAGCTTGGCGCGAAGGCGGCGTACATGAACATCGACGGTACGAGCGCCGCCGTAGTACTCGTAGCCCCACACGCGGCTCAGCAGGATCTCGCGAGTGAACACTTTGCCTGGGTTCTGGGCTAGGAACTTGAGCAGCTCATATTCCATGTAGGTCATGTCAAGAGGCTTGTTTGCAATCGACGCCTGGTAGGTCTCGAGGTTGAGGGTGAGGGCCCCGTACTCGACCATGTCAGAGCCGACGACGGCAGCGCCTCCCGAGAGCAAGTGTTGCAGGCGCGCCTCAAGTTCAGACGGGTGGAATGGTGACAGGCAGAACTCATCGAAGAGGTCGTGGCGGTGCTCAAGTTCGGTGAGCTGCGCCCCTCCGATCAACACGATGACAGGGAGGTGCTCGTCGGCCTGTTTGCGGATCGCTCGCAGAAAGGCCCAAGCACCCTCAGGGTCGGTCGTGGCATCGACAATGGTTCCGGCCCAGCCCAAATCGGGCTCGTATTCACCGGCATCGGCGGTCGAGGAAACGGCCTTCCACGAAGAACCCCCAAGATCGAGCGTGCGCGCCAGTTCGGGTGGTGCCGGGTCCGGGAAGACCAGAAGCATCTGGCTGCGCTCACTCACAACGACGTCAAGTACCGATCTCGCTCGAATGCGCTGACGTGGGTCTTGTAGTTGCGCCACTCAATTCGCTTACTCCGTAGGAACCACTCGTAGATGTGCTCACCGAGGGCCTCTCTCACAAGGGTAGACCTTTCCATCGTTTCGAGCGCTGCGGCAAGCGAAGTCGGGAGCTGGCCGATGCCGAGCTGCTCGAGCACCTCGTCGCCGATTTCGAACAAGTTTGCGTCAGCTTCGTCGGGCAGCGTATAGCCCTCTTCGATTCCCTTCATGCCGGCCGCGAGCATCAGGCTGAAAGCCAAATACGGGTTGCATGCGGGATCAGGGGAACGGTACTCAAGGCGCGTGGCCAAGGGATTGTCGTTCTTGGCAATGGGGACTCGGATGAGCCCACTGCGGTTGTTGCGCGCCCAGCTGAGGTGCACGGGTGCCTCAAAGCCGGGAACTAGACGCTTGTAGCTGTTGACGGTCTGGTTGGTCACCGCTGTGATCTCAGGAGCGTGTCGCAGGAGGCCTGCCATGAAGGCCTTGGCTTTCGCAGAGAGGTTGTATGAATCATCGGCGTCAAAGAAGGCGTTGTTATCGCCTTCGAAGAGTGAGAGATGGACATGCATGCCTGAGCCTTGAACGCCCTCGAGTGGTTTCGGCATGAACGTCGCATGCGCGCCATTGCGGGCTGCAATTTCGCGGACGGCGAGTCGGAAGGTCATCACGCTGTCGGCCATGGTGAGCGCATCGGTATGGCGGAGGTCGATTTCCTGCTGACCGGGCGCGTCTTCATGGAAGCTGTACTCGACAGGAATGCCCATTTGCTCGAGTGTGCGAATCGTGCGCTTGCGGAGCTCGCCGGTGACGTCGTTGGTCGTCAGGTCGAAAAACCCGCCTTGGTCGATCGGGACTGGATCTTCGCCAGCGACGAGGGGCTCGAAGTAGAAGAACTCGATGTCGGGCGCCACATAGAAAGCGAGGCCCATGTCATGGGCGGCTTTCATATGACGTCGCAGGACCTGACGAGGGTCACCAGCGAATGGCGTGCCATCCAGGTTGTGGATGTCGCAGAAGACCCGTGCCTCGGGTTCCTTACGATCGCCCCATGGGACAATTTCAAACGTGTCAGGATCAGGAATCGCCAGGACGTCAGCTTCTTGAACGCGGGAAAAACCATCGATCGACGACCCATCGAAGGTCATCCCGTCGTTGAGGGCATTGTCGAGCTCGGCAGGTGAAATGGCGAGGCTCTTGAGGTTGCCGAGCACGTCGGTGAACCACAGCCGAACGAGGCGCACGCCGCGCTCTTCGACTGAGCGCAAGACGTATTCGCGGTTTTGGTCGATACTCACAAGTTCAGTCTTTCAGATGATGTCGAAAAAACGAACCGGCGAAGCAGGGATTTGAGGTCCCCACCCCGCCGGCCTCGTCGCCTTCAGGATTTTATTTTCTTGAACTTGAGGTCAAATCAAGCGATTTGACCTCAAATCACTTCATGGCACCGCAAATCGTGTCGACCATCAGCCGGGCCACCACGTAGGGATCGATATTGCCATTTGGACGACGGTCTTCCAGGTAGCCCTTCTTGTCGACAGCGACCTGCCAAGGGATGCGAATAGATGCGCCGCGGTCCGAGACCCCGTAGCTGAACTGGTCGTGACGCTGGGTCTCATGGGCGCCAGTGAGGCGATCTTCGACACCGTCGCCGTAGCTGGCAATGTGCACTGCAGCGCGCCGGCCAAGAGCCTTGCAACCAGCTTCAATGTGTTTCATGCCGCCGTCTTCGCGCATTTCCTTGGTGGAGAAGTTGGTGTGGGCACCAGCACCATTCCAGTCGCCTTTGACGGGCTTGGCGTCAATGCTGATGACTACGCCATAGTTCTCGGCGATGCGGTGTAGAAGGTATCGACCAACCCAGAGCTCGTCGGAGACTTCAAGCAGACCAGCGGGGCCGACCTGAAATTCCCACTGTCCAGGCATGACCTCAGCGTTAATGCCTGAGATCGTCACACCGGCGGCAAGGCAGGCATCCATGTGATCCTCAGCGATGTTGCGGCCGGTGATGGCGATTTCGCCAACACCGCAGTAGTACGGACCCTGCGGTGCGGGGAAGCCGTCATCCGGAAAGCCGAGCGGGTTGCCGTTCGGCTTGAGCATTGTGTACTCCTGCTCGATCCCAAACATCGGTTCGTGCTTCTTGTACTTCTTGGCAGTTCGAGCAGCCGCTGCACGAGTGTTGGTTGGATGAGCTTTGCCATCCACAAGCATCACTTCGCAGAGAACGAGAACGTTTTCGCCGCCACGAATTGGATCGGGAAATACGCGGGCGGGCTTGAGCACGCAATCGCTCTTGTCTCCCGTGGCCTGGTTGGTCGACGAGCCGTCAAAGCCCCAGACCGGCATGTCGGCAAGATCGGTGTCGCTGTCGTCGGAGATGACCTTCGTCTTAGAACGGAGCTGCGGAGTCGGCTCTGTGCCGTCGATCCAGATGTACTCAGCCTTGATAGCCACTGCTGTCCTCAAATCTTATTGATAGTTGGGTACGCCAAGGATACGGCGAGACCCGCGAACGAGCGGAATCATCGCAGTAGGTCGTTGCGCCGTCGTTGCTCGTTTGTGAACGGCGTGTGAATTGTTGCTGGTTGCCGGCGTGGCGTCGTTGTGGCCGCAAAGCGATCCGCTGTCAACGGACTTCGAGGGTGCGTTCGGTGAAGTTGGGATCTGCGGCAATTTGTTCGTCCGTAAATGCCACTGTTCGCCAATTTTTTTCGCTGAATCGAATCGTTTGCTGTTCGAATAATGGCGACTTGCGGTCGTCGGTTTGGCCGTATGTGAGGATCGTCCATGCCTGGACCTGATCGCCGGTGTAGTCAACGGTCATCAGAAAGCTTGTCCCGAAGTTGACGGGGAAACCCTCGCCGCGCAGTGCGCTGTTTGGGGACACCGCTTCACTGCGGCTTGGTGCTGTCTCGGAGCTTGAACCGGAGCCGCTCCACTGGACCACATTGGTGACTCCGTCTGCGTCGGTTCCCCCATGAATGGGGATCCGAGTCCCGGATCGTTCTGTGAATTGAGCGGCACCGAGTGTGGAGTCGAGAGGGAAGCCTGCCTTGGTCAAGGTTTGCACAGCACGCGCCAGAGCGGCGAGCAACGCAGTGGAATCGTCGGTTGGCACCGCTGGGCTTCGCGTGGGCTGCAGTGGATCGAACTCGTCGGAGAAGAGCGGCCCGGCGGTAGTGCGCTCGTCGCTACTGAATCGGTTGAGCACTTCACGCCATAACAACGGACCGGCTCGGTCAAGGTCGTAGCGGCCGTCCCAGCGAGCGAGGATGCTGCAGGCTGAAGTGAGGTCGACGAGTTCGGCGGGAAGCGCAACTGTCTCGTCGTCGAGCACTGCGTCAATTTTGAACGCCGGGGTAGCGGAGCACGCGTCGACCGCAGCATCGAGTAGCAGTGTGGCGGTCTGGCTCATGTTGTCGAACACAGCGTTTCGTAACTCGATTCCAGAGAAGTTGGCGTCATCACCTGCGAGGCCGGTCCGATTGTCGGAGGCAAGCACAGCGGCGTTCTGGCGCGTACGCATGCTGAGCGGTGCGTCTTGTTCGCCGTGGAGCACCGAGAACATTCCGTCTAGTGTGAATTCGTCGCTTGGGACCCAGAAGCTGTCGTCGGCGTTGAAGACGTAGTCGGTGCGCTCCACCATTGGCATCTCGTCGAACGGAACTAGTCCCTCGTCACGGGCACCGGGGACGACTTCCCATGTGAATCGACTGTCGGATCCGTCGAGGAGCACCACGCCGTTTTCGTAACCGATCTGAGTGACCGGATCGGTGGACAGTTTGTCGACGAAGAGCTGCTGTGCCTCGTCGGAGAGATTAGGAGTCGCCGAGGTGTCTGCGTACCAAACTCGGCCATCTGCGCCGGTTGCAACGGTGTTGAATAGCGGGATGCCCTGATGTTCGGCGTGTACCGCTTGCAAGTCGTCGAGGCTCTGTACTGAGATCATGTCGAGGTACTGTTCGATGAACTCGTTGTTGTTGATGTTTGCATCGCGATAACTGAGCACTGCTTTGTCGGTCCAGCCGAGTCCAGGGAAGTCAACGATCGGGCCGTACTCGCTGCTCCACAGCGTGCGGCTTTCTTCGTCGATGGTGCCATCGGCCCGAAGGATCGAGATGGTGTGCTCGATAGAAGTCATGGGCCTCGACTCGTCATCGACGATGTAACGCGTCGGAGATTCGGGATCGAGCGACAAAAGGTAAGCGGTGAGCCGCTTACCAGAGGACACAGTGTGTGTCCACGCTACGCCTTCTGTGAACCCAATACCGATACCAGGTAGGCCAAGCAATTGAGCGCCGTAAATGTCGATCTCATCGTCAACAGTGAGATGAGTCTCAGCGAAACGAAGCTCGCCTTCCCATGGGAAGTGCGGGTTGGCGACGAGTAGACCGCCGGTGCCATTTTCTGTTCGGTCGCTACCAACAGCCCAACCGTTGCTGCCAACGTCGAAAGACCCAAGCACGGTGAAGTCCGGCGCAGGAGAGCCATTAGGGGACTGCCGCGGGGCGAAGCCGAGCGTCTCGTCGGGTTGCGGGGGTTGGGCGCTCGGGATGAAATCGGCGAATCGAGCACTGCTGGCCAACATCGCCAACGAACGGGCATACACATAGACCTCGACCGGCTGGATCGGTCGGACCCAATCGGCATCGCTGCACCAACCGGTGAGACCGTCGGGGCCGGTGTCGATGAGCTGGTCGTTCCAGCCCTCTGCGAAGGCTCCGAATTGCTCGACAACCTCAGGTGATGCATTGTCGTAGTCAGCTGTAGCCACTCCGACGATGTCGATCGCCCGCCAAGCGAAATCGCTCTCAACGTTTTCTCCGTCGCTGCCGGGCCCGAGAACTTCGGACCGGCGGCCGTAAACCTTGTCGATTTGGTCGATCAGCGTGCAGCCGTGGTCTTCACCGCTAACCCATCCCTGTCCGTACGCGACGCTTGCGAGGTCGGGGCCAGAGATGTGCGGTACGCCATCAGTCGTGCGTCTGATCGTTGTAGTCAGACGCGGTGGGACCAATGTCGTGGTCGAAGTCGTGGTGGTCGTAGTCGTGGTCGACGAAGTCGACGTCGTGGTCGTATCCGCCGAGGTCGGCAGCGGGATCGAGTCTGGGCCCTCGCCAGGGGTGCACCCGCCCACGAGCATCATCGCGACGGTTGCAACACTCCTCCAACGCACTTACCCAATACTGCCAGGTCGCATCTCATTTCATGGAGCGAAGTTGCCGGTTTTCAACGACTCCAAAGGAATCTTGGCGGCAGGGCTTGGATCACCCGAGGAGTAGCCTGACGTCGTGACGGTCCTGCGTGTCGCTCTTGCCCAACTGAACCCCACCGTCGGTGACCTTGACGGCAACCTCGCCAGGCTTGTCGAGGCATACGACGACGCTGCGTCCGCAGGATGCGATGTCGTTGCGTTCCCTGAATTGTCGACCACCGGCTATCCGCCGGAAGATCTCGTACTGAAGCCTGGTTTTGTTGCCGACAATCGTGCAGCGCTTAACACCTTTGCCGCTCGGACGAACAAATGCGTTGCAGTCGTTGGTTTTGTCGATCAGGACCGCGACCTCTACAACGCAGCCGCCGTTTGTGTTGACGGTGAGATCGTTGGGATCTACCACAAGCGTCTGCTACCCAATAACGCTGTGTTTGATGAGCAGCGGTATTTCATGGTGGGCAACGAGTCTGATGCACTTCAGCTGTTTGTCATCGGGGGCGTAAAGGTCGGGGTCTCAATCTGCGAAGACATCTGGAGTCCATTTGGTCCGCTGGCCGAGCAAGCTGCCGCTGGCGCAGAGGTAAACATCAACATCAACGGGTCGCCGTTTCGCGCCGAGAAGGACCTCGTACGCGAGCAGCTAGTGTCGACCCGAGCGGCTGACTCCCATTGTGCTGTGGTGTACGTCAATCAGGTCGGTGGCCAAGACGAGTTAGTTTTCGATGGCGGCTCATTCGTTATGGATCACGAGGGGGCACTGCTTGCTCGGGCACCGCAGTTTGTCGAAGACCTTATGATCGTTGATGTTCCCGTCCCGCCGGTATACCGCAAACGGTTGCTGGATCCGCGCGGTCGCGCCACCGAGGCGTTGCTGCCTGCGGTCAAAGTGTCGGCCAAGCCCCGCCGGACAGCTACGTCGAGCCGGTCGCTGGCTTCGTCAATCGCCGAGCCGCTTGGAACCGACAAGGAGCTCTACGACGCCCTAGTTCTCGGCACCCGCGATTACTGCGGCAAGAATGGGTTCAGCGATGTGGTCATCGGGCTGTCAGGTGGAGTTGACTCGTCCATTGTGGCGTGCATCGCAGCTGATGCACTTGGGCCCGAACACGTTCATGGCATCTCGATGCCGTCGAGGTACTCGAGTGACCACTCCAAGAGTGATGCGGCCTTGCTTGCCGAGAATCTCGGCATCGACTTCCGAACGATTTCAATCGAACCGGCGTTCACCGCTTACCAAAAGATTCTCGCCGAAGCGTTCGCCGGTCGAGAAGTGGGACTCACCTACGAGAACGTTCAGAGCCGGTGCCGCGGTCAGCTGCTGATGGCGCTCTCGAATGAGTTCGGCTGGATGGTCCTTACTACGGGCAACAAGAGCGAAATGGCAGTTGGGTACTTCACGATCTACGGCGACTCTGTTGGCGGGTACGCGATTATTAAAGATGTCCTCAAACTTCGCGTGTACGAGCTGTGTCGCTATGTCAACGAGGCAGCCGGTCGGGAAGTCATCCCCGTTGGCGTCATCACCAAGCCGCCATCGGCCGAGCTGCGTCCCGATCAGCGTGACGACGACTCGCTGCCTCCTTACGAAGTGCTCGACCCCATCCTCGAGCTGTATGTGGAACAGGATCGGACAGCGACCGAGATCATTGAGTTGGGTCACGACGAGGCCATGGTGCGGCGAGTGACGCGCCTGGTTGACATCGCCGAGTACAAGCGCCGTCAGTGTCCGCCTGGTGTTCGTGTTACCAACAAGGCCTTCGGCAAAGACCGGCGGCTGCCCATTACTCACGCGTATCGCGGCTGAGCAGGCCTGCCCGGTCGTCAACTTCGCTCGGACATCGTTTGCAGCATCCAAATCGGCGATGCTTGGACACGATGATCACGTACAGCGACCAACTCCGCGACCGGATCGAAGTAAATCTGCGGGGACATGAACGGCGCGAGTTGCCGCTTGATGGCCGGCGCCATGCTGCCGTCACGATCCTACTGGTCGATTCGGAGCCTGGCTCGGATCGGGTGGACCCACACCCTGCACAAGCCGACGGGATGGCGAATATACCAACAGGTGTCAAGGGCCTTGACGCGAGGATAGATGGACACATGAACGGCGTTGCCGGCGGAGCCGCCTTCGTGCTCTGTAGGCGGGCGGCACGGTTGAGCACTCACTCTGCGCAGTGGGCGTTGCCCGGTGGCCGACTCGACGCAGGCGAGACAGTTATTGATGCGGCGTTGCGCGAAACCCACGAAGAGGTTGGCGTTGAACTCAATGAAGGAGCCGTGATTGGGCTTCTGGATGACTACGCAACGCGATCTGGTTACATCATGACTCCGGTAGTGGTGTGGGGGGGAGCCGACCTTGCACTCGACCCGAGCCCCGACGAGGTGCTTGCCGCCTACCGAATCGGTCTACATGAGTTGTCCCGCGACGATTCACCCCGCTTCGTGTCGATTCCTGAGAGCGATCGGCCGGTCGTTCAGGTGCCGTTGAGCGGTGACTTGATCCATGCGCCGACGGGTGCGGTGCTTGTGCAGTTCCGGTGGGTGGGTCTCGAAGGGCGGACGGGCGACGAGTGTCGGGTTGCTGAGTTTGAGCAACCGGTCTTCGCGTGGGGTTGAGCGCCGGCTTGGCTTTCGGAGGCGCTGGGCTTCAGGTGCCCGAGTGGCCGAAGCCGCCGCCACGGTCATCACCGTTGAGCGTGTCGCTGATCTGCCACTCGATCTGTTCGACTCTCTGAATGACGAGCTGGGCAACACGGTCACCGCGAGCGATGGCGTAGTCGGTGTCGGGGTCGGTGTTGATCAAGATGACCTTAATTTCCCCGCGGTAGGCGGCGTCGATGAGGCCGGGGCCATTGACAATGCTGATGCCGTGTTTGAGCGCCATACCGCTCCGTGGGAGGACGAAGCCTCCGTATCCCGTCGGAATGGCAATTGAAATTCCGGTTGGGACAAGGCAGCGTCCACCACCTGCGGCGAGAATTGTTGCTTCGGCGGCGTACAGATCGAGGCCGGCGTCGCCTTCATGGGCGTAGGTCGGTAAGGGCAGATCGGCGTCGAGTTGAACGATCGGGACAGGGAGGGTGCTCACGGTCGTGCAGCGTAGAGCAACGCGCCGAGCTGGGGCCACCGTCCTGCTGACGGATTATTCATCGGTGGCAGATCTGTCGGCGGAGAATAGGTTGTTCTGACGCTCGCTGCTGCAGCGAGCAGACGCAGCGGCTCCTAAGCTGGAAGCGTGGAAACTCGACTATTCCTCCCAGGAGGTGGCACATGACTGCACCTTCCCGTCCACCGTCGGTGGACAAACTCGCTCGCTCGCTGAAGTCCAGCGGGCTACCGCATCCAATTTGTGTCGAAATAGCTCGCGCTGCCATCGAAGATGGGGACCCGGATTCCGCGATGCATCGTGCAGACGAGTTCCGTCGCACGCTGCTGACCCCCGTGGTCAATGCGACCGGTGTGCTTCTGCACACGAATCTTGGCCGCGCGCCGTTGGCACACCAGCAAAACGCAACTGCACAGACCGTTGAGTTCAACCTGGTAACGGGCCAACGCGGATCACGGCAGGCGGCTGTGGGCCAACTGTACGCACGGCTCTGCGGCGCTGAGTCAGCAATGGTTGTGAATAACAACGCGGCAGCGGTGCTGCTCGTTGTCGCAGCACTCGCGGCAGGCAGGGACGTGCCGGTCAGTCGTGGCGAGAGTGTTGAAATTGGCGGGTCGTTCCGCGTACCTGAAGTCATTGAGCAGTCTGGTGCCCGACTCGTCGACGTGGGGACCACGAACCGAACGCGACTGAGGGACTACGAGGCAGCAATCAAGAAGGCCAACGTCGATGCGGCAATGGTGCTGAAGGTCCACCCGAGCAACTATCGCGTTGAAGGTTTCGTTGAAGAGACGTCGATTGCCGATCTTGCCACGCTCGACGTTCCCGTGGTTGCCGATATCGGTAGCGGCTTGATCGATGCGACTGTGCCATGGCTGAAGGGTGCGCCCCCTTCATGGCTTGCGGGCGAACCTGCCGCTGTTCAGGCAATCAGGAACGGGGCAGATCTCGTTACCCTTAGCGCCGACAAGCTGCTTGGCGGTCCACAGTCTGGGATCATCGCTGGCCGAGCTGACCTTGTCGAACGGTGTCTGCAGCACCCATTGGCGCGAGCGTTGCGTCCAGGTGGACTAGTGCTTGCTGCACTGCAGCGCACTGCGCTGACCTACCTCAACGGACAGGCGGGAACCGAGATCCCATTCTGGAAGATGGTTGGTACGCCTCTAACGGCGCTTGAAGAACGTGCTCTGGCCGTGGTCGAAGCAATCGTCGATGTTCACCCGTCTGCCCGTGTCGAGCGTACCGAGGCGCTGCCGGGGGCAGGTTCGGCGCCGGGTGTGACCATGCCGTCGGTTGGCGTGATAATCGACGAGGACCTGCTTGAACAATTGCGCCGCCATAACACTCCCGTGATTGCTCGATCACGTAAGGAGCGCACCTTGCTCGACTTCCGTTCGGTTGATCCTGCCGATGATGTCAATATCGTTGCGGCATTGCGTGGTGGCGCGTGACGGTCATTGCGACGGCGGGGCATGTTGATCACGGCAAGTCATCGCTTGTGCGTTCGCTGACGGGAACCGACCCGGACCGCTTGGAAGAAGAGAGGCGTCGTGGCCTCACCATCGACCTAGGGTTTGCCCACACCGTGCTGCCTTCCGGCACTGAGCTGAGTTTCATTGACGTGCCGGGACATGTGAAGTTTTTGCGCAATATGTTGGCCGGCGTCGGTGGCGTTTCGGCGTGCGTCTTCGTGGTGGCGGTGACCGAAGGCTGGAAGCCGCAGTCTGAAGAGCATCTTCGCATTCTTGAACTACTTGGTATCAAGCACGGCATCATTGCATTGACAAAAGTTGACCTCGTCGACGATGAGTGGCTGGAACTAGCGCAGATGGAAGTGGCGGATCAGGTCGAGGGCACGTTCCTTGAGGGAGCTCCGACGGTGCCAGTGTCGTCGACATCGGAAACTGGCCTTGACACAATGCGCTGGGAGCTTGATGCGCTGATCGCTCGCAGTACGGTTGCAGTCGATCGAAATCGGCCACGTCTGTGGCTTGATCGTGTTTTCGCTGCGAAGGGAAGTGGGACAGTCGGCACTGGCACCCTCGTTGGAGGCTCTCTGCAGACTGACCAGCTAGTGACGATTGAACCGGGTGGACATTCAGCTCGAGTGCGCACGATTCAAACGGCTGGGAACAGCGTCGAAGGAATCGGTGCAGGCAACCGAGTTGCAGTCAACCTGGCGGGTGTCGACCATACCGATGTGAAGCGTGGTGATGCCGTCATCGAACCGGGGCGCTGGCGCTTGACTGAGCGATTCGACGCATCGCTACGCGTGCTCGGCGCGCTCGACCATGACGTTTCGCGACGAGGTGCCTACGTGGCCTACCTAGGCTCAGGCGAACATGCGGTCAAGCTACGTGTCCTTGGCGCCGAGGAGCTCGGCCCCGGGACCACGGGTGCCGTGCGCCTGTTCTTGCCCACTGCGCTACCGCTGCTGCCTGGAGATCGTTTCGTCCTACGCGAGTCAGGACGCGATGAAACCGTCGGAGGAGGTGAGGTTCTCGACATTGACCCGGTGTTGCGGGCCTCGCGTGCCGCCCCTGATCGAAGTATCGAACGGCTGGTTCGGGAACGCGGTTGGTTGACCGTGGACCAAATCGAACAGCTCACCGGAGAAGTTGTCGATCCTGTGGTCGGCGAATGGGTCACGACCAATGAGTCGCTGGTTGAACTAGGCGCCGCCATCATTGAGCGGGTGGGCGAAGCTGGACCTGCTGGACTTGATCTTGCTGCCTTCGACGATCGTGAGCGTACTGTCTTGCTCACACTCGACGAAGTGGTTGTGTCGAACGGACTGGTGCAGCCCGCCGATGCGGTCGACCCCTATGAGGATCATCCGGCTCTTGCGGAGCTGTTCGCCGGTGGATTTGCACCTCCGTCACTGGGCGACCTGGATCGCAACGATCTCCGTGAGTTGGTGCGACGTGGTCACGTTGTGCAACGCGACGGCATCGGGTTCCATCGCGACGCGATCGACGCAGCAGCGTTCGTGGCGGCCGAGCTTCTCGCCGAGCACGTCGACGGGTTCACTGTCGCACAGTTTCGCGATGCCACCGGCGCAAGCCGGAAGTATGCATTACCGCTTGTTGCCGAACTCGATGCCCGCGGCATAACGCGTCGTCGCAACGATCTCCGTATCGGCGGCCCGCGGCTTCCAGCGGTCTGAATTCGGCGTCACGGCTTTAGCGACCGGCACTTGGATGCCACCAGTTGGCCGCAGGGCGGCGTGCGGTTAGGTTGAAGTTTGTCCGTCGGTGACAGTCTCGACCGGCGGTTCGACGTCATCAGCGGAGGTTCGCCGTTCGCGGTAATCCTTGGCGGCGCCTTCAAGTGGCTCGACCTCGAGTGTGATGCCGTCGATAGCTGCCACACGAATCTCATCACCACGCCTGACCGGAGTGGCACGATTGGTCCGTGCACGCCAGCGCCCGTTGCCGACCTCAACCACACCGTCGGGGTCGACGTCATCAATGACGATGCCGAGTTCACCGATCATCCACTCGCGGCCGATGGTCGGTGTGGCGAAGCGAGTGCGGACCATATTGGGCATGCCTACGATGAAGGTGAGCGCGATGCCCCCAAGGCCGGTAAACAACGCAATCCATCCCGGACGCATGTTGGCCCCAGGCAACGGTTCGAAGAGGAACCAGGTACCTATCAGGGTGAGCCCGAGCCCAACCCCTGTCCAAAATCTCGGAATGCCGACTTGCACGTCGATAGAGAACGCCAACATTGCTAGACCGATCACCACCACGGCCCACGTTCGTGTGGGAAGAACAGCCAGCCCACTGAACGCGAGAAATGTGCAAATCGCTCCAACGACACCAGCCACCCCAACGCCAGCGGTGAAGAACTCAAAGACGAGCAACGCCAGACCGGTGAGGAGCAGCAGGTATGCAACCGGTGGGCTGGCCACCGTGTGGAACAACTGATCGATCAGAGACAATTTCGAGAAGCGCACGATGGCGACCGTGTCGAACCGTGTGTTGCCATCATCGGTGACGACTTGCTCTGTAGTGACCAGGACGATGCCAGCCTCTTGGTAGCCGTTCATTGCCTGCAGCATCGACGTCACCGTCGGAATACCCTCGTCGCTAATGCGTTGCCGGAAAATGTTGAGAGCACGCGCTTCGCTAAGGCCGACTGAGCCGTTGCGGAGCACTTCTTCGGCGACCCCGAAGTCGATCTCCGCAGACGGGGGGTTCAGCGGTACGCCGATGTAGCCGACACGTGCACCAGGTGCCATCCCAGTTACATCGGCAACGGAGAGCATTTGAGCTGCCGGTCCGTAGAAACGTGAACCGGTCGGGCCTACCCAAACGCCGATCGGTACGGGTGCGGTGGCGATGTCCTCAAGCAGGGTCTCAACGACATTGTCGTCGACGACTGTTCCGTCGCTGTTCACCTGCAGGATCAAGGCCTGCGCTCCGCTGTCGTCTGCACGCTCGATGGCGTTACGTATCTCAGAAATGAGGATGTCGTCCATGAACCCACTGACCTGCAGCACGTCGACCGGAGCAATAGTTGCGCCTCCGGGCGTGACAACAGTGTCAGGAGTGGGGTCGTTGCCGTCTTGGTTGTCCTGGGCGCTGATGTCACCCGCGAACAATGAAAGGCCAGCTGTCGTTGTGAGCAATGCGATCGCTAGTCTGCGCAAAGGTGCCTCCGGAACACGAGAGTCCGCTGCAGTCGTTGACCGCAACAAATGTTGTCATTGTTGCGGGCAAGGGGGGTGTCGGAAAGACCACGGTAACGGCTGTGATGGCCCGCGCGGCCAGTCGTGACGGACGACGTGTCCTTGTCGTCGAACTTGACGGCAAGCCGACGCTCGACCAATTGCTCGGCGGTGAGGTTCAGAACGGGGCCGGATCCATTGATGTGGTCCACATTTCGGCCGCTGACGCTCTGGACGAATATCTCCGAGATCACGGTTTCGCCCGGATCGCGAAGCGGCTGAACAAGACGGGCGTGATCGACATGGTTGGCACCGCAGCGCCAGGTATCGATGATGTAGTCGTTCTTGGAAAGGTAAAATCGTACGAGCGATCGGAAAACTACGACTTCATCGTGGTCGACGGTCCTGCCGCGGGACATGCGATCACGTTCCTCACGTCTGCCACTGGTCTGGCGAATGCGGTGCGGAGCGGGCCGGTGCGAGCGCAATCCGACGAAGTGATCGAACTGCTCACCGACGTTGAGCGTTGCCAGGTCGTGCTCGTCACGCTGCCCGAGACAACCCCGGTAAATGAGGTCGTTGAGACAGCGTTTGCCCTGGAAGACGATGTCGGAATCCAGCTCGGCCCGATCGTGATGAATGGCGTGGACGCCGGCGTTCCATTGCCGTCGATCGAAACGGCCGCAGCTGCATGGCAAGAGCTCGATGCGAATGTGGCGGCGGTTCTCGCCGAGGCCTCAGCGTTCCGGCGATCGCGCCGAGCGATGGAGCGCACCGAGGTCGAGCGCTTGTCGGCGGAGCTGCCGCTCGAGCAGATCACGCTGCCTGCCCAACTGGTCGCCGGATTGACTGCCACGGACGTCGACCGGTTGGCCGACCACCTCCTGGGGCTCAACGGTGTGCCTGATGTCGAGGGCAACTGATGGCTGACGTGCAGCGCCTCATCGACGCGTCGAACGTGATCGTGTGCTGCGGCTCTGGTGGCGTCGGCAAGACCACCACGGCCGCGGTGCTCGGTCTTGAAGCAGCAGAGCATGGCCGCAAGGTGGTGGTGGTCACGATCGACCCGGCCCGTCGGCTGGCCGATGCCTTGGGCCTGGAGGACGGACTAGCTGCCGACCCGCAACGCATCGACCTCGATTCGGCTCAGGCGTCGGGTGGCGAGCTGTGGGCCATGATGCTCGACACGGAGGCGACGTTCGACGGCCTGGTGCGGCGTCACGCCGGTGACCCCGAGCAGGTCGACCGAATTCTCACCAACCCGCTGTATCGCAACATGGCCGGCGCGATGAGTGGCACGCAGGAGTACATGGCTGCCGAAACGCTGCACGCTCTGCACGGTGATGACCGTTTCGACCTGGTTGTCGTCGACACGCCGCCGAGTCGCAATGCCCTTGACTTTCTTGAGGCACCCGGCGTGTTGGCGCGGTTCCTCGACCATCGGGCCTTCAAGCTGCTGATGCTGCCAACAAAGAGTGGCCTCAAGGTGCTCGGTTCGGCCGCGCAGCCGATTCTGAAAGCGATCGGCCGTGTGGTCGGTTCTGATGTGCTCGCCGATGCCGTGGCGTTCTTCCAGGCGTTCGCCGGCATGGAGACCGGATTCCGTGACCGGGCCGACGAAGTGGTGGCGCTGATCCAGGCAGCGGAGACATCGTTCGTCGTCGTAGCAACGCCGCGCCATGACACCATTGACGAGGCTGTTTGGTTCGCTCAACAGTTGGTCGAACAGGGAGTCGGGGTCGGCGCGGCCATCGTCAATCGCACGCAGCCTGCGTTCGGGGTTGGAACCGCTGTCGACGCAACCGCTGCGGCGAGAGCCGCTGTTGGCAACGATGATCTTGTTGCGCTCTGGACAAACGTCGCTGAGCTGAGAACGCTGCGTGAACGTGAGCGGGACGTCATCGCCCCACTCGCTGATGTGGTTGGTGATAACGCGATCGCGACGCTGCCCTTGCTGGACCGAGATGTGCATAATCTCGCAGGTCTGCAGACCATCGCGGGCCACCTCTTCGATTCTGCAGATTGAGCTGTTCGGCCGGCCACCCCACGCCGTGCTGATTCCGGACCGTTGATTCCGGCACTGGCAGAACGACCGGTGTAGCGTCTGAGCTCGTGGAGATCCTCATTGCGACAGACGCCAGCTGGGTGGTCGATGACATCACGGCAGCACTTGGTGCCAACGGCGTCAACTTTATCGTCTGCAGCGAAGGGCGGGTGGTGGCCGAAGAGGTCGAGAAGAACACCCCTGACCTTGCAATCCTCGACATGCAGATCGGCTCGATGGGTGGCATGGCAGTGACGATGTCGCTCCGACTCGACGAATCTTCGGGATTGCTTCCGCATGTCCCGGTGCTGATGCTGCTCGACCGTCGCGCTGACCTGCATCTTGCACGTCGTAGTGGTGCCGAGGGCTGGCTGATCAAGCCACTCGACTCACTTCGATTGAAACGAGCCGTCACGGCCATCAACAACGGCGGTACGTACACGGAGGGCCTTCCAACCCCCGACTCTGTTGCAGCCGATGTCGATGATGCTGAATCAGAGGTAGCGGATTCGCCCGAGGAAGAAGCGGTCAACGCCGGATAGCGTTGACTACCGCTACGGGGTGTAGCGCAGCTTGGTAGCGCGCCACGTTCGGGACGTGGAGGCCGGGAGTTCAAATCTCCCCACCCCGACACAGAACACTTTTGTGGCGTAACGGTTTGTGTTAATTGGAGACCGTTACGCCGGAAGGTGCGAATGAGTCGTGTAATACATTGATCGCCGAATCGGCGAAAATGCACGGGCTCGGTCGACGAAGTTTTGTCTCGAAAGCAGTGCGTCAGGCCAGGAAGTAATTGCCACAAAGGCAAAGACGATGCGTGTTCTAAGACGTTTGAAAATGGAAAGGACGCTGAGCTCGTCGTTGCTTACAGCTCCGACGAGTTTGAGGCCATCATTTACCTTCGGATAGCCCATCGCGCCTTCCTTTGGCTGAGCCGCTTGCCGGCGAAAGGACTCGTTTCGTAATGAAGTGCGATAGCAGGCGTCTTCGCACGACCTTGGATACGAGGCCATCTGGTTAGGCGCTCAACTGCGGTCTGCTCTTACTTTTCGTCAGCGAGGTCGCCGACTCAAGTCGGACGAACCTGCCGGGCTCGGTTGCTGAGTTCTGTGCGAAGCCATGCTCTGGCGTTCTCCTCTATCGAAGAGATGTCGATGGGCCACTAGGTGGCGATTTGGAAGGACTTGTTCTGATGACGCGCTCGTCGCACTGGATGAGAGCACACTTCGCTTTGTTCGAAGGACACAGAATCGAGGGTGTTCGGGCCGTGGCGGGTACGGTCCGGCGATGGACCTGGCTGAACTGCAAGAGATCATCGAACGGACCTACGGCGATCGCGATCGCGAGCGAGGCGTGTCGGCCACGGTCGCATGGTTGGCCGAGGAGATCGGTGAACTTGCTCAAGCTGTCCGCAAAGGAACTCGGGATCAGCAGATTCACGAGTTCGGTGATGTCATTGCCTGGATTGCGACCTTGGCAAATCAGCAAGGAATTGACCTGACCGCGGCCGCAGAGCGATTTGCTGAGGGCTGCCCGAAGTGTGCGGCGTTGCCGTGCGCCTGCTAACTCGAAGACCCCGTATTCCTAAAGTCATCATGTGTCATCGGACACAGAGTACTGTCAGAGGTGCCACACGGCTAAACCAAATCACCCTTGGGAGGTAACTCATGGGACTCATTATTTACTTGATACTCGTAGTTCTTTGGATCGCTGGGCTTTGGAAGATCTTCGAAAAGGCCGGCCACCCGGGCTGGGCTGCGATCATTCCGATCTACAACATCTTTATCGTCACAAAGATTGCTGGCAAGGAATGGTGGTGGCTGCTGCTGATGCTCATTCCGTTCGTCAATATCGTAATTTTGATTGTTCTGTACCTCGCTGTTTCACAGAAGTTTGGAAAGGGCCCGGGCTTCGCAGTCGGCATGGTGTTCCTCCCCTTCATCTTTGCCCTGATCCTCGGATTCGGCGACGCTGAATACCAGGAATCTGCAACCTGATCGACCTTAAGGGTGCTACTGCGGCTGTCTGGCGACAGCCGATCACTCCGGAGTGGCATCCTTGGGTCCAGGCCCGGCGCAGTGGATGCGCCGCAATAACGTACATCGGCTAGGCGGAGTGCGATTTCGATCGTCGCTTTGGGGCCATCGGGATCTGGCGCATTGCGCTACTCGGAGACGCGTCGCCACCGATAGGTGCCGAGGTATACACCTGCCTTGGCCTCTGCGTGGAAGCCGGTCTCGTGCCCCGCATCGCCTGTCGGCAGCTTGATCAATTGCACCGCGTAGTGTTCCTTTTGCCGTTCTCAAAACAGACCGTAAAAATGCGGCGATGTGAGGGTGAATTGAGCCGACCAACGCCGATGAAACAAGCCTTCCGCGGGCGCCGAGCACCCACTCCAAGAATTTTCAGCTGACGTTGTGGTCCGTCATCCAGCGGAAGGTATTTAAGTCAGGTTCAGCAAGAGGAAGTTACCGTGTGGCCTGAACCAACTCAGCGATCTGGAGGGCGTTGAGGGCAGCACCCTTCCGTAAGTTGTCGCTGCTGACGAAGAGCGCAAGACCCCGACCTCCGGGAGCGCCCTCGTCGGCGCGGATACGGCCGACGAAGCTGGAGTCCTTCCCGGCTGCCTGTAACGGCGTAGGGATTTCGCTCAGTTCGACACCCGGAGCGTCGCAGAGAAGCTCGTAGGCCCGCTCAACTGAGATCGGGTCAGCGAACTCGGCGTTGATTGACAACGAGTGGCCGGTGAAAACCGGGACCCTGACGCAGGTCCCCGATACAAGAAGCTCAGGGACGCCGAGGATCTTGCGTGACTCGTTGCGTAACTTCTGCTCCTCGTCAGTTTCGAACGAGTCATCAGCGACGATGGAACCGCACATCGGCAATGCGTTGAACGCAATAGTGCGGGCGAACTTTGCGGGAGCAGAAAAGGCGATCGCACTGCCATTGTGGGTTAGATCGGGTCCGGCGTCGCCCGCTTCGGCTACTTGCTTTGCCAGTTCGTCGACACCAGCAAGGCCTGAGCCGGACGTCGCCTGGTAGGTAGCGCAGATGAGACGGGTGAGGCCAGCCTCATCGTGCAGTGGCTTGATGACGGGCATGAACGCCATCGTGGTGCAGTTCGGGTTGGCGATGATGCCCATGGGCGGGTTAGCAACGAGATGGCCGTTGACTTCAGGTACGACGAGCGGGACCTTGGGGTCCATGCGGAAGGCGGAGGAGTTATCGATGACGATGGCGCCGGCCTCAGCGAACTTTTTGGCGTAGGCGCGAGAGGATGTGGCGCCCGCGGAGAAAAGTGCGATGTCGAGGCCAGTGGGATCGGCGCTCTCGGCATCTTCCACGATGATGTCGGCGCCCTTCCAGGGAAGGGTAGTTCCCGCCGAGCGAGCAGATGCGAAGTATCGCATCTTGGTGACTGAGAAGTGACGCTCCTCGAGTAGCTGGCGCATGACGCCACCCACTTGACCCGTTGCTCCGACAACTCCTACGCGCATAAAGAAAATCCTAACGGTGGTGGTGCTCTGTACCCCGCGGCGTTTCTGTCATCGGTTTACGCCATTTGTCTTACGTGTATGAGCGCAAAGTGGGCGAAGTGCTGCGGGTCTGACACAATCAAAGAATGCTGCGGCGACCCCAACTTGTTCCATGGAAGGCAGCAGGGCTCGTTTCTGAGCAACAGTCGAGTGGCGACGAGGTGGTGCGTCGAACTGGCTGGGTGTTCAACAATGAAAAGGGGAGCGACCTTACCCTGGAGGAGTTCGTCGCCACCGGGGATGCCGAAGTGGGTGCGTATCTGACAGTTTTTGGGCTTCGATCCCTGGATACGGAAAAACAATCGCTTGTCGAGATCGGTTGTGGTATCGGCCGAATGACCTGTGCCTTCACTCGCGAGTTCGGCGCGGTAACGGCCTGCGATCTTGATGCCGGATTTCTTGAGCGTTGCTTCGAGACAGTCGGACTTTTCGGCAAGGTCGACCGGCTCAGTACGCGTCACGTTGCCGACGGCAAGACGCTTAATCTCCCACCGAATTCGACCGACGTAGCCTTCAGCTACATCACCTTCCAGCACTGTGACCGTGATGACGCACTCGAACTTTCCGCTGAGGCTGTCCGCATTACGAAACCCGGGGGCCGCGTTGTTTTGAACTTCCGCACGCGAACTCGGGTCGATTCAGTGCTCGTCCCGATGAGCAAGGTCGTGCGCGGACTTTTCCGTGTCCCCAAGTTTGGAAACTGGTTGTCTCGACAGCGTTTGGTTGCGCGAGTCGGGTGGCAAGCCAACCGACTTACACCTGATGAGATCATTGGGCCATTGTCTGCGCAGTTCAGTGCCGTTGAACTATGGCGCAATCCGAAGTCCTCCATCGACGGGCGCGAAGCAGTCATCCATACCTTCGAGGGTATAAATCGAGCCCACTACTGGGTTATCGCCACCGTTCGCTGAGTGTTCGCTATGGCGGTCGGTCTCGTTTCGCCGAAACCTCGCCCAATTGTTGGGAAGCTGCCTTCGTGGGGGATGATCATGGGGTGATCGAAATTTCCGGCAAACAGTTCTCCAATCTGCGCAAGTGGAACCTAGGCCTCACTGCTCTGCACCTAGCGCAGGCCATCCTCATCATTGTGTTGGCGAGCAACTTTGCCATCACGTTCACGACAGCGGCGCCCGAGGGCCCGCCCGGTACCCGCGTGCCGCAGGGCGAAGGCCTTTTTGACCTGCCGATCGGACTTGCTGTAGCGGTATTCCTGGGCTTGGCGGCCATCGATCACCTGCTCACGGCGACCATTGCTCGTAAGTCGTATGAAACTGACCTGCTCCGCGGAATCAACCGATTCCGCTGGATCGAATACTCGATCAGCGCCACGCTGATGGTCATCCTCATCGCGTCTTACTCGGGTATTACCGAGATCACCGCCGTGTTTGCGATAATTGGGGCCAATGTGTCGATGATCCTGTTTGGTTGGCTTCAGGAAAAATTCAACCCGCCTGGTCGGTCGGAAACCACGATGATGCCGTTCTGGTTCGGAACGATCGCCGGCCTCGCCCCTTGGATTGGCATTTGGTTTAACACGTTCACTGCTGATGAGGTGCCGGGCTTCGTCTACGGCATCGTGATCGCGCAGTTCGTGTTCTTCTCGAGCTTTGGAGTTAATCAGTGGCTGCAGTACCGCAGGGTCGGCAAGTGGGCGAGCTACGTTTTCGGCGAGAAGAGCTACCTTGTGCTCAGCCTCGCTGCGAAGTCGGTCCTTGCTTGGCAGATCTTCGGCGGGAGCCTCGCCCCGCTCGATTAATCACAACAGGGCATGACCCTGGATGTGACTACTTGCGATCGGGAAGTGGTGCGCTGTAATCGGCTCCGGAGTCGAGACCGAAAGCGGTGTGGAGGGCAATTGCTGCGCATTCCATGTCGGAGGACGGAATGATGATCGACACGCGAATCGTTGATGTCGAGATCATTTGAATGTTGACATTCTCATCAGCAAGTACACGAAACATCTTCGCTGCAATACCGGGAGATGATTTCATACCGGCGCCGACGAGCGAGATCTTCGCAATGCCGTCGTCGTGAGTGACCTTGGTAGCTCCGATCTCGTTGGCAATTGCCTGCACGATCGACTCAGATTGCGCCATGTCGGCCTTGGGCATCGTGAAGCTAATGTCGGTCGTGCCGTCGGTCGACGTGTTTTGAACGATCATGTCGACGTTGACGTTTGCGTCGGCGAGCGGTTCGAAAAGTGCGGCCGATACGCCGGGCTGGTCGGGGACACCAAGCACGGTGACCTTGGCTTCGGTCATGTCGGTGACGACACCGGAGATGATTGGATCTTCCACTGAGGGCTCCTCGTTGCTGACGATCGTTCCTTGCTCCCAAGTGAAAGCGGAACGGACGTGAAGGGGGACGTCGTGATTTCGGGCGAACTCGACGGAACGCATCGCAAGGACCTTTGAACCGGCGCCGGCCATCTCGAGCATTTCATCGAAGTTCACCTTGGTGAGCTTGCGAGCCTGTGGCACGATTCGAGGATCTGCGCTGAACACCCCGGTGACGTCTGTGTAAATCTCACACGCGTCGGCGTTCATTGCTTGGGCGAGTGCCGATGCGGTCAGGTCAGAGGCGCCGCGGCCCATTGTTGTGATCTCTTGGTCGGTGCTTACACCCTGGAATCCGGCGATGACTGCAACCTTGCCGTCGGCGATGGCGGCGCGGACGCGGTCGCCCTTCACCTCGACAATCTTTGCTTTGCGATGTGCGGTGTCGGTGATGATGCCGACCTGGCTGCCTGTGTAGCTGACGGCGTCAACACCGCGATCAGCAATGGCCATGGTGAGCAACGCTGCGGTCTGTCGTTCACCAGTGGTGAGCAGCATGTCCATTTCGCGCCCGGGCTGCGTCGTGGAAACGGAGTTAGCGAGTGCGATCAAGTTGTCGGTGGCCTTGCCCATGGCCGATACGACAACCACGACATCGTTTCCACGCTTTTTGGTGATGGCGACGTTGTCGGCGACCGCGCGAATGCGATCGGGATCTGCGACAGATGTGCCGCCGTATTTCTGAACGATCAGTGCCACGAGAAAGACAGGTTACTGTCCGGTGAGCCCCGACTCAGCTTCCTTTGATGACGTGCTCGACGACGTCGAACGACATGAGGTCCGCTCCTTGAGCGACGGGTTTGCGTGCCTGCTCGCCGTTGGGTCCTGTGTTGCTGTCGGCCTGGCCGGTCCCATGGCCCTTGCTGAAGTCCTGGCTATCCATCCATGCTTGGAAGTGCTCTTCAGAGGCCCAGCGGGTGTAGACGAAGTATCGCTCTTCGCCTTCGGTCGGGCGCAGCAGCTGGAAATCCTCGAAGCCGTCAAATGCCTCGACCATTTTGGCTCGGCCGGCGAAGCGGCCTTCAAGCTGTGGGCCCATGCCTTCGGGAATCGTGATTGCATTGATCTTGACGACACTCATGACTCCATTCTGCCGTCACTGCAGTGTCGACCAACCGCGTTTCCGTCGGGATTTGGTGTGCCGCAAATCTCATCGTTATGGGTTGAACGATTGCGGCTTCAGTTGGCGTTGTTGGTGGCGAGTTCGGCGAGGAGGGTGAGTGCGTCGAAGACGTCGGTGAACCGTGTGGTCAATGGCGACATGCCGAGTCGTAATACGTCGGGCTCGCGCTTGTCGACAATTACCTTGCGTGCGGCGAGCTCTGATTGGAGACGGGTTGCGTCGGGATGCAGGACCGACACGTGACCGCCTCGGCGGCTGTCATCGCGGGGGGTGTTGGTTACGAGGCCGAGTTCGTCGGTTAACTCAATGCCGAATCGGGTGAGCTGGCGGCCTTTGGCGGAAATCGAGATGATTCCGGCGGCGGCACTGATTGAGATGCCTTCGCGTGCGCTGACGAGACCCAGGACGCCAGGGGTGCCGTGCAGCATGCGCCCAATGCCGTGGCGTGGTTCAAACGGGTTGTCCATAGCGAACTGATCGGTCTGGCCGAACCAACCCCAGATCGGCTGAGTCACACAATCGTGCAGGTGGGCTGCGACTGCCGTGAAAGCCGGTGCGCCTGGACCTCCGTTGAGGAACTTATAGGTGCAGCCAACGGCGAGTTCGACGCCGAGTGCGGGCAGGTCGAGGTCGAGTATCCCAACGGCGTGCGACAAGTCCCACACCGTCACGGCGCCCGTGGACTTTGCGCGCTTGGTCTCAGCTGCAACGTCAACGATTTCGGCGGTCCGGTAGTCGACCATGGATCGAATGACGACGTCCACGCCCGTCAGGTCGTCGAGTCCGATTTGGACAGAACCTCCGCGCAGACGAGCAACGCCTTCGGCGGCATAGCGGTCGGTCGGGAACTCGCTTGGTTCGAAGGCAATGACCGGTGGGGTGCTTCGCCCAGGGGTGAGATCGAGCGCCACGTTGACAAGTTGAAATATTCCGACGGTGGTCGAGTCGTGAACAGCGACCTCACCGGAGTTCATGCCAAGGAGTGGAGCCAATTGATCTCCAACCGTGAGCGGCAGGTCCAGCCAGTCGTGTTCCCACCATGACGTGATCAGATCGCCTGCCCACTGTTGTTCGACCGTGGTCTGGAGGGCCGCAACGGTCCGTTTAGGTGTCATGCCGAGCGAGTTCCCATCGAGATAGATAAGAGTGGGGTCGGGAATCACGAACTCGTCGCGCCATTGTGCGAGAGGGTCGTGGGCGTCGAGACGCTCAGCGGCATGGCGATCGATCGGCATCAGCAACAGTTTGCCATTGCAAAAGTGCTGATGACGCTGGCCTGTCGAATCAACCCGTCGATGGTGGCACCCAAAACGCGTAGGACCACTCAACGTTGGTTTGATCCAGGGCATGGCTCCCGGGCCAGCTGAGCAACAACGTCCGAAGACTGTCCAAGTGGTCACTGGTGGCCTCGGCTTGGAGGCCGACGACCAACTCGACAACCATGCGATTCCTCGTCTCGGTATAGCCCCTGGGGCGTGTGTCCCGGCGGTGCTCCGAATCGTCGCGCTGGCCGCTCACCCCCCTTTGCGCTGTAGCCACGCAGTCGCTGCGTGAAGCGCTTCGCAGATCATTAGAGGCGGAATCCAGCTCAAGGTCGGGGCGACTGTGCTCCTTGAACATCCCAAGTTTGGCGAAGAGACTCTGGAGCAACTCATTGACAGTCCAGGAAAGGCCGGAGAATTACACGTAGTGGTGCGTGACTTCCTGGCCGAAGGCGTTTTAAGACCGCACGTTCGGACCGTCCACGATGATGAGGGTGCGGTAGCGGCCCCTTTTGATCCTGTCCGCTCCCTCGTCGCTGGCGGCCGATAGGGGTGCTATTGCTAGCTTCATCGGCAGCAATAGAAATGTCGAAATCATGACGGCAAGCGACTTGACAGAACGCCGTCCGATTCGAGTTTGTCGAGGCGTTCGGCGTCGAATCCGAGTAGCTCAACGAGCAGCGTCCGGTTGTCTTCGCCGCGGTACTTAGGGATACCTGATACCCCGACGTCGGAGGAATCGGAGAAGCGCCATGGCACGTTTGGCACGCGCACTGTCCCGCCGTTGCGATCATCGATTTCGACAGTTGCGCAGCGTTCGACCGCCCAGTCGGTGTCGGCGAGCTCACCAGGTTGGCGGACCTGTCCGGTTGCCAAACCGGCCTCAGCGAAGACCCGCTCGAATGTTTCGGTGTCGGGGACTGACCGTGAGAACTCAAGGATGATCTCGCTCAGTTCGGCGTAGTTTTCGATGCGACTGGCGACCGAGCGAAAACGGTCATCATCGGCGAGGTCGGCGCGGCCCATTGCAGCTAAGAAAAGGTCGAAGGTTCCTCGCTCGGCCGGGTGACCGCTAACGATATAGCGCTCGCCGCTTCCAATCTCCATCACGATGTAGTCGCCGGGACGAAAGCTGCGTATGGCGTTGGGGTCAACGTCATCGGGCCACAACGCGTCATGAAGATGCTCATTCACGTAGAGCATCGTCTCCGCCATCGACACGTCAAGGAGTTGGCCGACACCAGTGTGCTCACGTTGATAGAGCGCTGCCAAAATAGCGGCCGCCGTCTCCATGCCCGTGTAAACATCAGCATGGCTGTGGGGATCCTTGGCGTAGTCGCCACCGCGGGCGTTGCCCTGCGACGCCACAATTCCAGCTTCGGCCTCGACGACTGGAGCGAAAGCACGCCGATCAACCCACGGGCCGGTCTGGCCATACCCCGACAGTGATGCGTAGATCAGCTGCGGGTTGCGCGCCCGGACCACCTCCGCGCTGAGCCCAAGTCGTTTCATAACGCCGGGGCGGTAGTTCTCAACCAGGATGTCTGCATGATCGACAAGTTCGAGCACGATGGCGACACCCTCAGGCGTGGCCAAGTCGATGCTGATGTTTTGCTTGCCAGCGTTCTGTTGCACAAAGTAGCTCGACAATCCGTTACGACGCGGCGAGGAGAAGCGAGTGAGGTCGCCAGCGGGCGGTTCGATCTTGATGACGTCTGCGCCCATGTCATTTAACATGCGCGTGCAGTGCGGTCCCGAGAGAACGCGAGTGAAGTCGAGAACACGGATGCCATGTAGGGGGGACGCCATGCTCCATCGTTGCCGATGTAGGGCCGATCAGGCGAGTCCCGTTGACCCGTCGTCGAGCAATCGTGGCTCGGACGTAGGCCCGTAGTCCGATACTTTGAAGTGCCGTTGATTGATCGACAGTGGTGGTGCGGGCACCGGTGTCGTCGATGTTGATTGATCCGAGTCATACCATTCGCTCGACGACGTGGTCAACGCCGCCAGCAATGATCTGGGTGTTCATGCAACGGTGGCTTCGTTCGATGACCGAGCGCGCTAGTCGGGCTGTCTCATGGTGATCGTCGCTGACGAGCATGTCGCGTCGCAGCGCCATTCGTGGCGTGTGCCTGTGCTGCTCCGAGGCTGATCGGTAGCTGTCAGTTGCGATTACAGGTGCATCTCCGTCGAGGCCGGCAGACGTGTACCAGGCGTCTTCCTCGAGCGCTGCTTGATGGATCGCAGCACGTACGACTCTCGATTCGATCCACTGCTCGACAGCGGCTCGGCAGGTTGGCACCGAGCGCATCGAACTGCCCGGCGCTGGACCCAATGGCGTTCCGCACGATGAACGGTAAGTCGCTCATGGCTGCCAGCGTGCTGATCTATTCCACAGTGGTCACCGGGTTCCAGAGGGGAGGAGCAGGAGGAGGCCGATCGGTTTGTCAAGCGGCCAATCGGTCATGATTCGACCAATCGCTGGCACGATCTGAACGTAGAGGAACGGGTCCGGTCACATGCTGAATGCCGAGGGTCAGATGCCAGAACCCGGGCTGCGATGCAACGCGACCTAGCTCGAGGAGAGAACTAACCGCGGTGGCCCCGTCTAGTCCCAGGTATCCGATCGTGACTTATCTCCAGATGCGGGTAGTCAATTTCATAAGCATGGACGGCGATCGTTGTGGGGACGTGTCGGATCGCACAGGGAGAGTGAGGTGAATCCCGATAACCTTGCGGGCGCTCCAACCGAAATACCGGCTGGTGAGCGCTTTCGGATTGTGTCTTCTGTTCCGGCTCAGCGCTGTTTTGAACAGAATCGACAACTCGAATTCGAGGCAAAAATATGACTATGACCGACGGCGCGCTGCGCGCAACTGACTTTTCCAAGAGCGACGGGTCGGCCGTCCCGTTCGCCGACTTGGGACTGCCAGCAACGACGCTAAAGCGCCTCCACGCGCAGGGCAAGTACGACGCATTCCCGATTCAAGCTGCCGTGATCCCCGACGCGCTCGCTGGACGCGATGTTGCTGGCCGCGCTCCGACCGGATCGGGTAAGACGCTCGGTTTCGGGCTTCCCCTTGTAGCTGGCCTAACAGACGCCAAGCCTCGACGTCCGAGAGCTTTGGTGCTCGCTCCGACTCGTGAGCTTGCTGAGCAGATTATGGCCGAGCTCAATCCATTCTGTAAGGCCGCTGGCCATTGGGCTGCTTCTGTCTACGGAGGAGTTGGCTACGGGAACCAACGCAAGGCCCTCGACAAGGGTGCCGAGTTGATAGTTGCCTGCCCTGGACGTCTCGAAGATCTGATGCAGATGGGCGCCATTGACCTGAGTGACATCACCACCGTTGTCATCGACGAAGCCGACCAGATGGCCGACATGGGCTTCTTACCTTCGGTTCGTCGCATCGTCGGCGAAACCGCCCCTCGGCGTCAGGTCCTGCTGTTCTCTGCAACCCTCGACGGCCCGGTCGCCAAGCTCGTTGCAGACTTTCAACACAACCCGGTACGACACGAGGTTGGCCCCGAAGGTCCAGACATGAGTCTCGCAGATCATAAATTCTGGGTGACTGCCCGTGAGAAGCGCCAAGAAATTTCGGCTCAGATCATCACCAAGATGGGCTCAACCATTGTGTTCACCCGTACCCGTCACGGCGCTGACCGTTTGGCCAAGCAGCTGGGCAAGCTAGGTGTGCAGGCTGAGCCAATTCACGGTGGTCGAAGCCAGGGGCAGCGTGACCGTGCACTCGCAGCTTTCAAGCAAGGCAAGGCAGCAGCACTGATTGCCACCGACGTTGCTGCCCGTGGTATCCACGTCAATGGGGTCAACTGCGTCATTCACTACGACCCGCCAGCCGAGAGCTCCACTTATGTTCACCGTTCGGGTCGTACTGCTCGCGCTGGCGACAGCGGAACGGTGGTTTCGCTACTTGAAGCCAGCCAAAGGAAAGATGCTCGCAAGTTGCAGCGGGCGATCGGGCTCGACGAGCCGCTCACCGACCCTGACATTGCAGCGTTGATTAATCCTCCAATCTCGATGCGTCGCGAAGAGACGCCGGAACACAAAACGCGCGAACAGCATCGGCAGCCGAAGGCAAAGCGCGAACGCAAGGGCGATGACTGCTTCGACACCGCAGCGCCGATTGCCGCATCCGCTCTGGACATGAGTAAGGGTGATGGCACCGTGAAGTTCTTCAACGCCGGTCGGGGATATGGCTTTGTCGTTCCCGACAACGGTGGCAAGGACCTCTTCGTCCACTACACCAACATTCTTGTAGGTGCGAGCCGGAAGAACGACGGCAATCGGAACGAACACGACGATCAGCCGTACCGCACGCTCGATAACAACCACCGTGTCTCGTTTGAGGTTCGCGACGGCCGTAACGGTCCCGAGGCGTTCGACGTTCGGGCAGTCTGAGGACCAGGTCATTCAATTAGGCGAGCTCGCCGGAAGCGTCTCAATAATCTGTTCAACCCGACGAATTTAGCGAACCCTACGCCAGTAATATCTCATCGTCTTCCAGGTTGCTCCTCTCCTCTTCGTTATGTCTTCACCATCCCGCTCTCGCCGATCTGCCAATCAGTCGGTGCCGTTTTTCGAGGTGAAGAACCGTGCTCCGATTTTCGTTGCCGTCGGATTGATCGGTCTGATTCTTGGCATCGGGATTTTTGGTGCTCGTAACGGATCGTCGGCTGACTCACCGGACACCGAGGTGGCTTCAGGTTCGATTGGACCTCTGACCGTTGACGCTGAACCAACGACCACCGTCGGAGTGCCGCCCACCGTCAGTGACGCCGAGCCAATGCTTCCGCCGGTCACCCGGACGCTTAAGCAGGGCTTAGTCGGCGACGATGTCAAAATGCTGCAGGAGCGGCTGGTCGACCTCGGTTTTGATCCAGGACCGGTTGATGGGATCTATGGCACGCTTACGACCCAATCTGTCTGGGCATTCGAAAAGTTGGTGTTAAAAACGCCACGAACCGAAGCAACCGGAGCGATCACCACTGAATCGTGGGATCTGTTGCGTGATCCGGAGTTGGCGATCACACCGCGACGGCCAACCAATGGCCAAGCTGATCACACAGAGGTATACCTGCCCGAGCAAGTACTCATCGCGTTCCAGCAAGACAAGCCGGCTCTCATCTCCCACATTTCCTCTGGCGAAACCAATCCGGATGGAACACCTAAGGAGTATTGCGAGACGGCCACCTACGATACCGACAGCCAGGGTCGGGAGCTTGAAGAACCTGTCACCAAGCAGATTTGTGCGTTGTCAAAAACACCTGGCGGTGTGTTCACGTATGACCGCGAGGTCAAGGGCAAGCGTGTGAGCCCGCTGGGTGGCATGTGGGATCCGGTGTACTTCAACTACGGGATTGCGGTGCACGGCGCCGAAAACGTTCCCAATCGTCCGGCATCGCACGGCTGCGTGCGTCTTCCGCTGCACATCTCGGCCTATTTCCAGGATGTTGTCGACATCGGTGAGCGGATCCTTGTGTGGAACGGTGAGAAAGAACCCGAGCAGGTGACTGATCGAGAGTCGTTGCCGTCGTTCGACTACCCAGACCCCAACGCTACGACTACGACCACCTCAACAACCACGACCACGACCACGACCACTCTTGCCCCGACAACAACTGCTGCCCCGACAACAACTGCGGCCCCGACAACAACCGTCACGAAGCCGGCACCAACAACGACGACCTCATCGACGCTCCCCTAACTTGATCGCAACGCTGCAAGCACCTGCCCCCGCAAAGCCGTCAGCGACGTCTGTTCGACAGGCTGCTCGACTCAGGGCATGTTCACGATCAGCAATGTCTTCAACGGTACGACGGAGCAGGGCCAGGCTCGCATGCAATTCGTTGACGCCTGGAAACCCTCACTCACGGATGCATCGGACCAGCTCAGAACAGCATTTGGAATGGCTGGAAGGGGCTGGTTGGCACGAGAAAATGAGTAGCGCAGGGTGATGGGCGACGGCTGACGTCGTTCAGTCGAATACCCTGTGCCCGGTGACGATCGAACGCGACCCACTGGCGGGCGTCCATCCACTGGTCCGAGCGGCGAAGCCGGTGGTCGATGCAGTTGGCGCATCATTTATTAACGTTGACGATGCCGAACCCAGCGATGTCCCCCTGATCTGGGAGGGAATCACAGTTGCTGCCGTCCGCCTACCACCCCTACACGGTGCGCTCGAAAGGTTGATCGACGCCGTCGAGACCGAACTAGGCGACTCGTTGCCGATGTTGTCGCGAGAGGGAAAGCAGCGCGCCATTCGTTTGCTCGACGAGCGTGGGGCGTTCATTCTGCGGCGCGCTGTCGAAGACGTGGCCGACGCAATGGGCGTCAGCCGCATCACGGTCTACAACTATCTCAACGCCATTCATCGTTGACTCGCCGGCTCGGAAGTTGGGCTGTGGTTTGAGCAGTGCGATCAGCGAGACTCGAGGCCATGAATCGAATCGACGGCTTTGATGTAGTGGCCTTCGACGCTGACGACACTCTCTGGGAGAGCGAAGAATCATTCAACAGAGCGGAGCGGCGATTCGCCGAGCTTGTTGGACCGCACTGTCCTCTCGGGATCGATGTCGACGACGCACTGCGGGCAGTTGAACGCGCTGACCTTTCAGTTTCGGGCTACGGCGTCAAAGCATTTACGATTTCTATGATCCGCGCTGCGATCACTGCGAGTAGCCGCGCTGTGCCGATCGAAGTGATCGAGGAAATTGTCGAAATTGGGCAGCACATGCTCACCGAGCCGGTCCATGTTTTGCCGCACGTGCCGGAAGTCTTGACTGCCGTCAGCGGTGCCGTCCGCACGGTGATGATCACTAAGGGTGACCTGGTGCATCAAACTCGCAAGGTAACGACATCGGGCCTAGAACATCACTTCACCGACATCGAGATCCTGCTCGAGAAGAATCCAGACACCTACGCCAAAATCCTGACCCGTCTCGACGTTCGTCCCGAGCGGTTTCTCATGGTCGGCAACTCTGTCAAGAGCGACATTCTCCCGGTTCTCGCACTAGGCGCGCACGCAGTGCACGTTCCGCACCATCTCACCTGGGTGCTTGAGCAAGTTGACCAGCACGACCAGGAGTTCGCTGAGCTTGGTTCGATCGCAGACCTCCCCAACTGGCTAGGCCTGCTCCCAGCGCCGACTCCTAACTGACTGAGCGTGGGGTTAGATGCGCCTGAGTCGGACTCTGTCGACGCGATGGCCGGCGGTCTTGTGGAGCACTAGCGACGCTCGATCTCGGGTCGGCGCAATGTTCTCAGCGAGGTTCCGACCGTTGATCTCGCGCCAGATGGTTCGTGCAACGTCAACGGCTTCCTCATCGTTTAACCCGGCATAGAACTTGAAGAAGCTGTCGGGGTTCTGGAAAACCGAGCCACGCAAGGCCAAAAATCGGTCGACGTACCACTGTTCGATGTCGGGCTCGTCAGCATCAACGTAGATCGAGAAATCGAAGTAGTCACTCACGAACTCGGTAAAGCCCTCGGCCGTTTGGAGCACATTGAGACCTTCGAGAATCACAATGTCTGGCTGGTCTATGATGACCTGCTCGCCGTCGAGAATGTCGTACACCACATGGCTATACAGCGGAGCTCGAACGTCACGTTGTCCACTTTTGATCTCTCGCAGCACACGCAGCAACTTACGCGTATCGTAACTCTCGGGAAAGCCCTTGCGATTCATAATCCCACGTTCTTGAAGTACGGCGTTGGGATATAAAAATCCGTCGGTGGTGATGAGATCGACCTTGGGGTGATCGGGCCATCGGGCCAAGAGCGCTTGCAGAATTCGGGCGAAAGTGCTTTTTCCGGCAGCAACACTGCCGGCCACACCGATGATGTATGGGACCTTTGGAGCGACGGTACCGAGGAAGGTTGCAGACACAGCGTGAAGATCGAGTCTTGCGCTCACATACAAGTTGAGCAGGCGACTGAGGGGTAGATAAATGGCTGTGACTTCATCCAGGTTGATCTCGTCGTTGATGCCCTGCAACTCGGCCAACTCTGTGGCGCGGAGCGTTAGCGGCGTTGATGCACGGAGTGCAGCCCAGTCATCGCGTTCGAACGTCAAGTATCGATCAGCGGATGACTCAAGAAAGTCGGATACCACGGTTGGCTCCGTCGCAGAGGTGGACACGCTGTTGACTCTAGGCAACGACCCCGCACCTCCCGTAGTCTGGGTTGGTGCCGGGCGGGGATGATCGCAATCAGGTTGGACTAGATCTGGTCAACGGGCGTCGCTCAGATCAGGGCCGACCCAGGCGAAAGCTGCAGGGTGCTTGGTACACGCCGGACCACTTGGTTGCACTGGTCGTCGATGCAATTGCCGGTCTGTCAAGAGCCTCTGGGCCGGATCGGCGGCTGAGGCTCGTTGACCCGGCATGTGGTGACGGCCGTTTTCTCGTTGCGGCCGTCGAGCGGTTTAGCGCAGCGGCCGTCAAGCTTGAGGTTGTCGGGGTTGACAACGATCCAGAGGCTGTTGAGGCGACTCGACACGCGCTAGCAGCGACGGGAGCAACGTACAGCGTCGTCTGCGCTGATGCGCTGGCATTTGACTGGTCGACCCTTGGTCGGTTCGACATCGTTGTCGGCAATCCACCATTTCTCTCCCAGATGGCTGCCGCAACCACTCGTGGGGGAGCCAGTCGCCGTGGCGGTGGCCCATATGCTGATGCAGCGGTTGAGTTCCTAGCCCTCGCTTCGGAGATCGTCAAAATCGACGGCGGACTGGTTGCATACGTTTTGCCGCAGTCGCTGCTGTCGGCTCGAGACGCTGCGGAAGTGCGGGCCGCTTACGACGCGCAGGCGGTCTTGCGCTGGTCCTGGTGGACCGGCGAACGTATCTTCGACGCTCAGGTGTTGACGTGCGCGCTGTTGTTCGAGTTTGGCCGCCCGTCGACAACACCGGGGGAATGGGCGCGTGTAATCACGGACCGTCGCGGCGTACCGAACGTTCCCGACGCACTGTCGACCAATGGCACGCTCGGGGATCGATGTCGGCTGAATGCCAACTTCCGCGACGAGTACTACGGCATGGTCCCAGCTGTCGGAGATCACCCCAGCGGTCCAAAGTTGATCACCAGCGGGTTGATCGACCCTGGCCGCTGCTGGTGGGGTGATCGGCAGATCACTTTCGCAAAGCGACCGTTTCATCGGCCGCGGATTGACGTTGGGTTACTCGACGCCAGGATGTTCCGCTGGGCGAATGATCGGCTCGTACCGAAGGTGTTGATCGCCAACCAAACTAAAATTCTTGAGGCGGTGGCTGACGCTGATGGATCGATGTTGCCGGGAGTCCCGGTGGTAGCTGCATACCCCAACGCACCAGATGAGCTGGCGAGCTTGGAGTTGGCGTGGAAGATCGCCGCAGTGCTCACGTCGCCGCTTGCGTCAGCATGGGCCTGGCACCGCAGCGCTGGAACCGGTCTCTCGGCGGATGCGATCCGAGTCGGCCCGGTCGTGCTGGCTGAATTGCCCTGGCCGGCCGGCGACCTTGACGATGCAGTAGCGGCGTTGCAGAGCAGCGACGTTCGTTGCTGTGCGGCCGAAGTCCACGCAGCATTTGCCGTCGGCGATGACGATGCGCTGAATAGTTGGTGGGAGGCTGCGCTTGTCCGAATTGAGGCGCGACAGCCAACGAACGTCACAGTACGGTCGCTCCCCGAATAAGGGACTGAACTGCGACAATGCTTCCGATGAACCGAGAATTGAACCGGCCAGTACGACGTTGGATTTACGGAGCGCTGATCACGATGGGACTCGCCTTGGGTGCAACAGCGTGCGGCGACAACGCGTCAGGGCCGGAACTATCTGTGGCTGGCGGAAGAGGTAAAAGCCTGTCGTCGTCAAGTGGCTGTGCGGGATGTCATGGCACCGAAGGGCAGGGCGGCGTCGGACCTACCTGGCAGGGTCTTGCAGGAGCAGAAGTGGAACTAGCGGACGGCACCATGATTCTTGCTGACGACGAGTACCTGATTCGAGCGATTAAAAAGCCAAACGCTGACCTGCGCGCCGGATACCCGGTGCAGATGCCCCGAAATAACCTGAACGATCGGCAAATCGCCGACATTGTCACTTACATCAACGACCTGGCTTACGTCACCCCGGGCGGATGACCGTGAGCTCTGCTGTCAGCGCAACCAGGGAGCAGTTGGGCTAGCAGTGCCCGGGCCACCGGTGAGGACATCGGCGCCGTCGTCTGTCACGAGGACAGTGTGCTCGTATTGAGCGGTGCGCCTGCCGTCCGAAGTCACAGCAGTCCAATCGTCATCCCAGATTTTGTAGTTGATCGTCCCGAGAGTAATCATCGGCTCGATCGTGAACGTCATGCCTTCGCGCATGATGGTCGATGATCGCGAGTCGTAGTAGTGCAGCACCTGGATGTCGGTGTGGAATTGTTCGCCGATGCCGTGGCCAACGAACGCCCGCACAACGCCGTACTTGTACGGCTTACATGTGAGCTCGATGGCCCGGCCAATATCGCTGAGTGGGCTGCCCGGCTTAACAGCCTCGATGCCGCGCCACATCGCCTCTTCGGTGACTTGGACCAGCTGTTGACTCTCGGGATCAACATCACCAACTAAAAACGTGGCGTTGGTGTCACCGTGCACGCCGTTTAACCAGCCAGTGACATCGATGTTGCAAATATCGCCATCTTGCAGCTCGCGTGAATCGGGGATGCCGTGGCAGATCACTTCGTTGACGGACGTGCAGCACGCTTTGGGAAAGCCGTGATAGTTGATTGTGCTCGGGTAGGCGCCAGCGGCAACGAATGCTTCGTGCACAGCGATGTCGATTTCTTCCGTGGTGATGCCAGGAACCACCATTTTGCCGGCCATGGCAAGGACCTCACCGGCGAGCTTGCCGGAGGCTCGCATTCGTTCAATGATGTCCGGTGACTTAATCCGGCCCTCATCCCAAGCCTCGTATTCGCCGGTGTCGGCGTAGGGCGGCCGAGCGATGTGGTCTGGTACCGGACGCATCGGCGTGATGTTGCCCTGCAGGACCCGGCCCTCAGACTTCTTGTGACAGCGCTTGTACTTGCGCCCACTAGCACACCAGCACGGCTCGTTGGCCTGTGGCGGCGTGATCGGAGCTGTTCCGAGCGTCGATTTCATGAAATGATGCTAGGGGTTTGCGGCGCCTGTGCGCTCATCGTGTTCGCCGGCCTTGCTTTGGAGCTGGGGACAAGTAGTCGCCTAGTGGCGGCCAAATGGATTGATTGAGCGACTCGTGAACGCGTTCAGCACGCGGATCACCTCATGTGCGCCCCAACGTTGCCCACGCTGGGCGGAAGGATCGAGCGGCTGAAGGATTCCGAGATCGACGAGTTGACGAACGGCGCCTCCGACTGCCGAGCTGCTTGCATCAATGAGGCCGCTCAGGGACTTCGTGTCCACGATCGGATGTTCGAGGAGTTGGTCGACAATCGGATGCACTACCGAGTCGGACCTGATCGGTCCGGTGAGGTCTCGCCACCGGCGTACGATCATCTCGATGTCGTCAAACAGCATGCTGGCGCTGCGAAGCGCTGCAAACGTCGCATCTGCGCCGAGCTCAACGATCGGCACATAGTCGCCTGCCCGATACTCGGTGAGCGCCTCGATGTAGCGATGCTTCTGGCTCACAATGCCAGCCGAAATGGGCAATGTTGCGGCCTTGGTGAGGCCGTCGCGGCGCAGCAGTGCGTGGATGAGCGCCCGGCCCACGCGTCCATTGCCATCGGGGAACGGATGAATGGTCTCGAAGTGAGCGTGCATCACCATTGCTTGAATGAATACCGGGATGTCGGTGCGATTCATGAACTCGCACAAATCGTCGATTGCATCCGGGATGAGTCGTGCAGCTGGTGGCACAAAGGTGGCCGCAGGCGGACCGGCGGAATAGCTGCCGATCCACACCGGCTCCGTCCGCCACTTCCCGGCCAGCACAGGATGCGTGTCGATTAGGAGCGCGCGGTGAATGTCGAGAATTGTGTCGGACGAGATGTCGCTCGACAGGTCGATCGCTGCCACTGTGGCATCGACGTTGCCAATAACATCGGCGACTGATCGGTCCATTTCGTCGCTGGTCTCGGCCATGAACAGATCAGGCAGGGATGCCGCCACGTTCTCAATGCGTGACGACGCGGACGCCTCGATGCGCACCAGTAGAGCTTCGAGGGGAGCGAGCGTGTCACCAACTCGTATGTCGAATGCGGCGATAGCGGCACGAACGTCCTCAGAAATCAATGCACAATCCGAAGGGATCAGCATGCTGGCGTCGGCGATTGGGTGAAGAATTGCCGACTGGTAGGTGCGGTCACGTGTTGAGCGACGCGAATCTCCGCCCTCTGAAATTAGCCAGACCAGCTTCTCGAAACGGACTGGCGACCACAACGTGATCCCTCGGTCGGTTGAGGTGTACTCCGGAGCCATGGCGAGAAGTATGGTCGATCAGCGTCGCTCAACCGGTTGTCAGCCGTGCTTCAACCTGTTTCCTCCACGGCTTCGCAGACAGCGGTATCTGCACGAGTCTCGTCAACATCAGCTCTACCTATTGGAATCTCACACCCCCATGTGTCAGTAATGAAGCGATGGCTGTACAACAACAGGACTTCTTGGCTGTCTGTGTCGCTGGCGTCAGCGTCGCAAACAGCCATGCAACCAGCAGCAGGCCCTGGAGCAGTGGTGACGTGGTGCTCAAAAGGATTCACTTCCGGATGCTCGACCGTCGTGAGCGTCAGCGGCGCCTATCGCGAGGTGTACTTCCGGCTTTTCACCGTTCATACGGCACGGGAGTGTCTCAAGTTGCGGTTTCGGGTTGTGCGGCGCGTCGCATCGACCGGTAGAGCTGCCATGCAAGCAGCAGGATGACGACGCCACCGGTACCGATGAGCACCCAGATCCAGGGGAATCCTTCGACGTTAGGGATGATCTCCAACTGCGGTGGCGGCGCTGTGGGGTCATACGTGAAGAGGTAGGCAGCCTCGACGCGGTCGCCGTCGTTGACGTCGGTACTGATGTGGCGCACCGCGTACTGGCCGGGAGCTGACAGTGGTTCGGCGAGGATCACGGCGACCCGGAGGTTGCCGTTCTGCACCCAGTTGGACTCGACGATGTTTCCGTTTGGATCGGCGACTGACCCGTTGACGTCAGCAACCGTGCTCGAGTACCGCAACTGCATCTCAGTGATTGTGCCCCCGACCCGTGATCCCGGCGCGGGGCTCGCAGCACCGAGGCCCGAGTGGGCGAATGCAGTGGATGTCAAAAATCCAAGACCAATAATTGCGACCAGGACGGTCACTGCACGTGGACAGTGCAGCGTGTTGTTACTCATCGCGCACTTGAAATGGGGGGAGTGACCAGAGCAGAGATTCGAGAAGCAGTCGCTCGTTGGGGTTGCGCTCGAACGACTTGAGCGCAGTGTGAATCTGCTCAACGGCAGCGGCGCAGCCAGCGGCGTCGACGCAGGTATTGCCGGTGGTGACAGCCGAGATGGCCTGGTCTCGGTACGTCGACGCCAGGGTGGTGAGGCCGCTGCGGAGCTCGTCGGTGCGATGCCGTCGCAGCTCGCGTTTGTGACGCTCTTCGAGCAGCTTCTTGCCGCTGCCTCGTTCGCCGTGCTCCTTGATGCGTGCATTGAGCACCTCGACTTCGATCGCGTGTTGCTCCGCAAGTGGGTTGGCCGCAGCATCAATTAGGGCAAGGAGACGTGCAGCGAGTCGCATCGCCACGGCACCGGTGCCATCGAGTTCTTCTGGTGTTTCGATGAAGGCCTTGCGACGGTTAGCCAAGTTGGGATCGGTCGCTAGCACGCGGGCGCGGTCAAGGTTGCCGAGAGCCGCCTTCGACGCAGTCATCGCACCTGCCGGATTGATGCCTTCAGTCAGGAGGCGTGCTGCGATGACATCAGGGCTGATTGCTCGGAAATCGACTCGAGCGCAGCGCGACGAAATAGTGATTAATTCGTTCGGTACGAAGTCGGCGAGAATGACAAAAGTCGTCGACTCCGGTGGCTCTTCAATCGTCTTCAGCAACAGTGCTGCACCATGGGGCGACAGTAGATGAAATTCGTCGAGAATAAGTACCTTGCGAGCGCCTTCAGTTGGTGCCAGTGACGATACCCGGACGACTTCCTTGGCTTGCTCAGCCGAGATCGATGCGCCCACGCGTTGTATTTCGAGGACGTCCGGGTGTTCGCCGGCGATGATAAGTCGAGCATCTCGATGGTTTTTAGTTTCTCCGCCCGACAGGATCGATGCAGCGAAAGCGCGCGCCGCTTCGAGTTTGGTCGACCCTGACGGCCCGACGAACAGGTATGCATGCACCGGCCCGCGGGCCACGGCCGCCCGAAGATGCCCGATTGCCTGCTTCTGCCCGACGACGTCTTCCCACACGTCACCCGGATCACCGAGGTCGAGTCGCGGTTGTTGATTACTGACCGCCGATACGTCGACGCTCGTAACTACTGAAGCTTCGTCAGCAGTGAGGGCCTCTTCAAGCTGCCCCTCGGTCAACTCATCGTCGTTGATGTCGCTCACAGCAAGCCTCGTTCCGTAAGCGCAGTGACGATCGTGTCCTCGACTTCTCCGATGGTGCCGTGTCCGTCGATGGTGACCCAGCGCTCGGGCTCGAGCCCTGCCATCGTTCTGAATCCTTGAATCACCCGTTGGTGAAAGGCTTCGCCTGCTGTTTCGAATCGATCAAGATCGCGCTTGCGGAGGCGCTCAGTAATCATTTCCTCAGGGGTATCGAGGAAGACAACGAGTTGTGGCCAACGTCCGGCTGTCGCCCAGTCGTTGATCTGTTTCAGTTCCTCGACAGGAAGCTGGCGACCGAACCCTTGGTACGCAAGAGTTGAGTAGAGCGAACGGTCGCTGACAACATTTTGCCCGGCCTCGAGCGCAGGAGCCACCACTTCGACGATGTGCTGGGCACGATCAGCGGCGGTCATTAACGCCTCGGCCCGAGCAGTGAGGTTTGTGACGGCGTTGTCGTGGAGAATCGCGCGTAGTCGGGCACCAACCGCCGTGCCACCCGTTTCGCGTGTTAGTACTGCACCGAGGCGATCGGCGAGTAGTGCAGCCTGAGTGGATTTGCCGCAGGCTTCAGCGCCTTCAAACGCAATGTAGTGAGACGCAGTCACGGAGGCCGAGGTTAGAGGACGACGTTGCTCCGGGCACTATGTCGTTTGGTCATCAGGTCGCATCATCAGCAATGTCAGTGATGATGGGCTTTTTGGTGACTGCCTTTTTCTTAGGTGCCTTTTTAGCTGCGACCCTCTTCTTTGCGGTGCTCTTCTTATTTGCAGCTTTCTTTTTTGCGGCGGCCTTTTTCTTTGTGGCTTTGGCCTTTTTGCCTGGTGTGCCGCCCTTGGCGATTATCGCTTCGCGGCGAATGGCGAGCAGTTCGTAGGCGCGCTCGGGCGAGATCTCCTCGAGTCGGTCTCCCTTGCCCAACGATGCGTTCGTTTCGCCGTCAGTGACATAAACACCAAAACGGCCGTCCTTGGCGGTCACATTTTTTTCGCTCACCGGGTCGACACCGAACTCCTTTAGCGGGCCCTTGGCGGCGAGGTTGCGGCCGCCGCGCTTATAGACCTTTGGTTCGGAGAAGATCTTCAGCGCTTCGTCGAGCGTGATTTCAAGTAGACGGTCCTCGGAATCGATGTTCCGGTAGTCCTTCTCCTTCATCACGTAGGGCCCGTACCGGCCGTTGTTTGCAAAGATCGGAATGCCGTCGTCCGGGTCGTCGCCAAGATGGCGTGGTAGCTGCAGGAGTTTCTCGGCGTCATCCATCGTGATGCTTTCAAACACCATGGTTTGGAACAGCGACGACATCTTCGGTTTATCCATGCCGGGAGGCGGATTGTCGTGGTCGCCCCACTGCACGTATGGGCCGTACCGGCCGTTCTTTGCGAATACGGGGAGCCCATCGAGTTCGCCGATCGGATCGTCCATCTTCGGAGCGTTGAGCAATTCGATGGCTTTCCTGACGGTGAGTTCGTCCGGTGCAAGATCATCGGGGACTGACGCAGTGTCTTCGCCCCGTTTCACATAGGGGCCGTACTTGCCAGGCTTGGCGACGACTGCGTTGCCATCAGGGTCATTGCCCAGCGGGAAGGTGTTGATCTCGGCGGCATCGATGTGATCGAGGTTCTCTTCGACGAGTCGCTTCAGGCCGAGAAGTGCGTCTTCGCCGTCGCCGGCCTCGGCGGTAATCGCAGGGACGGAATCGTCACCCTGATCACCCCAATAGAAACGTTGGAGCCATTTGTCCTTTTGGCGCTCGCCTTTGGCGATGGCGTCAAGGTCGTGTTCTGTCGACGCTGTGAACTCGTAATCGACAAGCGCCTCGAAGTGCTCTTCAAGCAACCGGATCACTGCAAACGCAGTCCACGTGGGGACTAGCGCTTGGCCCTTCTTCCACACGTAACCACGGTCCTGGACGGTCTGGATGATCGATGCCCAGGTGGAAGGACGGCCGATGCGTAGTTCTTCTAGACGTTTGACCAGAGACGCTTCGGTAAAGCGGGACGGTGGTGTCGTTGTGTGGCCATTCGGCGAAATAGACGAGATCGGTACGAGATCCCCCCGCTTGAGCGGTGGCAACAGTGCTTCTTTGTCAGCTGCATCTTCGCCGGTCTCTTCCCTCGATGCGACGTAGACGACCCGATATCCGGGAAAGGTGATCGTTGTGCCTGAGGCGGCGAATTCGCAGTCGATTAACTCGCCGGTGGAGCGGTCGACGGAATCGGCAGCCAGGCGAATCGAGACGGTCACGCCGGCAGCGTCGGCCATTTGTGAGGCGAGCGTCCGCTGCCAGATGAGTTGATACAACGCAAGCTCCTGGCTGTTCAGCTCCGAAGACACGGCCCCTGGGGACCGGTACGGCGTGGTCGGCCGGATGGCCTCATGGGCGTCCTGGCCTTGCGTCTTCTTCTTGTACTGCTTGGGTGCAGCGTTGAGGTACTTTGACCCGTACTCGCTTCTGACGGCGTCACGCGTTGCAGCCATCGCCTCTTCAGAGAGGATGACGTCGTCAGTACGCATGTAGGTGATGAAGCCACGCTCGTAAAGCCCTTGGGCGACTCGCATCACCTGGCTGGAGGACAGCCGGAGTTTGCGGCCGCCTTCCTGCTGTAACGTCGAGGTCATAAAAGGAGCTTTCGGAGATGATCGGTACGGCTTGTCCTCGATTGAACGAACAGCGAACTGCTTACCACCAAGCCCCTCCGCGAGTTCGCGTGCACGGGCCTCGGTTAACTGCACCGTTGTCTTGTCATTCTTGGACGTGACGATCTGGCCGCTGTCGTTGAAGTCCTTGCCGGTCGCAACCCTGGCACCTGCGACGCCGACCAGTCTCGAGTCGAACGATGGGTCGGTGGCTGTGATGGCGTCGATGTCCCAGTAATCGGTGCTGACGAAGGCCATGCGTTCACGTTCGCGTTCGACAATCAGCCGAACGGTCGGACTCTGGACGCGTCCGGCTGAAAGGCCGCGATTCACGCGACGCCACAGCACCGGCGACACTTCGTAGCCGTAGAGACGGTCGAGGAGACGACGGGTTTCAGCAGCATCGACCATGCCGTAATCGATGCCGCGTGGGTTGCTGACAGCGTGGTCAACAGCGGCCTTGGTGATCTCGTGGAATACCATCCGCTTCACGGGCACCTTCGGCTTCAGGTACTCGAGCAGGTGCCACGAAATCGCTTCGCCCTCGCGGTCTTCATCGGTCGCGAGATAGAGCTCCGAGGCGTCTTTCAAAAGCGCTTTGAGTTCTTTGACTACCGTCTTGCCCCTATCCGTCAGCTCATAGGTGGGCTTGAAACTGTTCTCGACATCAATATTGAGCCCTTTGGATGGAAGGTCAGCAACGTGGCCCACAGAGGCGCGTACGTCGTAGTCGCTGCCGAGGAACTTGGACAGCGTCTTGGCCTTCGCAGGCGATTCGACGATGACGAGGGGTTTGGCCATGGAGCGCTCTCGCTAGGGGACTGGGATGAGGGATGTCAAGTGGCAGTGTGCCGGATCGGCACGGATTTCACATGGCATGGCGCTGGGGCGGGGTTCTCGTCCCGACTTTCCTGCGTGCCCGCGACGGCTCAACGAGGTACCTTCCTCTTATGCGGGTCGATCCTCAGCTCAGTGCATTGGGCTGGACCGAAGCATTTGCTCGGCGCTGGCGGGATCTCGGCGCCCTTGGTCAGCCGGCGCGTGTTTCACGCATCGACCGCGGCTGGAGCACGGCGATTCGAACGATGGCGCAAGCCCGCGGTACCGATGAGCCGATCCGCATGCGCAACATCGGTGCTGAGGTCGCAGTCGGGGATTGGATCGTCGTCTCGGACGACGGCGAGAAGGTCGACCATGTTTTGGAACGCACCTCAGCGTTCACTCGGCGAGCATCCTTCGATGGCATGCGGGCCGTGTCGCACACCCTGGCTGCGAATATCGACGTTGTCTTTCTCGTGCACGCGCTTGGGTCGCCGCCAAGTCCGCGCCGTCTTGAACGCGAATTGGTTCTCGCCTACGACTCGGGCGCGGAGCCGGTGGTCATCTTGACCAAGACTGACTTGGTCGACAATCCGGAGACAGGCCGAGTTGGGTTGGCTGATGTTGCATTGGGCGTCCCAGTTCTGCTTGCGAGCGGACTCACCGGCGAGGGCATCAATGACCTGCGCTGCTACGCCGCTGGGAATCGTACGCTGACGTTCCTCGGGGCAAGTGGAGTCGGCAAGTCCACGATTGTCAATGCGCTGCTTGGCAACGAACGGCAGGCAACCTCGGAAGTACGCGAAGGCGACCAACGCGGCCGCCACACCACGGTGGCTGCTGAGTTAGTTCCCCTAGCTGAGACCGGCTGGTTGATCGACACGCCGGGTGTGCGCGCCGTCAGTCTCTGGTTGTCGGGCAACGGCATCGAACGAGCTTTTGCCGATGTGTTCGACCTGATGGACGGCTGCCGATTCAGAAATTGTAAACATGACCAGGAACCGGGATGTGCGGTGCAGGCAGCCATTGCGGCGGGCAAACTTGACCCGGTTCGCTTATCGGCAATGGAGAAGCTGATTGAGGAAGAAGCCGCTCTTGAAGAAGAGCAAAGGGCGCGGGAGAAAGTTGCGGATCGCCGACGAGGTGGCAAGAAGCCGCCCGAAAAGTCGGAGTATCAATGAGGCGCGAGATCAGACCAAGTCGAGATAACCGTGACGCAAAGGTTGGTCGAGCCCCGAACGGTAAGCCGTACGAATCCGTGTGGAACTTTCCACGTCCGCCAATGATCGAGTCAGTCGAATGGAGAATTCGTGTGCGACATGCCGATGTCGCGATCGTTGACGCGCCGCGGTGTCTCCGGGTTCTTGAGACGAGTCAGCCACCGGCGTACTACGTCGAGCCGGAGTTCGTCGATCGGACCCTCTTCATGGGGTCTGATCGAACGACCTCGTGTGAGTGGAAGGGCGTAGCTGAATATGTTGATGTGTACGCAGGATTGTCGGTAGTCCGTCAGAGCGCTTGGACCTATCAAAATCCCACTGACCGTTTCGCTTCCCTTTCAGGTTGCTGGGCGTTCTACGCGCAGCGATTCGACGAGTGCAGAGTTGATGATGAACAGGTGACAAGCAACGAAGGCCAGTTCTACGGTGGATGGGTCACGGCGAACGTGACTGGCCCGTTCAAAGGCGCGCCGGGAACTTTGCACTGGTAGCTCAGTGGCGTCGCAGTTGTATCGGGGCGCAGCCCTGGACTAGTCGTCGCGCGACAGCTTGGGTGCTTTCCAAGCTGCGCCTGCACGGGACCAAAAGTGGTGCGTATTCACTGCTCTGATTGGTAAAGGCCCGTAGATGTGGGGGAAGAGCTCATTGACGCCGGGTGCAGGTGGCTCCCACAAGACCTGTGCAGGAACGAGTAGCGGGTCAATCGTTAGTAGCACCAGCTCGGTTAGATCACCATAGAAGCGGTTCGCCGTCGCCTCGATCTGTTCTGCCGTCGAACAGTGGATGAAGCCCACATCGCCGAGCAACATCCCGCGTGTTGACACGGAGTATTCACCCGACGCAAAAGCGTCGACCCAATCGCCAGGAAGCGCGATGTGGAATATTGGATGATCGTTGCAGTTCTGATCGGTCACGCGATTGATGTTCTGACGGCGATGGCCTGATCCACACGTGTTCGTTCAAGTCGCATTCGCAGCCGTTGGTTATTGCAGACGATTTCAAGGTCACCGCCCGCTTGGCGCGCTGCAGCCGCAGCGCCGAGTAAAACACCGAGGCCTGCGTCGTCTAGCGCAGCAACACCGTCGAGGTCAGCTACAACTAGTTCGCTGCTACTGGAATGGATCGTCCGTAGAAGCGCATCGCGAAAGATTGGAATCGACGCAAGGTCGACGACACCGTCAACGGCAACGGTCGGAATGCCGCCGACGGTGCTCGTAGTGGTTCGTAGATCCATAGCCAGACAGACTACGGCTCTTGTGCCCTGACGCTGACTGCCTTGATTGAGTTGAGTGACCAAAGCGCACATATTGCACTTGGCCCGACCGCCAGGGTTCTGGTGTCATCGTGGTGGTGGTCGAACTCGACGAGGGTTTGAGCGATCAGGCGGTGGACTCGGAGCCGTGGTCGTTCGGACCCGGCGTGCCGGCCTGCACGTAGAAGACGAGCAGGATGATGACCCCAACCAACGGGTTCAGCCCCAGCAAGATCATCCACCCCGATTTGTTCGTGTCGTGCAGTCGTCGCACCGCTGCAGCGAGGCTCGGCACCAGCATTGCGAGGGAGTAAATCAAGTACAGAATGAAGGAGATGCCCGAGATGCCGCTGAGCACCAGCAGCACGAGGTAGACGAGGAAGTTCGCCGGAGGAAACCACCAGAATCCGTGCACCGAAAGGCGGCCCCTGCGTTCTAGTCGATGGCGCGCAGCACCATCGGGAGGACCCGTAGGGGCCGATGTCGGCCAGTTAAGGATGACGTGTGCGTGACGCGTTCCGACCCCGGACAGCACAGAAGCGCCGCCCTTTCGGACGGCGACCCCTGCTTTGGTAAGACCGGTTTACTCGACGCTGGCACATAGGCTCACAGAAGCGCTCTGCGGTAGATGCCGTGACAGGCGCCGTGGTAGATGTTTGTGTAGTTCTCACGGACTTCTTTCGTATCTCCCTTAACCCCGTCGTCCCACCCGGCAGGACACCCAGGCAGGGGAGTCGCGCCCCCTGCCTGCGCACCCCGGTAGGCGCCGAGCCACACGGGGTGGCTGTCGGTGGTGGCCTCTGCGACGGTCGGTCTCGCTCGTATCGGCACTATCATCCCGCGTGGAGATGTCTGGGTACCTGGTGGGCTCCGCCGCCTTCAAAGCGGTTGGGATGGGCGATCCCCATCCGGCGGGTTCGATTCCCGTCCATCTCCGCCAATCGCAAGACCTCGCTCCGGCCAGCGCGACCCGAGGGTTTAGGAGCGGGGCTTTTGCGATTACGGTTCGAACGAGCGTCTGGCGAGATCGGCCGATCGAAGTATTTACTGCTCGCCTTTCACACGGTTACTTTCAGATCAGCATCCGGCTCTTTCGAAAAGCCTCGAAACAGGTGGATTCCAATTTGGAGCGGATTCTCGTCCCTTTCGGCCGACAGTGAGTGGCCTAGCGTCCGGAACTGGCCCGGTTGTGACAGCGAACGTGATGCTATTTCTGACCGATGATGCCAAGCCACAATGAGACTCAGGCATCGCTAGGTCGGTAGTTTCGCGGCATGGCAGCTCTTGAATCCACCGTAGACATGTACGACCTTCGAATGTCAGAGGAGGTCCGACCGCTTTATGAAAAGGTGAAGGCCTTTATTGCCGAAGAGGTACAGCCAATGTCGGAGAAGTTCTTCGAGCTGGGCGCGACCCGCGAGGACCGTTGGGGATACGCACCTGGGCAGCTTGAACTACTTCAGGAAGTCAAGGACAAGGCCAAAGCAAACGGGCTGTGGAACTTTTTCCTGCCCGACGCCGAAACTGGCGAAGGTCTCTCGAATCTTGACTACGCCTACATTGCGATTGAGCTGGGCAAGAACCCGCTCGCCTCAGAATCGATGAACTGTGCAGCGCCGGACACCGGCAACATGGAGGTGCTGGAACGGGTTGGCACGGCGGCTCAGAAGGAACAATGGCTCAAGCCGCTGCTTGCTGGTGAGATCCGCTCGGCGTACGCAATGACTGAGCCCGACGTGGCCTCCTCTGATGCCAAGAATGTTGCTTGTCGGGCCGAGCGCGATGGTGACGAATGGCTGATCAACGGCGAGAAGTACTACATCTCCGGTGCGGGCGACCCGAGATGCAAAATCATGATCACGATGGTGCAAACCAGCCCCGACGGTCCCCCGCACCAGCGCCAATCGCAAATCCTCGTCCCAATTGACACACCCGGAGTGCAGATTCTGGGTCCAATGCACGTGTTTGGCAAGGATGACGCCCCGCACGGCCACATGCACATCAAGTTTGACAACGTCCGTGTGCCGTACGAGAACATCCTCCTCGGCGAAGGCCGCGGCTTTGAGATCAGCCAGGTTCGACTGGGCCCCGGGCGAATCCACCACTGCATGCGTGCCATCGGTCAGGCTGAAAAAGCCCTTGAGATGATGGTGTCACGCGGCCTCAGCCGTGACGGTTTCGGCAAGCCGCTTGCCAAGCTCGGTGGAAATACCGAGATGATCGCCAAGTCGCGCATCGAGATTGAGTCCATGCGTCGCATGGTGCTCACCGCTGCCAATGCGATGGACAAGCTCGGCAACTCCGAAGCACGCGTATGGGTGTCGGCGGTTAAGGCCATGGTCCCGATCCGGGTATGCGAAATCATCGACAACGCGATGCAAATGCACGGAGCGACAGGCATTTCACAGTGGACGCCGTTGGCGGATATGTACACCTCACAGCGCACCCTGCGTCTTGCTGACGGACCGGACGAAGTGCACTGGATGGTCGTCGGTCGCAAGGAGGTCAATGATGGTGAAGAAAAGGCTGCGTCCTACAACCCGAAAGAGACGTTTCTCGCCAACACGAGCAACGTGAAGGCAGGCGCATTTGCGGGACCTGCATGACGTCCCAATGACTGCAGGCTGTGCCGGCCCGTTGTCCACAATTCGTGGCCAGCGTGCCGGCCGTTGCGTGGTTGGTATCTGCGAGATACCGACATCTTTTGGCGCAGAGCAATGACAGCTAGAACTGGGGTGAAATTGCTTTCCCTGCTGTGATCCAAGCCCATCATTGAGATCCAAAGTTTTTCAGGGTTGCTTGTGTTGTCGGCGCTCGCCAACGAACGTGCCGGTCCCGTCGAGGTATACGCCGACCGAGGACTCGATTTCCGGTGTGGCGTTAAAGCCATTGGGGTTGAAGACGCTAAAAGAGAACACGTGCTGAAATTCCCGTGTGAGCGAACCCGTTAGTGGCAGCGATGGTTCCATCGCCAACGAACCCGGCATGTTGAGCAATGGTCATGCACTTTGGCCGGTGCGAAGCCGATGGGGCTGGAGTCAGATGGGTGGAATTAAACGGCGAGGAGGTCTCGGGCGCCAGTGTCGCTCGAGGGATGGCGCAGTTTGCTCATTGCACGGGCTTCGATTTGTCGAATACGTTCGCGGGTGAGGTTGAAGTGTTCACCGACCTCTTCGAGTGTTCGCGGCTCACCGCGATCGAGACCGAAGCGCAACTTGAGGATTTCACGCTCGCGTTCATCAAGCGGAGCCAGCAAGCGGCTGATTTCTTCGGGCAGCAGCGCTGTGGCTGCTACTTCGAACGGAGACTCCGCTGAGCGGTCTTCAACTACGTCGCCTAGCTCGGCGTCACCGTCTTCTCGGAGCGGCTCTGAAAGTGACAGTGGCTCTGCCGCAAAGCGAAGGGCCTCGGTGACCTTGTCTTCGGGCATTTCAACTTCTCTAGCCAACTCGGTCAATGTGGCAGGACGGCCATATTTGAGTTCAAGGCGCGAACGCGCTTTTTGGAGGCGGGCCAAGGTGTCGCCGGCGTGGACCGGGAGACGAATGGTGCGGCCGGTATTTGCAATCCCGCGGGTAATGGCTTGACGAATCCACCAGGTGGCGTAGGTCGAGAATTTGAACCCTTTACGCCAGTCGAACTTCTCAACAGCGTGCATTAGACCGAGGTTGCCCTCTTGAATGAGGTCAAGCAGTGGCAGACCCGAGGCCTGGTACTTCTTGGCGATCGAAACAACTAAGCGGAGGTTTGACTGCACGAACTGGCGCTCAGCTTGTTCGCCCTTTCGGGCCGTACGCCGGTACTCGCGTTTTTTCGCCGCGGTGAGTTCTTTGCCAGCCGAATCGAGATGTTCAATTGCCTCGTTGCCGGCTTCGATCGCCTTGGCGAGCCGGACCTCATCGTCTTTCGTAAGGAGCGTGTACTGCCCGATATCGGTGAGGTACAGACGGACGAGGTCTTCATCATCCCGTTCAACGCGATCTTTGGCCACCGGCGGCTCCCTCTTGTTGATAGTCGTTCTTTTTCAGCGGCCGATGTGCTATGCGCCTCGACCCCCGAGACAAACGTCACGATACCGACCGCAGGCCTTCACCCAACCTGACGTGGATGGAATCACCAAAATCGCACACTTCCGATCGGGCGCGGCGAATGAGGCACAGTGGAGCGATGACCGACAACTTGAATGGCGGCGACAGCAGCAACGGCCAAGACGATGACCCAGACGTCGAGCTTGCCGTGGTCACGTTGACCTTTGACGCGAAGCCCAACGATTCGGACAATGCAACGCTGCTCGGTGTGCTTTCCAAATACATCGTCCTGACGCGCATGGAAGATGGCTGCCGCAACGTTGATCTCTGCTCTAGCGTCACAGTACCGGGCCGCCATCTCATCGTGCAGAAATGGGACTCAGACGAGATGCAACAAACGCACTTTGACTCCGAACTCATGGTTGAAATGGCGCATGCCTGCCAGGGGCTGCTGGCCTCAGCGCCCGATATTGACCTCTGGGAAGCAACCAGCGCTCACGACCTGCGCTGAGCTGGCTGGAGTGGAACCAGCTGCGGCGAGACACAGTGAGATAGTGCGCAGCATCGGAGCCTGACAGCGGTCCAGATCGTGACGCCGATAAGGTTAGATCATGTCTAATCCAGTCTTTAACGACGAGACCATGAAACGAGATGCTGCAGGATGGGCGGCACCGGTTCGCGGCGGGCACACTGCGCCTGTTTCCACAGGATCACCGCTCAACACCCCTGTCAATGACGGCCCGACTACGCCGTGGTCAAAAAATGTGATGACCGTGAACGGTACAATCACAGCCACAGCCTCGTTGCTCATTCTGTTGCTCATCTCGGCATCATTTGGTTGGAATGCAGCAGGCGGCACGGCCCCTACGGGTGAAGCGACATACTCGTTCCCACCCGTGGCAATGATCGGCATTATCGTCGGCTTCATCGCCGTGATCGCGTCATCGTTCAAGCCGATGCTGGCGAAGTTCCTGGGTCCAATCTATGCACTTGGCTATGGCTTTGCCGTCGGTGCTATCTCGAAAGGGTACGAGACCTTCCAGAACGGGATCGTGCTTCAGGCCGTTGGCGCCACAATCTCGGTCTTCCTGGTCATGCTTGTCCTCTACCGGACTCAGATCATCAAGGTCACCGACAAATTCCGCCGCAGCATTATTTTCGCGACTCTCGGCATCGCGGTGCTGTACGGCGTCTCGTTTTTGATGAGCTTGTTCGGCGCCTCAATCAGCTTCATCAACAGCCCAAGTTTGTTCGGCATCGGCTTTTCAGTCGTCGTGTGTGTTGTGGCGGCCATGAACCTCGCTCTTGACTTCGATCGCGTCGAGAAAGGTGTGGCAGCAGGTATGCCAAAGACCTACGAGTGGGTGTCTGCCATTGGTCTTCTCGTGACTCTCGTTTGGCTCTACCTCGAAATGTTGCGCCTGTTGTCCAAACTCCAGTCGCGCTGAGCAAAATATCGATAAGAATGTCTTTTGGTAGCACCCGTCGTCTCGCTGAGGCGGCGGGCGCTACAGCGCTCGGTGGCATGTTCGCCGGCGCAGCCGGGTCTGTGGTTGGTGTCACTGTTCCTGCTGCGGTTATTGGGGGACTAAATGGCGCCATTTCGGGTTGGCGACAGACGTACGATTGGAAATCCTTCGATGGCCTCGTGGCGTTCACACTTGACTCCACTTGGGGACTGCCGATGACCGGTGCTGGCATTGTTGCCCAGAGTGTCGGTCTGCTCCTGCCATCATCGGGCTACGTGCCCGAGCTAAGCGAGCGGCACAATCGGCATGTGTACCGGCGTGGATTTCGAGTCCGCAAAGGGTTCGCCGTCACCCTTGGCAATGTGATCTCCCAAGCTGGTGACATCGAACGCGCTCGACGCGCCCGGCTCGTGACCGATCACGAAGACGTTCACGTCTGGCAGGCACGCTGGTTCGGGCCCGGCTATCCGGTGCTCTACGTCGGATGGATGGCGCTCGGTGGTGCATTTGGAGCGATCCGCTGGGCAACCGACCGCCGCAAACGCGGCGATCGGCTGTTCGCCACCATCGAGTCAGCGGCGTACTACCTCAACCCGTTCGAATGGTGGGCCTACAGCCGCGACAACTACTGGCCACCGAGCGAAAAAGTCCCTAACTTCGGGTGGAGCCAACCGTGTTGTCCGCCGCTCACCGCTGCATGTCCGGAACGGCCCTCTGGCATCGAACAGATGAGCCGCTGAAGGTCACTTTGAGAGATGCGCAGCTGTCAGTCGGTCAACACTGCGAGTTGACGAAGCAGCGCAGCGTTGAACTCGGCCGGCTTTTCCTGCTGAGTCCAGTGGCCGGCATCGGCGATCAGCAGGTGACCGCGATAGTCCGGTAACGACGTTGCCATCGATTCGACGTACTCCATTCGGTACGCGATCACCATGTCTTTGTCACCACCGATGAACGCGACCGGCATCGGCGGGGCAGGAAGACCCTTCGTCAGCTCCCAGTCGGCGTCGAGGTTGCGGTACCAGCTGATCGGGCCGAAAAATCCACTAGCGGTGAACTGCTCGACGAATCGATCAAAGTCCGCTGCGGGCAGCCAAGAGGGGAGCCCGTCGGGCGCACCGCTCGGTGCACCCCAGGTGTCGAGCAGACCGGTTCCGGACAACGGCGGCAGTTCGTTAGTGGGCGGCGGCGGTGCAGCGGTTTCACCCGAACCGCCCCAGATCACCGTACGTAATGAACGACGGACATCGGACTCGAGTTCGTTCTCTGCTAACTGGGGGAGTTGGAAGTACAGCATGTAAAAGAATCGGTCGCCGTAAATAGCGTTGAATAATTCGGTCGGCTGCATCGGCCAAGGGGTATAGGGCACGCTGACGTTCACGACGCCAGCAACCCGATCGGGGTGAAACCGTGCCAAGTCCCACACCACGAGTGCACCCCAGTCGTGACCGACGAATGTCGCCGTGTCGGTCTCGATGTCGTTTAGGAGCGCGATCAGATCAGCTGAGAGGCGGTCGCTGCGGTAGGCGTCGACATCTCTCGGTGCGGAGGACCTCGCGTAACCGCGCTGGTCAGGCGCGAGAACGCGATACCCCGCAGCGACAAGCGGATCGATCTGATGCCGCCATGAGTGGGAACTTTCGGGCCAGCCGTGCGCGAGCACAATGACAGGATTACCTGGTGTACCGGCATCTATAACGTCAATATCGATGCCACCGAACTCATCAGAGGTGTGGATACGACGAGCAGTGTGGCTAGACATGGTGGAAAAATAGACGATTGGTCGAAGCTGAGAGACAGGGCGAGTTAGATGTCGGCAATGCCAGCGACGACCTCGGACCAGCTGAGTTCGTCGGCAGCCCAGAGTCGCTCGAAGTCTGCATCGCTGGCGTTGCTGAAGCCAAAACGATTGCGATGGTTGTAGCGCCAACGTTGTGTATTGATCTCAATGCCGGCGCGCGCAAGACGTCCAGCGCAGTAGGTGTCCCACGCGGCGGACTCGGCCAGAGTCAGGTCATCATCTGCACCAGCACCGGCAAAGTCGGCACGCATCCGATCGCGGGCACGCAGCAACATCCGGCCAACCGATGTCTGGGTTTGATTGATGCCCAGAGTCGTGAGATGTTTGGTGTTCTCGATGGCTCCGCTCATCGCATTGATCAGGATCGTGGCATCCGACGACGGGGCGTCAATCGAGCACGTGATTTTGGCCAAGAGGGTCGTCTCATCGACGACAAGCGAAATCGAATTACTAACCCCGAGTGTCTCGGCGAGTGAGACAACGATGGCTGCGATTTCGTTGGCATCGTATTTGACCTGTGTGAACTCAGCAGGATCGACCGAGACCTGCCCGGCGACAAGAGCGGTCACGAGGAGGCGTCGGCGAACGCAGAAGCGGCGTCTTGGGATTGTTTCACTGCCTGGCTGCGCTCGTTAAAGGCGTCGACGCCGAGCTTGTTAATCGTGTCGTTCTCGTCGTCGGTGAAGCCAGCAAGTTCGCGGAACCGTCGAGCCAACTTGAAGCTGCTCTCTTCATGGTCGCCGCGGGCGCCCCCAAAGCTGAAGAGCTTGTCGACGACCTGCTGGAATTCGAGTGCTTTCGTGCGTCGGTCGGGGTCTTTTTCGGTGACCTTACGCAACCAGTCCGAGCCCATCTTGACGTGTGTTACCTCGTCGGCGAGCATCCAGTCCTCGCAGAACTCGAGATACGGATCACCCGCCAAGTCACCAAATTCTTTCATCTGGGTGAAGACGTCGATCGCGAGCCCCTCTAACGCCCGGTTGACTCCAGCAAGGCGAAGTACTGGATCGTTAGAGCAGGCAGCTTCGAAAAGCACCGTGTTTTCTTGGAACTCACCGAGCTCAGTACCCATCCAGTCACCAAGCTTGGCGCTGATCTCGACGTGGCGAGCTTCGTCCCATGCCTGACGGGCCATGTCAAGTTTAAGTTCGAAAGGAATTGTGTCGCCGCTGCCGTCACCAGCCTCGAAATCGTGTGCGGTGCGGCCAGCACCTTCAAGTGCTTGGATCTCGCCAACCATGATGCCGTGCATGAGGCCGCGTGCACGATCAGACGCATCTGGGCGATCTGGGGTCAGGCGATTGCCTGCCGAACGAGACTTTGCAGATTTCCGTTTTGACTCAGGCTCCATCGGGTTTCGTGTGTCGGCGAGCCGCTCAGCCATGTTTGTCTGCACGAACCGCTCGTCGCGGGCGAGGTCTTCGACGGGAAAGAACTGACGCATGATGAACCCCCAGATGGTCTGATCAGACTGCTTAACCCTGATCGTAGCCGCGGATTGGTACGCCGTGCTGGTCGAACGGGTTCAGGAGTCGTCAGACGATGAGCCGCCGATGCTGCCGGGCCCGGTAATGCCGCCGGCCTCGACCATGATCGTTTCGAGCTTTGCCTGGTGACTGGCCGCGCGTTGCACGTCTTCGGGAGTGGTGATTAGGGACTGCAACATCATTTCGCCATCGCGCCAGTCATCGAACTCGTCCTGCAGGATAAAATTAATCGAGCGGATGGTCGGAGCGTCGGTGATCTCGCTTGTGTTGTTGCGGTGGTACGTGTACGCCGAAATGAAGCGCGGGATGAGCACGCGGTAGACGCCAACGAGCTTCTCAATGGTCAGCTCGGGCGCTTCTGGCTCGGTCATCGCTGCGATGAAACGCACGATTGCGTCATTGGCTGGCACCGTCAGGCGCTCGGGCTTCATTTCGCGAAGTTCGGGAAGCCGCTGATTCCACAGGTCAGCGTGCCAAGCGTGATGGTAGCAGTGGGCTCCGAGACGCATTTTGATGTCGAGCTCGGGAACGGTTGCAATCCACCCACCCAACGCCTCAAATAGCTTCATTTCGGTCCATTTGTAATTGCCGACACGACGGGCGGTCTCTGCAACACTGAACATGCCTGGCAGGTCGCGCCGGTCCCACGGAGCAAATGGCGCTCGAGCAGTTGACGCAGCGGTGGCACCCGAAGGAGCTTCGTCATCTGAAGTAGTTGTGGTGTCCCCCATGAGGGTGACAGTAGTACCCAAGTGATCCGGTCAGTTCACCGGGCGTCCGGCGCACCACGCTGCTTCAGCTGCACCCATGTCGGTGGCTGGTTCGCTGTTTGCTGTGTACTCGAGCAGCATGGCCCGCCACGGACCTTGCGCCTCGAGCTTGCCGAGGATTGCGCTGACACCCCAGACGACGCGATCGAGAATCACGAAACTCGGAGGGAGGTTGAGCTGTTCGATCACTGGAGCGTGCGGGCCTTGCACGTCGAGGATGGTGCCGAGCGTGTTGCGCATCCACTCTCGAGTGAAGGTGAACTCATCAGTGAGATACGGGGTGTACGGGCTGGCCACATAGTCGTAGACGAGCCCGGCATCTAGTCCGTGACCAGTCTTCAAGAAGCCAGACTTTTCCATCTCGCGCACAAGGAGTTCGGGGTCGCGGTCGACGATGATCGCATCCATTGTGGGCTTTAACCCCTCCCATTCACCCGGTGACCATCGCTTCACCAAGCCATAGTCTAGGAATGTGATGCTGCCGTCATGGTGGAACTTGTAGTTGCCTGGGTGTGGGTCGCCGTTGAAGATCCCGTAGCGGTGAATGGCGCGTTGAGCGAACCTCCATAGGACTTCGGCTGCACGTTGCTTTGTTTCAAAGGTCTCGTTCTTGCGGAACTCATCGAACGTGAGGCCTTCGACCCACTCGGTGGTGAGGAGACGCGCCGTTGAGTACTCAGGAACAAGTTTGGGGATGCGCACCCAGGGATGCCCGGCGAAGCGTTCCTCGAACTCGCTGACGTTGGCTGCTTCGAGGGTGTAGTCAAGTTCTTCGCGCATTCGTCCGCGCAGTTCGTCGACGAGCGCGTTGACGTCGAGACCCTTGAGCATCATCGCGGAGAACATCGCGTACATGACCTCGGCAGCGTCGAGGTCACTCTCGATGGCTTCGTGCACGCCGGGGTACTGCACTTTTACGGCGACAACTCGTCCGTCTGGAGCGACGGCGCGATGTACCTGACCGATTGATGCCGCTGCGACGGGGAGATCGGTCCACTGGCGAAAGATGCGCTCGGGCTGACGACCGAGATCTCCTTCGACGACACTGGCAGCAAGGGTCGGTGCCATCGGGGCGGCGTCGGCCTGCAGCGTTGCCAGCGCTTCTTGGGCTTCGTCGGGCAGCGCCTCGAAAATGAACGAGATCAACTGGCCTGCTTTCATCAGCACGCCCTTCATTTCACCGAGCTCCTTAGCAACGTCTTCGGCGGTTTGAATGGCGAACTGTTCATCGAGTGCAGCTCGTCGCTCCTGGTCGCTGGCGATTCCACGGACCTTTGACACCGCAAACCGGGTCGAGTTTCGAGCTGACATTCTCCAAATTTTCGCTGACCTGGCAAATCGACTGGTCAGCGGTGAGTCGCTCGCTCTCTTAGCGGTCCTTTGTGCAGCGGTAGCCAAGCCGGTAGCCAGCGCGAGCAGGCCAGCGAGAGTAGCGGCACCTTTTTTCTGCATGAGGCGAGTCCTCAGCCGAGCTTAGGGGTGGCAGTGCGGGCGGTGGGATGCGCCGCGAGTACGTCATCAGCAATAGGTTCGCCGGTGATCTCGTCGGTCCAGTAGTTCCCGTCGTTCAGTCGTTCGAGTGCAGTCTCAACGTCATTTAAGTCACGTTCGATTGCGGCGAGATCGAGCGAGTCCGCACCTTCGATGTCGGGCGCAGCCGAAGTGAGGTCATGCTGGCTCGTTGTGACCGCCGACGGTGGTGGCTCCTCATGAGTGGCGTGCTCAACCGGGCCTTCAGAGTCCTCTACAGACTTTGATGGTTCTGGCGCAGAGGGATCGTTCACCCGCAACAAGCTAGCCGCGCTTGACGCCAGGTCTTCATTGAGCACCAAGCGTCGCTGCGCTTGCCGATAGAGTCTCAAGCCATGTCTTTCCCTCCTTTTGATGGTTCCGCACCCCAGCAGCAGGAGTTCTCTGCTCCGCCCGAGATGGGTATCGACCCGGCCAAGCGCTACTCGGCCACGATGACCACTTCGCTTGGCGAGATTGTGATTGCACTCGATGCACTCAAGGCTCCCAAGACCGTGAATAACTTTGTGTTCCTTGCGCTCAACCACTACTACGACGGGGTAATTTTTCACCGCATCATCAACGGATTCATGTGTCAGGGCGGCGACCCGACCGGCACAGGTCGTGGGGGTCCCGGCTATCGGTTCGATGATGAGTTACCCAAGCCGCGTGAGTATCAGGTTGGTTCGCTCGCCATGGCCAATGCTGGGCCAAACACTAACGGCTCGCAGTTTTTCATCGTGTCGGGCGCATCCGGTGTTGGACTCCCGCCTCAGTACAGCCTGTTCGGTCAAGTTGTGAAGGGCCTCGACATTGTCGACACAATGCAGAACGTTCCAACCGGCGGTGGTGACAAGCCGAAAACTGACGTCGTGATTCAGAGTGTCGTCATCACCGAGTCAGCGGACTAACGCAAAGTGTGACAGGTGGTGCCGGGCACAACCTGTCACACTCACCCAGCGGTTGAGACCTCAACGGCGTTTGCGCAGCAAAGCGCTCCGCGCGAAAGAGTTGAACAGCGTCCGGCCGATTGGTCGGATTGAGGGCCGGTCCTTTGATTACACCAGGCTCACTCAGAACGACTCGGTGGGCGCGCTCGCGAGTGGCCGAGAACCATCATTCTTGGACTGGGCCCCGCCGATCTCCGATGCCACGCAGTCAGGCGAGCTCTTCGAATACCGGGTCCGCGAGGCCTGCCGTGTTCCTGTCGAGCGACGGCTGCCGTTCGGCTGGATGATTGTGAATCATCTACGCCAGATCACTGCGCGAGCCTTGCCCAGCCTTTCTTAATCCGGTCGTCCAATTTCGTGATCTTGCCGAGCGACTGTCTGGGTCGGATACCGGCTCGAGGTCGATACGCCGAAGGCCAACGGGAAGTTCGGCAACTTCATTCGAAGTACCTCCTCGGCAATGAACCCGTCGGCCGTGAGGATCTAACGACTATCCAGAAGGCACGTCATACGGCGCGTATAGCGGGCCGGGAATCGTCGAGGGAACAGCGGAAGAACCGAAACGGATTGCTGGCTTACTCAGCCTTGAAGAAATCGCGGTCAAGCAGCGGGGAGAACTGACCGCAGCACTTCGCACCGCAACCCGACTGTTGTCGCTGTTGCGAAAATTAGTTGGCTGGGAGGGCCCAGCGCAACGTCCGCGTCACCAGATCTCCGGCAGGCCGCATTACGACTGCCTCCGAAACAGGAAGCCACGGCAGACGCAATGGGAAGCGAGTCCATGTCGGCATCAGGGCAATGGCTGCGGCGCAGATCAACCCGTATGGAGCCCGAGCGGCGAGGGGGAGTGGTGGCTGGAGAATTAAGTAACGCGCAGCGTCACGCGCCTCGCGGGAACCGCGCAGCTCGGGCCGGAACGTACGGAGGTGCTGGCGGAGTTCGTTCTCGGTTGTGGGCGGGTGTTCAACACCGAGGGCGCGAGCGACGACCGCCGATGCAGCAACGTACTGATCGCGTTCGCTCCCGAGAAGAGGTTGCTGTCCGAAGCGGTCGTGGGCTGCGAGAAAGCTGTCAAGCTCGGCGATGTGGACCCAGTGCAATAGGTGGGGATCGTTCGCAGCGTAGGACTGCCCGTCGGCTGAGGTGCCGACAACATGTTGGTGAACTCGATGCACGAGGTCGACCGCCCGCTGTGCTTCGGAGGCTGGCCCGAACGTGGTTGCGGCAAGAAAGTCTGCGGTGCGTTGCAGCCGTCCCCAGGGATCGGCTCGATAGTCCGAGTGCTGTGCGACGCCAGCCATCGCAAGCGGGTGCAGCGACTGGAAGAGCAATGCACGCATTCCGCCGACAAACATCGACGCATCCGCGTGCACCCGTCGAATCGGTGCGTCGTCGTCAAACCAGCCGGGCTCATCGGTGTCGAATAGCTCCGTCCGGCGAACGTCAGCGTCCGGTCCGACCACCCGATCACGAATCTGGTTGCCGAGCCAGGAGCGGAGTTCCACTGGGGTAGGCGCCATTGACTCATCGTCTCACGGGATGCTGAGTACCATCCGGATGTGCGCGAAGAAAGTCCAGACGAGTCACAGTCGTCCAATGAGACTGCCGCAGGCCGTGACGCCGGTCGGCTGGACGCTAACGGGAATCGCTTTGATCGGCGTGCCACCGATCGAGTGCTCCCACGGTGGGTATTTCCAGCAGTCACAATGTTTTGGACAGGGTTCCTGCTCACCTTTGTCGCGCGCCACGTGTTTCACCGCCTCGCTTCGCTCCTAATTTTGCTGCTCGTCTCGCTGTTCTTGGCCCTGGCTGTTGAGCCTGGGGTCAACCGACTCGCCGTTCGTGGTTGGCGTCGAGGGCGCGCCACCATTTCGATTTTGTTCGGCGTGCTCCTGTCGTTTTTAGTCTTCCTGGTCGCGATTGGCACGCTGGTTGGAACGCAGGTCGCGGAGCTGTTATCGGACTCGAATGTTTACATCGAAGACACTGTCGAGTTCTTGAACGACACATTTGACACGCAGATCGATCCGCAATCGGTGATCGACGAAGTCAACGACCCTGACGGTCGTGTGCAACAGTTCATCCAGAGCCAAGGCGACGAGGCGGTCCGCCTCTCACTCACGGCGCTCGGAGTTATTTTCCAGGGCTTGTCGGTGATGCTCTTCACCTACTACCTCGTTGCAGATGGTCCGCGCCTTCGCCGCATTATTTGCTCTCGCCTTACGCCGCAGCGTCAGGACCGTGTCTTGAGCGCATGGGAACTGGCGATCAACAAGACCGGCGGTTACCTCTACTCACGTGCGCTTCTTGCGTTGCTGTCGGCTTTCTTTCACTGGGTGGTGTTCCAGTCACTGGGCACGCAGGCACCCGTTGCGCTTGCATTGTGGGTTGGTTTCGTTAGCCAGTTCCTGCCGGTTGTTGGTACTTACCTCGCTGGCATCTTGCCCGTGCTCGTGACCTTCCTGGACTCCCCGCTCAAAGCCGCCATCGTCGTTGGTTTCATTGTGATCTACCAACAGATCGAGAACTACTTCTTCGCGCCGCGCATCACCGCCCGTACAATGGAGCTTCATCCAGCCGTCGCCTTCGGAGTAGCGCTTGGTGGCGCTGCACTGCTCGGCCCTGTCGGTGCAATTCTGGCATTGCCTGCGGCAGCAATGTTCCAAGCGTTGGCAGGTGAGGCGGGGCGTCGCTACGACGTGGTCGATAGTCATCTCACCGATGTTCAACCGCCGAAGCGGTCACGTGGAACGGCATCGCGCCCGAGTACTCAGGCCGACTCGCCCGACACGCCGTGACTCGATTCGAGGGGACGCGGTTTTCCCGCGAATCGTTTGCTCCGATCGCTGTTTCGACGCGGAGTTCCCTCGAGGAGTCACTCCACTTCGGAGCGGGTGTCACGCTCGACGCTGACGGTGCCGTCGAATCGGAAATTGGGGATGCCGACCTCGTCGTTTATCCGCGGTCGTGCCTTAAGCCCTTGCAGGCTGATGCGATGGTCGCAGCTGGTCTTCACGTTACGACTGAGCAGCTAGCGGTGGCTTGCGCGAGCCACAGCGGTGAACCGCGTCACCTTGCCACGGTGCGCGATCTGCTTGCGTCGGTGGACCTGACCGAAGGGGACCTGGCCAACACCGTGTCGCGGCCGTACGGCGCCGCGGCCCGAAGGGAGCTCCGAGCAAAGGGAGTTCCGCCCTCGTCGCTCCAGCAGAACTGCTCGGGTAAGCACGCAGCCATGCTTGCCACTTGCCGTGTCAACGGATGGCCGATCGACGGCTACCTCGGTGTCGATCATCCGCTGCAGCAAATGATTAACGCGCACATTGAGCTGCTCACGAGTGAGCCAGTCGCTTACATCGGGGTCGATGGATGCGGCGCGCCAACCCAGGCGTTCAGTCTGCGCGGCCTCGCTTGCGCCTTCAGCGCCCTCGCCCGTGGTTCGAAGGTCGTAGCCGCTATGACAGCTCATCCGGAGTTAGTTGGCGGCACCGAGCGCGACGTCACGGACTGGATGCGCTCAATGCCAGGCCTGATTGCAAAGGAGGGGGCCGCAGCCGTGATGGCTGGAGCATTGCCGAACGGACGATCGTTCGCCTACAAAATCGCGGATGCAACCGACGACGCAAGAAAAGTCGTGATGCTCGAAGCTCTTCGATTGCTCGGTGTCGACGCTGCCACGCTCGCCGCCAACGAGCAGATAGCGAACGTTGCGGTCCTCGGATTTGGGCAACCAGTCGGTCGACTCGTTCCGCTTGAGTGGCCGGAACGAAGATGACGGCGTGAGTAACTCGATCAACTTCGTCTCCCTCGACAAGGACGCCTTTGCTTACGGGGTTGTTGAGCAACTGGCACCTGGTATTCGCCGTGTGATTGCGGAGAACCCGTCGAAGTTCACCTATCACGGCACTGGTACGTACATCATCGGCGAAGGCGACGTTGCCGTCGTGGACCCTGGTCCGCAGATCGACACTCACCGCGACGCTCTGGCTGCAGCACTCCACGGTGACACGGTGCGAACGATCCTTGTCACCCATTGCCACGCCGATCACTCTCCGCTTGCAGCCTGGCTTCATGCTGAGACGGGCGCTCCGACCGTTGCTTTTGGTCCACACGACCGACCTGACACCGAGTTGTGGAATATTGGGACCGATCCTGAGGGGTTCGGTATCGCTCCGCCGTCTGGGGAGCCTGAAGCCGACACCGCGAAGCAAGAGGTCAAGATCGAGGAATCGACCGATCATGCCTTCGTCCCTGACATTGTCGTGGACACCGGCGACGTCGCGGCAACGGGTTCGATCGGGTCGATACCTTGGACCGTGACAGCGCTCCATACGCCGGGCCACACGTCCAACCACACCTGCTTTGCCTTCAATGATGGTTCGACCACCTCGCTGTTCAGCGGCGACCACGTGATGGGTTGGAGCACGACAGTCGTCTCACCACCCGACGGTGATATGGCTGCATATTTTGACTCTCTACGTGTTGTGGCCGGGCGCACCGATGACGTGATCATCCCAACGCACGGGTCACCGGTGACCGATCCACAGACCTATGTTCGCCAACTGGTTGCTCATCGCGAAGTACGTGAGCGGCAAATCGTAGACGCTGTCCGCCGCGGACTCAGCACCATCCCCGAAATGGTCACGGAGTTGTACGCAGCGGTCAGCATCGAGCTACACAAACCCGCTGCGCGCAGTGTGCTGTCGCATCTTGTCAAGCTTGTCGACGAGGGCACAATTGCTTTCGACAGTTCAGTCAAGCCACGCCTCGACAGCATCTACGTGGCAGTCTGAACCAATGTCTTGACGAAGTTCGTCGTTTTCTTAGCGAAGTCTTAGAAGACGTTTGTCGAGCATCGTTGGTCTAAGCGGCGGGTTCACTACGACATCAGGCCGTGTCGGTGGAGGAAATCGAGCGCCGTCTTACGGAATGTGTCGCGGGATACAAGCTCGTCGTGGATGAGATGGCCTGCACCCTCGACCACAAACACTTCGGTTACCGGTGAGATGTCGGCGAATGCGTTTGCAAGTTCAGGCGACGCGAGGGCATCGGGCTTCGCCGGGTCCGCGCACACGATGAGCGACGGCACCGCCAGAGGCATCGCGGGATTGAGAAATGCCTCAATGTTGCCAGTGAGAACTGGGTCCAGTACCGATGCATCGACCTTCAGCATCGATTCAGCCATCTGTTCAATTCCACTGGCGTGAAGGATGTCCCCAAATGTCCCTCCCGATGCTGAAGGTGTGGCAGCAAGGATGTCGACGAGCCGGTTGACGGTGATCCCTGATGCTTGGAGTCGGGGCACTGATTCGCGCATCAGCTTGAACGATGTAAGTAGCGAGTTTCCTTCGAGTGCCGGCTTGCCGCTGCCCCCGAGTCCAAGCGCGGGGTCCTCCATGATCGCCGCCTTGAGCAACTCGGGGTGACGCTGTGCGAGCGCAGCCGTTGTGGCTCCGCCGAGGGAGTGGCCCATCACGATCGCAGGCTGACCCGCAACCTGTTCGAGTACGGTGACGGCATCGCTGATGTAGCCCGATGAGAGATACTGTTCAGCAGCCCAGTCAGATTTGCCGTGACCTCGGAAGTCCAAGCTGAGCACGCGAAAGTGCTCGGCTAAGTCCGGTACGAGCCAGTCCCAGGTTCCGCTGTATGACGTAATGCCATGCAGCAGCAGGATCGGCGGCGCAGACGGCAGGCCGTTCTCGGTCACATTCAGTTCGATCGAGCCGTTAAGAATCTTCACGACTGGCACAATAGACCGAGCTTCACCGAGTCTCTTAGACAGTGGTCGGGATCATTGCGTGAGGTCTCTGGGTTACCGTATATCCGCTGGCAAAGCGATCATCGGCAGGAACGATTCGTCGATCTGCTCGGGCACCGAGCGCACCGACGTGGAGAGTCGCAACCGCTCACAAACGAGATCGGGCATGAGCCCATGGACTCAGAAATTGGTACTGAAGGTGAGCTCTAGCTGAACCGAAGACGGCTTCGCACTGCCACGTACTGGCTACCTGAGATACGTAATCTCATTATTCCTTGAACATGTTCTGCCGGCCCAACATCGTTCCGGGTGGCTCCGATTAGAGCCTCAGTTGATCTACCGCGGATCGGAGGGGTCGTCGATGGGGCCTTCGTAGCGGTCGAAGTCGACAGGGCCGGCGTGGTCGATATCGCCGTCAGGGCCATCGTCATGGACCGGGTGAAGTTCGTCGATCCACAAATAAGTGGTCACGTTGTCAACCACCATCGATCGAAGGTGTCCTCCGGATTGCCGGTCATCTGCGATGCCGTGGAGGTGAAGACCAGGGATGGTTTCGCCCTCTGAGGTGTCAGGGAATCGGAAGCCGACCATGGTTCCCGTCCAGGTTGGAAAGGCGAACCTAATTTCATCGTCGATGATCTCGCCGAGCGTCTCTCCATGATGCTGCGGTGGAGCAACTGTACGGAGGACGACGTCGGTAAAGCGACCGTGCATTTCGATTGCGCACACGACCTGGTGAGCATCTCGGTGGTGCCGGGCGAGGTAGTCGTCGATCACATGTTGAGTTGATTCGAGTTTGGTTCCAGACGGTACTCGCATCCGATGTCGACGCCCGCCGTGGGCAGCAATGGCAAAGGCAACTCCGTCTTCAGCGTCGACTTGGGCGGGCACACCGGTCATCGGTACACGCCAGGTTTCGCCATGAAGACTCACGACCTCTCCGAGGATGTCGTGCATCACCCCGAGCCCGAGAAGGCTGTCCCCAAAGTGATGACCGACTGTTGCTGCTTGAGAGAAATCACCGGCGAAAAGACGGCCTGCCGATCGCGCTTGTTCGACGAATCCATCGGAGCGAAAGCGCTCATGGAGGGCATTTCGTGCTCGTTTTAAAGCTGGGTCGTGCACCGCTTTAGCGTAGTGGAATTGACATGACGGCTGTTATTACCCAGCCCCACATACCATTGCCTTATGGGCGAGATCGGCCGTTGATTCAATTTCCTGCCGTGGGGTCGTTGAGTCGCAGATAGATCACCAGCTGCTGCTCGAAAATTGTTGATCAAGACGCCCTCGGCCACACGGCCAAACATTGCGCCGTAGACACCCGGTCGTCTGATCTTCGTCTGCGTAGATCTGTTTCAGGCCGCCGAACGACGAAATACTGAGGTCAGAGCCGGCTGATAAGTCATCCCGATGCCCTGGACCGTTCGGATTTGAACGAACTTTCGCTCCTATTATTGCCGAATGGCCCGTCTCCGAGTTCGCCGACGCTTTCTGGCTTTCTTGGTGGCAGCGGGATGCTTGGTCATGGCGGGGCCCCCTATCGGTGACGCAACCCGTTCCGATAGCATCAATGGTGCAGGCCGGGCAACTGCGCCTGCCGAACGGCTGACTCCGGTCGTGCGTCAACTGTCTGTCTCGGGAACGGGAGACATTTTGCCGCACAGCCCACTTTGGTCGCAGGCAGCGAGTAACGCCGGTGGGGTCGGATTCGACTTTGCGCCGATGTTCGCTGACATCGCGCCGGTAATTGGGCTTGCCGACCTAGCGATTTGTCATCTTGAGACGCCAATCGTGCCTGTCGGTCAAGCGCCGTCGACCTATCCGCAGTACGGAGTTCCGGTTGAAGTGACCAATGCTATTGCCAGTGCTGGGTACGACCGCTGCTCGACTGCGAGCAACCACACGTTTGATCGCGGGGTCGCAGGCATCGATCGTACGGTCTCGTCTTTGGAGTCTGTGGGTGTGCAGCAATCAGGGATGGCTCGAACTCCTGCAGAGGCGACACCGCAGGTTGTCAGCGTGAATGGTGCTGCGGTTGCCCATTTGTCCTACACCTATGGTTTCAACGGCGCGTATATCCCCTCGGGCCAACAATGGCGGTCACCGTTAATCAACGCGGATCGAATCATCGCCGATGGTCGCGCAGCGCAGCAACGAGGCGCCGAGCTTGTTGTTCTGAGTCTTCACTGGGGCGTCGAGTATGACCGTCAGCCCAGTGCTGAGCAGAGAAGACTTGCGGAAGCAGTGACTGCGAGCGGCGCTGTGGATCTCGTTCTTGGCCACCATGCGCACGTGCTGCAACCGATCGAGCGAATCAATGGAGTCTGGGTTGCCTTCGGACTCGGCAATTTCTTGTCGAACATGCGCGAAAGTGCTTGGTTCCCTGCCTCCTCTCAGGACGGCGCAGTTGTCGATTTCAACGTGACGTTTGTCGTCAACGCTGAGAAGCCGACTGGTTTCGAAGCAGTCGTAGATCGCCCCCGAGTGACTCCGACCTGGGTCGACAGGGACAATGGGTGGGTGATCAGAAATGTGCATGCTCAACTCGCCGACCCAACCATCCCGGGAGGCCGCCGAGCGGCCCTGCTCAGGTCGCTTGCGCGCACCACAGCCGTAGTCGGTGAGTTTGTTCAGCGCTGACATACCAGCATTCAGACTTTGGTAACGTTCTGATTCCGGTGACGCCGGGATTGCCTAGGATTACCGTTTCCAATAGCACCTCAACTCTTTCAGTCGATTGAGCTCAGCGGTTAGACTCACGAAATCGTTTCCCGTCGCCTTATAGTCAGGTCGGCTGCCGGAGCCGTAACCACGATCGCCTTAGGGTGGCAAGGCCTTGCCGCTGCTCGCTCGGCGCCTTCGGTCAATCAAGCAGCCTCAGCGACGTCTCCGGCGGTGCGACTTGACCGTGTCGTTGGTCGGCGCAGTTGGACCGAAGGTTCGATTGGCACCACGGTTCAAGGACGCCAGATCGTTCGATGGGATTCTCGACCGAGGGGAGCGACACGGCATGTAACAGTGGTTTCCGGGATGCACGGTGATGAGCGAATCACGTACCCGTTGGCCGAGGCCCTCCGTCGCACTGACCTTCCCGTCGACATGCATGTGACGATCATCCCATCGTTGAATCCAGATGGCTGGGCAGCGGATACCCGGCGCAATGCTCGGGGCGTCGATCTGAACCGCAACTTTCCGTGGATGTGGTCTTCATCCAAAGAAAGCTCGGGTCCAGGTCCTGGGTCTGAACTCGAAACGCAGGCGGCGATGTCTCTTCTGCGGACTGAGCGACCTGATCTGGTGATTTGGATTCATCAACCCCTCGCCTATGTGGCGCCAATCGCCGACTGTCCGAATGAGTACGCTGAGCTGTGGGCGAACGCTGCTGGTGTTCGAGTTAGGCCGGACATTTCCCATCTTGGTGGTGGCGAAACGTGGTCGGCTCGGACTGCCGGGTTGCGTTCGATGCTGGTCGAGGTCACATCTTGGTCAACGGCGCAGTCTTTGATCGATGACCACGTGCGTGGTTTCGAAGCGTTGCTGCCTCGGGTCTCCGTGCACGAGTCGAAGTAGATCACGCCGACCTGCTGCACGTGCCCGAGAAAACCAGAAAGCGATAACCGCGCCATTAACCGTGGTACGGATACCTGGCAGCGAATATGGCGTGCGGTGCGAAAGCTACGTGCCAGCTGCGCCGTCAGGAAAACCTGCCCGCAAAAAGCATCAGGCGAATGCGCTGTGGGACCCGTTCATCGTTTCGCACCTCCAGCTGATCTGCGTAGCTGCCAACCCCGGCACCGAAGGCCCAACCGACGCTCCTGCCGCCATAACAACAACCAAACGTCAAACGCGAGTCAACATCAACATGACGGATATTCGTACCACGCTCAGGTCAGTAACCACCCGCCAAAGTCTGTTCAACCATTGACCGAGGCCGAAGGGCCCGCAATTTTGGCTGGTTGACAAGGAACTTCACTCGGACACCGTGATTTTCCCCGGCCGGCAACTGGGGAACGGGCCAGACGGCCCTATCCTTGCGCGAAAGCGTGCGAGTTTCCTCGTGCGCCCCGCCTCTC
>CALKNK010000009.1 GCA_938091165.1 uncultured Ilumatobacter sp. | reverse complement strand
TCGCGCATACCGGCATCATCGCCGACGACTGGGGCCGGACGTCCGTCGACGGTGTCTACGCCGTCGGTGATGTCACCGGAAATACTGCGACCACGCACGGCGCAAATGCGGTCGCTCGTCGCACGATTCGAGCAATTGCATTGCCGCTACCCAAGTTTGGGAAACCCCGAGCGCTGCCCAACGCCGTGTACTGTCGTCCGCAGATTGCGTCGGTCGGCTTGACTATGAGCGAGCTCAATGCGCTCCCGGAGATAGGACGAATTCGCCTGGTCAAACACCTCAGCGAAATCGATCGCGGGCTGACCGATGACATTGAGTACGGCTTTGTCGCCGTCGACGCCGAACGTTTCAGTGGAAAAATCCTGCGCGCCGTGATCGTCGCTCCCGATGCGGCCGAGATGATCGGCATGTTTACGATCATGATTGACAACGGCATAGGGCTCCGAAAGCTATTCGGCACCGTGCACCCGTACCCGGCCTATTCGCAGGCAATCGGCTTCATCACCGACGACTTCGCATCCGCTACGTTCCGGAAACTCCCACGCGAATGGTGGGCAATGATGCGTGGCCGAATCGTCAAACATCGGAGTCGCAGCACTAGCTGAACTCCCTAGCCGCTTCAGTTGTCGGCAACCTGCGGTTTCTGCAAACCGACGCTGAGGGCACCGTTTAAGACGTCTTCACGCTGACGATCTTTAAGATGCAGCTGTCGCCCATTCGGCGTGCCGATGACTGGGCTAACTCATCTTTGGGCTCGGTATCGTCCTGTCCGCATGGCAAAGTTTCCGGACGATTCGATGATCGAAGAACGGCCCGTTCGACTTATTGCGAGCGATCTCGATGGCACGCTGTTCGGGCCCGAGCACTCACTCACTCAACGCACTATTGCGGCAGTTCAGGCTGCAGTGGGCGCCGGAATCCATGTCATCGCTGCCACCGGACGTTCGAGCACTTCAACGGTGCCTCGACTGGCCCCTGTCGAAGTTATCGACACTGCAGTTTGCTCGAACGGGTCGCTGATCCACGACCTCCCTACTGGTACGACCACCGATCGGTTTCCGATCAACCCGGAAATGGTCAAACGGCTTTTCGCGAGCATCTCAAAAATCGACGACCGATTTGCATTCTGTTGGGAAACCGACCGTGGCAACGGGTGGGATGATGCCTTCAACGACATTGCGTTCGCACACGAAGATCTCGGAGAAGAGCGCAGCCTTGAGCGCCGCCCAACATTGTCGGACCGCACTACAAAAATCATGGTCCACCATCCGGAGATCGAAGATGAAAAACTACGCGATTTGCTCGTGCCACGAATGGTTGACCCGTTGACCGTTTCGACGAGCGGCGTGCAGTTCGTTGAAATCACCGGCGTTGGCATCAACAAGGCAACCGCGGTTGCAGAGCTCTGCAGCCGGTGGGAAATTGATCAGCGCGATGTGGTGGCTCTAGGTGATAACCACAATGACGTAGCCCTCCTCGAGTGGGCTGGCCTCGGCATCGCCATGGGCAACGGTTCACGATTGGCCTGCTCGGCCGCTGACATTGTGATCGGCACAAATGCCGACGATTCAGTCGCTCAATGGATCGAAGCTCTCCTCAGCAGTTCCTAAACCGTCGGAGAATGCAAGGATTAGCGCCATGCCCGATAAGTCGACCTCCCCGCTTCGTTGGGGAATTGCGTCAACCGGTGGCATCGCCGAGCAAATGACCCGCGCAGTCCACGCTATGCCGGGGGCAGAAGTTGTCGCAGTCGGCTCGCGATCACAAGAAACAGCTGACCGCTTTGCGTCCAAGTTCAACGTCGCACGCGCCCACCCGTCACACACCGATCTGTGCAATGACCCAAATGTCGACATCATCTACGTCGCGTCGCCTCACAGCGAACACCATGACATGACGATGACCGCGCTTAATGCTGGCAAACACGTCGTATGTGAGAAGGCCTTCGCACTCAACACCGGTGAAGCAACCGAAATGATCGACGCAGCGCGCCACAACAATCGTTTTCTGATGGAGGCAATGTGGACCTGGTTTATTCCTGCCGTCGTCGATATCCGTCGACGCGTCATCGCCGGTGAGATCGGCGAAATTGTCAGCATCGATGCAGACTTTTGCTTGAACATCTCTGATCCCAACGGTCGCCACCGCCAAGCTGACCTTGCTGGCGGCGCAATGCTTGACCTCGGTATCTATCCGCTGACCTTCCCATGTTTCGTACTCGGCGAGCACCCGGATGAGGTCAAAGCGATCGGGCGGCTCACCGACAGCGGGGTCGATGCAACTGTGGCAGGTGTTGCGACATTTCCGAGCGGAGCAATGAGTACTTTCCAGACATCGCTTGACGCCGTCAGTGGGCACGGTGCCCGAATTGTCGGAACAATGGGCCGGATCGACGTCGACCCACCTTTCTGGTTTACGTCATCATTCACGGTGCATTCTCACGGAACTAATCCACGACACATCACAATGCCCAACGAAGGCCTCGCTCACGAAGCGGCTCATGCAATGGAACGTGTTCGCAATGGCCACATTCAAAGCAACGTGGTCACGTGGGATGCAACCCTGCAGACCATGCAACTGCTCGACGAGGTACGCAAGCAGGTGGGCGTGGTGTACCCCTCAGAGCGCTGAACCAAGCAAAGTAGGTACGTAAAACCCTTAGCCGTCAGCGTCGCTTCAGATGATCGTGAGCATTGACATGGTGGAGTTCATGTGTGGTGGGGCGAGCTTGTGCCCCTGTTGGGTCGGTCTCTCTCGCAATGGCCACCAGAGCAGAGCCAAACACCCGCCCTAGAAGCCCACACCCAAAACCCAGCGGCACGATCCAAGTCGCACCAAACGGCAATCTCCGCCTCCAGATCAACGCCGCTGGCTCAAAACATCGCGTGCGGAACGCTCCAACCGAAAGCTGATCGATCGAGGACAAGTGTTTCTTGGACGATCTATCGCTCAGCCTGCGTCCAAAAATCGCCGTGAGTGCTTGCCGGCTTCTCAGACTTTTAGTTGCGGCTTTCTGACACCGCTAACGGTGCGCTAGTGCCTGTCTAACAGCAGCGCTCACCTCAGTATGGCCTCCATCGCTCGTCGTACAGGCTCCTCCTCCACACCCGACACAACCTCGATGCCACTGGGCCCATCAAGAACGAAGGTCAATCCCGAGCCCAACGCCTTCTTGTCGCGATACATGAGCGCCATTAGCTCATCAGCGTCAAGCCCTGACGGCGGGCTGGTCATGAGGTCGTACTCTCCGGCCACGACGTTGCGGTGCTCCTGAACTCTGTCGACGTCTATCCGACTCAGATTGTGACCCAACTCGGCCGCATAAACCAGTCCGATAGCCACTGCCTCACCGTGCGCCAACTCATGTCCCGTGGCGATCTCGAGGGCATGGGCGAAGGTATGCCCGTAGTTGAGAAGCGCTCGTCGACCACTTTCGCGTTCATCAGAAGCAACGATTTCAGTCTTAATCTCGATGCAGCGAGCGACCCGTTCTTCAAGGTCCATCGCTAACAGATTGTCACCGGTCAGAAAGTGGTACTTCGCCATCTCGCCCATGCCACAGCGCATTTCGCGTTGCGGGAGTGTCTCGAGGAAATCAAAATCGCACAGGACACCGGTTGGCTGCCAGTAAGCACCGACAAGGTTTTTACCTTCAGGCAAATTGACACCGGTCTTACCTCCAATAGCAGCGTCCACCATCCCGAGCAGGCTCGTTGGCACATGCAAGACAGGGGTCCCCCGGTGCCACGATGACGCAGCGAAGCCCGCCACATCGGTCACCATGCCGCCGCCGACACCAATAACAACGTCGTTTCTAGTCAAGCCCATGTCCGCAAACCCACGTGCCAGCGTCTCGATCGTATTGAGCGTTTTGGCGCCTTCGCCTTGGTCGATCACAAACGTCGTCACGTCGAGACCAGGGAGGACAATCTCTGCAGGAATACCGTCCTGGGTGATGATGGCCGCCCGTTGCGCCGGCGCCGGAAGCAACGACGCAAGTTCGGCCACAACACCTCGACCAATCACGACGTCATAGCCGCGGTCACCGAGAGGTACGTTCAGCCGGCGCATCGGAGCACCGCCTTGGCCACATCTTGTACCGATCGATTGTCGACCGACACGATTGCGTCGGCGACTTCTCGATACAGCTCATCACGGTCTCGGTGCATAGCGCGCATCATCGCATCGGGATCGTCGTCGAGAAGTGGTCGGTGTGTGCCGCTCTTGACTCGATCAATCAGCAGTTCCACGTTGGCGAGCAGCCACACCACGTGCGCATCGCTCTCTGCAAGGACGGTCCGATTCGCCGTCTCGAGCACCACTCCACCCGCGGCGGCGATCACCGAGGGCTCGTCACCGCTGAGCACATCGTTGAGTGTCCTCGTCTCTAGCTTTCTAAATTCGGCCTCACCATCTGTCGTCCAGATTTCCCGAACGGTTCGGCCTGTTCGCTGTTCGATGAGTTCATCGGAATCGAGCAGCGGGCGGTCGAGCTTTCGCGCAAGCACTCGCCCGACCGATGATTTTCCTGCGCCCATCATTCCGATCAGCACCAAGTGCTTTGCGCCGCAAATGTTCACGACAAGTGGGCTCTAAATGACTCGGCATTACGAACGAACTCGTCCATCGAGTCACCGCCGAACTTGCGCTGCGCCTCGGTCGCCAAAACTAGTGACACCATGGTCTCAGCAACAACACCCATCGCTGGCACCGCCGTCACGTCGGTGCGCTCCTTGAACGAGACGCCAGATTCTTTTGTGGCAGTGTCGACGGTTTCAAGCGTGGGCCGGTTAAGCGTGGCAAGTGGCTTCATTGCTGCACGTACCACCACGAGCTCGCCGGTAGTCATCCCGCCTTCGGTGCCACCGGCTAGTGCGCTGCTGCGCCGATACTCGCTTGCATCGGAGTCCCAGCTAATTGGATCGTGTGCAGTACTTCCCCGCCGTCCAGCGATTTCAAAACCGTCTCCGATCTCGACACCCTTCACCGCTTGAATGCTCATGACAGCCTGAGCGAAGGCGGCGTCGATCTTGCGGTCCCAGTGAACGTGGCTGCCAAGCCCGACAGGTACCCCAAAGGCAAGCACTTCGACGATGCCGCCAAGTGAGTCACCTTCTTTCGCAGCAGCCTTAATGGCGGTGATCATCGCTTCGGACGCATTTGCGTCGAAGCAACGCACTGGATTCTCGTCGACTCGATGGAGTTCAGTGGGTGTCGGGCGTGCGGTGGACGCCGGGATCCGGGCGTCGCCCATCTGAATGACGTGCGAAATGACCTCAATATCGAGTGCCTTGAGTAACTTCTTGGCAACTGCTCCGGCGGCCACGCGTGCTGCGGTCTCTCGCGCGCTGGCGCGTTCCAGTACGTCCCGGGCATCGGTGAAGCCGTACTTTTGCATGCCCGCTAAGTCTGCGTGACCTGGCCGGACCTGTGTAAGTGGATCCTTAGTTTCGCCCGGGGCCGGCGACATCTCATCGTGCCACTTATCGCTACGGAACCACTCGCTATTTTGGATCTCAATGGCCAGCGGAGACCCAAGAGTGCGACCATGGCGGACGCCGCCGATCAGGGTGAGCTCATCAGCCTCAAAGCGCTGGCGTGGGCCCCGGCCATAGCCAAGTCGGCGACGGCCCATCTCAGCTTGGATCTCGTCGACCGTGATCTCGAGGCCGGCTGGCAGGCCTTCCATGATGACCACAAGGCCCTGACCATGGCTTTCACCGGCGGTGAGGTAGCGAAGCATTCTGTGAGGCTATCTGGGAGTATTTCGCCGAGCAGCGAGTTCGGTCGTGGCAGCTGCACGCATTGTTGCTACGTCCGGGCGATAGCCAAGCCAACGCTCCTGCTGCAGTGCCGCCTGATGGACAAGCATGCCCAGTCCGTTAATTGTCGTTGCGCCGGCATCGACTGCTGCCAGCATCCACGCTGTTTCAAGCGGGGAGTACACAAGATCAGCGACGATTTGCCCGACGCGCAGCAAGCTGGGATCACACGCCATGTCAACGGAGGTTGCATCGCCCGGCTCAACGCCCATACCGACACTCGTCGCGTTCACAACGATGTCTGCTCGACTCACATCACTGACGATTCCGACCGTTGCTACAGCCGACAATGCTGCAGCCCGTTCAGCACGATCCTGGGTGCGATTCAGCACCGTGATCTCAGCAGCACCGGCGCGGCCTAATGCGTCGATTACCGAGCGCGCTGCTCCCCCGGCACCAAAAACAGCGATATGCGCATCGGCAACCTCCACACCTGTCTCTGCAAGGGAGGCAACAAAACCGGCGCCATCAGTGCTGGAACCGACAAGTTTGCCGTCATCCCAGCTCACGGTATTCACAGCGTCGAGCGCCCGAGCCGCTGGCTCTAGACGATCAACAAGTTGAGCAACGTCGAACTTATGGGGCATTGTTATCGATAATCCAGCCAGACCGAGGAGACGCATCGCACTGATTGCCTCAGCAGCGCTCCCGGGGGCTACGTCAAACGCCGTGTAAACCCAGTCGACGCCGGCTGCGTCCAAGGCCGCCTGATGGATGACCGGCGACAAGCTATGCGTGACCGGCGAACCGATGACTGCCGCAATGCGTGGTCCTGCGTGCTGCACGGTCAACATCACCGGCTGAACTCAACGTCGGCATACCGGGCAATATTCGCCTCGTGTTGTTCGAACGTTGCCGAAAATGCGTGACTTCCGTCCGCGTCGGCGAGCACATAGAAAAAGTAAAAACATTCCGACGGATTGGGAAGTTCTCGACAGATTGGATCGCCTGGCGGTGGGTTTGCGGCCGGGTTGAGTGCCGCCCTGATCGACGCTCGACCAGGGTTTGCGATCGGCGTTCGCGGTAGGCCAGGCCGGGTATACGTGTTCCAGGGCGTATCAATTTGGCGTAGTTGGCTGAAGTCGAGATTTGGGTCGCCGTCGGTTTGATCGCGGCCGTAGTACACCGACGCATCGATCTGGAGGAGAAACGGCTCGTCAGGATTTAAACGACTCACTGCGAGGCGATTGAGAATAACTCGGGAGATCTTCGCTCGATCCTCGGGAACAGCGGCCTCGCGTTCGATCATCGACGCAACGATCATCGCCTCATAGGGGGTGTAGCCGAGCAGCGCTGCCTTCGACTCGATGTCTTCCTGTTGACCAACACGCTCCATGAGACCCACCATACGGTCAAGTAATTGTGCCTCAGATTCGGCGTTCGACACTGAATAGGTGTCGGGAAATAGCAGCCCTTCGAGGCTGCCTGTTCCGGCGGGCAGCCATTTGGTTGAAACATTCGGCGCAGTTGCCGCTGCAATGAATTCGGCTTCGTCCATTCGCTCAATCACGGCGTCGACGCGTCGACCCATGCGGTCAATCGTAAAGCCCTCGGGAAACGTGACGTTCGTTGTGGTCAGAGCTGGCGGTGTTTTGAGGCGCGCCAGCACGTTGCCCATGTGATCGTTTGGTCGCAGTTGATAAAAACCGGGAATTATCTCGAGACCGTCATCGTCTCGTTCGACGTATCGCGACCAGACCGCAGCGTCAGAAATAAAGCCTTCATTAACGAGTTGTTCGGTCAACGATTCAAAAGTCGCGTCTTTCGCTATCTCAAAGTTTTGCAGCTCGCCTGGGTCACCAGGCGGATTGATCTTGCCGAGATACCACCAGCCGACCATCCCAGCAATAAGAATTACGACGAGGGCCAACGCTATGCAGGTATACACAAGCCATTTCAGTGGCCGAGTTTGCCGACGGAGTCGCTCGACTTGCCCAGTTTGATCGGTGGAATCCCACGGATCAGTCGGCCAATCCATCGCTGGCCGATTGTCCGGATCAACCTGCGCCTCTGGCAGCAGCGGGTCCAGCTGGGTCATGGTTTGTCCCAAGTATGACGGCGGTGGTCAAGCCATGCTTGCAGCATTACCGCTGCGGCCATTTGGTCCACAATTTTGCGCTGTCGCGCGCCGCTCAGACCGGCGTCACGCATCGCCTGTTCGGCCGTCACCGTGGTGAACCTCTCGTCGTACATCTCCACAGGCACTCCTACAACGGTAGCGAGCTGTCTCGCTTCGTTGGTGGCATCCCGGGCAGCTGGTCCTTCTGATCCATCAAGCGAGAGTGGCAAGCCAACAACTACGACTTCACACTCTTCGATTTTGACCAAGCGTGCGATCTCTGCATGATCATGTCGACGTGACTTCGATCGATAAACCGTGGTGAGGGCCGACGCAATGGTGCCGGACAAATCGCTCACAGCAATTCCGATGCGCTTCGAGCCGAGATCTACTCCGAGCGAGCGAACACCAGGCACGCGTTGCGACTCGGTCACAGAGATCCGATCACAGCACCTGCGGAACGGCCTCAGCAGCGATGCGCAGGGCTTCGGCAATGCCCGACGGGTCTTTACCGCCCGCAGTCGCAATGTCACCTTTACCTCCGCCACCACCGCCAACGGCACGAGCGGCATCTTTGATCAGGAGCGATGCAGGTTTCGAGTTGCCTGGAGCGACAGCGGCCACAAGAGATACACCACCAGTGTCGGTCTCGCCAACCAACACGACGACTTGAATCCCTGGCACTTGGCGCACGGCGACGGCCAACTCGCGCAAATCGCCGGGCGACAGTCCATCAACCTGCGTTACGACGACGCCTTCCACAGCGATGTCGGCAAGTTCACTTGCACGCCCGGCAGCGAGCTGGGATCGCAATGCCTTGATCTGGTCTTGAAGACCCTTGACCTCATCGAGCTTGCGCTGCACGCCTCCACGCAAATCATCGGCTTGCGTGCCGACCATTTGCGCCACCTCTGAGATCAGCGATTCATCGCGTTGGAGCAGTGCGACGCTGGCATCACCGCTCACTGCTTCGATCCGACGCAGGTTGGATCCGATCGATGACTCGCTGACGACCTTGATCGTCCCGATGTCACCGGTGGCACGAACGTGAGTGCCACCGCATAATTCAATAGTCGAGCCAGCCTCAAGTACTCGAACGATGTCGCCGTACTTGTCGCCGAAGAACGCAATCGCACCGAGCGCCTCGGCTTCGTCCTTGGTCGTCTCGTAGACACGCGTCGGCATATTGCCCAACGTCTCGTGGTTGGCGATGTCCTCGATCTGTTTTATTTGCGCCGGTGTCACCGCTTCGTAGTGCGAAAAGTCAAAACGAAGCCGGTCGGGACCGACCATTGACCCTGCCTGCTTGACGTGTTCGCCAAGCACGTGACGGAGCGCATAGTGCAACAGGTGCGTAGCGGTGTGGTTGCGGCGAATGGCATCGCGGCGTAGGACATCGATGGAAGCCGTCGCGCTCTGTCCCACGCTCACGGTGCCATCGGTGATTCGCGCATGATGGCGCCACAGGTTTGGCAACGCAAACGTGGTGTCAAGCACAGTTGCGGTACCGGTATCCGTGGTGATCGTGCCGGTGTCGCCAACTTGTCCTCCCGCTTCGGCGTAAAACGGGGTGCGGTCTAGGAAAATATCGATCGTTGCGTTACCGTCAGCATCGGCGGGGCCCTCGAGAATCGCCAGCACGGAAGAATCTGCGAAATCGTCTGAGTAGCCGACGAAATCAGTAATTCCGAACTGGTCGAGTACGTCACGGAAGCCCTCGACTGCACCAACGTCAGCGCCGCTCTTTTGGGCAGCTTTTGCCCGTTGACGCTGCGCTGTCATGTCAGCGTTGAACCCATCAAGGTCGACTTCGATGCTGCGTTCGCTAGCGATTTCCTGCGTGAGTTCGAGCGGAAAACCGTAGGTGTCGTGCAGGAGAAATGCGGTCGATCCCGAGAGTTTGTCGGTGTCATCATTGAGTTCGCCGTCGAGGATGGCCAGACCGTTCTTCAACGTGTGACGAAAGCGTTCTTCCTCCTTGCCAATGACATCGGTAACAAAGCCCATATTTTTGGTGACATCCGGATATGCCCGCCCCATGATGTTTCCGGCAACCTCTACAAGGCGTGGCATCACCAGCTTGTCTGTGCCGAGCAGGTAGGCGAAGCGCACTGCACGACGGACAATCCGACGTAAGACATAGCCGCGTGCCTCGTTAGATGGGAACACGCCGTCGTTGACCAGCATTGTGCTGGAGCGGGCATGCTCGGCGAGCACACGCATAGCAAAGCTTGCACGGTCGTCGTAGTCGCCGACGATGTACTTGTGTCCGGTGATTGACTGCGCCTCGTCGATTAGCGGCTGCATCAGATCGGTCTCCCAGACCGAGTCGACGCCCTGCTTCAACGCAAGAACACGTTCGAGGCCAGCCCCTGTATCGATTGACGGCTTGGGGAGCGCCGTGCGCACTCCGTCAGCCGACTGGTTGAACTGCATGAAGACGAGGTTCCAGAGTTCCATGAACCGATCCCCGGCCGGGTCACGCAGCGGGCCGCCTTCCGGGCCAAATTCAGGACCCCGATCAATGTGGATCTCGCTGCACGGCCCGCAAGGGCCGGTATCGCCCATCTGCCAGTAATTGTCCTTGTCACCCAACCGTTGGATTCGCTCCATCGGCACCCCGACTTGGTCGTGCCAAATCTGCTCTGCTTCATCATCCGACTCGTGGACCGTGATCCATAACTTGTCGCCGTCGAAGCCGAGACCGCCCTGTTCGACCGATTCGGTCATCAGGTCCCAGGCGTAGGGAATCGCCGCCTCTTTGAAGTAATCGCCGAAACTGAAGTTCCCAAGCATCTCAAAAAAGACGAGGTGTCGCTTCGTCCGGCCAACGTCATCGAGGTCGTTGTGCTTGCCACCAGCACGGGCACACTTCTGCGAGGCAGTGGCTCGTTTGAACGGTGACTGCTCGTTGCCGACGAAGTAGTCCTTGAACGGAACCATGCCGGCGACGTTGAACAGCACCGTTGGGTCATGCGGGATGAGGCTCGCCGACTGCACGACGGTGTGGTCCCTCGCAGCGAAGAAGCCCGTGAAGGTGTCGCGCAACTGGTCGGCCGTCATGGGGCCATCGAAGTTTCTCGTCATATCGGCGCCGATCCTACCGAGCAGCCCATCAAGCGGCGTGGAGGATGCGGGATCGGTTGCACAGCGTTCTGGCAGTAGCTTGCTCCGCTGTGAGCGGATCTGAGTCCCAGCCCATTGATGTCCATGAGTGGATCAGCTTTGATGACCCTGATGAACACCGGACCTGGGTTTTCGACGCTACGTACCTCCGATCGAACTACACATGCATCTTTGGTTGCGGCTGCAAGGGCATTCTCGACGAACCTGCCCCCGAGTTGATGCAGGGATGCTGCTCGTTCGGCGCCCATTTCGTTGATGATGCCGATGTTGACAATCTGAAGTCTTATTTCGACCGCGTGGAACCCAGGCACATGCAATTCCATACCAAGGCTGCGACTGGCAAGAAAGGGTTACCGGGCTACCTCCGCGACGGCGATCCGGACGACGAAGGTAACCCGACCGTCATGACCGAACTCGTCAGCCACGAAGGCACCAGCGCCTGCATCTTTTTGAACCGGCCTGGATTCAAGGGCGGCGCCGGTTGCGCACTTCATGTTGCAGCCGATGCCCTCGGCGAACGAATGATGGACTGGAAGCCGCAGGTGTGCTGGCAAGTCCCTCTGCGACTCGAACATTCCAGTGACGAATCAGGTCATGTCACCTCACGGCTGCGCGAGTGGAAGCGCCGGGACTGGGGAACAGGAGGCGAAGACTTTGGCTGGTGGTGCACCGAAGAGCCCGAGGCGTTCGTCGGCGGTGAGCCTCTGTACCAGTCCGCTCGAAACGAGATCGTTGAGCTAGTCGGCGTGGCGATCTATGACCAAATGGTCCAACTGCTGGAGCGGACCGAGTGGGTACCGTTGGCGCATCCTGTTGTGAGGCGTTAGAAGCGATCGAGAACGCCCAAGTGCAACTATTCGTCGTCTTCGTCGTCGAACTCAACGCCGTACTTGGCGGCCAGTTCGGCGTAATCGTCATCACCTGACGATTCATTTGCATCAGACCCAACATCTTCTCGACCACCAAGGCCGAGATCGAACGCTCCTGGTCCGGACTGCTTAAGTTTTCTCGCCTCTTCAAAACGGCGATGACGACCCTTCTTCACGACAGGGCTCCCACACTAGAAAGTTGACATTAGAACGAATGATACCGGCCTGAACAGGCATTTCGCGGACACTTGGCCACCTAGGCAACAAATACTGCTCTCATGACCCGCAACGTGGCGTCTCAAACCAAAGGGTAGGCGCTAAACAGACAACAGTCACACTTAGCCTTGGCTTTGTTACCGCAACAATCTGGTTGCCGACCATGATCCAAGCTCTCCAAACGTCGATGTTGAGAGTGGCTTTACTGAGATCCCCGCTGGAGAAGTAACTCGAAAGCGTGCACCAACGAGTGATCGTGTCATCGCAGTGGTCAAGCGTCGGCGATTTCGAAGTGGCACCGAGCAACTACTCACCATCTTTCGAGAAAATCACTGCCGCAGAATCAACGCCAAGACGCCAAACGCTTCGCGCGAACTAGCGTTCGGTCTTGAGATGCCAAGGGGCCGTTGGCAGCACCGATGCCAGAGGCCTCGTATCGATCAACCACGATCCCGGCCTCGAGTTTCCAACGCCATTGACAACAATTCCCCCAGCAATGTTGTTAGCTACCAGACGCCGAACCGCTGAAACAGTATGAGCGTCAGTTCATCCGCAATCTGAGAGCCTTCGGCCCAGCACATGTCCATTTGTAATTGAGCCATGGTAAAAGGCAACGATTTTCTTCTGCAGCACATGCTCGGTCACGCCGATTTCAGCCGACGACCGCCCATCGCCATGACTCTGAAGAACGATTTTTGACGCTACACGCCAGCGAGAAAAGCCTCCACTGGTCGTCGCCCAAAGTTGATTAGTGCCGTAGGTCTTCAGCCAACAGAGATCAGCTTCAGGCGACCGGCTTCAAAGGTCAGGCCTGCTTTGCCGGCGACTAGTTCTTGAATGCCGTCACCAAGCATCGCCGCCCGCCATCCATGGGCCAATTTCGCATCGTCATCGCCACGTAGAAAGGCAACGATGTCTCCTCGGGTACCAAGCAACACGGTGTCGATCTTCTCATCGCGCGCAAGTTGGCTCACCCACGCTGACACCAGCGTCACCGCTGGTCGCAGATTCCTGTCGAGGTCATCAGGTGATGCCGGCGCATCCGGCGGCTCGTTGCCCTTGCCGTCGCGTACCGCCTCCAACAACTCCTCAGCAATTGCGCCTTTCGAATGACGGTCATCAATCCCACGCGCCTGAGAAAGTTCTTTCAGCGTCGAAGGACTCCGCTGAGACACGCCCAGGATCGCAAGGTCGGGCAGTACCTGCCGAACCGGAATATCGACTCGCATTGCGCGACGCTCGCGCCACGCCGCCACCGATTGCGCCACCGCACGAGCACCCGGCCGTAGCGACCGACTGTCTTTTAAACGCAACCACGCCTCTTCAGGTTTGGCTCCGCTGACCGGCCTGTTGAGAAGTTCTTCAAATGCGTCGACGGCCCACTGCCCTCGGCCTGCATCCTCAAGCTTGATCTCGAGCAAATCGTGCACCTCAAGCAGATACTCGACATCAATCGCCGCATATTGGCACTGGTTCTCGGTCAGCGGTCGCCGCAACCAGTCGGTCAACCGGTCACCCTTCGCCGGAGTGATATTGATCTCACCCTGCAACAAAGCCACAAGCGACGGGTTTCCGTAACCAACGAAACCAGCGGCGAGTTGTGTGTCAAACATCCGTCGCGGAACGCTGCCCACTGCGTGGGTGAGTACATCAAGATCCTGCTGGGCTGCATGTATGACGCACAAAGATTCACTAGCGAAAAGTCGACTGAACCCCGAGATGTCAACAGCAAGCGGATCGATGAGTGCCAATTCTTGAATGCCGTCGCGACCGTCAGGCTGCCAGGCAACTTGCACCAGTGCAAGCTTTGGCCAGTAGGTCCGCTCGCGATGGAACTCCGTATCCAGAGCATATCGATCGACATCGAGCAGCTCACTCAAGACGTCGTCGAAATGTTCCTGCGTGTCGACCCACTGGTAAACGATCTCACCAGGGGCGATTTGTGCTGGTCTACTCTCACGGTTCTTGCGCACTCCCGAACGTGCCATATCAGCGACCCGAGACCGTATTGTGACCAGCCGCCCACCAAGCCATCATCCCGCCGGCAACATTAACAACGTTCTTTCCCTGAGCAGCCGCGAACTCACACGCCCGATAGCTGCGCCCACCCACTCTGCAGATCACATAAGTGGGCTTAGTCGCTTCATCATCTCCAAAAGCATCGAGACGCTCAGGCACCGTACCGAGAGCAACGTGAACGGCGGACTCAATGTGACTGTCAAACCACTCGTCGTCTTCGCGCACATCGACAAGCCGAACTTCACCGGCCGCTTTGAGGAGCAAGAGTTCGTCCACTGAAATTTCAGGTATGGCCACGTTGGGACCCTACTGGCCTACACCACCGGAACTCGGAACATCGAGCGGTCGATTGACGTTGGTCAGCGCTTGAGCCCGCACGTGAACGATTTGCGTGTCGATCTGGTCGAGGACGCGGTAAACCGCTCTTTCACCGCCGTCAAAGAGGGCCAACACGTCATCCAGAAAGATGCGATTCCAGACGACAAGCGCCGGTTCGACCCGGTCCGTTTGGGCGACCGTTGCAGCGCATTGCGGATCGGCATGAGCAGAGTGCAGCAGGTTGCGAACAGTCTCAGTATCGAGAAGAGGCAGGTCGCAGGCAGCAACCAGCACGTGCGACGCGTCAACAAAGTGACGCAGGGCGCTGATGACACCACCGAGGGGGCCTTGGCCGGGCGCAGCATCCTCAACCACAGGGATGTTAAGCGGAGCAAGCTCTGACGGCGACCCGCCGATCAGGGCAATGTCGCTGCACCCGCCATGGGCCAGCGCCCTGGCCACACTCTGCGCCATAGGAACGCCATCAACGTTGATCAGCGCTTTGGTCCGGCCCATTCTACGGCTAGCTCCACCGGCGAGAATCGCTCCTGCAACGCGCTCCATGTTTCTCTCAGCAATCAGTCAGATTCAAGTGAGATCCCGGTCGGGTCTAGTTGAAGGAGAAACAGCGTGATCCGCTCGGCCTCGTCGGTTTCGCCGATCTCCGCAGCCATTGCGCCTAAGCCCCGTAATGCCCGCAGGAATCCGCGATTGGTGGGTTCCGCCCACCTCACGTATCCGCTCCCCCGCCACCCATTGGCCCGTAAAGTGTCGAGGCCCCGGTGATATCCAACTCGATAGGCCGCGTAGCGCTCCATCGTGTCGCGACCGAGATCGCCGAGTTCGGCCCACCCTGCGAGAAATCGTGGCGATGCTGCCACCACAGCGCTAACCGCAGCCCGACGTTCTCCTTCAGGCAACGCTAACGCCTCGGCGAGTCGCAGGGCGTCGACGGGGGCTGGCGCTGGAAGGACTGTGGTTGGGAGTCCCGAGGACATGTTTATTGGCTGGTCGCTCATCGCTTGCGAGCGTACAGAGCGCCGCCCGCATTAGGATCGTCTAAGTGTCCGCCCTCACGCTTGACGCAGCCAAAAGCTTGTCCGCTACGGCAGTGATCATCTTCCTCATCGGTTCTTTTGCAGCAGCGTTGATCATGAAGACGATCATGCAGAAGGTAGTCGTCATCTCCGTGTTGCTTCTTCTCGCGTTTTCGGTTTACAGCCAACGCGCCTCGTTGCAGGACTGCGCCGACAAGGTCCAAGGCAACTTCAGCCGTGACGGCACAAGTGTCACCGTGACTGACACCGAGTGCTCGTTCTTTGGCGCTCAGGTCACCATCACAGATCCGCGCACCGAGTGACCGAGCCAGCACCTTCGAACAACAGCCCCGATCGACCGATCCCGCGAGCAACCCTCGTCCGATTGACTGCCGCAAAGGCGGTCGCTAATACGGCGCTGCGTTGGATTCCACCTTTCCTGCCGACTCTCGAGCGGGCCTTTGGTGTCTCCACCACCCAACTCACGACCGTGTTGGGGCTCGGCGAGACCGCAGGACTGTCCACCGTGGTCGTCGGTAAACACCTCGATCAAGGGCGCGAGCGCCTCATCATGATTGGCGCTTTAACGACCATTTCGGTCTCGTCAGTCATCGCTCTCGGCGGTTCGATCTGGACATTTGCTATTGCTTTTGTCCTTCTGATCCTCGGTGTCGCCAACTTCACTGTGGCTGCGCATGCTTTCATCAGCCACCGAATTGACTATCGATGGCGGGCGCGCTCGATCGGACTGTTCGAAACGTCGTGGGCGCTTGCACTGCTTATTGGTGGTCCGATCATCGCAATTCTGATTAACGTCTTTGGCTGGCGCGGTCCTTTCGTCTTCCTTGCAGCTGGATGTGGCCTCGCTGCTCTGGGGGTTGCTCTCTCGCTCCCCGTGGCGCCCCGTCGAGTTGGCGTCAACGCAGTCAGTCAAACACGTCAGCGTCTCACGCCAAAGGCATGGCTCGTCGTCCTCGGATCGGCCACGCTCGCCCCGGCCGGACTGTCGATCTTTGTGATCTCGGGAACTTGGCTCAACGACGAGTTCGGTGTCTCAACTGGAGGGCTGGGGTTAATCGTGATGGGTTTTGGATTCTTTGAACTGGTTGCGAGCGTTGGCACAGCGACGTTTGCCGACCGCGTTGGAAAAATAAAGTCAACGCTCGGCGGCACGGTTGTCGTTCTGCTCGGCCTCGCCGTGATGCTGTCTGCCGGGGACCAACTTTGGCTCGGCGTCGCCGGCCTTCTGGTTTTGTTGATCGGTTTTGAATACGGCTTCGTTACTTCGCTTTCCCTCGTCAGTGAAGCGATGCCTGAAGCCCGCGGTACCACACTCGCGGTTGGAAATGCCGTAGGTACCCTCACCCGTGGTGTTGGCACGCTTCTTACCGGTGTGCTGTATGGCGCCTACGGCGTCAGCGGGTCCGCCGCCCTGTCCGCCGCAGCAGCCGCCATCTCCGCAGCCTGCATTCTCCTCAGTCGATCTCTCGACTGAGCCACTCGCGGAGCAACATCGACAATTCGGTCGGATGCGTGTTGGGCGCACCGTGCCCCGCACCATTAAGACGGGCGAACATTGCTTTCGGCAGCATGTCGGCCAGTAGCTGCATTCCTCGTTGATGATGAGGGCGTCCGTTGTCGCCACTGACTGCTAACACCGGGCAACGCACATCATCGGGGTTCCAAGGCGCAGCACGGCGCAGATCGTTGAGCTCAGCGACCATCGACTCACCCTCGGCACGCCTTCGAGCTCGTGTCGCTTCCGGCAACCGCTCCCATCGCTCGTCGCCGACGAGTCGGCGCATGAACGCTTCGGCTGCGCCCTGCGGACTGGCGGCTTGAGCTGCAGCACCGCCTGCCCCGCTGTTAGGCCACCAATCCAACCACGACAGCGGTGTCTCATACACAGCGGTTCGAGCGATTAGCTCCGGCCGTTGAGCTGCCAGCCCAAGAACGACGTTGCCTCCGAAACTGTGTCCAAATGCCAGATCGATGCTCCGCCCCGGCGCATGCCGGTCAATCACCAGGGCCAGGTCAGCGATCTGCTCATCGACTCCATACGGGGGTCCGATGTCTCTCGATTTCGCGTAGCCCCGTCGGTCGTAACGGATTACGACTGCAGTCTCCTCAAGTCGCCTACTAAGTCGAAGCATGCCTGCTGACCGGTCCATCGAACCGTGACACAAGATGATTAACGGGCGGGCGAAATCGTCGATGTTGCCCGTTACTGCCGAAAAGAGTTCAGTCGACATGCACGATGCGCATCACGTCCGATGCTGCTCTCCCGACCCACGAACGTTTTGGCAGGTTGCGGTCAAGGTCGGCCTGGCGTTGGGCAGGTACACCGGCTAGGACCACCACGGTGTCACCGTGGCGCACGGCGCCAGCCCGGAGAGCCGTTTCGACGGCGAACCAGACCATCTCGTCGGTGGATTCGTACGTGCCGACCTGCATTGGAATGACTCCCCAGGTAAGCGCCAAGCTTCGAACCATCGACGCCTCCGGCGAAAGGGCGATCATTTCGGCTTCCGGCCGGAATCGTGCCATGGCTCGCGCCGTTCGCCCACTGTTCGTACAACACAGAATGGCTGATGCCTTCGAATCAATCGCCGCCTGTGATGCGGCGTGCGTCAGTGCTGCTGTGACTCTGTCGCCCTGTTCCATTGGTTCGTGTCGCCCGTCGAGTTGCACTCGTCCCAAGCGGTCCGCCCACTGTCGGTAGCTTGCCGCCGATTCAGCTCGCTCTGCGATCTTGCCCATCGTGGTCACAACTGAGACAGGGTCACGACCAATAGCCGTCTCGCCGGACAGCATCACCGCGTCGGTACCGTCGAACACCGCATTGGCAACATCGCTCACTTCAGCGCGCGTTGGTGCAGACGACTCAATCATCGACTCGAGCATCTGCGTGGCGGTGATGACCGGGGTACCGAGCTCGACGCAGTGCCGAATGATTTTCTTCTGTAGGTGCGGCACATCTTCGATTGGACAGTCGATGCCCAGGTCCCCGCGGGCCACCATCACGGCATCGGACATCTTCACTATGTCGTCAAGGTTGGCAATCGACGAGTTTGTTTCGATCTTCGCGACGAGCTGCGCGCGCAGACCGACAACGTCACGGACTCGCTGAACATCGATTGCTTGGCGGACGAACGACACGGCAATGAATTCGACCCCTGCCGTTGCCATCTCGTCAGCGAGCACCAAGTCCTCATCAGTCGGGGTGGCGAGGCGCAGATTGTCGGATGGCAGATGCACACCGGGCTGACCATTGGCAATACCGCCTGTCTCGACGCGAACTGTGGCGCACGTATCTTCTACCGACTGCACTGACATCGAGATCGCGCCGTCGCCGAGCATTACGTTCCCGCCTATCGTCAGGTCTTCAAGCAGCGTTTCGTACTGCACGTAGATGCAGCGTGAGTCACTTGGCTCATCGCCGGCACGCAGCTCCACCAACTCGCCTACAGCGAGCACAGCTCCGCTTTCAGGGAAACGACCAGATCGAATTTTCGGGCCGGGCAAGTCGGCAAGTACCGCCACCTCTTTGCCGACCGTTTCGGCAGCGGCGCGGACCGTACTGAGCCGCAGCAGGTGTTCCTCGATCGTGCCGTGGCTCAAGTTGAGGCGCACGACGTCGACACCGGCGCGGATGAGGTCCTGAAGACCGGTGGCGGTGTCACTTGCCGGGCCGATGGTGGCCACGATCTTCGTCCTGCGTGTCATATCTGCTTGTCTATCGTCAATGGAGTTGTTGTTGATCCGCCACGCACTTCCAATTCGGCGCGAGCTGAATTCCGGCGCGGCGGACCCTGAGTTGTCCGCAGAAGGTCACGCCCAAGCAGCGCACCTTGCTGAATACCTTGCATCAGAGCATCTGGATGCGGTCTATGCAAGTACGATGCAAAGGGCGAGACAGACTGCAGAGCCGTTGGCGGCGCGGCGCAATCTTGACATTGCGCTTCGGGCCGGTTTAGCCGAGTTCGATCGATTTAGCTCCGAATACATCCCCGTTGAGGAGTTGAAAGCCGACAAAGACCCGAGGTGGCTGGAAATGCTGGAAGGCGTCTGGGACGGTGACGAGACCCAAGAGGACTTCCGCAACCGGATAGTCGATACGATCGAAGGTATCGTCACGGCTCATCGCGGTCACCGTGTTGCTGTGGTCTGCCACGGTGGCGTCATCAACGCCTACCTCACCGCCATCCTCAACATGACTGACGACTTCAGCCGAGGTTTCTTCTATCCGAACTACACTTCGATCCAACGGGTCGCTGCATCCTCGAACGGCGATCGCTCAGTCATCACGCTCAACGAGACCAGCCACCTGCGTAACACCGGGCTACCCATGGGTCTTTTTCAAAAAGGATGACCGACGTGATCTCCAACCCAGCTAGTTCCACCAAAATTGCCGACCTGATCTCGTTTCTCGATGCATCTCCTTCACCGTGGCACGCAGTACAGTCAGTCGTTGCTCGTCTCGACAGCTTCACTGAGCTCGATGAGACAACCGCTTGGAACGATATTCCCACCCGCGGATATGTGATACGCGGTGGGGCAACAGTGGCGTGGAAGCTCCCGTCAGGCAGTAGCGCTGCAACACCGTTTCGAATCGCTGGCGCGCATACCGATTCACCATGCCTGCGCGTGAAACCGCAGCCTGACACGGACAGCGCAGGCTGGAAACAGTTGGGAGTCGAGATCTATGGCGGCATCTTGAACAACACCTGGCTCGACCGCGACTTGGGGATCGCTGGCCGCCTCGTCGCCCGCGACGGAGCGACGGCACTGGTCGACGTTCGACGCCCAGTCGCTCGTGTTCCTCAACTTGCTGTGCATCTCGACCGCAACGTCAACGAAAGCGGCCTTGTCCTCGACCGCCAACAACACCTCACTCCTGTGTGGGGAGTCGGCACAACATCGCCTGGCGAGTTCTCCGAATGGATTGGCAGCGAATCCGGCCTCGACACGCCGCCCACCTGGTGGGACCTGTGCTTATACGACACACAGGGCGCCGCTGTCATCGGAGCTGATCAGTCGCTGCTTGCATCAGGCCGGCTCGACAACCAACTGTCTTGCTGGGCTGCCGCCTGCGCACTGAACGCAGCCCAACCGGTTGATCACATTGCGATGATCGTCCTCAACGATCACGAGGAGGTCGGCTCGGCAAGCTCCACTGGCGCAGCGGGTCCGCTGCTTGAATCTATAATCGACCGCTTAGTTTCGACACGCGGCGGATCGAACGACGATCTCCCCCGCGCTCTTGCCGGATCGCTATGCATCTCGGCCGACAACGCGCACGCGATCCATCCGAACTACCGCGAACGACATGAACCTGGGCACCATCTAATTGTCAACGGTGGGCCCGCCCTCAAAGTCAACGCCAATCAACGGTACGCGACGTCAGCAGAAACTGCTGCTGCTTTTCAAGTCGCGTGTGAGGCCGCCGGTGTTCCGTGGCAGGTCTTCGTTTCACATAACAATATGCCATGTGGGTCTACCATTGGGCCCATCACTGCGACCCGGCTAGGTATTGCAACCGCCGACGTCGGCGTCCCGCAGTTGTCGATGCACTCGTCGCGAGAGTTGTGTGGAGCCGAAGACCCTGAATTTCTGGCCGCAGCTTTAACAAGCTTCTTCAGCTGAGCTCTTTAGTTTATTTAAGCTCTCGCGTCGTCGAACAGCCGCTGCAGTTCAGCGTGCAGTTGCTCCGTCACCTCAGCGACAGCTCGGCGCGACGCGCGACCATTTTCGCCGACCTCCGCTCGTATTGGATCGCCAATGACGACCTTCACCTTGTGCGGGAACACGAACTTCGCGCCGCGTGGCATCACCCTGTCAGAGCCGCCGATACCCACAGGGATAATCGGTACACCAGCTTTAGCTGCGACGAACGCTGCACCATCAAACAGCGGTTGCACGACCGGGCCGTCCTTGCGTTCACCTTCCGGAAACAGCACTAGGGGCTCTCCACCTTTGAGTACTGCAATCGATCGTTGCAATGCCTCACGATCAGCGGTGCCGCGCGACACCGGGAACGTCCCTAAAGCCGAGATGAGCTTGCCCACAGCCGCGTATTTCCACATCGAATCCTTGCCCATGAACCGGACACGACGTCGGGTCACACAGGCCGCAATCGGCGTATCAACGTAGCTGCGATGAACCGGCGCCAACACGTAAGCCCCGTCTGCCGGCAGGTGCTCCTTACCCTCGATTTTCATGCGTGTGTAGAGCTGTGCGAAACCGCAGACAATCGTGCGAAAGACGATGTACAAGGCTTTTTCCAATCGACTCGCCCCGGCGAATCCGGTCTCAACCCTTGACATCGTCGCTCCCTCGGCTCGGGGCAAGTAGGTTGAGGACCGAGTCGACGACATCATTGATCGACAAGCCACTGGTGTCAACCACGATGGCGCCACTTGCTTCGACCAGTGGGCTATCAGCACGAGACGAATCTTTTCGGTCGCGTTCGATAATTGAGGACTCGACATCGTCAACATCGCCACCGATCTCCGCAACACGCCGCTCGGCTCGCACACGCGGTGACGCCGTTACGTACAGCTTGAGTGCAGCGTCGGGGAACACGACCGACCCAATGTCTCTTCCCTCAACGACACCGCCACCTCGTACCGCAACCCATTCCCGTTGACGGCGAACCAACTCGGCACGAACCGCACTGTTTGCCGCAACCGAACTCACCGCAGCGGTCACTGCGCGCCCGCGAATTTCGATACTCGCGTCGACGCCGTCGACAGTAACGCCGTCGTCGTGAAAACCGAGTTCAATTGCTTCGGCTATCCGCGCCACCGCTTCGACATCGCCTGGATCCAGCCCTCGTCGGAGAACACCGAAGGTGACGCCCCGATACATCGCCCCTGTGTCGAGATATCCCAACCCGAGGCGCGATGCGACCGCTCGACCGACCGTGCTCTTGCCAGCACCCGCTGGACCATCAATGGCAATCACCACACCGTCGGCTGAAGTCACCAGCTCACCCCAACCGGACGACCTTCGTCGTAGCCAGACGAACTCTGCAACCCAACTACGGCTCGCTCTTGGAAGGCTGAGACCGAATCAGCACCCGCATAGGTACATGCTGACCGCAGTCCAGCGACAATTTGATCGATGATGTCCTCGACACTCGGGCGCTCAGAATCCAGGTACATCCGGGACGTGCTGATGCCTTCCTCAAACAACTCCTTGCGGGCTCGATCGAACGAGCTCTCGGCCCGGGTGCGGTTTTTTACCGCTCGGTTCGACGCCATTCCAAAGCTTTCCTTGTAGAGCCGCCCTTCTGGGTCACGGAGCGTGTCGGCAGCAGATTCGTAGGTTCCCGCAAGCCATGAACCGAACATCACGTTGGCTGCACCACCTGCGAGCGCCAGCGCCACGTCTCGGGGGAACCGCACCCCACCGTCCGCCCAGACGTGCTTACCCAACCGGGCTGCCTCAGCAGAACACTCGAGCACCGCGGAGAACTGCGGACGACCGACTCCAGTCATCATCCGAGTAGTGCACATCGCACCTGGGCCCACGCCGACCTTGATGATGTCAGCGCCGGCCCCAATCAGCTCACTGGTTCCGTCGGCGGTGACGACGTTGCCTGCGACAATGCATGCGTCAGGCAACGCTGCGCGGACCGCTTCGACTGCGCGTAGCGTTCGTGTTTGATGTCCGTGTGCAGTGTCAATCACTAGGACGTCGGCACCCATTCGGGACAGTTCGGTGGCACGCGCCGCAGGGTCACCGTTGATTCCAACTGCAACGCCAATTAACAAACGACCTTCGGCGTCAACTGCCGGGCGGTAAATCGTTGATCGCAACGCGCCCTTGCGCGTGATGACCCCCAGCAGTTCCCCGTTGTTGGACGCCGGGTCAACCACTGGAGCCACGTTGAGACGCATCTCTTCGAGTTGCTCGTACGCAGTGGCCGGATCCACGTCCGGATCGACGAGATGTAGATTTCGAGTCATCACCGCATGCAACTGCGTGAAACGATCGACGCCTTCCTGATCGTGTTCGGTGAACACACCGACTGGCTTACCGTCGTCCACAATCACGACGGCGCCATGGGCTCGCTTGTGGATCAGAGACATGGCATCACCGATCGTCGCATCCGGACCCAGCGTGATAGGTGTTTCGAAGACGGGGTGACATTTCTTGACGTAGGCCACGACGCGGCCTGCGACATCGACGGGAATGTCTTGAGGCAAGATCGCTACTCCACCACGTCGGGCGACCGTTTCGGCCATGCGCCGTCCTGCTACGGCGGTCATGTTGGAGACGACGAGGGGAATCGTTGTTCCGATGCCGTCCGGAGTCGACAAGTCGACATCCATTCGTGAGGCCACATCGGACAAACTGGGGACCATGAAGACGTCGCTGTAGGTCAGGTCATGGTCAGGCTTATGTAGGAGGCGCATGGGTCACTCTCGGTTGGGCACAGCGTGCAAGGCGACTCCACGATACGGCCTAGGGTGGCCGCTGCATGGAATCAGTAGTACTGGTACACGGTTGGGGGGGTTCGTTTGCGACGACCTGGCAGCGAAGCGGGTTCACCGCTTTACTCGAGGACGGCGGCAAGGAGGTCGTGAGTGTTGATCTGCTCGGGCATGGGGCAGCACCGAAGCCGCATGAACCCGAGGCTTACAGTGATCTAACCCTTCGAGTGTTTGATGCGATCGATGCAGCCTCGCCAGACGCACCAATCGAAGCAGTTGGGTTCTCACTCGGCGCGATCACATTGCTGCGAGCGGCAATCGCTCGTCCTGACCGTTTTAGCCGCCTGGTCTTGGCAGGAATTGGGAAAAACGTGGTCGAGCGAGATCAAGTAGGCGCCGCCCGAATCGTGCAGGGACTTGAAAGCGTCATCGAGAGTGGCGAACCGACGCCCGCAGTTCTCGCCGAGATGGACCATACCGCTCGACTCTTTGTCCAGTACGCCCAGCAGCCGGACAACGACATCGTTGCGTTGACCGCTGTCATGCGGCGGGCTTCGGCTGGAGATATTGATGCAACGATGTGCTCTGCAGTGGCCTGCCCGGTTCTCATCGTGGTCGGCGACCAAGACTTCGTTCATCCGGCTGACGAGTTAGCGTCGTGGTTTCCGCAGGGACAATGCGAAACGCTGCGTAATGTCGATCACTTCGCCACGCCAGAGGCGTTCGGCTTCTTCGACGCAGCTCTCGAATTCCTCGACGCGGTTTGATCCGTGTCGCTACTTTCGACGGACGTCAGCCTTGCCGCCGAGGCGCTTTACGCCGGCGGACTCGTTGCGATTCCGACCGAAACGGTCTACGGGTTGGCCGCTGATGCGTCGAATCCTGCTGCCGTTGAACGCATCTTCGAGATCAAAGGACGACCGATAGGCCATCCGTTGATTGTGCATATCGCAAACATCGGCGACCTCGACACGTGGGCTGACAAGCCTGCACCGATAGCGCGTACTCTTGCGGAGCTTGCGTGGCCAGGACCGCTCACGCTGATCGTACCTCGGTCTCCGCTCGTACCTGATGTGGTCACTGGCGGCCGCGACACGGTGGGGTTGCGCGTGCCTTCCCATCCAGTTACCCGTGATCTGCTGCTACGAACTGGGCTTGGCATCGCCGCACCCTCAGCGAATCGATTTGGTTTGGTCAGTCCGACAACGGCAGCGCATGTTCTGGCTGACCTCGGTGACTACCTCGATCCCAGACGTGACGTCATCCTCGATGGCGGACCGTCGACGATTGGCCTTGAGAGCACCATCGTGGACACCACTGTGGAGCCACCCCAGCTGCTTCGCGCTGGACCACTGTCCGAGGAACAGATCGGGGCTCTTGCGGCTGCATCGGGCCCCTCGCGCTCCAGCGGCATGCTGGAATCACATTACGCGCCCCGCTGCGAGGTACGTCTTGTAGATCATTTAGACGATGCTTTGGCTCTACGCTCAGGAACGCCCGGCGCGCGCGTGCTTGATCTCACTGGCGATCTTGACACCTATGCCCGGCTGCTGTTTACCGAACTGAGGACAGCGGACGACGAGGGAGTTGACGTACTCATTGCCGTTTTGCCTCCATCAGAAGGACTAGGTTCTGCAATTCGGGATCGCTTGGAGAAGGCTGCAGCCCCTCGTCCCCGGTGACAGGTTCGCCTCAGCTTTACTGCAACCTCATCAGGACAACTCGCTGAGAATCTCGGCTACCGCCAGTCGTAACGGTTGAGCTGTTCAATCCAGGTGTCACGCACCTGTTCGATTTCGGGGACCAGCTGTCCCGCCTCGTTTGCCAGCGTAATACTCACCGTTGATGCACCGGCGTCGGGCACAAGTTCCAACCGGCACCAGCACTGGGCCGGTTCATGCAGATGCGTGTCGAGCCTGTAGGGCGGGTCGTCGTCGAGGACCTCGCCGATCCAATTCGACACCACCAGCAGGGCTTGAAACGTTTCGACAGGGAGTGCCTCGACAGTAAATGATGGAACATCTCGTGACACGCCGGTCGGATCGTCATTGAATTCGCTGACGGACCGCGCGCCAGGTTCGGTTGCGGTAGCGCAGTTAGCGATCAACTGCAGTGCCTCCCCAGCAGCCTGGTTGATTTTACGCATCATCTCGGCATCACCGCCAGCGTCAGGATGATGCCGTTTGGCCAGTTCGCGACGCGCTGTTCGAACCGCCGCAGCGGTTGCGGTGTCATTAAGACCAAGGATCGCAAAGGGATCGCTCATCGATCGCGCAGGGTGGCGTAGCGGTCTCGGAGTGTTTCGTCCATGACGCCGCGCTCTACAGCGACGCCCTCTCCAAGCCCCCAGCGGTGCTGAATTACTGCGTGCTCAACCTGCTCGAACACCGCTGCTGCCTGCACCGCTGCGCCAGTTGCGACAGCTTGCTGAGCCTGGCTGATGACCACTGGCGCGTCGATCATTCCCGCCAACACCTGCTGTACGGATTGCGAGCGTGCCGCCCCGCCCGTAAGAAATACTCGGCCGTCTAAGTGAGTGAGTTGGCGAAGTGCGTCCAGGCCATCGAGGAGACCGCAGGCAACACCGTTAACGGCAGCACGGGCGAACTGTTCGCGGGTGATGTCGCTTCGAATGCCGTCCAGAACGCCAGTGGCTTCGGGGCGATTTGGGGTTCGCTCACCGTCGAAGTACGGCAGCAGTACTGGTCCGCCCGGTTCCGCCGCAAGAGCAAGGCGATCAAACTCGCGGTACTCGACATTGAGGAGATGGCGTATGGCATCTAGCACTTTTGCCGCATTGGACGTGCATACGAGCGGCAAATAACGGCCGGTCGCATCAGCAAACCCAGCAACAACGCCCGTTGGGTCGGCGGTCGGTGTGTTTGAGACGGCGTAGACCGTGCCCGAAGTTCCGATTGAAATGACAGTATCGCCCGATCGCAACCCGACCCCGAGCGCACCGGCCATGTTGTCTCCAGTTCCGGGAGCCACAACGGTGTTTCCGTTGGCCATCCACTGCCCAGCGGCTTCTCGTGGGTCCAGTACATCGGGCACGCAAGCTGACCAGTCGCGGTGGGCATCAATCAACTCGAGTACGTCCCATCGATACTTTCCTGATGCTGGTGACCAGTACCCTGTGCCTGACGCATCGCCTCGGTCAGTGGTCACCTGGCCGATCGGCGCACCCGGCGCAATTGATCCTGTCAGCCGTGCCGTGAGGTAGTCGTGCGGCAACATGATCTTTGCGACACGCTTCCAGGCGTCAGGGCGGCATCGCTGCAGCCAGGCGAGTTTGGTCACAGTAAAGGCCGCAACCGGGACGCTGCCAACTGCGTTGGCCCATGCTGCGGGTCCACCGAGCCGGACTTTGAGATTTTCGGCGTCGGGAGCAGATTGAGTGTCGTTCCACAGCTTGGCGGGGTGTACGGGAGCGGCGTCTTGGTCGAGAGCTACCATGCCGTGCTGCTGTCCGGCCACGCTAATGGCCGCAACTGTTGGTGCGCCGGCCTCGATCCACGCCGTGTTGAATGCCGTCCACCAGCTTTCGGGGTCCTGTTCACTTACCGGCGCGACGACGTCTGGGTGCGGAGCGGATGATGAGGCAGTCACCTCCCCTGATGCAAGATCTCGGATTTCGATCTTCGTTGACTGTGTGGACGAGTCAACTCCGGCAATGAAGGGCATTTAAGGAATCTACGGGGCAGATCTAGGCGGGCGCGGTCCAGGCCGGTGTAGCGCCCCACTGATCGTCAAAAATAATTTCGCTCGCGGGTTTGCGTTTGAGCGGGCCATGCCTGCCTGCTGGAACCCCGAGAGTGATGCACGCAGAGAGAGCAGCCCGATCAGGAATTTTCAGCATCGACCGCAGCTCGGCTTCGACTCTCAGGTGCCACATCGTCAACGCCCCCCCGTATCCGAGCGCTCGAGCGGCGAGCAGTAAATTTTGACAAGCTGGGTAGACCGACGCCCCCTCGAACGGACTTGGGTCCCGATATCTCTCCAGGCAGACCAGGATCACAACCGGGATCGCTTCAAAGTTGTCGACAAAGTGTTGCATGGAGTCCACGAAGCGGCTGGGCCGATATGGACGCTCACCTTCTGTTCCGTCGCGTTTCTCATTCCAACCGTCTCTGAACGAATGGCCAAGCAGTGACTTGGCGGCTCTGGCGTTCCGGCCATTGCGCAACGTCAGGAATCGGAATGGTTGTCGGTTCGATCCCGAGGGGGCCCGACCGGCGTGCCACAAAATCTGTTCGAGGTCGGCGTCAGAGACTGGATCATTGGTGTATCGGCGGATGGCGCGTGTCGTGGCGAGCGCCTCCAGTAATCCGATTTCGCCAACGGCCCTTTGCCGATCTGCTGGTGCTCTATCGGCCATTGAACTCTGGTTTGCACCCTTCCGTGAACGCCTCTACGCCTCTACGCCTCTAGCGTCATCATGGACAACGTAACGAATCTCAACGAATGCCCCGTTTTTGCTCGATACCACTACGGAAGGTACTACTTGGCATTCGTGGCTGACGAGGCGTAGGCTGTCTACCTAGAACGCGCTGGCATTCGGCCTGTGCAAAACCAGGGGGAGAAACTCTCAACATGCAGAAATCACGCGCTATGCGCGTCGGTTCGTTGCTCGTTGGTCTGACACTTGTTGCCGCAGCCTGCGGTAGCGACGATGACGCAGCGACGACTACCGACGCCCCGGCCGAAACCGAGGCTCCGGCCGTTACTGAGGCTCCGGCCGACGATGCTCCTGCCGACGATGCTCCTGCTGCCGATGGTGCCGATGGCATTCTTCGTCTCGGTGGCATCCTTCCGGAGACTGGCAACCTTGCCTTCCTCGGACCGCCTGAGTTTGCTGGTGTTGAACTCGCAGTCGCTGACGTGAACGCCGCTGGTGGCGTGAACGGGAACGACGTTGAGTGGCTCCCGGGTGACTCGGGAGACAATGGCGAAGTCGCCAACGCCACGGTCGACCGCCTCCTTGCCGAGGACGTTGACGGCTTCATTGGAGCAGCAAGCTCCGGTGTGTCGCTGACAGTGATCGACAAGATCACTCAGGCCGGCAAAGTCCACTTCAGCCCAGCGAACACTTCGCCGACCTTCACCGACTACGACGACAACGGTCTGTACTTCCGTACTGCTCCGTCCGACGTCGTGCAGGGTGCAGCGCTCGCTGACATCATGATCGCTGACGGCGCTGCCTCGGCCACCTTCCTCGTGCTCAACGATGCCTACGGCACCGGCTTGCTCGAGTACACCCAGGGCCCGTTCGAGGCTCAGGGTGGTGAGGTCGACCTCGCCGAGATCTATGACCCGAAGGCCGAGAACTTCGACGATGTCGTTGCCAAGGCAGTGGACGCTGATTCCGACGCAATTGTCATCATCGGTTTCGATGAGACCTCGAAGATCCTCACCGGTCTTATCGAGAACGGCGTTGGCCCAGCCGACAAGCTGGTTTATGGCACTGACGGCAACATGGGTAACGCTCTCGCAGAAGCCTTCGACGACCCCACGGTCCTCGCAGGCATGCGTGGCACGCTCCCTGGTGTCGACGTTGCTGGTGAACTCCAGGACTTCCGCGATCAGCTCGACGGGATCGACCCTGAGCTGAAGGACTACTCGTACGCCGCTGAGTCGTACGACACGGTCATCATCATGGCACTCGCTGCAACCGTTGCTGGCTCAGACGATGGCGTAGCCATCGGCGCTGAGATCAACGACGTGACCCGCGGCGGCGAAAAGTGCACCACCTACGCTGACTGCCTCGCACTCGCGACAGCCGGCACCGACTTTGACTACGACGGCGTTTCTGGCCCACTCGAGTTCCGTGACGAAGGCGAGCCCACCCAGGCTTCCATCCTCATCCTGGAATTTGACGAGACCGGAACCATCGTCGTCAAGGGCGCCGTTCAAGGCTCAGTCGAAGTCTGATTTATTCAGCACCTTGCTGATCTTTTGATCAACAACTGAGGAGCCCGGGGCTATTTGCCCCGGGCTTTTTGGTTTTTTAGCTGGTCAACACCGACCAAGCGCACGATTAGGAGGGCCTTCCGGCATGTCGTAGGCCCTTGTCGGCGTGCCGAAAACACATGTTCTTTCCCAGAGATTGCCGTTGGCTCCGCACTCAACGACCGAGAGCAAAGGGGCCTCTCCGACAACTGCAGTCCATCTTTTGGTCACGATTGCTGTCAGCACCCTGACGGCGATAATCCTGGTGCAAGACAACGCTCCCGCTTTCATCGTTTGGCATTGCGATCTGCGCGCTACAGGGATGATCACGGCAAGGCCCGAGAGCGCAATCCCGATTCAGAGCTACCAGCGGGCTGAAAGTTCGCACTCGCAACTCATGTCGTTTCTGCGTCCAGAGCGTGACTGGTCTCTAAGACGACGTCACCACGTGTAAGCCAGTTCGCTCGCCGGGCAGCGTCCCGTTGCCCAGCACGTCGAAGTCACCGTCAATGATGAGAGTCATTGAACGAAAGAGCCGCTTGCGGTCATCTTGCGACTACTGCAATGTCCGCCAGCAAAGCGAACGTTTGCGGCTTTCACACGCCTTCAGCCTCTCAACGGCCGGTTGTTACCATCCGCTAAGCAAGCGACACCCTCATCGTGACAGCGGCGGGCACGCTGGCAGTAGGGATCAGCTCTGATGATCTTTGACCAGGGTGCCGAGGTAAAGCTCGATCACTTTCGGGTCGGTCAACAGTTCTTTGCCCGTTCCTGTGTAGGCGTTAGACCCCTGATCGAGAACGTACCCACGATCACAGATCTGGAGACACCGGCTTGCGTTCTGCTCGACCATCACGATTGAGACTCCAGCTTTGTTGATCTGGTGGCAACGGATAAAAACCTCATCTTGAAGTGCCGGCGAGAGGCCGGCTGACGGCTCGTCAAGCAGTAGCACTGAGGGATCCATCATGAGTGCCCGCCCCATCGCCAACATCTGACGCTCGCCACCCGAAAGTGACCCCGCTCGCTGATCAGCGCGCTCCATCAGTCGAGGGAACATGTCACCGATGACGTCAACACGATCCTTGTACAACGGCGGATTGAGGAATGTGCCCATCTCGAGATTCTCACTGACCGTGAGGGCAGAGAACACGTTGTTGTTCTGCGGCACGTAGCCGATACCCCGGCTCACAAGCCTGTTTGCTTTCAGGTTCGTGATTTCTTCGCCGCGATGACGAACTTGGCCGCCACGGACGTTGACCAGACCGAACATAGCTTTGACGAGGGTCGACTTGCCTGCGCCGTTCGGGCCGATGATGCCCACAAGTTCGCCTTCGGCGAGCTCCAACGAACAGTCATTCAAAATGTTGACACCCGGAATGTAACCGGCAGTCAAGTTGTCCGCTATCAGGAGCGGCTCAGGCTGTCTTGTTTCTGGCGTTGTTGAGGTTTCAGACATCGTCCCTACTCACAGTTCCGCTTCAAGGTCAAGCGCCGAATGGTGGTGCGTGCCGAGATAAGCATCGACGACCGCCTGATTCTGACCGATCGATGCAGGTGGGCCCTCGGCGATGATGCGACCTTCGGCCATCACGATCACCCAGTCCGAAATTTCTTGCACCATGTCCATGTCATGTTCAACGAAAAGCACAGTCATTCCGGCGTCTCGCAGCCCGGTAACGTGACCGAGTAAGGACTGAGTCAATGCTGGGTTGACGCCCGCCATCGGCTCGTCCAGCATGACCATTGACGGTTCCACCATCAACGCCCGAGCCATTTCAAGGAGCTTGCGCTGACCGCCGGACATTGTGCCAGCGAACTCGTCGCGCATATGTGAGAGCTTGAAGCGATCAAGCAGCGCGTCAGCGCGAGCCTCGATCTCGCGCTCCTGGTTCTTCCACATAAATGGCAGAACCGAACGCCACAGCGATTCGCCCTTCTGGCCCGTTGCCCCAAGCTTCATATTCTCGATAACTGTCATCTTCGACAGCGCCTTGGTCAGCTGAAATGTACGCACCATGCCGTAATTGGCAATCTTGTGTGCTGGCACCTTGTCAATGTTGTGCCCATCGAAGACTCGCGTGCCCTCGTCGGGAGCGTCGAAGTTCGTCAACAGGTTGAAGAACGTTGTCTTGCCCGCACCGTTGGGGCCAATCAGCGCAGTAATCACACCTCGCTGAATCTCTACATGGTCAGCATCAACAGCGGTAAGACCACCAAACCGGCGCACAACATTGTCAGCGACCAGAATCGGGTCAGACTTCTTGGCACCCGGTTCCCAGGGCACATCAGCAAGCGCAGCACGAGCGGCCTGCGGATCGACATCGGCGATCTTGTCCGACGTGATCACACTCATGTCGCTGCTGTGTGTTGCAGGCCCAGCGTGGGGGCCAGCGTCAGGAATCAGGCTGTCTTTGAGTTCGTCGTCAAAGTCGTTACCGGTCATCGAGTGCCATCTCTTCCTTGTTCCCAAAGATGCCCTGCGGCCTGAAGGCAGCCAGCAACGCCAGGCCGAGGCCCATCAGCATGAAACGGACCTGGCCAACTTGCGTACCGGTCATGATCGACTCTGGAATCACGTCAGCTGCAACCCCTTCTCGAAGGAAAGTATCCGAAAAGTTGAGTAGGCCATACACGAGCGACGCTCCAACAATTGGCGCTAGTACCTTGCCGGCACCACCGAGGATCAGCGCCACCCAAACAAAGAATGTGACATCTGTGATGAAATTGTCGGGCTGAGCAACCGAGAAACCGATGGCGCGTATCATGCCACCGACAGCACCAAAAACGCCGCCCAAAATCAGAGCCTGCATCTTGTAGGAGTAGGCGTTCTTACCCAACGACCGTGCCGCGTCCTCGTCTTCGCGAATCGCTTTAAGTACACGTCCCCACGGGCTCCGCACAAGGAGCCAACAGACCGTCGCACCGATCGCCAAAACTCCCCAGCCGACGATCACCAAGAACATCTGGTTGCCGGTGAACAAGTTGAATAGGTAACGGTCCTGCGTGCTGAATGGGCTCATGTCATAGAAGGTGCCTGAGAAGCCCGTCAACCCGTCTGACGAGTTAGTCCACTTCTTAATGCTGGGCGTGGGCGAACGGACAACGATGCGGAAAATTTCCGCAACGGCGATGGTGACGATCGCCAGGTAGTCCGCCCGAAGGCGGAGCGTCGGGATACCCATGATCAAAGCGAAGACGACAGGAAACACGACCACGCCAACGAAGATGCCCAGCCAGAACAGGGTGCTCTCGCTGAGATCCCAACCAAAGTTGCGGTTTGCCGCAGGCCCGATGGTTGCGACCATCATCGCTAGACCGTAGGCGCCAGCGGCCATGAAAACCGCTTGACCAAAGTTGAGCAAGCCGGTATAGCCGAAGTGCAAGTTGAGTCCGATCGCAGCCAGAGCGAAAACAATGAAGCTCTCCCCGATGAGCCCACGGAACAGACTCTCGATGATTGATCCCCAATCCATGACGTATACCTATCCGATCCGTTCAGCTCGCCCTAGGAGGCCCTGCGGGCGCACCAAAAGGATGATGATCAGCGCCATCAGCGCACCAACGTTCTTCATGTCCCCTGGGATGACCAGAGTCGACATTTGGATGAACACACCGGCGATAATGCTGCCAAGCAATGCGCCGTAGGCGGTGCCCAGGCCACCAAGAGTGACCCCGGCGAACATAAGGAGCAACAAACGGAAACCCATCTCCCAGTTGATGTTCTCGGTCAGACCGAAGAGCACCCCACCAAGGCCAGCCAACGCACTGCCAACAATCCACACGTAGCGAATAACTTGTTCTACGTCGATGCCGGACGACTCAGCGAGGTCACGGTTATCAGAGACTGCCCGCATGGCTTTACCCACACGCGTTCGGCTAAGCGCTGTGCCAATACCGACGAGCACCAGAGCGGAAAACACCACGATGAAAATGTCTTTGCGCAGCATCGTGAACAATCCGAAGAATTCGACCTGTTGGCCGATCCTGAAGTCGCGGTAGAAGCCAGCACGACCACCGAACTGATACAGAAAGACGTATCGGAAGAAGATCGACAGGCCGATCGAGACCACTAATGCAGAGATCAGGCTGGCGCCACGATTGCGGAGTGGCTTCCAAACAAATCGATTGAACAGACCGCCAGCAATACCGGCGAAAAGGACAGCCATGATCGCGCCAAAGGCGAGCGATGTCATCCACGTGCCTAAGAAGTCAATTTGCCAGGTCACATGAAAAACGAATGCGGTCATTGCACCAAACGTGACCATCTCGCCATGGGCGAAGTTCGTCAGGCCTGTCGTGCCGTAGATGAGCGACAGGCCGATGGCACACATCGCAATGATCATGCCGAGCTTGATCCCGTCGACGAACAACTGGACCGCTCGGATCGAGTTGGACTCCTCGACTACTCGCTCACCCAACGGGAACAACGTGTTTTTGTTTGTTGAGGGCTGCACCTCGACCCCAGTTAACGGATTCTTGTCAGGGTTACGTAACTCGAAGCCTTGCAGCGTCTCGGTGTCGAGCAGAACGGAGTAAACGCCTGGGCCGGGTAGTTCAACTAGCCAGACGCCCTCGGCGTTGGTTGTGGCAGTTCCGACTTCGTTGCCATCAACATCAACGACGGAGAACTCCACGCCCTCAACAAAAATCTTCTCGCCGGCAGCGTCTTCCGCGCGCATAGTTCCGCCGACGGTTTCCTCGCCGTTTTGAGCCATCGCCGTTCCGTTGACAGCAAGTATCGCCACAAATGCAGCGACAAATCCAAGCAGAGTGGTCAACCAAGTCGGACGCCGACCGGGTCGCTGATGTGTGGTGTGAGTCGCTCGCCCATTGGACGGCTCCCCATGAGACCTGAGCAACACGGGCCCCACTCTAGACGCGCGCTGCAGTCGGCAGCATCATCTTCGTGTTGCACTCCGGCTGCGGCGTTTCGATAGTCATGAGAAGCAGCCTCATTGTCATCACCCACAAACCTGTTGCGAGCGCAATATGTGTGCCCACCAACAGTTCGGGAACTCCGTTGAAATATTGGGTGTAGCCGACTGCACTCTGGAGGAGGCCGACGAAAATCCATCCTGATAGAGCAGCCCGAACCCCAGCGTCGGAGTCAGCACCTCTCCGCAGTGTCCATGCCAGCAGGCCTGCTACAGCGAGAGCGGTGATCACCGTTGCGCTGTGGATGCGAGCCACGTTCGAGATGTCGAAACCGAACCTGCGAACGTCTTGTTCGCCTGCATGGGGTCCGGTGCCAGTCACGACGGTACCCGTCACGAGTGCGACAGCGGTGAGCGACGTCAACAAAGCGGTGAGCTGACCAGGTCGACTGCGCCAACTCGTTGTGCGGCCAGCTTGGCTGGCGCTGCTTGACGAACGATGCACCGCAACAATACCGAACGCCACAGACACCATGGCGAGCAGAAAGTGTGACTGCACGAGGGCAGGGTGCAGATCCTTTCGAACAGCAACTCCACCGACGACGCCGTTCGCCAGCACCGACACCAGCACGCCGATAGCGGGCCAGCGCAATCCGATGACTTGCGGACGAACCCGGAACGCAGAAATAGCTAAAAGCAGTGTTGGAACTCCAATTACCCCGCTCAGCAAGCGATTGACCTGTTCGATCGCCGCATGCCCTGACGAGACATCAACAAAGCGCTCACTGTTGCAGTTCGGCCAGTCATCGCAACCGAGGCCGCTGCCCGTGAGGCGAACAATTCCACCAGCCACCGTAAGCAAACAAACGCCCACCGTCGTCAGAATGGCGAGTTGGCGATATCGGGTGACGTCGCGTAGCGCTGCCATACCTGTCAGGCTACGACTAGCGTCAGCGGTGTGCTGAGTTCGTTCGACGACTTTCCCATCCATCAGACATCACATCCCATCGCCCAGACGGCGGGAACCGACCTCAATCACTACGACCGGTACTTCTTCAATGGCTACACAAGTGACACTCGGCTGTTCTTTGCTGCCGCATTCGGGCTGTATCCAAATCGTCACGTGGCGGACGCACACTTCAGCGTCGTAGTCAACGGCGCTTCGGTAGAGGCCGAACAAATCAACGTCCACGCATCGCGCCGGGCGCCACTCGACCGATCTGAAGCCAACATCGTCGGCCCAATCCAGGTGGAGGTTCTTGAACCCTTACACACCTTGCGAGTCACTGTCGACGCCGCCGAACATGGCCTGCGCGCCGATCTCACCTTCGTTCGCCGCTCCGCGCCGATCCAGGAACCACACTTCTTCCATCAGGTGGGCCAGCGCGTGCTCATGGATTCCACACGAATGACTCAGTTCGGTGTTTGGGAGGGCTGGATTGAGGTCGATGGCGAAGTCATTGATCTCAATCCCGAGAAAACCCTCGGTAGCCGAGATCGGTCGTGGGGTGTGCGGCCCGTCGGCGAGCCAGCTCCCACCGGCGCTCCGGTGGCCGATCCACAGTTCTACTGGCTTTGGGCGCCGCTCAACTTCGACTCGTTTTCAACGCACTTCGACATTAACGAAATGTTCGACGGGAAACGCTGGCATGAAACCGGGTTTGTGGCTCTCAGCGGCAGCAGCGTGGTAGAGCCCGCAGATGCGATGCGTTCGGTTGACTACCGCATCGGCTGGAAACCGGGCACCCGGCGTGCAGAGTGGTTCGAGATCGACTTCGAACCATGGCAAGGTGAGGTCTCGACAATCCGACTTGAGCCACTCTTCGACCTCCATATGCTCGGCATTGGGTATGGCCATCCGGAATGGCGTCACGGGGCGTGGAAAGGCGAGTTGGTCATCGCTGGTGACCGGTGGTCGCTGCCGGTTTCGGATCCGAACGCGTTCCATCACATTCACATTCAGTCGCTCGTACGAGCGACGACGACCGGTGGCCTCGGCCAGCACACCGGCCTGGGCGCTCTCGAACAGCTCGCGGTTGGCCGCCACGACCCAACGGGTCTCGTCGGCCTGAACGACGGCTGGTCGGCCTGAGTTTTAGGTGTGCCGGATACTCATGCCGCCGTCGACGGGAATGATGGCGCCGTTCACAAAACTGGATGCAGGGAGGCAGAGGTTAAGCGTCATGTGCGCCACCTCCTCAGGTGTGCCGTACCTCCGAAGCGGAACCCGTCGACGCGAGTATTTCTCCTTGGCCTCTGCCGCGATACCGGAGGTCATGCCAGTATCGATCGGACCAGGACAGATGCAGTTGACCGTCACGTCCATCTGACCCAACTCAACTGCGAAGCTTTTTGTCAGGCCCACAACGCCGGCCTTCGACGCTGAGTATGCAGCAAGTCCTGCGGTAGTCACGATTGCCTCAGTCGATGCAATATTGATGATCCGACCCGCCCCTGACTTGATCAGGTGCGGAGCCGTTAGACGGATGAGACGAGCGTGCGCAGTGAGATTTACGTCAAGAGTCTGTGCCCAGTTGGGTTCAAACTCCTCCTCCGGCTGAGATACCGAGTTCATCATCGATACCCCGGCGTTGTTCACCACAATGGCGAGGTGACCTGCCCAGGCCAATGTCTGCGAGACCAGGGCTTTGAGTTGATCGTGGCTCGCCACATCGCACTCAACGCCGAGCGCAGCGTCGACGCCATGCACTGCGCTGATCTCATTGACAACCGCAGCAATTCGGGCTGCTCCAAGGTCCGCTACGACAACACGCACGCCCTCATCCGCCAGCAGGTGGGCGGTGGCTCGACCCATTCCGCTTGCAGCGCCGGTGACAATGGCCACTCTGTCGCTCAAGGAACGCGACAGTTGGGTCAGGCGCGTCATGGTCGGATCTCGTAAAAGGCGTTGAGGTCGTGTTTTACGTCAAGCTTTCGGAACTGGGAGAACCCTGCGGCTTCAGACATCTCGCGCGCTTTGCTCTCTGGGAGTCCCAGCGTTCCGAGGCCCTCCCCGTCAGGCTCAGACAGCGCCGAAGACATGCACGATAAGACGCTGATGCCGTACATCAAGGCTGCCATCGGATTCCGTTCAACATTTTCGCTGAAGGTGTCGCGACCCTTGATGTCTACCAGTAACCACATGCCGTCCGCAGCGAGCGCTGAGCGGATTGCTTTAATCATCTGCGTTGGATGTGACATGTCATGAATGCAATCGAATGTCGTAACGAAGTCGACCGACTGGTCAGCTGGTAAGGGGTTGTTGCGCGGGTCGACAAATCGAGCGTTCCTGACACCTGACTCAGCTCGGCGTGACTCGGCACGGTCGAGAGCATGCTGCGATATGTCGTAGCCGACGAAAGTCGAATCCGGGAACGCCTCAGCCATCATCAAGACCGCTCCCCCTGCGCCGCATCCGATGTCGGCCACCGTGATCCCTGTGTGTAGTCGCTCGACGACGCCATTGAGGGCTGGTAACACGGTTGGAATCAAGTGGGCCTTGTTCCATGGTTCGAAACTTCGCTCAATACCCACTGCTCCCTCATGGCCGTGGCTGTCGTAGTTATGGCCGACGCCCGTGCGGAAGCTCTCGGGCATGAGGTCCAGCGCTGCCATCGTCTGAGGAAAGCGGTGAAACATTCCAGTGCCACTCGCAGGATGGTCTGGCGATGCAAGAACCGCTACACCCTCGGGCGATAGTCCGAACTTCTCGTTGCCCGCCCCCGCGGTGTCGTCGACCTCAAGCAAACGAGCGGCCGCTTGGTTGTGTGCCCATTCGCGTACCCAACGTTCCGAGAGACCGGTTCGATTGGCAAGCTCAATCGTGGTGAGTGCTGCATCAGCGTCAGCTAGCGCCACAAAAAGTCCAAGCCGGTCACCAAGATGGATCATCCCTGCAGTGACAGCTCCGCTTAACTGCGTGAAGACGTTGAACCCAAACGTCTTCAGCTTGTCAGGGTCGGCCTGAACCGTACTCTTCTTGGTCATAGGCTGACTGTAGTTTTCAGCCAGCATCTATTCTTCAGCGGCTGCGATCGTTGTGTGCAAGGTGCTCAGAGTTACCAAGCGAGCTCAACCCGAAAGCGTGGCCGTCACCGAGTTCAAACGTCTGGATTCGGGTGATCGAAGTGTGGTTGAGCTGGAAGCGCTCCCACTGCCACGGGACCGGGTCGATACCAAGCAGGTGGCCGATGGCCATCGAATTCGTTCCGGCGTGAGCGACGAGCGCGATGCGTTGGTCGGGACGGTCAAGGTGCCACACCGGAAGTGGCCCACTGGCGCGCACACCACCCCGCTGTGCCATGAAACTATCGACACCCGCAATGATTCGGTCGGCGAACTCCCGCACCGATTCGCCTCCTTCGAGACCCGTCCAGCGCTCGAGTGATGGGCGGGCAAGCAGCTCTTTGTACGCCTCTTGCGCCAGCGAGTACGGCGTTCCGTGCCAGTCCGGGTCACCGATCTCATGAAGCCATGGTTCAATCGCCTCTGACCGGTCTAGGACGGAATACAAAGGTTCTGCAGTCTGACGTGCACGCAGCAACGGCGACACAAGTACTTCGTCAAATGATTCAGTGGCCAGCACTTCGGCCATTCGTTTCGCTTGGTGATGCCCGAGGTCTGTCAACGGAGGGTTCACAACGTTGAGGTCGTTTCGCGTCCACTCTGGCTGTCCGTGACGAATGAGAACGATCTCCACGACGTCGCAACCTATCGGGCTGCTACTCGGTAGGTTGCGGCGCCATGGTGGACGGCATCGACGCGACGAGCGGTACAGAGGGCAACGCCGGCTGGCATCGGGACCCGGCTAACCGTTTCGAGCTGCGCTACCACAATGGTCGAGCCTGGACCGCGGACGTGTCAAGCAACGGTGAGCGCTTCGTCGACCCTGCGGGATCCCGACCCAACGCTCCTAACCTTGCCCAGCAGATCCAGGCCTCAGCGAATGCTCCGGCCGATCGGAATGCGCCCGCAACTGCTTCTATGGTGCTTGGCATCATCTCTTTATGCATCGGATGGATGCCAGTCGTCGTCGTGCTCGGCCTCCTCGCCGCGCTTCTCTCCATTGTCTTTGGCATCAAAGGGCGCCGGCGGGCAAAAGAGGTCGGAGTCGGCGGGGGCTTCGCCATGACAGGAATCGTCACCGGAACCGTTGGTCTGCTGGCGTGTGTCGGCGGCGCGATGCTCACGATGTCAATACTGCAGGCGGTAGACAAGTTTGAGAATCCGGCCACGAACCAAACAGTGATCACATCGTGCGCCCGCTCCGCCGACAAAATCATCGCACGCGGCACACTGACCAACACAAGTGCAAGCACTTCGACGTTTCTGGTCCGTGTTTTTTTTGTTCGCCCCGGCACCGACAACGCACAGCGTCAGGCAGACGTTGTCATCAATGATGTCGCGCCCGGCCAGATCGAGACGTTCGAGGCCACGACCGATGTGGGCGCGCTAGACCTTGAGTGCATTGTCGGAGCGGTGCGAGGTCCGCTCCCGTACGGACTTGACCCTGGAACCTGATCAGCCACAGTTACTTCACGTCGAGGCTGTTCACATAGGCGAACCTGTACTCGTTTTCGTCGGCTCGGCAAACCGTGTGCATCGCACATTGTTCAGGGCCTCAGAGCTGACCTCATCATTCAGTAATTCTTCGAACGGCTCGATCTCGGAGATGCCGAGCAGCAGGATCAGCGTTGACGCACTGTTCGGGATCTTGTCTCCTAATCCCACCACCTCAGCGCTTCGGTAAGTTGGTCGCCTCGGTCAGCGTCTTCTCCACAACCTGCGGGATCAAGGTCTAGCGCTGCACTAAGCTTTTGGCCTTCGCCCCCTGGCTGGTTTAGTCATGTGTTCGGATGCATGGACTCGACGTCTCCGATACTGGTGGCTGACATCCAGGCGTCGAAAAGACTCGCATAAGTTCCACCCAGCCGGACCAATTCGTCGTGGTGACCATCTTCAACAAGGACGCCGCCAGCCAGGACCAACACCCGGTCAGAGCGTGATGCTGTCGAGAGCCGATGGGCGATCCCGATAGTGGTTCGAGTTGACGCCAACACATCGAGTGCTCGGGCGATGCGCACTTCAGTGAGGGCGTCGACGCTCGATGTCGCCTCGTCGAGAATCAGTACATCGGGGTCCGCAAGCCCAGCGCGCAGAAGCGCCACCAATTGACGCTCACCTGCGCTCAAACGGCCGCCGCGCTCTCCGACTCGCGTCTCGAGTCCTTCGCTGAGCGAATCGACCCACTCGCCAAGGTCGAGATGCTGCACGATGCCCTCAACATCATCTCGACTAGCGCCGGAGCAAGCAAAAGCGATGTTCCGCTCGACCGAGTCGTCGAAAAGGAACGGTTCCTGCGACACCACGACTAGCCGCGAACGCAGATTGCTTCGCGCCACGGCGGTCAGCGGCACCCCACCGACGGTGACGGTGCCATTCGTCGGGTCGGCAAAACGGGCGATCAGCCTGCCTAGCGTGGTCTTCCCTGAACCCGTTGAACCGACAACGGCAACTTGCTGTCCTGCCGGAATCGACAAAGAGATGTCTTGCAGGACGAGCGCCCCTCCGCCAGCACCCGAGTCGCTGTGTTCGCCAGTGCGAGTCGGGTAGGAGTAGTCGACGTGTTCGATGGCGATCTCGAGGCGGCCCGGCGGCAGCGGGGTCGGCTCGTGCGGCTCCGTCGGTGTAATCGGCATGTCGAGCACCGACAACACTCGGTGCAGGCCCGCAACCGCCGTCTGTGTCTGATCGATGATCTCAGTAAATTCAGCGATGGGCTCCAAAAAGCGGTAGGTGAGAAAGACGAAGCTCACCAATGCGCCCGCAGTCAACCCCTCGGCAGGCCCCTGCCACACGCCGACACCGATGACGGCAGACACGGTGAACACGGCGAAGATCTCGCCGGACGGAAAGAGAAACGCCCCGTAAAGAGCGGCACGAATCTGGTCACGCGCCTTACGTTCTGTTGTTTCTTCAACCACCGACGCCAACATCGTCCCAGCGCCGTACGAACGGACGGCCGGAGCGCCGGACACGACCTCCGCAATCGCGCCCAGCATGATGCCATTGCTTTGACGCGCTTGTCCATGGGCAACGACGAGTCGTTTCTGGACAGCGCGCAGAACAAGCGCAAGCGGGAATGAAATGGCGAACGCAATAAGCGCAAGCAGCCAGTCGTAGGCAAGCATGGCAATTCCAACAATGCTCATCAGGGTGCTGCTGCGCATCCACGCCATGCCACCCCATTGGAAGAACTGCGTCAGCGTCTCGATGTCGGACGTGACCCGGGCGACCAGCCCGCCACGGCGTTCCTCATTGTGATCGTCGAGGCTGAGATAGTTGATGTGGTTGATCAGCATCGACCGCAAGTCGTAGAGCGCCCGCTCGCTGCGTTCACCGAGCCGGACCTGCGCCGTCCGAAATGCCAGAGCCGCTACGCATACCGCTGCGCCCGCTATCAGCGCTAACTGCACAACTAAACCTACGTTGACCTCGCCGCTACCGACAATCCCCTTGTCAATCGCTTGCTGGATCAGAATCGGTACGACGATCCGCCCCGCCGAACCAACGGCGGCCAACACAAAGGTCAGACCGAGGCCGTCGCGGAGCACCGGCGCAACGGCAAGACCACGGCGAATAGTGACGATTGCCGAATCCGTTGCTCCAGCGCCAAATGAAGGGAACTGAGGAGCGGTCATAGCGCCTCCTGCCGATCCGCTTCGAAAGCTTGTACAAGCTGGCGGTACTCCGCGTGCGTCCCGAAGAGTTCCTCATGAGTTCCGTGTCCGGTCATCAACCCAGCCGAGAGGAAGACCACATCGTCGGCAAGCGCAATCGTGGAGGGTCGCGAAGCGATCAAAAGCACGGTCGTCGATTCCAGCGCAGTCCGCATATTGTCGAGCACAGATGATTCAGTTGCTGGATCAAGCGCTGATGTCGTGTCGTCAAGAATGAGGAGCGTTGGATGCCTAACGAGTGCACGTGCGAGCGCTACCCGCTGCCGCTGGCCGCCGCTGAGACTGATGCCACGCTCACCCACCTCCGTGTCAAGTTGCGCCGGCAGGTCGTCCACGAACGTCTGCGCTCCTGCGATGCGAAGTGCTTTCCAGATTTCGTCGTCGTTGAACACCCCACCGAATTCAATGTTCTCCCGAACGGTGCCGGCGAGCAAGAAGGCCTCTTGGAACACAATTGAGCGCGGCCCGTCGGTGAGAGCGATTGCGCCCGACGTCGGGGCGACTAGACCAGCGGCAAGGTCGGCCATGGTGCTCTTGCCGGCGCCGGTAGACCCTACGATTGCAGTTATTGAGCCAGATGGAAGCGTCACAGACAATGGTCCAATAACATCGGTCTTAGTGCCGGCATAACGGAATGCCACGTCGTCGAAGTGGACACCGGTTCCCGGTTCGGCGACGGTGATCTTGCGTATTGGGTTAGGTTCAACCGGCTCCGTCACGACGGCTTGAATCCGCATCCAAGCTGCCATGGACCGAGGCAGCTCAGACAGCGCATACCCAATCAGCCGAAGCGGCAGCACAAGCAGGGTAAATAAAAAGATCACGCTCGAGAACTCACCGATGGTGACCTCGCCGGCGTTGACACGCAGCGCGCCGATAACCACGAGAACGATGTTGGTCAGTGTGGGGATTAACTCTAAGAGAGCCTCGAACCAGCTCCGCATTCGAATGGCACGGACGCGTGGCGTCAACACGTCGCCAGCCAACGCAGTCAAACGCTGGGTCTCTCGTTCCTCAGCACCGTATGACTTGATGAGCTGAATACCCTCGAAGCTCTCGTGGACTCCGGCGGAAAAGGTTCCCAGCCGGTTTTGAGCGTCGACGAAATGCACGGCAACAGCACGCTCATAGATCACATTTGTTGCAACAAGCAACGGGAACACCACGATTGCAACGAGTCCGAGCGGAACGTCGGTCAAAAAGAGCCAAATTGTCGAAATGAAGATCATCAGCACCGTGCTGGACGCAAACGGAATGGGCGCGATAACGCTGACAGCGGCCTCGGTATCTACCCCAGCGCGAGCAATCAGATCGCCATTGGCGTGACGACGATGCCAGCCCAGTGGTTGCGTGACGAGTTTCTCAACCACCTGGTTGCTGTACGTCTGAGCAACTCGCCACATACCAATTGATGCGAACGCTCGACGGAACACGACAGCCACGGCGCGGATCATCCCGATACCGACGATTAGCCCAAGACCCGTCACCACGGCGCCGTTGGCCACTTCTCCGGAGTCGAACCGAACGACGATGACATTGTCGATCACCCAACGGATGGCGAAACTTGAGGCGACCGTTGCGAGCGCAAACACCGCCGCACCACTAAAGGCGACGATGAATGGCAGCGGATGCAAGGAAAGCATCGAACGAATGAGCCGCCAGTTATCTCGGGCGCGCGAGGCAGAGGAAACTGTCGTCGCGTCCGGCACATCGCGTTTCTACCAGCGTCGGAGCGCCATAACGTCGGGAATCGTGGTGTCAAACGAAAAACAGACCGACCCAAAGATCGACTCGCGCATCGACGAATACGGCCACTTCCGGCGCGAGGAACGCAGGGCTGGGGTCACTCCCTTCAAGGTGCTGTTCCCGATCGGCGTAGTCCTCTTCGTCGGTTTCTGGACCTGGGCACTCTTTTTTGCCTCCAAGACTGCCGTCAACAAAATCGACGATACGGCCTGGACCGAGCGAGCCGAGGAAATTTGTGCGCCGGTCAAAGCCGAGCTGCGATCTATGGAATTGCTAGCCAATCCCAGCCTTGCAATCCGGTCTGATCTAGTTACGGAGTCGACTGACCTGCTTGCGGCGATGCTCGACGATATCGAAGCGGTCGAACCCGACGATCCAAAGGGCCAGGCGATTGTTCCCGACTGGATCGCCGATTGGCGAATCCTTATTCAGGATCGTTACAACTATTCCGAGCGTTTACGAGATGGGCAGGACGTTCCATTCACTGAGTCCGCCGTGCGCAGCGTGCCGATCACCGAGCGCATCGAGACCTTCGCTGGAGACAACGCTATGCCTAGTTGTGCTCCCCCGCGCGGTTCAATCGTCTAGCTATCGTCCAAGTCAAGCTAGAGCTGTTTAATCACCTTTGCAGGCACACCAGCCGCAACGCAGTTGTCGGGCAGCTCGCCAGTGACGACGCTGTTCGCTCCTACGACGACGTGGTGTCCAATGACCGCACCCGGCAGCACGACGGTCCCGTGGCCCAGCCACGACCCGTCGCCAATCGAGACCGGACGTTCCGGCATCACCTGCTGCGAAATGGGCAGATCAAGGTTCTCGTAACCATGATTTTGGTCCGTGATGTAGACGTGGTGTCCGGTCCACACGTCATCGCCAATAGTGATCTGTAAGTGGCCGACTATCCCGCTGCCCTTACCAATCAAGCAACGATCGCCGACCGAGATAACAGGGTTGGTGATCATTTCCTGTCCAGGCACCATTCCCGCAGACAGAGTAACCTGCGGCCCGAACAACGAGCCGCTTCCGATCTCGATGTACTGCTCGTTGAAGAGAGTGTTTGGCGGAAAGCAGATCACGCTGTTTCGTCCGAGCTTGCCGAATCGTTTGCCACGCCGAGTATCGGGTCCAATGGCACCAAGCTCTCGTGTCGCGTCCCAGGCTAGGTGAACGAGATCTCCAGCCACCCGCTTGATGCTCGTGAGTGCGCGCTGACGCAGTGAATCAGGCACTGGATCACGTTCAAGCACGCCGAAACAATATCGAACTGTTACTGGTGGTCAGGACGTTGACTGTAGTCCTGCCACGGGCCGTCCCGATCGGCGATCACTGACTTGAAATCGCGGTCGGCTATTTCTTCGGTCCAGCGGTACGCCTCCTCGGTGTGCCGCGCAATACCATCGAAGAACGTTCCAAGCATCTGCGACGTACGCATCCCCATGTTCTCGTAGGCCTGATTGATAAGCAATTTGTTGAGGGCCAGCTGATTTGCCGGAATTGTGGCGAACCGGCGGGCCTCAGCCTCGGCAACTTCGCTGATTTCCTCGGCCGGGACAACCTGCGAGACCAGTCCAATCCGATGGGCTGTCTCAGAATCAATCGCCCGTCCAGTGAGCAGAAATTGCTTGGCGTGTTCAAGGCCGAGCCGGTGTACCCACATCATTGTGGTCGGTGTTCCATAGATACGGCTGGGGGCGTACCCGATGTAGGCATCGTCGGCCATGAATAGCAAGTCAGCACACAGCACCATGTCCGTCGCTCCACCAACCGCCCATCCGGAAATTTCGCCAATCACCGGCTTCGGACACTCCCAGATTTTCATGAAACGCCGGACATTGTTGTTCATGAATTGATAGTCGCGCACGGGATCCCAAGCGCCTTCGCGCGGCTTTGGGCCCTTAGCTCCATAGGGCGTCGACCAGCCGGGCGGATGGTCCTCACTTTTGGAGTAGTCAGACGCTGCGGTCAGGTCATATCCGCCAGTGAGGGTGCCCCCGGTCCCGCGCACGACGATCGCGGCGGTGCTGCTCGATTTGGTAGCAGCGTCAATGCCGTCCGCGAGTCCCTGGATCACTGCGTCGGTCAGGGTGTTTTTCTTATGTGGCCGATTGATCGTGATGATCGCGATGTCATCGCGCTCGTCGTATATCACTACTGGATTTCCGTCAGTCATGATCGCGAACGTACGGCATGCGTACTGTTGTGACATGAGCGCAACACCTCTTTCTGAATCCTATGCCGTCGGCCAAACGACACCGCCGGTCCGCGACATCACCATTGGAGATTTGCTCCGTGAAGCCGCAGCCGAAGCTTTAGATCGAATTGCGCTCATTGAGGGCATCCCGCTAGCCGCCGGCGAGAATGCGTCGATACGTCGGCAATGGACCTACGGCGAATTTCTTGCGGATGCCGAGCGCACTGCTCGGGCGCTCCTAGCCCGCTACTCGACCGGCGATCACATCGCAGTCTGGGCGCACAACATTCCCGAGTGGGAGTTGCTGGAATTTGGCTGCGCCCTGGCGGGCATGGTCATCGTCACCGTCAACCCAGCATTCCAGCGTCACGAGCTCAATTACGTGTTGACGCAATCCAAGTCAAAGGCCCTCTTCGTAGTTCCGTCGCACCGCGGCAATCCGATGTTAGCCACAGCGATCGAAACTCAGCCCGAGTGCCCCAATCTTCGAGATGTCGTTAGCTTTGACGACTGGGCCGACTTTCTTGCAAGCGGCGATGACTTCGACGGCGACTTGCCCACCGTTATGCCCCACGACCCCGTGATGTTGCAGTACACCTCAGGTACGACTGGCTTTCCCAAGGGAGCCCTCCTTCATCACCGTGGACTCATCAACAACGGTCACCACTGCGTCGATCGCCTTGGCGTGGACGACGGCGATGTCTACGTGGCCACCATGCCACTCTTCCACACAGGCGGGAGCGCCTTGTCCGTTCTCGGCTGCGTGTCTAAGAAGCTCACCCAAGTACTGGTGCCGTTGTTTGACCCCGGACTGGTGATCGAACTCAGCCAGACCTACCGCTCCAACGCCATGCTCGGCGTCCCCACCATGCTCGTAGCGATTCTGGAGCACGCGGACTTTCCTGAAGCGGACCTCACGTCTCTGAAGGCTCTCTGCTCAGGCGGCTCATTGGTCCCTGAGCAGTTAGTTCGCACATTCGAAGACGAGCTCGGAGCGCCGTTTACCATTGTTTTCGGTCAGACCGAGTGTTCTCCGGTTGCTTCGATGACCCGGCCGTCCGACACTATCGAAGATAAGGCCCGCACGATCGGCCCACCGATGCCTAACGTCGAGGTTTGCATTGTCAGTCCAGAGTCAGGAGAAATTCTTCCGATCGGCGAGGTCGGCGAGTACCTGACGCGTGGGTACCACGTGATGCATGAGTACTTCGAGATGCCCGATGCCACTGAGGAGGCAATCGACAAAGACGGTTGGCTACATACTGGCGATCTTGCCGCAATGGACGCACGGGGCTACTGCACGGTCGAGGGTCGGCTCAAGGACATGATCATTCGCGGTGGCGAGAACATCTACCCCAAGGAACTTGAAGAGTTGCTTTTCAAGCATGAGGCAGTGGGAGAGGTGGCGATTGTCGGCCTCCCAGACGACAGCTGGGGCGAGACTGTTGGGGCGTTCATCCGCCCAGCACCCGGATACGAGGTCAACAAAGGGCTGCTGTTCAACTATCTCCGCGAGCATCTTGCTCCGCACAAGACACCACGTCAGTGGTTCTTGGTCGATGAGTTTCCCTTTACCGGATCGGGCAAGATCCAGAAATACAAACTCCGCGAGCAATGGGTCGCCGGCGAGCACGCCGAACTATGACTTCGGCACGTCGAGGCCCCACCGATCAACTGCCATTTGGATCAATCACCGACGTCGACGGCATCAACGTCGGGCACTTTCAGCGGGTCGGCCGCGGGTGGCAGACAGGCACCACCGTCGTGATTGCCGCAGGTGGCGCAACACCTGGCGTCGATGTCCGGGGAGGTGGTCCAGGAACACGAGAGACAGATGCTCTCGATCCACAAAATCTAGTGCGGAAGATCCACGGCATCTGCCTCAGTGGTGGCAGCGCCTTCGGACTTGCGGCCTCCTACGGACTGATGTCATGGCTTGAGGAACGTGGTCTCGGGTTCCCGATCGGCCGCAGTGCGGGGATTCAACCTGTCGTTCCTGTCGTTCCAGGGGCGGTGATCTTTGACTTAGGAAGAGGAGGGAACGGCGCTAATCGACCTGATGCTGACTTTGGGTCAAAGGCAGCCCGCAACGCACGCAGCGCCCAGACCAAGTGGGGGTCCGTCGGAGCCGGTACCGGAGCCAATGCTGCAGGCTTGAAGGGTGGTGTCGGCACGGCATCCATGACGGTACGGCTTGCAGGACAGCCCAGCGGATTGGCCACCGGGTCAGACATCGAAGTCACTATCGGCGCCCTGGCCGTTGCGAATTCAAATGGTTCAGTCATCGACCCGGTCAAAGGTTTGCCGTGGCAACCAAGCGGGCTTCATTTGCGTCGTCCGCCGGCCGACGAGCGACGTTTGCTTGCCGCAGCGCTCATGGATCCCACTCCTTTAGGTTTGGGAGTCAACGAGAGCCTCAACACGACAATTGGCGTCGTTGCGACCTCTGCGCAGATCGATAAAGCTGAAGCGTCGAAGATGGCATCTGTAGCCCACGACGGCATGGCCAGAGCGGTTCGCCCTGCGCATTTGATGACAGATGGCGACACGGTGTTCGGACTCGCCACCGGCGTGCACCCGTTACCTTCGCAGGTTCGCCACCAGGCGTTGAATCTGATTCTTGCAGCAGCTGCGGACACCTTTGCTGCGGCGTGCACGCACGCCGTGCTCGCTGCGAAAACGATAGGGCCGCACACGGCGTACCGCGATCTGTGTCCGTCCGTCTACCGTTCCTGACAATGCAGATCTTCTCAACCCCCGCCGAAATGCAAGCGTGGTCCGACAACTGCCGGACTGCGGGGCGTCGCATCGGTCTTGTTCCAACCATGGGTGCGTTGCACACCGGGCACCTCGCTCTTATCGCAGACGCTGCGGAGCGGTCCGACGACGTTGTGGTCTCGATCTTTGTCAATCCGCTGCAATTCAACGAGGTATCGGACTTCGACGGTTATCCCCGCCCCATCGACGACGACGTAGCGGCGTGCGAGCAAGCTGGAGTTGCGGCGGTCTTTGCACCAACTGCTGCCTCGATGTACCCCATGGGCTTCCAAACACGTGTCGTGCCGGGTCCGCTCGGCGCTGTGATGGAGGGACCGACGCGTCCGGGCCACTTAGAAGGCGTTCTGACCGTTGTCGTGAAACTATTCGGCGCCGTTCGCCCTCATGTAGCGATTTTCGGCGAGAAGGACTATCAGCAGCTTCGGATCATCACTCAGATGGCTGCTGACCTTGAATTCGGAATCGACGTCGTGGGGCACCCCATAGTGCGTGACCTTGACGGACTCGCACTATCGAGCCGCAACGTTCACCTGACAAACACCGAACGTGCCGCTGCAGTTGCGGTACCCAGATCGCTCGACGCGGCAGTCGTTGCCGCTCGTGTCGGTGAAGACCTTACCGACACGATCAGGGCTGCTACTTCGGTGATTGGCGCTGAAGATGCCGCAGTTCTCGAGTACGTGTCTGTGTTCGACTCAATCACATTGATCGAATTCGATGACCTCGCCAGCATTCCGCGAGTGCCCGGCGTAGCACGTATCGCGACAGCAGTGCGGTTTGGCGATGTTCGGCTGATCGATAATCGCGACCTCTTCGAAAGTAGCAAGACCTGAGCTCAGCTGTTCTGCAGCCACTCCTGGGCATTGGCCAGTAGCAGCACGAGCACGACGCCGTTGAACATGGCGTGAGCCACAATTGTTGGTCCAATCCGTCTGAGCAGATACGCACCTCCTCCGAAAGCAGCGCCGACACCTGAAAGTACGAGGATGAGACCTGCGTTGCCTGTCCCCCGTACCGGGTCTGCGTGGGCGACTCCGAACAGCACAGCCTGAAGAGCAATTGTGGGAATGACCGAAATACGGCTGCGTAGGCCCCGCATAACCAGGCCACGAAAAACGATCTCCTCAACGAACGGTGCAGCGATCACGGCAGTAAGGATGATTGAAATGACATAGGTTCGGTCGCCGGAGAGTTCGCTGATGCCATCGGTGTTGTTCTCTAGCGGAACTCCGAAACCAAGCACAATCGCCCCCACGGCAAGCTGCGTACCGATTGCTGCCAGCCATACAACCGGGCCCCATCCAAGGTCACTGAGTTCTGGTTCCAGTCCAACATCGCGGAAGAAGCGGCCGCTCCCCCATCGATTTGTTGCATAACGAGCCCATACCAGCGAGGGGCCGTAGCCGATAACGCCGAGGAACGCCACGTAGACCGCCACAGGCCACTTGAATGCAATCAGTGCGTCAAGCAGGTACTTGGAAGAAAGGAGGGAGACGATCAGCACAACGATCGCACCTACAGCTACCTGGACAGGAAGGGTGGGATGCGGGTCGCGGCCTGGAGCGAAAGTCGGTCCCACTAGCGCAGAGCTGGTCGTTACGGGTGGGCCGGTGGGCGGAGGGAACGCTGTCATGGAAACTGCAGACCAGGGTACGCGGACGCAGAGCGTCTAACCTGATCTTTGTGACTGACGAGCAACGGCCATACGGCAGCGGAGCAAGCGACCCGGCGCTGAAGCGTGTGAGGACCCGCCATTTCAAAAGCGCTAAGGAAAACGGGATCAAGATCACCGGTCTTACAAGCTACGACTTTCTATCAGCATCGATCTTTGACGAGGCGGGGGTGGACTTTCTCCTCGTCGGCGACTCAGCAGGCAACACCGTCTTCGGGTATGACACCACTATTCCGGTCACTCTGGACGAGATGATCCCGCTCACCGCCGCCGTAGTCCGAGGCGCCAGCCGAGCTCTAGTTATTGGAGACATGCCATTCGGCTCCTATGAAAATGGCAGACGACAGGCCCTCGAGACAGCAATTCGGTTCATGAAAGAAACCGGTTGTCAGGCTGTGAAGCTTGAGGGGGGTGTTCGGAGTTCACCGCAGATCGAGAAGATCGTCGATGCCGGCATTCCTGTGATGGCACACATTGGGTTCACGCCGCAGAGTGAGCACGGCCTTGGTGGCCACATAATTCAGGGACGCGGTGACGGTGCCGAGCAGTTGCTTGCCGATGCTCGTGCAGTGGAAGCGGCAGGCGCATTCGCCGTTGTGCTCGAAATGGTGCCGTCCGCGATCGCCGGCCAGGTAACGGCCGAGTTATCGATCCCCACCATCTCCGTCGGTGCGGGACCGCTGTGCGATGGACAGCTCATGGTTTGGACTGACTGGGCAGGGTTCGGCTCTGGCCGCATTCCTCGATTCGTCAAGCAGTACGCCAACCTACGTGAGACCCTGCTCGACGCAACACGCGCATACCGTGAGGATGTCGAGGCCGGGATTTATCCAGCAGCCGATCACGAGTACAGCGAATAGTCCGTCAAGCTGGAATTCGCCAGCGCGACATCAGTCCCGCCGAGGTCAGCACCACAGGCTGCTGTGAGAAGACCGAGGCTTTGCGGGATTGCTGCGGGTCCCATGGTTGGCGCACAAAAAACGATGCCCGGGGTAATCAAACATTTGGTGCAGTCAGCGGTGTGTCCGGTGATCAGTCACTGTTGCGCGATAGCGGACGGTATGCACGCTGTCACCCGACAGAATTGCCCCTCGGCCGAGCATTCGTCCGCCTTGCCAATTCGACAGGCCCAGCTCAGGTGCGTCGAGCGCGTACTGACCATCGACCCATCTCGTAAAGCCGTTTCCAACAAAAGGCGCCTCAATTGTGGCATAAAACTTTTCGTGCTCGTGCTGATCGCTACTCACGAGCGACGCCGTGAAGTGCGGGCTGTAGGAGTTGCACAACATCACTGCCTGGCCAACATCTTCGACTACCACCAGGGTCACTTCGGGCGAGTTCTCCCACTCCCACTCAATGGCAAGATCAGATTCAGGCAGGACCGTGGCATAGCACTCGGTAACCGTGCCTGACGCTCGTTCGACTTCAACGCTTCGACTGAACAACTCAGAAGGCAAAAAGGAGGCTGACCCGGCCACAACGTGCAACCGCGGCGTCGCGAGGCGAGATTCACCTGCGGCATCGAGCCCTGCAAGAAAGGACGGAATTAACTGAGCTGCCCGACTGGCAGGGATAGCGCAGACGTTCAATGTATTACACACCTTGCGATCGAGCGAGTGCTGCACAACGGTCTGAAGGGTGTCAGCGTCCGCGTGCTCCCCTGCAACAACCCACGCGCCGCCAGTCCCGTGCAAGCTCACCGGAATACCTGACTGTGAGGCCACTGCGCCTAACTGAGCGACTGCGGCGCCAGAGCCGCGTGCTACAGCAAGTGCTAGGCGACGATCGCTGAACAAAGCATGACCGGCGCTGTGAGCTGCCGATTCGACCAACTGCACGACCCCGTTGGGCAATCCAGATTCCTCCAAAGCTGGGCGAAGAGCGTGCTCAACAATCGCCGAGGCAGTACCAAGCGCATCGGAACCAATGCGAAACACCACAGCGTTGCCGCTACGTACGACTCCGCAGGCATCTGCGAAGACGTTTGGTCGGCCTTCGAACACAAAACCGACGACGCCAAGTGGAGCCCGTCGCGCCTCAACAGACCACCCCTTGTGCTCAATGGTCCGAACAATCTCGTCCCGTGATGCCGGAGCGTCACGCCAGCCTCGCAGCCCAGCCACCATGCCGGCACGCATCGCAGCGCTCAGTTCAAGTCTGGTGGTGGACCGGCCCCGCTTGCGGGCTCGATCGATATCCAGCGAATTAGCTGCGGCGATAAACGCAAATACTGCATTGTCGGCGAGTCTCGAAGCAAAGGACTCAAAGAAATCGGAGATCGCATCATCGGTGGCAGCAGCCAATTCCGTGAACCCTGCCTGTGCTGCAGTGACGGCGGCATCCACGATGGCGTACTCGCTTGCTGGGATGTGGAGGAGCGCCCCATCCTCCTGAACTACCACGAGCCGATCACCGGCTTGGAATGCGTCGGCGAGTTCGGCCTCAACCTCAACAACTTGATCGCCACCGAAGACGATCTGTTGACCTGTGGCCAATGCAACGAGGCGACTCATCGTCCGAAACCGATTCCGACCATCTGCGGCAGATCGTCGAGCACAATTGGAAGACCGGTCTCGAGCGAGCGGTGCGCTGCAAAACCAACGGCGGCAGACCATAGTCCGTCAAGCACAGTCACATCGGCAGGCCTACCGGAGCGTATTGCGTCAACGAAGTCGGCGTGCTCGAGGTAACTCGCCCCGTGATGCAGGCCTTGGTGCCTGATGCTGGCATCTTCGACCGTCTCTTCGCTTACGACATTGATGCCACTCCTGATATCTGCAGTTCGCTGACCGATACGCACGATCGACTCCGTGTCAAACGCCTCAAGCTTGCCCTTGTCGCCCACGACAACAATCTCGCGCTCGTTCTTGCTCGCCTCTGCGAACATGCACAGATCGAGCATGCCACGGCTGCCATTTTCGAACTCCACAATGACGTAAGCATTGTCGAGAATGTCGGACCGTTCGCCCTCGTAGACCTCGTCTAGGTGGTTGACATCCTGCGACCCTGATGCCATGACGCGAACGGGGCGGCTCGCAGTGGCCTGGATCATAAGATCGAAGAAGTGGCAGCACTTCTCAACGAGTGTGCCCCCCGTGTTCTTGCTGAACCGATTCCAGTTATCGACTTTGACGAGGAAAGGAAAGCGGTGCTCCCGTATCGCGACCATTTTGACATTTCCTGTGGTGCCCGCTGCGATCTCGACCATCAACCGTCGAAGGGGCGGCATGTATCGGTACTCCAGGCCCATCCAGATCACTTGTTCAACCGGTCGCGTCGCAACCAGGTCAGCAATCTCGCGACAGTCATCGAGCGTCGCACACAGCGGCTTCTCGATCAGAAGGTGAAGGCCTGATTCGATTGCTGGAATCAGAATGTCGTGGTGCGTGAAGTTTGGGGAAGCTATCACGAGCGCATCGCAGAGCCCCGAGGCGATCAGCTCCTCAACCGTACCGAACTTTGCCAGCTCCGCATCAGCCCCAACAGCTTGCTGGGCTGAATCAAGCGACGGAGGGTGAGGATCAGCTACCGCGGTCACGACGCAATCATCGAGAGCGAGAATGTTCTGGATGTGTTCGACGCCCATCATGCCGACGCCGACGACGCCGTATCTGATGGAAGTGTCGCTTGCCTGCGAGCTCATAGTGCCTTAAGCGTACGCTGCAGCGGTGACTGTGAATACACCTCCTTCTAACAACGACCGTCTCTACTTCCGCCAGCTGTTGTCGGGACGCGACTTCGCCCACGGCGATCAGCTCGCCGAGCAGATGGTCAACTTTGTCTACGCCCTCGGCGATCGGCAGACCGGCGAGTGCGTGCTTGTCGACCCGGCTTACGCCCCAGCAGAGCTCATTGACGTAGTGGGTGCCGACAGCATGACCGTCACCGGTGTGCTGGCCACCCACTACCACCCTGATCATGTTGGCGGCTCGATGATGGGCATGGAAATCGACGGGATCGCGTCCCTGCTCGACAACATCGATTGTCCGATTCATATTCAGGCCGAAGAGACCGAATGGGTTCAGAAGACCACAGACGTCGACTCGGATCACCTTATTGAGCACGACTCCGGCGATGTCCTCCGCATTGGCGCCATCGACATCACCTTGCTTCACACCCCTGGGCACACGCCTGGCAGCCAGTGCTTTCTCGTTGACGGCAAGCTTGTGGCTGGCGACACGCTGTTCCTTGACGGTTGCGGCCGGACGGACCTTCCCGGATCCAACGGTGCCCAAATGATTGAAAGCTTGCAACGACTCGCCAAGGTCCCAGGCGACACAATTCTGTACCCCGGTCACCAATACTCAACGGCGCCGTCGGCACGCATGGACCACGTCGTACAGCACAATCACATCTTTCAGGGCCTTTGAGGCGACCCGACTCAGTAGTAACTACTCGGCCCAAAGATATCTGAGGCCGCCGAAACGGATTAGCAGTCGGCTTTAGCGGGGATGACGATCTTCAGGCCGGGGTAAAACGCCGAGTAGCCGCTTGTTCCGGCGTTCGCCGCGTCAAGTGCCTCAACCGTGACATCAAATTTGTTGGCGACCTTGGAGCGGGCGGTGTCACCGGCTTCGATCGTGTACGAACCGGGTGCGCAATTTGAACCGGCATCCGGGATCGTCTCGCCTGCTGATGCGGCGTCGTCGGCGTCGGCCGCAGCACCTTCTTGAGCTGTGCCACCTGGGGGGATTTTGATCTCTTCGCCGGGGAAGGGGAACTCGCTACCAGTTGCCCATCCGTTGAAGTTGAGAAGATCCTCAAGCGGCACGCCGAATTTCTCTGCGATCTTGATGGCGTAGTCACCTGACTGGACGACATATGTCTGGGAGCCGGTTGATGTTTCCTCAACGACCGATAGCGGTGCAATGGTCGTCGTTACTGGCTCTTTGACGATGTAGTTCGTAGCGTCCAAGTTGATTGTCGACGCTGTGGCGCCACCTGTTGCGTCATTACCGCAGCTCGCAAGAACCAGCGCGCCGACCAGAATTGGCCACGTTAGCACGCTCATCCGGCCGAATTTACCCAAGTCCTTCAAGTCCATACTGGCATCGTAGGTGGTCTCATCGGCACAGTGTTGGCAGGGCTGTGTTCACGCAGGGTTTCCATCCGAAATATCCCACCTTCACATCAACGGACGTTCCGTCGGTCCGATTGGTCGGGGCAGCCTCGTCTCGCCCATCAACAGAGCATCGGCGCCAGCCGCGGCTGCTCGCCCCTCGGCAATCGCCCAAACGATCAGGCTCTGTCCTCGACCCATATCACCAGCCACAAACAAACCGTGCTGATTCGTCATGTAGTTGTCGTCTCGGACGACGTTACCTCGTGCGTCATAGTCCACACCGAGGTCGTCAAGCCACGAACCCTTCTCAGGACCAACGAAACCCATTGCCAGGAACACGAAGTCGGCAGCGATCTCTTTGTCGGTGCCTTCAACCTTTTGGAACTTGCCGTCGATGAACTCGACCTCGTGCAACGCCAACGCCTTGACTCGGCCGGTCCCGTCATCTACAAACCGCTCGGTGTTGACGCTGTACAGACGTTCTCCACCCTCCTCGTGCGCGCTGGTGACTTTGTAAACCATGGCAAACTGCGGCCACGGGTTGCGATCACCGTTCCGCTCTTCGGGCGGTCTAGGCATAATTTCGAGCTGCGTCACCGAGGCTGCGCCTTGACGGTGGGCCGTGCCCAGACAGTCAGCACCTGTGTCGCCGCCACCGATGATCACCACGTGTTTGCCATTCACATCGATCGGGGACTGCTCGTGATCGCCGAACTGGACGCGATTTGACTCCGGCAAGTACTCCATCGCTTGATGGATTCCGGCAAGTTCGCGTCCAGGCACGGGCAAGTCGCGCCATGCCGTTGCTCCGCAAGCAAGCACCACCGCATCGTGACTGGCGCGCAGCACTTCGATATCGACGTTCTCACCGACGACGGCGTTTGTGCGGAACTCGGTTCCTTCGGCCTCCATTTGTTCGAGACGACGATCGATATGTCGCTTCTCCATCTTGAACTCCGGAATGCCGTAACGCAGCAGTCCGCCGATACGGTCGGATCGCTCGAGCACCACGACGTCGTGTCCTGCTCGCGTCAGCTGTTGTGCCGCAGCAAGACCTGCTGGCCCCGAACCAACGATCGCAACACGCTTGCCCGTTCGAACCGACGGAATTTGTGGCGTGACCCATCCCTCGTCAAAAGCCCGGTCAATGATTTCTACTTCGACTTGCTTGATCGCAACCGGGTCTTGGCTGATTCCGAGCACACATGCTGACTCACAGGGCGCTGGACACAGCCGGCCGGTGAATTCGGGAAAGTTATTCGTGGCATGGAGTCGTTCGATCGCATCATGCCACTGGTTGCGGTACACCAGGTCGTTCCAATCGGGAATGAGATTCCCGAGAGGACAACCGTTGTTACAGAAAGGGATACCGCAGTCCATACAACGCCCCGCCTGGTGGTTCAATGATTCGGCGTCGAATGGCTCGTAGACCTCGTTCCAGTCCCGAAGACGGACAGGAACTGGACGATGAGCGGGATTTTGTCGCTCCCATTCGAGAAAACCGGTTGGCTTGCCCATTTCAGGACCTCGCTGCTTCCATGATGGCATTTACGGTGGCATCTTCGTCAAGGCCTAGTTGCTCGGCTTCAGCGATGACATTCAGAACTCGCTTGTAGTCGGTTGGCATTACTTTGCGGAACTCACTGACTTTGAGCGGCCAGGAGGCAAGAAGTCCCTCGGCAACGGATGAGCCGGTGAAGTGACCGTGTCGGGTTACGGTGTCATGCAGGAAGTCGCGATCTCCCGCTGTCAGCTCTTCCAACTTGACCATCTCGTAGTTGACCTTGCTTGCAAATTCACCATTTGGGTCATATACAAAGGCGATTCCGCCGGACATCCCGGCACCAAAGTTGCGGCCGGTTTCACCGAGAACAACAACCCGCCCTCCGGTCATGTACTCGCAGCCGTGGTCACCAATGCCCTCACTCACGGCCAGCGCTCCGGAGTTGCGGACACAGAAGCGCTCGCCAACATTGCCCCGGAGGAAAATCTCGCCGCCAGTCGCACCGTAACCGATGACATTGCCAGCAATCACGTGGTCCTCAGCAGCGAACGGCGCGAGAGGATGTGGGTGCACGATGAGCCGTCCACCCGACAATCCCTTACCGACGTAATCGTTACCGTCACCCACGAGCCGCATCTGAATTCCTGCTGGAACGAATGCGCCAAAGCTCTGCCCCGCCGATCCGGTGAGGGTGATGTCAATCGTCCCGTCAGGCAGACCCGCACCCTTCCACTGTTTTGTCACCTCATGACCGAGCAATGTGCCCACGGTTCGATTCACGTTCCGGATTGGAAGGTCGATGGAGACGCTGTGGCCGTCCTTGATTGCGGGCTGGGCTAACGCTATGAACTGCTGATCGAGAGCCTCATCGAGGCCATGATCTTGATCAACGGTCTGGATCATCGGCTGATGGTACGGATTTTGGGGTACGGCGAGGATCGGGCTGATATCGAGGCCTGAGGCCTTCCAGTGGTCGATTGCCTTGCGGGTGTCGAGCGCCTCGACATGGCCGACCATCTCATCCATTGTGGCGAAGCCCAGTGCGGCCATAATTTCGCGCACTTCCTCCGCTATGTACTCAAAGAAGTTGATAACGAACTCCGGTTTGCCGGTAAACCGCGAACGGAGCTCAGGGTTTTGAGTTGCGACACCGACAGGACAGGTGTCCATGTGACAAACACGCATCATGATGCAACCTGATACGACGAGCGGCGCCGTCGAAAACCCATACTCTTCAGCGCCGAGCAAAGCGGCAATCACGACGTCGCGGCCAGTCTTTAATTGTCCATCACTCTGCACGACGATTCGATCGCGCAGTCCATTGAGCATCAGTGTCTGCTGCGTCTGGGCAAGACCCAGCTCCCATGGTCCACCTGCGTGTTTCAGCGATGTCAATGGGCTCGCCCCAGTACCGCCGTCATGGCCGGAGATAAGCACGACGTCGGCTTTTGCCTTCGAAACGCCCGCTGCAACGGTACCAACGCCCGCCTCGGCCACCAGTTTGACGTGCACGCGTGCCGAGGGGTTGGCGTTCTTTAAGTCGTGGATCAGTTGCTTCAGGTCTTCGATTGAGTAAATGTCATGGTGCGGTGGCGGACTGATTAGGCCGACACCTGGAGTTGAGTGGCGAGTCTCTGCGATCCACGGCCATACTTTGTGCCCTGGAAGTTGGCCGCCTTCGCCGGGCTTGGCGCCCTGCGCCATTTTGATCTGGATGTCGTCAGAATTCGTGAGGTATTCAGCTGTTACACCAAATCGACCTGACGCCACTTGTTTGATCGACGAGCGCCGCTGAGGGTCATAGAGCCGGTCGGCGTCCTCGCCGCCCTCTCCGGTGTTCGACTTTGCTCCCAACCGGTTCATCGCCACAGCAAGTGTCTCGTGCGCCTCAGCGCTGATTGAGCCGTAAGACATCGCCCCGGTACTGAATCGCTTGACGATCTCTGATACCGGCTCGACATCGTCGATGGAGATTGGTGAGCGGCCAGAACGGTCGGCATTCGCAAACTCGAACAGTCCACGCAAAGTCATCAGCTTTTTGGACTGGTCATCGACGCTAGTCGTGTACTCCTTGAAAATGTCATAGCGACCGGCACGCGCAGCATGCTGCAGTTTGAATACCGTTTCGGGATTAAAAAGATGCTGTTCGCCCTCGCGACGCCACTGGTACTCGCCACCGAGTTCCAGCTTGCGGTGGGCTCGTTCTTCGGGGCGCCGCGGGTTGGCCATCTTGTGCCGGGCTGCGACTTCTGCGGCAATCTCGTCAAGCCCGATCCCACCTAGTTGACTCACCGTTCCGGTGAAGTACTGCTCAACTACTTCTGCACCGAGGCCGATGGCTTCGAAGATCTGTGCACCGGTGTACGACGCAACCGTCGAAACACCCATCTTCGACATCACTTTTAAGACGCCTTTGTTACAGGCCTTTATGTAATTACGAATCGCGAGCCGATCGTCAAGGTCGCCAAGACCGTGCATGCCTTCGTGGATGAGGTCTTCCACCGATTCGAAGGCGAGGTATGGGTTAACCGCACCTGCCCCGTAGCCAATGAGCAACGCCATGTGATGCACTTCGCGGGCATCGCCGGCTTCGACGACCAAACCAGTCATGGTGCGTTGTTTAGTCCGCACGAGGTGGTGGTGTACGGCTGCAGTCAGCAGAAGGGAAGGAATTGGGGCGTCCACAGTGTCGGCATTGCGGTCTGACAGCACGATCATTCTGGCCCCGGCCTCGATTGCATCCGAAGCCTTCTCGCACACGCGGTCGAGTGCAGCCCGGAGACCTGGCCCACCGTCAGCGACGCGGTACAGCCCGTTGAGCACTTTTGCCTGCAGACTGACATGTTCGCCGTCGTCGTTGACGTGGATGATTTTTGCCAGCTCGTCGTTGTCGATGATCGGGTTCGGCAAAGCCAACTGCCGGCAACTGTCAGGGCCAGGAGCAAGTAAATTCGCCTCCGGTCCGACCGACGCCGACACCGCTGTGACGACTTCTTCGCGGATTGCATCAAGGGGGGGGTTGGTGACCTGCGCGAACAGTTGCTTGAAGTAGTCAAACAGCAACCGTGGACGGTCCGACAGCACAGCCAGCGGAGTGTCGGTGCCCATTGAGCCAAGCGCCTCATAGGCGTTCGCTGCCATTGGAGCGATTAGAATTTTGAGCTCTTCGTGGGTGTAGCCGAACATCTGCTGCCGACGCAGGACACTGTCGTGGCTGAAGATGACATGTTCGCGATCGGGCAGGTCTGGGAGGCTGGTCATGCCGGCTGCAAGCCACTCACCGTAAGGATGCTCTTCAGCAAGCTTGCTCTTGATCTCCTCGTCGCCGACTATGCGGCCCTCTTTGGTGTCAATCAGGAACATTTTGCCTGGTTGCAGACGACCCTTGGCCACCACCTTGGTCGGCTCGATGTCGATAACACCGACTTCTGACGCCATGACGACAAGGTCGTCGTCGGTGACCCAATATCGGCTGGGGCGCAGACCATTGCGGTCGAGTACCGCTCCAATCATCTCGCCATCGGTAAAAGTAACCGATGCCGGACCATCCCAGGGTTCCATCATTGCCGCATGGAACTGGTAGAAGTCGCGCTGTTTTGACGACATCGTCTTGTCGTTTTCCCACGCCTCAGGAATCATCATGAGAACTGCATGGTGGATTGGATATCCACCGAGGTGCAGTAATTCGAGAACTTCATCGAAGCGAGCCGTGTCGGAGGATCCAGGCGTACAGATCGGGAATGCCCGGTCGATGCCTGGCAAGAACGGGCTTTCGAGCATCGCTTCGCGTGCGTGCATCCAGTTCTGATTGCCCTGCACAGTGTTGATTTCACCGTTGTGAGCGACGAATCGATAGGGATGCGCTAGCGGCCACGACGGGAACGTGTTTGTACTAAATCGACTGTGCACGAGCAACAGCGCTGACTCGACTCGCGGGTCACGAAGATCAGGGAAAAACTCGCTCAGCTGCGGTGTCGTGAGCATGCCTTTGTAGACAATCGTGCGGCTGGAGAGTGACGAAAAGTAGCTGTCAAGATCGCCGACGAGTTCGCGTCGCGATGTCTTGCGAGCCACAAAGGCCTTCCGATCGAGTTCGATTCCTCTGGCACCTTCAGGGTCGCTGACGAAGAGCTGCTTAAAAGTGGGCATCGCTTCGCGTGACGTTTTACCCAAACAGTCGGGGTTAATCGGCAGTTCGCGCCAGCCAAGCACCTGAAGTCCGACATCGGTAACACTCATTTCGATCGCTGACATAGCGTTCTGTGCGTGCTCCGGGGTCGACGGCAGGAACGCAATGCCCACGGCGTACGCGCCAGCAGCAGGTAGGTCAAAGTCAGTGACCTCCTGAAAGAAGCGATCGGGAATCTGTAGCAAGATTCCTGCTCCGTCACCCGAGTCAGGCTCAGCGCCTGTTGCCCCTCGGTGTTCTAAGTTGGTCAGCGCCTGCAGGCCCGTAACGACTAGCTCGTTCGAGCGGACGCCTTTCAAGTTCGCGACAAACGAAACGCCACAGGAGTCGTGTTCCTGCCGGGGGTCGTAGAGGCCGGAAGGGCCGGGAGGTTGCTGCATTGTCACATCCACGAGTCGTTGATCGGCTACGGAAACGCTAAGACAGCCGGGTCATCATTGACCGACGTCCTCACGCAGGATGCTCGAGACAACACTGGCTCAAGCGGGGGAACCCCATACTAGAGCCTTGCCTGCCCGAGTGCTCGCTCGTTCGGTCGTGAAATGGTCAGCGGACGCGCGCGTAATTCAACTCCTATGGCGAATTTGACGTCGGAAAGGCGGAAGCTAGTTCAACGACCGGTGGCTACGCCGTCTCAAAAGGTGTCAGTCCGAAAAGTTAGGAATACGGTTTTCAAAGCTGGCCGCGACCGCCTCGACCTGGTTCTGCGTTCCGATTTGTGCTCGGATCAAGCGGCGCTCTGCCTCGAACTGTTCCGCTGCTCCCTCAGCGGCCATGTTGTTGATCAGTTCCTTCGCCCCGCGCACTGCGCCTGGACTGACTCCCGTTATTTCCCGCGCCATGGCCATTGCGTCGGCGTAGGGGTCATCGCTAAGCCGAGTAACCAACCCAAGGTCGAACGCTTCAGAGCCAGGGAACACTCGGGCAGTGAAAGTGAGTTCCTTCGCGATATCGGGACGAACGAGCTTGCCAAGCTGGAACGTTCCGGTCATATCCGGCACAAGACCCCAGTAGATCTCGCGCACCGACATGTTCGTACCTGGGTGGACAATGCGAATGTCTGCACCGAGGGCGATTTGCATTCCGCCACCCAATGCGTGCCCGTGCACAGCTGCAATGACGGGGACCGGTATTTCTTGCCACACCCAGCAGACCTGCTGACCGAGGTGAGTGATTCGTCCTTCGACCATGTCGCCGGCGTTACCGGACGAGCGAGAATCCGAATCGTTGTTTCCGGCAATTGCCTGCATCGAGGCCATATCGAGGCCCGCACAAAATGACTTGCCGGCGCCTGACAGCACGACCACTCGCACGCCGGCTTCAGTCTTTAATCGCTCACCAACCTCCGCCAAGGCAGTGAACATCGCCGGGTCAAGCGCGTTGCGCTTATCGGGACGATTCATTTTGACGTCGGCAATTCCTGCCTCAATGGTGATGGCGACTCGATCAGACATCTTTTTATTGTGGCGCCTGCTCAGCGTTAACAACGAGGTGACGGGATCAAGTAGCAACGAATACTTTTCGCCTTGCTGGAATCGATGCTGTCAGAGTCGGTCAGTCTGTGCGGCCCGAGATCAGTTGGGCCCGTATATCCATTGCAAAGACTAACGGACCACTTACTTCCAACGGACCAGTTTGCGTTCGATCTCCTGAACAGATCGAACGCCGATTAACGCCATCGTTCGCTCAAGGCCCTCTCGCATAAAATTAAGCATGTGGGCGACGCCGCGTTCCCCGCCCGCTCCAAGGGCATAAAAGTATGGACGGCCTATCGAAACAGCGTCAGCACCTAGCGCAATCGCTTTAACAATGTCGCTTCCCCGGCGCGCGCCACCATCACAGATGATCGTGCTGCTATCACCGAGTTCTTGTCTTACTGGTTCAACAAGCGAAATCGGTGCGGGTGCGTCGTCGAGTTGACGCCCCCCATGGTTCGAGAGGCCAATGCCTTCGACGCCCATTGCTACGGCCTGCTTTGCGTCTGCGACGGTCTGGATCCCTTTGAGTACGATCGGACCGTCCCATATCGACCGCAACCAGTCGATGTCGTCCCACGACAACGCCTGGTCGAACTGGCGTGCAACATGTTCCGCGAGCGATACCGCCGTGCTGCCGTCCTCGACGTTCTTGCCGACAACGTTCGCAAAGGTGATGGGATCGTTGCGTAGAAAGTCGATGGTCCACGAGGGATGGATCGCACCGTCGACAAGCGTGCCGAGACCGACCTTGGGTGGCAGCGTCATTCCTCGCCTGACATCGCGCTCGCGCCGACCCAGGACCGCGGTGTCGACCGTCAGCCAGATTGCTGTGAAGCCCGACGCCTTGGCGCGTTTGATTAAATCTTCGACGAGCCCCCGATCCTTCCAGGTGTAGACCTGAAACCATTTCTCGCCATCACTGACCGCCGCTACTTCCTCGATCGAACGAGTCCCCATGGTGGAAAGCGACCATGGCAGCCCAGCCTGGGCGGCGGCTCGCGCTACGGCTAACTCTCCTTGGGAATGAGCGATGCGGGTGAACCCGGTTGGCGCCAAGATCAGCGGCATCGCTGCCGGCCGTCCGAAGATCGTGGTCGACGTATCTATGTTGCTCACGTCCCGGAGCACGCGTGGCTTGAATTCGAGATCAGCAAATGTCGTGACGTTACGGGTGAGTGTCCGCTCGTCTTCCGCTCCCCCATCGATGTAGTCGAAAACCCCGAATGGAAGTCGCCGCTTGGCTATTCGGCGGTAGTCATCGATACATGCCGCCTTCTTAAGACGCCGCTCGACCCGATCCAGCGTGATCGAATCGAACTGCACGACCGAACGAAATGTCCTCAGCATTCCCATAAATGGCAGGCTACGGCGCTCAGGCACTCCGGACCGCAGGCAGGTTGGATACAGCCCGGGCTGCGCTTAAATCAATGTCAGTCAACCAGGCGTAAGCCTGAAGGAGTCATGCTCGGCTCGGCTTGCGGTAATTCGACAACGAACTCGGTGCGGTGTGCTGGGAACAGGTGCTCGCTGACCAGCACCGACTCGCCCCGGCGGTCCGTCGTTACGCGTTGACAACGTAGCAACGGTGAGCCGACTTGGATTCCGAGCAGCTTCGCATCTGCCGGTTCCGCTGAATCAGCGCCGATGGTCTGCGTAGCTCCGCGCAACTCGATATCAAGCAACTCATAGAACGGCCGCTGCTCAACGTCGGTTCGCGACAGGCTGGCGCCGAGGTCAGCCGGACACCAGACGGTCACAACGGCAAACGGCTCGCTATCGGCGAGATTGACTCGCTTGACTCGCAGCACCTGGTCAACCTGGAGCAACTTACGCACTCGCGCCGGCGGTTGTTCGAACGCAAACTCGCTGACCTTGCGCTCGCTGATCTTGCCCACACCTTCGACCTGCGACTCGATTGTGCCGAGCGATGTCAGGCTCTGACGCACCGGGTCGGTGGCAACAAACCACCCGAAGCCTTGACGTGCCGCGATCAGCCCGTCATCTCGGACGAGTTCTAGAGCTCTGCGCACCGTCACCCGAGACGCGGCGAACTCTGCGGACATCTCCGCTTCAGATTGCAGCACGGTTCCTGGGGGTGAGCTTCGTGCCCGCTCGCGCAGTTCGTCTGCGATCTCTTGATACCGAATTCGCCTCACGTCTGCACCAACTCGATTCGATTGCCGAACGGGTCGAAGATGTGGCAACGCGTGAGACCCGCAATCTCGTTGTTCCATGTCGCCTCAAGTTCACTGCTCTCGATGAAGCTCACAAGATTCTCAATCGTCAGCGCTGGGTGCGCCTTGCTGGCAGCAACAAACGATTCCTCCACGCCGACGTGCAGCCGTACATCTCCAGCTTCAAACCACGCGCCACCTCGCTTTGCGAGCAAAGGCGGTTTAGGTACCTCGGACAGACCCAACACGCCGATATAGAAGTCTCGGGCATCATCTTCAGCTCCTTTGGGGATAGCGAGCTGAACGTGGTCTATGCCAACCCATTCCGGTGCAATTCGCTTCTGCGGGCACTCCGAAGCGTTTGTCGAGTGCTTTGCCGAATTCATGAACTTGTATTATAGTTGTCTACATGGCTTCTGTGAGTGCAACTACCCCAATAGACCTCGTCGAGCATGTCTACGCCACCCTTCCAAGTAACGTCGAAATTGCCCGCAACCGCCTCAATCGGCCCCTGACGTTGACCGAGAAAATCCTCGTCAACCACCTCGCAGACCCCCGCAACCAAGAGCTTGAACGTGGTAGCAGCTACGCCGATTTCCACCCAGACCGCGTTGCAATGCAGGACGCCACCGCACAAATGGCACTCCTACAATTTATGACCGCAGGTCTTCCCGAAGTGGCCGTACCCTCAACGGTCCACTGCGATCACCTCATCCAAGCCAAGGTCGGCGCGGAAATCGATCTCGGTGTCGCAGTTGATACCAACGCCGAGGTGTACGACTTTCTCAAGTCCGTCAGCGCCAAGTACGGCATAGGGTTCTGGGGCCCTGGCTCGGGAATTATCCATCAAGTCGTCCTTGAGAACTACGCCTTTCCCGGCGGCATGATGATTGGCACTGATAGCCATACCCCCAACGCTGGTGGATTGGGCATGGTCGCCATCGGAGTTGGCGGCGCTGATGCGGTCGACGTAATGACCGGTTTTGCCTGGAATGTCAAGTGGCCAAGGGTCATCGGCGTGAAGCTCACCGGCACACTCTCTGATTGGAGCAGCCCGAAGGATGTCATCCTTGAGGTCGCCCGCCAACTCACGGTCAAAGGCGGCACTGGGGCGATCGTCGAATACTTTGGTTCCGGTGCCGACTCGATCTCCGCTACCGGTAAGGCGACTATCTGCAACATGGGAGCAGAGATCGGTGCCACGACGTCGGTGTTCGGCTACGACCACAACATAAGCCAGTATTTGAAGGCCACCGGGCGCGAGGCCATCGCCGATGCCGCTGACAAGGTTGCCGATCATCTCCGTAGCGACGATGACGCCAGCTACGACCAAGTCCTCGAAATTAACCTCGACGACCTCAAGCCACTAATCAATGGACCGCATACGCCCGATCTGGCTCACAAGGTGGGTGCCGGTGTCGGTGAAGCAGCACGGGCTAACAACTGGCCCCTCATTCCCTCGGCGGCGCTCATCGGTTCGTGCACCAACTCCTCCTACGAGGACATCACTCGCGCTGCCTCGATTGCGCGTCAAGCCACCGCTAAGGGTCTCACCGCAAAAATTGACTTGATGATCACACCTGGGTCCGAGCAGACCCGCGCAACAATCGAACGCGACGGCCTGCTTGCTGACCTCGAAGCCGTCGGCGCCACAGTGCTCGCCAATGCCTGTGGACCCTGCATCGGCCAGTGGAGTCGCCCTGAATTAGTTACAAGCAAGTCCAACACGATCGTCACGTCCTTCAACCGCAACTTTCCGAAGCGCAATGATGGCTCGCCTAACACCCTTGCATTCGTCACCTCCCCAGACACGGTGATGGCTATTGCATTGTCGGGGCGCCTTGATTTTGATCCGACGGTCGACACGATTACAGCACCCGACGGCACCGAAGTCAGTCTCGATGCACCCGCTGGCCAGATTCTTCCTGACGCGGGCTACGACCCTGGCGAAGACACGTTCACTGCGCCGCCAGCCGATGGCCACGACGTCCCAATTGCCGTGAGCCAGACCTCTGACCGCCTGCAGTTGCTTGAACCCTTCGAACCAGTGTCACTCGATCGCTACAGTAACTTGCCAGTGCTCGTCAAGGCACAGGGCAAGTTTACGACCGATCATATTTCAATGGCAGGTCCCTGGCTGAAGTATCGGGGCCACCTCGAGAACATCTCCGGCAACCTTTACCTTGGAGCGGTGAACGCCTTCGCAGGCTACGAAGTTGGATTCGGTAAGAACCAGCTCACTAGCGAGACGCAGCGCTTTCCTGAAATTGCTAAGGAATACCATGAGGCAGACCAAGCATGGATCGTCATCGGGGACGAGAACATGGGTGAAGGTTCGAGCCGCGAGCATGCGGCCATGGAGCCGCGCTTCCGGATGGGCCTCGTGGCGATCGCCCGCAGCTTTGCCCGTATCCACGAGACCAACTTGAAGAAGCAAGGCATGGTTCCACTCACGTTTGTCGACCCGGCCGACTACGACAAGATCGGTGAGGACGACCGCGTCAACGTGGTGTCCTTACCGCCAGTTCCAGGCGAGACCGTGCGGTGCGAGATCATCAAACCGGACAGCTCGATAGTCCCCTTTGAGTGCAACCACACGTTCAGCCCCGAGCAGGTCGAGTGGTTCGAGGCCGGCTCCGCACTCAACATCATCCGTCGGAAGTCGCAGAGTTAATCGCGACCAGAAGAGCAAATCGGCGCCCCAGCGATGACGACACGACACGACCGAGTGATTGGCTTCGTCTGGCTAGTGATCATCGCTGTTTTTCTTGTGGCGATAATCGCCGGACTATTTCAAGTTGTGGGCAACATGACTGCGAGCATGGTGTACAGATGGGCGATGGCTTTACTTTTCCTCGGCAGCTCGCTCGCCTGGTTTACAGCGTATAAGCAGGCCTCGCTGCGTCGCTTCTTCAAACGATGAGCCCCACTGTGCCCCCTGGAGCCAGCCGAGGGAGCTTTTGACAATCACCCGTGGACTCCCTCGATGCTGCTGTCACAGCCAGTGAAGTTTCGCGCAGATTGTCTTCACTGCGATAACCGATGCGGTGAGCCGGTCGACGTTCGAGGCTTTGATGGCGCCAATGCGCAATTAGAGGCGGTCCGAACAGTTACTAAACCGTGATCTGTAAGGGTTGAGCCAATCGCTCACCGACGCCTGCCCTCGACAATGTCGCCGCGGTATACCTCGGTGTAGTCAGGCGGCAGTGGTTCGTTGCCAAGGATCAAGTCGGCTGCTTTCTCGGCGATCATCATCGTCGGCGCATACGTGTTTCCGTTGCTTACATTCGGCATGCACCCTGCGTCAACGACGCGGAGTCCTTTCGTACCCCATACCTGCATCGTGGACGGGTTGATCACGGCCATCGGATCACTCTGAGGTCCGATTTTGGTCGTGCAAGAGGGATGCAGTGCCGTTTCGGAGTCTTTGGCTACCCAGTCCATGATCTCTTCATCGGTTGTGACGGTAGGCCCAGGCGAGATCTCACCGGCGTTAAGTGGTTCGAACGCAGGTTGCGTCAGGATCTTGCGTGCTGTTCTCACCGCTTCAATCCACTCCCGACGATCTTGTTCAGTGCTGAGATAGTTGAACTGAACCGCCGGATGATCAGACGCATCGCGAGACGTGATCTTCACTGTTCCCCGAGCATCGGAGTACATCGGACCAACATGAACTTGGTAGCCGTGCTCGATTTTCGCGCTGCTACCGTTAGGCCTGGTTGGCGACGATCCGTCGTAACGAATTGCGATCGGCAAGAAGTGAAACATCAAGTTCGGATACGGCTCGTTCGGATTGCTTTTGACGAACGCTCCCGCCTCGAAGTGATTTGACGAGCCTGGTCCCCGTCGAAACAACCACTGCAGACCGATCCACGGCTTTTTCCAATGCGCAAGATGCGGTTGAATCGACACCGGCTCCTTGGACTCGTACTGAATGTAGACCTCGAGGTGATCCTGCAGGTTTTCACCGACGCCTGGCACGTCTGCCACCACGGGAATTCCGAGGGACTCCAGGTGCTGGCGATCACCGACGCCAGATAATTGAAGCAACTGCGGGCTGTTGAACGCACCCCCGCACAACACCACTTCGCGACCCTCAATCATCGATACGCCACGCCCGAAGAAACCACCGATGCCGAGCTTGCGGACCTCGACACCGGTAGCTCGCTCCGGCTCCTTCGGGTCGCCAAACACCACCTTGTCGACCTGGGCCCGCGTCATCAGGGTCAAATTTGGGCGGTCAAGAACCGGATGGAGGTAGGCGCGCGCAGCGCTGAGACGGCGACCGCGTAGGACATTTTTATCAAAGGGACCGAAGCCCTCTTGCCGATAACCGTTGACGTCTTTGGTGCGATTAAAACCTGCTTCGACACCCGCTGCCAGCCACGCGTCAAAGAGCGCGTTATTCGCGGGCCCACGTTCGAGGACGAGCGGCCCGTCATCGTTACGGAGACCAGGGTGCCCTGGCTCTTCACCTGCGAGACAGGTCTCCATCCGTTTGAAGTAGGGCAGGCAGTGCGCCCAGTCCCATTGTTCCAAGCCGGGGATGGCTCCCCACTTGTCGTAGTCCATCGGGTTACCCCGCTGGAAGATCATTCCGTTGATACTGCTCGACCCGCCAAGGACCTTGCCTCTCGCGTGGTAGACGCGCCGCCCGTCCATGAACGGCTCCGGCTCTGACTCGTACTTCCAGTCGTAGAATCTGCTGCCGATGGGAAAGGCAAGCGCTGCAGGCATGTGGATGAAAACATCCCATTTCCAGTCTCGTCGGCCTGCTTCGATGACCAGCACCTCATTGGACGGATCAGCACTCAATCGGTTCGCAAGAGCACACCCCGCCGATCCGCCTCCAACAATGATGTAGTCGTACACCAGCCCAGTCTGCCAGGATGCGGCTGCTCTTCACTCGAGTTTGTGCGGAGGCTCGCAAGGCGTTTCTTTATGCCACGTGCTTAGTGATTCAGGCGGTCGTCGCGCCAAAAATGTGCGCAAGACCACATGCCGTTTTCGTTCAGTCAGCGTCGATAGCGTTGCGTACGCCGGCCACGTACTCGCCGACACTGTCGGGCCCTGTCTCCATGAGCCGGCGTACCACTGAGGCCCCCTGGATTACTCCATCGGCAACTCGGGTTGCCTGGTAGGCTTGTTCAGCGTTCGACACACCGACACCGACCAGCACTGGTTTGTCGGTAATTGCCTTCAGCCGCCCCGCCAAGTCGGTTGCTGTTGCGGCGAGCGATGAACGTTCGCCTGTAACGCCGAGCAAGCCCACGGAGTAAATGAACCCGCGCGCCCGCTCAGCGACCTGCGGCAGCCGATCGTCTGGGGCCGTCGGCGCTGCGAGCATGATCGCCTCGATGCCATGCGACGCCGCTGCCGCGCACCACGGGTCAGATTCTTCAAGCGGCAGATCGGGCAGAATGGCTGCAGCGATACCCGCACGCTGGAGATTTGCAGCGAAACGTTCGGGTCCAGGGTGATGCACCAAGTTGTAGTAGGTCATCACGGCAAGCGGAATCCCTACGTCGAGACCTGGCACTTCGTCGAGCACCGACTGGGGGGTCACGCCAGCTTCCAGAGCAGCTTGTGACGCCTGCTGGATGACCGGACCATCCATTACCGGGTCGGAGAACGGGATACCGATCTCGATAGCGTCGGCGCCGTTCGCAGCACACGCCCGAATCGCATCTTGCCAGCCGGGGTATCCGCCGGTGATATACGGCACGAGCAATTTGCGACCAGCCCCGCGTTTAGCCCTGAACTCAGTTTCGATAAGCCCCGGCATTAGATGTCGCCGTCCGCATCAGCGAGAATTTTCATCATCTGCGCGACATCTTTGTCGCCACGTCCCGACAAGTTCATCAACACGGTCTGACCCTGAATGCGGGGCGCCTCGCGCGAAATCCACGCAACGACGTGCGCACATTCCAGCGCCGGAATGATCCCTTCGGCTTCTGCCAGCAGCCGGAAACCGGCAATGACCTCATCATCGGTGACACTTGGGTAGTCCACTCGCCCTATCGAGGAGAGGTAGGAGTGCTCAGGGCCGACACCGGGATAGTCAAGGCCTGCCGAGATTGAGAGCGCCTCTTCCACCTGGCCGTACTCGTCCTGCATCAAGTTGCTGCGCATGCCGTGCACAACGCCGGGCACACCCTTGCCGATTGCTGCTCCACCCGCTGGCTCAACCCCAACCAGGCGGACGCCGGGCTCGTCGACGAATCCGCTGAAGATACCGATGGCGTTCGAGCCTCCACCAACGCAGGCGACGACAACATCGGGCATTGCGCCAGTGAGATCGCCGATCTGAGCGTGCGCTTCGTCACCAATGATCGACTGGAATTGGCGCACCATGTAGGGGTACGGGTGCGGCCCCACAACTGAGCCCAGACAGAAGTGGGTGTCTGCAACGTTGGCTACCCAGTGCCGCATTGCCTCATTGACGGCATCTTTCAAGGTGCGGCTACCGCTGTGGACAGATTCGACTTCGGAGCCGAGCAGCTTCATGCGAAACACGTTGAGTGCCTGACGTTCTACATCAACGGCACCCATGTACACCTTGCAGTCAAGCCCCATCAGCGCCGCGGCGGTGGCGCTGGCGACTCCGTGTTGCCCAGCACCGGTGTCAGCCACGATCCGCTTCTTACCCATACGTTTTGCGAGCAATGTCTGACCGATCACGTTGTTGATTTTGTGAGAGCCAGTGTGATTGAGGTCCTCGCGTTTCAGGAACAGTCGAATGCCAAGTTGGGTACTGAGGTTCTTGCACTCGGTAATGATCGATGGACGTCCCGAATACAGGCGGTGCACCTCGTCGAGTTCAGCGCGAAATGACGAATCAGCCCACGCCTCGTTAAAAGCTGCTTCAAGTTCCTGACATGCAGGCACTAGCGTTTCAGGAACGAAGCGGCCGCCAAAGTCGCCGAAACGACCAGTGTGATCTGGGGGCGCCAACAAGGTATCCGGATTCATGCTCATCAGGCTTCCAGGGTACTGACTGGCTCGGCAGCGAACCCTGTCGATCTCAGCTATTCAACATCCCAGTCGTAGGGCAAGTTGTCATCGCCCCGGTACTGCTCAGATGCGTGCGCTTTCGCATTCTCTATGAAGCGCTTAACCGCCATCGCATCTTTTTTGCCTGGCGACTTCTCGACGCCGCTCGCCACATCGACACCCCACGGCCGCACCTCTTGGACCGCTGCATCCACGTTCTCAGGCGTGAGGCCGCCAGCAAGGATAAGTTTCATTGAGTCTGGCGCGTCCCCGGCGATCGACCAATCGAAGACTTTCCCACTGCCAGGACTGGGCGCGTCGAGCAAGACCATGTCGGTGCCGTAAGTGTTGGCTTTGGGAAGGTTGTCGTCATCTGAGCCGAAGGCCTTGATTACCCAGCGAAAGTGACCGGCGACCTCGCGGGCTTGCTCTGGAGTCTCGCGGCCATGGAGTTGCACTGCTTTGACTCCGGCCTTGTGCGCCAACTCAATGACCCGTGCCGGGAGTTCGTCTCGAAAGACAGCGACAGTGAGAATTTCGGGCGGCAGTCGACGGGTAATGTCATAGACCTTCTGCGGCGCCACCTGACGAGCAGAGGGCGCAAAGATAAATCCGACTGCGTCGGCGCCCATGGCAACCGACAGCAAAGCGTCATCTTCGTTGGTAATGCCACAGATCTTGACGAACATCAGGTGGCTCAACGTACCTGTCGACAAACCGTCGGCGCGGGATCAATGCTTTGATTCCAGGCCGCGCCTGGAATAAGTCGACCTCAATGCCTCCCTTGGCCGGGGTACACAAAGGGCACCTTGCTGCACAACAACAGGGATCTCTCAGCCTTCAGCTCCAATTCGACGCCCAAATCGACAACGGCAAAATTGGAACGAGGCTGCTGATAGACGTGGCGGGTTCAATCGCCACTCAATCACCGCGGTCCGGTTGCTATCTGGCAGGCTGACTTTGTGAGACAATTCCGCAGTCGTGTAGTCGCTATCACCGGAGCAGCGTCGGGCCTCGGCCGGGCACTAGCCGTCGACCTGGCGTCGCGAGGCGCTTCTCTTGCGTTGGCAGACCTCGATGCGATTGGACTCGCTGACACCGTTGCCATGTGTGAAGAGCACCGGATCAAGGTCACTTCCGCTGCGGTCGACGTCGCCGATCGTGCCGCAGTTTTTTCCTGGGCCGACTCTGCTGCTGACCTCCACGGCTCGGTCAACATGATCATCAACAATGCCGGGGTCAACCTCGCCGCTACTGCCGCCGAACAATCCATCAGCGACTTCGAATGGGTAATGGACATCGACTTCTGGGGCGTGGTTCATGGGACGCAGGCCTTTCTTCCACATCTACGCCAGGCTGAAGAAGGCCACGTGGTCAACATCTCAAGTGTCTTCGGCCTCGTCAGCATTCCCGGACAATCCGCCTACAACGCCTCCAAATTTGCGGTACGCGGGTTCAGCGACGCACTCCGTATGGAGCTTGAGATCGAAAATTCAAACGTCTCAGTCACGACAATCCATCCTGGTGGCATCAAAACCAACATTGTTAACAGCGGACGTCGCGACGATACTGTGCGCGCCATCGGGCAGAACCCTGACAACATGCAGATTGAGTTCGACAGGCTCGCCAAGAGCAGTCCCGAAAAGGCAGCACGTGAGATCCTTAAGGCAGTACAGCACAACCGTCGTCGAGCGCTGATCGGGCCTGACGCGAAGTTGTTTGATTTTGTATCGCGGCTACCAGCCGGCTTGTACCAACGGTTCTTGATTACCAGCGCACGACGCGAGCTCGGCCGCTGAACATCCAGAGCGTACTCACCTAGCAAAATCAACCTCGTCCAACAGCAGTTTTGGACGAGGTCCATGTCGAGTGGTCGATTTTACTTTTCGCCGACGACAGGACCCTGTACGAACTGCGCCTAGTTGCCTCTCTCGATCATTCGCAACTCAAAACCAAGCCGGGCGGTGGCGGGCTCAGTTGTCTGGCTATGGCCGACGACGTGCGTTGATAAGTTCTGTCGCCAGCTCTAGGGATTACAGCCCGCGAAAGATGGTTCGGAAGTTCGGAGTTCGCTGCGCTCTACAACACTGCAGTATCACGCAGTTACCATACGTCGACGGCCCCGACAGCAATATCTCGACCAGGCTGTCGGTACCGTTGCTGATCAGCGCGGATCACGTCAGGACAGCGCAGCCAATGAGGCCGCAACCCGTTTATGCATATCGGCAAACCTTTTCCTCGGGGCCCGGTCGTCAAGCCAACCAGGGTTGGGACAAACGAACGACGATGTCCTCTTCCTCTGTCCAAATCACGTCCGGGAACTCACGAAGTCCAAGAATGCATCGCGCTGTCGCCTGAGATCGAGAAGTCACGCACGTGTCGCTCGTTTCGACAGGCACGCACATCCGGTGTGCCGCGCAAGCCTCTTGAGCTCCCAACCACTTCCCAAGAACTACTCAGCGGCTGGTTCAAGGGCTTCGATCAGCAAGCGACAGCCGCAGTGGTTAGCCGATCAGCTCGCAAAGAATGCTCTTCGGGTCGCCACTCGTGACGAGCGATTCACCAACCAGGATTGCGCCATAACCAGCGTCTTCAAGTCTGCGCGCGTCGTCACCACCCCGGACTCCCGACTCGGCGACCTTTACTGCGCTATCTGGAATGACGCTGCCCATTCGGACCGCACGTTCGTGATCAACCTGGAAGGTGACCAAATCCCGTTGGTTAACCCCGATTAGGGTTGCGTCTGATTCGAGTGCGTGTTCGAGTTCCGCTTCGTCGTGAATCTCCACCAAAACGTCAAGACCAATGTCGAGCGCAAGAGCGTGAAACTCAGCAAGCTGATAAGAGTCCAAGGCGGCAGCGATGAGCAGCACACAGTCGGCCCCCATGAGTCGGGCGTCGAGAACATCGAGCTCGGAGACTGTGAAGTCCTTTCGTAGCACCGGCATTGAGCAGGCTCGTCGCGCCGATTGAAGATCGTTGACTGAACCGCCGAAGCCCTCGGCATCGGTGAGCACCGAGAGACAGGTCGCTCCCCCAGCCTCGTAGACACTCGCTAACTCCGCAGGGTCGAGTCCGACTTTGAGGTCGCCCTTCGATGGTGATCGCCGTTTGATCTCAGCGATCACTCCGAGCCTGGTGTTGGAGACGAGCGCCGCCCGAAAGCCGCGCGCTCTCGGCATTTCACGTGCCTCGTCAATGAGTCGCTCGACTGGTCGCCTGTCAGCCGCTGCCATCTCTCGATGACGATCGAGAATCTTGTCGAGATACGTGACGCTCACTGGAAAACGACCCTAGAAGCCGAGCCTGCCGGACACAGTGCCCAACAGCTCGTCGATTGGGACTCGGATTTGCTCCGTAGAGTCGCGGTCGCGGACTGTTACGGCACTGTCATTGAGCGATTCGAAGTCAACTGTGACAGCGAGTGGCGTTCCGATCTCATCTTGTCGGCGGTAGCGCTTACCGATGTTTTGCGTCTCGTCGTAGTCGACCATGTAGCGCTCCGCGAGCAGCCTGCGTACCTCGTGTGCCAGCGGTGTCAGCGTGTCTTTCTTGCTCAACGGAAGTACGGCCACTTTGTACGGGGCCAGTCGCGGATGCAACCGCAGCACGGTACGGCTTTCACCGTTGATCTCGTCTTCGTCGTAGGCTGCAAGGAGAAACGCCGCCATTGCGCGAGTTGCGCCTGCGGCAGGTTCGATTACATACGGAACGTACCGCTCGTTCGATTGCGGATCGAAGTAATCAAGCTTCTCACCAGACGCTGCGGCATGGGCCTTGAGGTCAAAGTCTGTCCGATTTGCTATTCCTTCTAATTCGTCAAATCCCCAAGGGAACTTAAACTCTACGTCGGAGGTGCCAGTCGAATAGTGCGACAACTCGTCGGCGTCGTGGGGGCGAAGCATCACCATGTCTGTTGGGATCCCGTGCTCGACGTACCAATTGAGGCGCTCCCTACACCAATACTCGTACCACTGGCTGCTTTCGCTCGGCGGCACGAAGAACTCCATCTCCATTTGCTCAAACTCGCGGGTGCGGAAGATCCAGTTTTGAGGGGTGATTTCGTTGCGGAAGCTCTTGCCGACCTGCGCAATACCGAAGGGTGGTTTCTTGCGGCTGGTCTGCAGCACCTGAGCGAAGTTAGTGAACATGCCCTGTGCCGTCTCCGGGCGGAGGTAGGCATCTGCCCCAGCGCCTTCAACCGGGCCCGCCTGCGTCTTGAACATTAGGTTGAACTCGCGGGCCTCGGTAAAGCTGTTTTTCTCACCGCATTCCGGGCAGGTCTCCGGATCGGCCAGCTTGTCGAGACGAAACCGGTTCTTGCATTTCGTACAGTCGACAAGGGGATCTGAGAAATTTCCGAGGTGGCCGGAAGCCTCCCAGATTTGGGGTGGGCCTAAGATCGCTGCGTCGATCAACACGACGTCGTCGCGTTGCTGGACCATCGACCGGACCCACGCCTCTTTGACGTTGCGGAGCAACAACGATCCGAGCGGGCCGTAGTCGTACGTCGAGCGGAAACCACCGTAGATCTCAGCGGACTGGTAGACGAACCCGCGTCGTTTGCAGAGTGAGACGATCTGATCCAGGTCGGTTGCCGGCATAGACGGGCGAGTCTACGAGCACCGAGGCTGACCCACCCGTCGCAGGCTACGCATCCGCTGCACGTCGCCAACAATGCGTCTGGCTCGCTCGAACAGGCCACCGAGAAGCTGAATCGCGTTACTGCGCTTCGAACATAGCGACGGCCTTGAGACGTCGTTCAATGTGAAATTCTAAAGCACGAGTTGCCAACGCCGAAACCTCGTGCGTCACGGGTGACTCGAGCTGAGCCAATGCATGAGCAAGACGCCCGCCCAGAATATCGCGCAGAAGAGAGAGGGCTCCGGGACTGATTGATTGGCCAGAACGACAGGAGCGACACAGCACGCCGCCTTCGTTCAGGTCGAAGGCAACAAGTTGCGTTCCTGGCCCGGAATCGCCGCACCTGACACAGACGTCAAGTTGCGGACGCATGCCCTCATTCGCCAGCAACTTCCAGTAGAACGCCGGCACGTTAATCGGAGACGGGTTGGATGCAATCGTGCGCAGCACACCGACGACCATTTGATATAGCTGCGGGTTTGGCTCTCGCTCAAGCGACAACTGGTCAACAGCTTCAAGCACGGCTAAGCCCTGCGACGCGCGATCTAACGACGACAGCATCGGCGCAAGCGGTTCGACCGACTCAGCCTGAGTGACGATGTCCAGCTCGCGCCCGCGGTAGAGCTGCACCTTGACGTGACTCATTGGCTCCAACCGGCCACCAAATTTCGACTTCGTCTTCCGCACGCCTTTAGCGACGGCCCGAACCTTGCCGTTGTCACGGGTGTGCAACACGATGATGCGATCAGCCTCCCGAAGTTTGTAGGTCCGCAAAACCACGCCACTGTCGCGGTAGAGCTCACTCATCCGATTGATTCGTCGGTCTCATTAAGACCTCCGAATCGCCGTTCACGCTGCGCGAAGTCAGCAATGGCGTCGACGACATGATCTGCAACGAGTTCATCCCAGCTCACCGAGACGAAGACCAGCTCACCATATGCCAACTCCCACACCAATGACGGCGGGAGACGATCGGGCTCACCGAGCACAAGGATCAGGTCAGGTTCACAGTCAGCGGGGGCGTAGAGCACCTCGGCAACCGTTGCTTCATTGACCGGGTCCGCCGGATCAAGCCGCCGCATAGCTGTGGCGAAGCGGTCGCGTCCGTCGCCGCATGGGTCGATCATGACCTGGCAGTTGTCGATCTGACGCTCCCACCAGTCTTGTGCCGCAGCAGCATCGCCCGACTCGAAGGCCCGCAGGGTGAGGTACGACGCACCGGCCTGGCTGACAATCGCACCCAATGTCTCGACTCGATGCGCCCACCGCTGATCGCCAAGGTCATTCCACTCGCGCAGCGTGCCGCCTACCACCATCACGTGACGGAGGAACTGGCGCGTCGAGTCGGAACTGTCAGCTTCCTTTGCCAGAGGCAAAAGCGAAGAGGCAAAGTTGACGGCCACTCCCTTATTCTTCCACGTCCGTCGCCGTATGTGGCGGCTCGCAGCACATCGGACAGGTACGGTGCTCAACGTGTCGACCGATGCTCACCAATCCATTCACGTCGCATGCATCATGGACGGCAACGGACGCTGGGCGGGTCGCCGCGGGTTGCCTCGCACCGAAGGCCACACCGAAGGCGAAGAGAACCTTGCCCGGCTCGTTCGAGTCGCAGTCCAGCGCAACATTGGCTGGCTAACCGTGTTCGGCTTCTCGACGGAGAATTGGCGGCGACCTCGGCCTGAAGTGCGGCACATTTTGGGCCTCCACGAGAAGCTATTCGGTCGTGTTGCGGAACTAAATGAGCTGAACGTCAGAATCCAGTGGATCGGCCGGCCCTTCGATTCGCGCGAAGCCCGAACCCCGAAGTACGTACAGAGGGCAATCCATAAAGCGATTACGGACACCGCTGACAACACCGGTATGACACTAACGGTCGCCTTCGATTACGGCGGCCGAGCCGAATTAATAAGGGCCGTCGAGGGTGCTAGGTCCACTGCCGTTGGACCGACGCCCGAGACGATCAGCCAACACATGTACTTACCCGACCTCCCACCAGTCGATGTCGTCATTCGGACTAGCGGTGAGCGTCGAGTGTCGAATTTCCTTCTCTGGCAGGCAGCAGGAGCGGCGATCCACTTCACCGACACCGCCTGGCCCGACTTCGGCGAAATCGAACTCGACAAAGCACTTGCGCTGCTCGACGCATGACTGACAAATCATCTCTCAATCAAGCCCCGTCCGAACCCACCGAGGCTGTCGTAGCACTTGCCTGCGCCACCGCTGCCCTCGATAACGCCGAAGACCGCCCAGGCCAGTTCGAAATGGCTCGTCTTGTTGAGCAATCGATCGCGACGGGCAAGCACCTCGTAGTCCAAGCGGGAACGGGAACCGGCAAGACTCTCGCCTACCTTGTCCCGGCAATTACGGGTGGGAAACGTGTGGTTGTGGCCACTGCTACTAAGGCCTTGCAGGACCAGCTAGCAAAAAAAGACCTACCGTTTTTGGCCGAGCATCTAGACGCCGACTTCAACTTCGCTGTGCTGAAGGGCCGCAACAATTACGTCTGTCTTCAGCGGTTGAAAGAGATGAGCGGCGGCGAGCAGAGTCAACTCGAACTCGACACGTTGGCTGTAGCCACCCAGGCTGAGATCAAGAAAGTCGCGGAATGGGCTGGCACTTCGGCGACCGGCGATCAAGCCGAACTCGACTGGTCACCATCTGACAACGCATGGCGATCCGTGAGCGTCGGCAGCGACGAATGTCCCGGGGCGGACAAATGCCCGCTGGGTGATCCATGCTTTGCCGAGCAAGCACGACGGCAGGCCGCCGCAGCCGACGTCATCGTAGTCAATACCTATTTGTACGGACTCAACGTGGCGAGCGATGACGCCATTCTTCCCGATCACGACGTTGTCGTTTTTGACGAAGCCCATGTTCTTGAGGACACGATGAGCGACACGGTCGGTGTCGAGGTTTCACCCGGGCGCTTTACCGCATTGTCAGGCGTCGTCGGCAAAATCATCACGGACCCCAGCCTCACCGGTGGTATCGCCGAGATCGGGACAGGTCTGAGGGACGCACTCGGCGACGAGGTCGGGAAACGGCTGACCGCTCCGCTTCCAGACGAAATTCAGGAAGTCCTGACGGATGCCCGTCTTCGACTTGGTGAGGTCAACGACACGCTGATCGCCATCAACACAAAGAACGAGGATGCCAAGCAGCGCATGCTGCGGGCTCAAACTATGACCGGCCGCTCGATTAATCAGCTCGACTTAGCCATTGAGGGTCGACAAGGCCACGTCGCATTTGTCTCAGGTTCAAGCGAATCACCGCGGCTTGAGATTGCGCCGCTCGACGTCGGACCGACCATGACCGAAGGGGTCTGGTCGAAGCGAACGGCGATCCTCACAAGTGCAACAATCCCATCGTCGCTCGCAGAACGAGTCGGCATGCAGATGAGTGAAGTAGAAATTGCCGATGTCGGCAGCCCGTTCGACTACGAAGCAAACTCATTGCTGTACAACGCAATTCACCTGCCCAACCCGAACGTTGCCGGCTTCCGAGACAAGGCCAACGACGAACTCGAGGCGTTAATCAATGCAGCAGGCGGGCGGACTCTGGCGTTATTCACGAGCTATCGGGCCATGGACGAAGCAGCCGACGAGATGAAGAGTCGTCTTGGCGTCCCGATCTTAACTCAGCGCGACTTGCCCAAACCTGCCCTTGTCAAAGCGTTCACCGATTCCGAAGAAACATGCCTGTTCGCTACTGCCGGACTCTTCCAAGGTGTCGATGTACCTGGCAGAACCCTTTCGCTCGTGGTCATCGATCGGATCCCCTTTCCACGGCCCGACGATCCGCTGTTGTCCGCTCGGCGCGATCTCCTTGGTCCCGCGGCGTTCAGCCAGATTGACATTCCACGTGCATCGATGATGTTGGCGCAGGCCTGCGGGCGTCTGATTCGAACTTCAGCCGACAAAGGCGTCGTTGCCGTTATGGACCCACGACTGGGCAAAGCCCGTTATCGCTGGGACATCGTGTCGGCTTTACCACCAATGAGGCGCACGCGGCACCGAAGCGACGTTGTCGAGTTTCTGGAAACCATCCGCAACTCCTAGCCGTAATGGGCTTGCATCATGTCCGGGTAGCTCCTGGCGAAGTAGTTCCAGAGTTGCTCGCCGTAGGTGTTGGTGCGGTTTGTGCTGCCCATGTCGCGTACTCCGGCCGCCGTTTGCTCTTTGGTCGTCATGAATCCAGCCGAGCGGTGACGTTCGCTACCTGCCACAGCATCGATGAATCGGGGGCTGAGCTGGATTGGATCTAGCGCTGTGTGAAGCGACGGGCCGTGGAAGTAAGCGGTTGACATACGCGGCTCGCTCGTGATGACCCGATGTGCTGTGGCGACGAGATAGTTCCCCGTCATCGCCTGCAACATTTCACCGATGTTCAGCACAAACGAATCCGGTACCACCGGTACATCAATCCAGTCTCCGGTTGGGTCGAGCACTTGAAGACCCGGCGTCGGTCCTGCCGCCAGCAAGGTAACGAATCCCGTATCGTGGTGAGCGTTTACTCCGGCCGCCCCTTCGGGAGTCGGTGGATAGCTGATGAATTTCATGAGCGACATCGAGTTCTTGTCAAACGCAGTTTGGAAGTGGTCGGCTCCGAGTCCAAGCCCGAGTGCGAAGAGGCTGAGAATTTCATCAGCAACGGTTCCGAGCCGATTGAACCAGTCGAGTGTCAATGCTTTCTGGTCTGGGATGACATGATCGGGCATCCACTGGTTCGGACCGAGCAGCCGAAGATACGCAGGCAGGACATCTTCAGCGAGGGCTGGCCGTTCTGACCAAATGTCGATCTGTTCGCGTACGTCGGGCCGGTTGTTTGTAAATTCGGTTCCGACTGCTTCCCAACCGCGGAAGTGACGTGATTCACGCTTGTCGATGAGGAGCTTCTGTGCGTCGGGCAGCGCAAAGAACTGAGCCATCATTGCGAACATGGTGTCGAGGTAGCCGGTCGGTAGGCCGTGGTTGACCAGCACAGCGAAACCGATGTCGTGGTACACCGCTGTCAGCTTGTTTGCGAGCGCTCGCCGCTCGTCTTCGGTGCCGCGAAGGGGACTTAAATCGATCTCCGGAATTCGAGCGGGCATCTGCCGCTCAGGCGAGGGTGTCGACGTTGTTGAGCTCTCGGAAAGCTTGCTCCAGGCGGCCAACAAAGCTCACTTCACCAGACCGCAACCAAACACGCGGATCGTAGTGCTTCTTGTTCGGCGCGTCGGCTCCGCCAGGGTTACCGAGCTGGCCCTGGAGATAATCATGCTTGTCGGACTCGTACCTGCGGATCCCGTCCCAGAAGGCCCATTGGAGATCGGTGTCGATGTTCATCTTGACGACGCCGTAGCTCAGTGCTTCTTCAATCTCAGCAGCCGTCGAGCCCGAGCCTCCGTGGAACACGAAGTTGACTGGCTTGTCTGATTTAGTTGAGTGCTTCTCGGCGATATGCGACTGCGCATCGCGGAGGATCGTTGGCGTGAGCTTCACATTCCCTGGCTTGTAGACACCGTGCACGTTGCCGAACGCTGCGGCGATCGTGAAATTCGGGCTGACTTCCGCTAGCCGCTCGTACGCGTACGCAACCTCTTCGGGCTTGGAGTAGAGGTCCTCGGGATTCGCATTGGAGTTATCGACGCCATCTTCCTCGCCACCTGTGATGCCGAGTTCGATCTCGAGGGTCATCCCCATCGGAGTCATTCGTTTCAAATAATCGACGCAGATGTCGAGGTTCTCCTCCATCGGCTCTTCCGATAGGTCAAGCATGTGGGAACTGAACAGTGGCGTTCCGGTTGCTGCAAAGTGCTCTTCACCAACGTCAAGTAGCCCCGAAATCCACGGAAGCTTCGCCTTCGGACAGTGATCGGTATGGAGAATCACCCGAGCGTCATAGGCTTCGGCCAACGTTTGCACGTGCTTGGCTCCCGCGACCGAGCCCAAGATCGACGCACGGTTGGACTCCACGGGGACGTTTTTACCCCCGACGAATGCCGACCCACTGGTCGAGTATTGGATAATGACCGGACTATTGAGCTTTCCCGCAGTCTCCATGACGGCATTCATTGAGTTGGTGCCGATGCAGTTCGCTGCGGGAAGGGCAAACCGCTGATCTTTCGCCAATGCAAAAACCTGGCTCACCGCCTCGCCCGTGAGCACGCCTGCAGGAAAGTCGTTGCGAAGTTCAGTCACGCTTCTCAGCGTACGCGAAATGCCTCTCGTTGATCAGCCCAACCAGGGTTAGATCTGCGACGGGGACTACCTTCGGCGCATGGCTGAATTGGTTCACACGATGATCGTCGACGACGTCGCCACGATCACGCTCGACTCGCAGCACAACCGCAATGCGCTTTCGAAGCGTTTGCTCGAGCAGCTACACGCCGGTATCGATGTTGCGGAAGAAGCCAGGGCCCGGGCCATCGTGCTCCGTCACGAAGGACCAGCGTTCTGCGCCGGCGCCGACCTGAAGGAACGATCCGACGGCGCACCGGACTCTGGTCCAATGGTGAGCGTTCTCAAACGCTTGATGGACACGGGGCGGCCGACGATTGCTGCGGTTGATGGTGCCGTCCGGGCTGGCGGAATCGGGCTGATGGCATCCTGCGACCTAGTCGTAGTACACAGCGCCACGACGTTTGCCCTGACTGAGGTACGCATCGGCGTCGCTGCAGCCATAATCTCAGTCCCAATTTTGCGGCGCGTACCGTCCGGCAAGATCGCAGCGGCGATGTTGACCGGCGAGCAGTTCGGTGCAGATGAAGCCAGAGCGATTGGCCTGGTAACTCATGTCACAGACAATGTCGCAACATCGGTAGCGGCGCTGGTGGTTGGCATTAAGGCTGGCGCACCTCGGGCGGTTCGCGAGACCAAGGCCCTGCTCCGTTCAGTTCCGATGATGGACCGCGACTCTGCGTTCGCCGATATGGAGCGTCTGTCAAATGAGCTGTTCCTGGGACCCGATGCGAAGGTCGGCATGCAAGCCTTTCGCGAGAAGCAGCGACCCACCTGGGACCCGAACGAATCTCGCCAAACGTGACGCATTCAGCGCCCGAGACCATTCGCATCGCTACCGGCAGCAACCAGTTCATCGTCGCAGACCACTGGCCCGGGGACGCCACGCCCGTGATCCTCGCCCACGGCGGCGGCCAAACCCGGCACTCATGGGGCGGCACAGCCGTTACCCTCGCAGCTCGTGGACACCGCGTGGCCTCAATTGACCTACGAGGTCATGGAGATTCGACTTGGGCGCCTGACGGTGACTATTCGATGGGCGCGTACTGCAATGATGCACTGCGCATTGCCGAGTGGTTTCGTCGCGACAATTTGACAGCACACATCGCCTGGGTCGGAGCATCGCTCGGCGGGATGACTGGGCTACACGTCGTCGATGCAGCTCCGTCGTGGTTCTCGTCGCTGACGCTGGTCGACATCACCCCTCGGCCCGCAGCGAAGGGCGTCAGCCGCATCCTCGAGTTTATGGCTGCTAAAGCTGACGAGGGTTTTGTCGATCTCGAGGAAGCCGCTGATGCGATTGCCGAATACCAGCCACATCGACCGCGGCCCAAGGATTTGTCGGGCCTCGCCAAGAACCTCCGTCTCAGTGAGGACGGACGATGGCGATGGCACTGGGATCCGGCCTTCCTGAGCGTCCGATCTGGCGCTAGCTCAGAACATGCTCGCGACCGTCATCATGAAGAACTTGTGACGATCGCTCGGAGAATCACGATGCCGACAATGTTGGTCCGCGGGCGGCTCTCAGACCTAGTGACTCAGGACGAGGTTGACGAGTTTCTCAAAATGGTCCCACACGCCCGCTACGTCGACGTCAAAGATGCTGCGCATATGATCGCAGGCGACAAAAACGACGTGTTTACGGACGCCGTTGCCGCGTTTCTTCAGGTGTAAATAGCCAACTTTTGCAAAGCGTGACCGTCGTGCGAGAATGTGCTGATGACCACTGTTACCAGCCAGGATCTCAACGACCGTATTGCCGGACAGAACCTTCCGAAGCGGTTTCTGAAGAACGTCGAACGAAATGGCGACGTCGAAGTCCTGAACTGGAAGACTTCAGACGGCACATGGGCGTCTCAGACCCTCAACGAGATGGCTGCTGACGTCGCTCGTTTAACCGCTGCGCTGAAAGACCTGGGCGTGAGTCGCGGCGACAAGGTCGTCATGATGATTCGCAACCGCCAGGAATTTCACGCCCTCGATATCGCCGTGCTGTTCTGCGGCGCGACCCCGGTGTCGGTCTACAACTCTTCGGCTCCCGATCAAATCCAATACCTGGTCAACGACTGCGGCGCCTCGGTTGCAATTCTCGAAGACAGCGGCTTTCTAGAGCGCTTCGAGTCAGTGCGCGAAAATCTTTCGACGATCAAACACATTGCGCTTATCGAGACAACGGCAGCAACTCCCGACGATGTGTTGAAATTCGGCGACTTGATGACGTTCGAGCCGGTCGACCTCGCAGTGGAGGCAGAGACTGCCTCTCTCGATGATGTCGCCACCATCATTTACACCTCCGGCACGACCGGACCGCCGAAAGGCGTCATGCTGAGCCACAGAAACGTTGCGTGGACGCTTGAGTCCGTCGGCCAGTCGATGCGCGACCAGACCGACATCCAAGACTTCGCAGGCAAGCGCCACGTTTCGTATCTGCCGATGGCTCACGTGATGGAGCGTCTTCTTGGCCACTACTACATGCTTGACTTCGCCACAAAGGTTTTCTGCTGTCCCGAGACGTCACAGATGCCGGCGATGGTCCGTGAGAGCAAGCCGAACGTCTTTATCGGCGTTCCCCGTGTTTGGGAAAAAATGTATGCCGGGGTCACAGCAGCGATTTCCGCCGATCCTGACAAGGAGCAACAGTTCAACGATGCGATCGCTGCTGCGACACCGATCATGGAGAAAATGACTCGGGGGAAGGCAACCGAGGAAGAGGTTGCGACCTGGAATTTCCTCGATGAGGTCGGCTTCAAACCCGTCCGTGGTTTGATCGGCCTTGACCAGGTCGAAATCGGAATCTCCGGCGCGGCACCCATCCCTGCCGAAATTCTTGGGTGGTTCCGCACCATTGGTGTACCGCTCAGCGAGGGCTATGGCATGAGTGAAACCACTGCCGTGATTTCTTGGTCCGCTGCAGCAAAGCCTGGCTACGTCGGCCAAGCCGCAGTCGGTGTCGAAATGAAGATTGCCGACGATGGTGAAGTGCTCGCGCGGGGCGGCAACATGTTTGAAGGGTACCTTGGACTTCCTGACAAGACTGCAGAGTCGATCGACGACGAAGGCTGGGTGCATACTGGCGACATTGGGATCATGGATGACGAGGGTTACCTCAAGATCGTTGATCGCAAAAAGGAGTTGATCATCACTGCGGGTGGCAAGAACATCAGCCCGGCCAACCTTGAAGCAGCACTCAAAATGATCCCGCTGGTGGGCCAAGCGTGCGCGATCGGCGAGCAAAGACCTTTCGTTGCTGCACTGGTCGTCCTTGATCCGGATGCATCCGCAGCGTGGGCAACTGAGCACAGCGTTGAGGGCGATGCTGCAACGATGGCTGCATTAGCTGAGAACCCAGAAGTGATTGCCGAAATCAATGCGGGCCTCGTCGAAGCGATGGCAGGCTTCAACAACGCAGAGGCCGTAAAGAAGGTCAAAGTACTGGGCGACGAATGGATGCCAGATACAGACCTGCTGACACCGACGTCAAAGCTCAAGCGCCGAGGCGTCCTCGCAGCGTTCGCCGACGAAATTGATTCGTTGTACGCAAAATAGCAATCAGTTCTTGATGAGCCGATAGCCGACGCCCCGGGCGGTGACGATCAGCTTCGGATCATCGGGATGCTCTTCAACTTTGACGCGCAGTCGCCGAACGTGCGCGTCGACTAAGCGCGAGTCACCCAGGTATTCGTACCCCCAGACACGCTCGAGAAGTTGATCGCGGGAGAGCACAGCGCCAGCATGATCGGCAAACTCGCACAGCAATCGAAACTCCGTCTTCGTGAGGCTGAGCTCGACGCCTCCCCTCAAGACAATGCCTTGCTCCCGCTGCAACTCGATTTCGCCAAAGAGCGAGGCAGCAGACGCCGTTGACGCGCCTTGCAGGTGCACGCGGCGGAGCAACGCTCGAATGCGTGCTGCCAGTTCCTTCGGAATCACCGGTTTAGTCACGTAGTCATCGGCGCCCGCTTCGAGCCCAGCCACCATGTCGACGGTGTCGGTCTGGGCGGTGATGATAATGATCGGGACAATGCTCTTCAATCGCAACGCTCGGCAGACCTCAAAGCCCGACATGTCGGGCAGGCGGAGGTCGAGCAGGACTAAATCAGTAGATTCCTCCTCGAACGCTGCCAGGCCATCCGTGCCATTTGCAGCTTGGCGGACCGAGTAACCCTCGTCTTCAAGAGCGAGAGATAGCGCCAACCGAATCGCGTCGTCGTCTTCGATGAACAGCAACGATTCCATGTGCGTTTAGACACTACACGGCGTTACGTTCCCCGAGGTCAGACCAGGTTTTCACGTAGTCGACTTTTGTTACAGAAATCGCACACATCCCGAATAGATCCGTCACACATGAAGTGCATCATTATCGGTGTTCACGCTGCCCCGGTGAGACACCGTCCTCCCCCTGGTGTCTCACCGGCAGCGGGTGAATAAGGACTCTCGTACCATTTCTGCCCGGCGACCCTGTAAAACTTTGTTTGTGGCCAGGCAACGCTCTTTCCGCCTTCGCACCCGCGTCACCCTGTTCTTCGCACTCATTGCGCTTTTCGCTGGATCGCTTCTGATCGGAGTTACTTACGGTTTTGCGCGGAGCAACCTTCTGGCCCGAGAAGATTCTTCGGCACGCGATCAAGCAATCGTCAATGCGAGCCAGGTTCGCGAGGAGTACACAGCTGCGCCGGGCCAAATTGGCAGCTTTTTCGACACCGATCTCCGCACAGACGATGACGGATTCGCCAGCCTTCTCGCTGCTGAAACGGCAACTCAGATCGCCGGTTCAGACACTCGTGTTCGGATCGACGACTACCCAGCGGGCCTAGTCGACATCGTTCAAAACGGGGGCAATGGGCGTCAATACGCCACGATCAACGGAGAGGACTACGTCGTCGTCGGTCTGTACATCGGCGCTCATGACGCGGCATATTTCGAAGCATTCCCTCTCCGTGACACCGAGCGCACACTGCGTTCAATCTTGACCGCACTAGCTCTTGGCGGCCTCGGCGGCCTGGTACTGGCCTCCCTATTCGGTTTCTCGACAAGCCGCCGGCTGCTCCGCCCCCTCAGCCGCGTTGCGGATGCAGCCGAAGACATTGCATCGGGTGGGCTGGACACCCGACTAGTTGAAGAGTCCGACCCCGACCTTGACCGTCTAGCCGGCTCATTCAACGATATGGCTGACGCAGTACAGACACGCATCGAACGAGAGGCCCGGTTTGCCTCCGACGTCAGCCATGAACTTCGATCACCGATCACTGCTCTGACTGCGGCTGTTGAAGTATTGGACGGCCGTCGGGAGGAAGTTCCGGAGCGAACTCGTCAGGCGCTCGACGTCGTCGTCGGTCAGGTGCGACGATTCGACAGCATGGTGATTGACCTTCTCGAACTCTCACGGCTCGACGCCGGCGCTACTGACATGAACTTTGAGCGCCTCGACATCGTCGACCTCACCCATCGAATAGCTGCGCGGTACGGTGCTCCAGATGTGCCGATCAATGTTGCACCGCGCACTCGACGCGAGGTGTCAATCGACAAGGTGCGCTTCGAACGAATCGTCGGCAATCTGATCGACAACGCCAAAAATCACGGAGGAGGAGCTGTCGAAATTCAGCTTGAGTCTATCCGAAACAAACGTATCCGCATTGCTGTCATCGACGATGGCCCTGGTGTTGCTCAGGGAGAACGCGAACGAATTTTCGAGCGTTTCGCTCGAGGAAGCGCTGCTCGACACCGAATCGGCACTGGACTCGGGCTTGCCTTGGTCGCAGAACACAGCTCCGCAATGGGCGGCCAGGCCTGGGTGGAAGACGGCAAGTTCGGCGGCGCTCGCTTTGTTGTCGAATTTCCGGTATCGGTGGCGACATGAAGGTTTCGACGCGTCCCTTAATCGCAGTTCTTGCCGCTCAAGGGTTGGCGGTCATCGCCGTCTCATGCGGAGTGCCGACCGGCGATTCCACCTTTAAAGCTATCGACGGTGACGTGCTCGGCGGATTGAACGATCCAACGACAACGACAACGACAACCACGACAACGACGACACTGGCACCGCAGACCCCTGACTCGGTGTTGGAAACCACCTCGACGGTGCTCGTCACTGACCCACCCCCGCCTGCCGCGATGGTCACGGTCTACTTCATCAGTCGCGGACTACTTTCTCCTGCGACATCCGAAGTCGATCCGTCGTACGGGCTCAACGAACTCATTGTTTTGCTCGAGGACGGCCCTCCCGACGACAGCGTCGGTAGGCGGTTGCAATCGTTTGTCGAGCCTGGCCTTATCGTCGGCACACCGACCAGCGAAAGTGGAATTATCCAAGTCGAGCTGGACGGCGAGGAGTTTGATGCAATCGCCCTGCGCAATCAGCGCGAGGCGTTGGCCCAGATTGTTGTAACGCTGCTCCAGAATACGCCGGCCGTGGGTCAGGTCTCCTTTACTATTGACGGTCAAATCGTGTTGATCCCGACAGATAGCGGATCTCAGGAAGCTGCCTCTGTGGACGACTTTGACCGACTTCTGGGAACTCCTAGCTCGCCGAACGGAACGCCCAGCGACCCGGTCGGTCCGGTCAATGTCACGACTAGCGTTCCGCAGTAGGCGGTCCCGGCTAGTACCCGAGTCGCTCGACGCGTTCAGGTTTGCGCTGCCAATCTTTATCGACCTTCACCCTCAGTTCAAGGTAGACACCCTCTGGCATTTGCTTACGGGCGAGCTCACCAACACGCTTCAAAATGGCTCCACCTTTGCCAATAACCATTCCTTTTTGGCTATCCCGTTCAACGAGAATGTTGACGCGGATCCGAGGCCATTCCCATTCGGCCACTTCTGTTGCGATCGAATACGGCAGTTCATCGTGGGTCACGGCGAGCAGTTGCTCCCGAACGAGCTCCGCAACCCAACGCTCCTCGGGCAGATCTGAGATCTCGTCGTTGGGGAAGTACTTCGGTCCTTGAGGAAGCATGCCGGCAAGATGATCAACAAGAGGCCCCAGACCCTCCCCTGTCTTAGCCGAAACCGGGAAGTACTCCTTCGCGTCTAATTTGCTGGCCGCCTCCAGCATTGCCAGCACCTGCTGAGGTTGAGCAATATCGGTTTTGTTTACAATGACTGTCGAGGCGGATATGTCGAGATGATCGGCTACCCACCTGTCCCCTTTGCCAAATTTCATTGTCGCATCGAGCACCAAACACGTTGCGTCAACGTCTTTCGCACTGTCAAGCGCCGTTGCGTTTACTCGCTCTCCAAGCGCAGTCACTGGCTTGTGCAACCCCGGCGTATCAACAAACACCAGTTGGCTTGACGGCGTTGTCAGCACACCCATGATGCGATGCCGCGTGGTCTGAGGCTTATCGGAGACGATGCTGATCTTGCGGCCACAGATGGCGTTCACTAACGACGATTTCCCAACGTTGGGACGCCCGACGAAAGTAACGAAGCCCGACGTGTGGCCGTCCAGATTCTGTGGTGCGTCAGAGCTGGTCGTTTCGTCGGTCACACAACCATTCTGCCAACCTCTGTTCTGTGACGCGCATCATCAACGGCATCGATGAAATGAAGTCCCTCGTCGGCGAGCATCTTGGCTGGTCTTCCTACACGGAGATCACCCAGGAACAGGTTCAACAGTTCGCCGAGGCAACCGGCGACCACCAGTGGATTCACATCGACGTTGCACGCGCCGCGGCCGGGCCGTTTGGCGGCCCGATCGCTCACGGTTACCTGACTTTGTCGCTGGGCCCTATGTTGTCTCCACAGATCTTCGGAGTCTCGGGCATTGCGATGGGAGTCAACTATGGGGCCGGCAAAATCCGATTCCCGTCGCCGGTTCCCGTTGGCGCCCGGGTTCGGCTCGGCATCACCCTCAATTCCGTCGACGACATCCCGGGCGGTGCTCAAGTAACGCAGCAGTTCGTATTCGAATGTGAAGGTGCCCAGAAACCCTCATGTGTTGCGGAAGTCATCTTCCGCTACTACGTCTGAGCAAGACGTCCATGCAAGACGCCCAATCCATTTCACGAACCGACGTCGGCCTTGCTGAAGTCCACGAGGCAATTGCGGCGACCCGGCTCGACGATTTATGCCTTGTCTTCCGCAATCGTCGTTTCACTTGGGGTGAGGTGACTAAGCGCACCCGGCGACTGGCGAATGCGCTCCTCGATCGGGGTCTCGGTTGCCACACCGAACGAAGCGATCTCGACAGCCACCTGAGCGGCCAGGACCACATTGGCGTCTATCTCCATAACGGAAACGAATACCTCGAAGTGATGTTGGGTGCAATGAAAGCGCGCGTTGCGCCGTTCAACATCAACTATCGGTACGTCGCCGAAGAATTGCGATACCTGCTTGACGATGCCAACGCGAGCGCGATCGTCATGCATAGCCAATTCGCACCCGTACTTGCCGCAGTACTGCCCGGCCTTCCGAACCTTGGCGTAATCCTCCAGGTTCCTGACGATTCCGGGAATGACTTGCTTCCCGGTGCTGTCTGGTACGAGGACGCGTTGGCCACAGCATCACCAGATCGTCCAGATGTCGAATGGAGTGCTGACGACCTATACCTGCTTTACACGGGCGGTACTACCGGGATGCCGAAAGGCGTTATGTGGCGAAACGGTGACGCAATGGTCGAGTGTTTTGGGGGTTCGCCCACAGCAACAACTGTTGCCGGGTTCGTCGCTGAGGCGAACACTGGTCTTCAGGCACTGCTTGCGCCTCCGTTCATGCACGGGGCGGGACATTGGATGAGTTTTCGGACCTGGTTGGGTGGCGGCACGATCTTTGTGCAGTCAATTCCGGAACGACTTGATCCAGTTGACATCTGGACGCTCGTCCAGAGCGAGCGTGTCAACTTTCTGTTGATCGTCGGCGACGCATTCGCTCGTCCGTTGCTGGACGAACTCGCAAACCCAACGGGGCTCAAACCGTACGACCTCGAATCGCTGACAGTTTTACTGTCAGGCGGTGCCGCTCTTTCTTCCAATTTAAAGGTTGAGTTCCTCGAGCATCTTCCCACGGTGATGATCGTTGATGGGCTCGGGTCATCTGAGGCTGGCGGCCAGGTATCTCATGTGTCCGCAGGCGGCAACGCCTCGACGGGCACCTTCGAGTTGACGAGTGGCAATGTGATCCTCTCACCCGATCTTGATGCCGTGTTGTCATCCACTGACACCGCCACTGGGTGGCTGGCTAAGACCGGCCGGCTTGCGCTCGGCTACCTCGGCGACGCAGACAAGACCGCTCACACGTACCCAACAATCGCCGGTAAACGTTACGCAGTGCCCGGTGACCGAGCCCGATTTGTCGATGACCATCCCGACGACTTCATGGTCGAGCTATTTGGTCGCGATTCGGTGACGATCAACTCAGGCGGTGAGAAAATCTTCGCCGAGGAGGTTGAAGCCGCTATTAAGGCCCATCCCGGGGTGTATGACTGCGTGGTTGCCGGGCGGCCAAGCGAGCGGTGGGGCAGCGAGGTGGTTGCCGTGGTTCGAATCCGTTCGGGTCATAATGTTGACGACTCCGATCTACTGTCCGAGGCCGCCCGACACATTGCCCACTACAAGCTGCCAAAGGCATTTGTGCGAGTAAGTGAAATCGTTCGATCTCCGAGCGGGAAAGCGGACTATCGATGGGCCAAGTCGATCGCTCAGGGCTGACCCGCTGAAGTTTGTGCGTTGGTTCCTATCTTTTCTGAACCTGCGACAACATTGTTGTCGGGAGGTCCGAACCCGGCTTCTGCGTTTGGCTGTGACCACGTCACACTCTTGGCGCTTACTGGATCGACGACGGACAGCGGCATGGTTTGCATCGGTCATCTATGGTGAGTTGCGAACCTCACGGATAGACGAAAGGCTGGCCTGACATGGGTCTTCTCGACAAACTCAAGGGCGAACTTGTTGACATCATCGAGTGGATTGATGATTCGCGCTCAACACTGGCATGGCGCTTTCCCCGCTATCAGAATGAGATAAAGAACGGTGCGCAGCTGATTGTCCGCGAAGGCCAAAAGGCAGTGTTCGTCTATCGCGGTGCGTTGGCCGATGAGTTCGAGCCCGGCCACTACGAGCTCAAAAGCGAAAACCTGCCAATTCTGTCGACTCTGCAGGGCTGGAAGCACGGCTTTGACAGCCCATTCCGAAGCGAGGTTTACTTCATCAACACTCGCCCAGTCACCGATCTACGCTGGGGAACTCCGCAGCCCGTGACAATACGCGACCCTGATTTCAAGATGGTTCAGATCCGGGCAAACGGTCTTTGCGTCGTCAAGATTTCCGACGTTGAGATCTTTCTAAAGGAAGTGATCGGCACTGACTCTGCTGTCGAGGCAGATGAGATCGCAGAGCTGCTCCGCAGAGTCATCTCAATGGCATTTTCGGACATGGTCCTTGAGACCAACCTCGGGGCGATTGACCTCCAAGGGCAGCAAGTATCTCTGTCTGCAAAACTTGCCGAATTCGTACACGAACGCGTTGATGACGAGTTCGGTCTCGAGATCTCAGAGATGACAATGAACATCTCGCTGCCCGACGAGATTACCCAGGCTATGACTAGCGGTGTCGCCAAGGGAGTCGAAGCATCCGGCTTCGTTGAGAACGTTGACCTTGACAAGTACCAACAGGCCCAAGCCGCCGATGCAATGCTTGCCGCCGCCGAGAACGAAGGCGGCTCTGTCATGGGCGACATGATGCAAATGGGAATGGGCGTAGTCATGGCCGGCCAGATGGCTCAGTCAATGCCCGGCATCGTCGGGAATCAGCACGTGGCGCCACCGCAACAACACCCAGGGCCTGCGCCGGCCGCAGCACCGGTGCCGCCACCGCTGCCTGGCCAGGCGTTGTATCACGTTGATCACGGGGGGCAGCCAGGTGGGCCATACAACATGACCCAAATGCAAGTTGGAATTGGGAACGGCCAAGTCACCGAACAGACCTTGGTCTGGTCCCACGGCATGGCTGGATGGGCGGCGGCGCAGACGGTGCCCGAGTTGCAGGCTCTGTTTGCAGCTCCCCCGCCGATGCCGCCGCGCGACGCAACGCCCCCGCCAGTACCACCACCGCCTACCGCCGGGTGACAGACCGCCGATGAGTGAACAGCACCCTCCACCGCCGATCCCTTCAACTTCGCAACCACCCCCTCCTCCCGAGGCCGATAGTTCGGGATCTTCGCCAGCGCCACCACCACCTCCGGCCCGCGCCAAGGAGGTGTCCGACGACATTGACCCGTCGGCAGATTCAATGGCGATGAGGCACCTCACCGAAGAAAGCCGTACCTATCCGTGCGAGTCCTGCGGCGGCGAGCTGCACTTCGACATTCGTAGCCAATTTCTCAAGTGTGCGCATTGCGGCAATACCCATGAGTTAATGGAAAACGATGGACGAGTGGACGAAAGAGACTTACGCGAGGCGCTCAGGCTCCTGCAGTTGAACAAACAATCTCACGAGCAGGCATTTATCGACATTGATAAGGAGATCACCTGCCAAAACTGTGGCGGCAACACGACGTTCTCAGGGTCGCTCACCGCAGAAAAGTGCCCTTACTGCGCAACGCCAATTCAGCTCGATGACGTGCACGACGCTCCCGAACGCCTCCCGGTCGATGGCGTCCTGCCGTTCTCCATCGATGACAAGCAGGCCAAGGAGCTGATTGGAAAGTGGATTAGTGGGCGCTGGTTTGCGCCTACCGAATTCAAGACGTACGGGCGCACGGGGGCGTTTTCGAGCGTCTACATGGCGTACTTCACGTACGACGCTGACGCCCGCACGCAATACACAGGCCGCCGCGGAGATAACTACACCGTCACGGTTGGCTCTGGTGAGAACCGGCGAACCGAGACACGCACCAGCTGGCGTCGCGCTAGCGGTACGGTTAACAACAGCTTTGATGACATCACGGTCTTCGCTAACGAGGGATTTGAACGCAACCGCATCGCCAAACTCGAGCCGTGGCCGACGGAGACAGCAAAGCCGTACTCAGCGGAATATGCCGCTGGACACCTCCGCCGAACCTACGACCTCGACGTCGAGGAATGCCTCCCGGAAGCGACAGCACAGATGGAAGCAGCGATCACGCAGACCGTTCGTCAAGACATCGGTGGGGACCAGCAGGACATTAACTCGATGAGCATCAGTTGGCTCAAAATGACATACAAGCACTTGCTGCTGCCGATCTGGCTTCTCACCGTTATCTACGAGCAAAAGCCATTCCAGGTGTACATCAACGGCGTTACAGGCGAAGTACACGGCTCTCGCCCCTACAGCAAAGTCAAGATTCTCATCGCGGTGATGCTTGCGGCATTGGTTATCGTGGTTGTTGTGATTGCGGTTTCTGCAAGCGGTAGCGGCTGATGCTGATCTCGATGCTGCTGTTCACTTCGGTCGGCGCAATTGCTGCCTTAGCCGTTGCATTGACCGTTCGGTCAAAGAGAGACTTTGATCATGCGAACGAAGTGGTGCCCGGCGTGAGGTCACCGGCCCCCGCATCGTGGGCCGGTGCACACAGCCCAGAAGCAAAAATGCATCGCCGGCTGGGCACCGCAGTTCGCTCCGCTCTCAACAATCCCCGCCTGGTCGAACTTGGCCTGTCCGATCAGACCAAGAAAATCGAGTCCGAGGCGCTGGCCATCGATGAACGACTCGTTGCTGCCGCTGGCCTTCCTGCGGGTCGCCGTGAAGACGCTGTTAATGCGCTGGCGCCTCACGTCGCTGCTCTCGAAGATGCCGTGACCACTTTAGTGACGGGCACGACGATCAGCCAGTCCAAAGCCCTGCTCGAACGCGCTACGTCCGAGGCCGACATCAAGCTGCAAGCCCTTACTGCGGCCCGCGCTGAGGTCGAACAACTCGATCTGCGAGCGACTCGCAAGATCACTGCAAACCCTGACGAGGAGCCGGGAACTGCAACCCGCTAAGCCCGGCCCTAGCCTTAACTGTGTGAGCGAAGAACGATCCTGGGACACCGAGCAGCTGCCTGAGGGCGAAAAGAAGGTCGCCGCTGTCCGTGATATGTTCGACGCAATTGCGCCAAAATACGACCGTCTGAACCGCATCATCTCCTTTCGGCTCGATGTTCGTTGGCGGAAGCGGGCCGTTCGCGACTTGGATCTTCCCGACGGAAGCACGGTGCTCGATTTGGCAAGCGGCACCGGCGATCTGTGTATTGATTTAACGAAAGCTGGTATGCACCCAATATCGATGGACCTGAGCTTCGGGATGCTGTCAGCCGACCGATCGGGAAGCCCTCGCGCTCAAACCGACATTCTTTGCCTCCCGATCCCCAGTGCATCAGTCGACGGCGTGATGTGCGGGTTTGCGCTGCGCAACCTGCTCGATCTCCCGACGTTCTTCAACGAACTCGGGCGAGTCGTGAGGCCGGGCGGACGCATTGCGCTCCTCGACGTAAGCGTCCCAAAAAATGGCTTCATTCGCTGGGGTAATGGGGTTTACTTCGGAAAGGTCGTACCCAAGATCGGAGCGGCACTTTCGGACGGCCCCGCCTACGCCTACCTCCCGAAGAGCGTTGCTTATCTACCTCCGGCTTCGGTGATGCTTGAGACGCTCGCCGCTGCAGGATTCGACGATGCGACCCACCAGCAGTTGTCAGGTGGCTTGACGCAGCTGATGGTGGGAACGCGGAGCTGACCGTCACAAATCGACGAATCTGCACAGATGCGCGCTATCACTCGTCCCCTCGCCGATGTCATCGGCAGTGACCCTGATTTGAACGACGTCGCCTGTGGCGATGGTTATTTGTTTGTGCGCGATGGTGTGGGTGTGGCAGGCCGCGGAGTTGTCCAACGCGTTAAAATTGATGACGTTGTCGGTGTGCTTGCTGCCATCGAGCATGACGGCACCGTCGAAGGCGTGACGCCGCTAGCCCTCGGGTCGGTCCCTTTTGTGCCAGGCACCAGCGGTCAACTGATTATTCCGCAGGTCACTGTCGGTAAGAGCGAAGATGGAATTAGCTGGGTCACCTGGTTCGACGATGTGGACCCGACCGCTGTCCTGGCTCCGACATCGGAGCCCGTCCCCATCACAGCGAACTATACGATCGGTAGCTCTGGGCCTGCGCCTACCCAAAGCACAGAGAAATACCTTGATGCTGTCACAGCCGCTCGAGACGCAGTTCGAGCAGGTGTTCTGACCAAAGCAGTCATTGCCCGGCTCATCACCGTCAAAGCTGATGTTCCAATGGACATCCACGCCATACTGCAGCGCCTCAAAGCATCATTTGGGTCCTGCTACCGCTACTCGATCGACGGCTTCGTCGGCGCCTCACCCGAGCTTCTGATCGAAGTCGCTGACGCCACCGTCCGGTCGCATCCGCTGGCTGGTACGACGCGCCGCACCGGTGACGTTGCTAACGATCGCGCCCTCGCTACAGAACTTCAGGCGAGTGCTAAGAACCAGATCGAGCACCGCATCGTGATCGACGTTGTCCACGACACGCTGCTCCCCTGGGCAAGTTATCTCGACTGGGAACCCGAGCCCTCGATCGTCAGTGTCGCAAACGTGCAGCACCTCGGGACTCGCATGGAGGGGATGCTCAGCCAACCCGGACCTTCGGTGATCGAGCTAGTTCGCTCGCTCTCACCCACGCCCGCACTCGGAGGTCATCCGCGCGCTGCAGCCCTCGATCTGATCAGCGACGTCGAAGGGTTCGAACGAGGACGCTACGGAGGTGCTGTCGGATGGGTTGACTCGGCCGGCAACGGCACATGGGCGGTTGCCATTCGGTGCGCCGAGTTCAGCGCCGATCGCAAAAGTGCGCGCCTCGTTGCGGGCGGCGGCATTGTTGCCGACAGCGAACCGCTCGCTGAACTCGCTGAGACCCAAGCAAAATTTCAGGCCATGCTCAGCGCAATCGTCCGTCCCTGAGCACTGATCCCGCACGTCGAGGTCGACACGGGCAATCGCCAGCAAGTCCACCATTGTGAAGTCATGACCAATCTGACCATTGTGCTGCGGATGCGTCGGCCACCGGCTCTCAGTTACTGCCATGGCGTTAAAGCGGCAATCGGAGACCTGACGCTGGGACATGACTCAACAGTGACTACCGCAGCCCGAGATTCAATGTCGCTGTCACAAGGAGACAGCGACTAGCCGAGTACGCCCGCGACTGCCTCGTGCAGTAGTTCGTGTACCTCTACGTTACGGCTACGAGTTGATTTGATCCGTGCAACCCACGGCCCGGGCTGGACGAGTTGATCAACAAGCTGATCTGCAGTGCCGACATCAATCGCTGGGAGTCCATGCGCTGCTGCAAGTGCAACAACATCTGTGCCGTGCGGAGTGCCGAAGAGCTGCTCAAAACGCTTAGTTGAGAGTGCTGCTGCCTGTGGGAGAAAGGAAAAGATTCCGCCCCCGTCGTTGTCAACAACGAGGATCCGGAGGTCGGTCGCGCGGGCTGCAAGACCGGCGAGGGCATTGCTGTCATGCACGAACGCCAGGTCGCCGACGAGCACAGCAGCGCTCCCCCGGCCCAAGGCCAATCCCAATGCAGTCGAGATAACTCCATCAATTCCGTTAGCACCCCGATTAGCGTGAGCGCGTGCGCTAGAACCGCCAAACCATTCGTGGTCGCGCACCGGCATCGACGAACTGACCACCAGCTCGACGGTGGCAGGAAGATGATCGGCGACCAAACGAGCCGCACCGGGTTCAGTCAGCTCGCCTGTTTCCTCAAGCCTGACCAGCGTTGCGAGGATTGCTTGGTCAGCAGCACCATTTGCTGATTCCCAACTCAGGGTCCACGTCGGGTCGGGGCGCACCCGACCACAGCAGTCGATGATGTCCGCAATCGAACAACGTGCTGCGATATTTCGGCCGGGGTCAATCACTCCTGGGCCGCCGACTTGGACCAGAGTTGCTCCCTGAGCAACCGCTAGATCCGTCCATTGAGCCAATGTTTTGGACGTCGACGGTCGGCCAATTCGGATGACTGCATCGGGCAGATGCTCCTGAGCGAAGGGCGCGTGCCTGAGTATCGACTCAGCGGCGGTGACGACACCGTCGAGGTGGCGGAAGCCTGAAATCGGATCTGCGATCAATGGCCAGCCTGTCGCGGTTCTAAGAGTACGAACATCGTCGGCAGAGACCCCGCTGCGCCCGCCAACAAGAATCACGCCTTTTGCTTGGGCCAGCGCTTCAGGAACGGGGCAATTTTCGTTCTCAAGCACACCGGTCAATGGTGTAATCGCCGGCGGCAATTCCTGCGAGGTACCCAAAAGCGGTTCACGAAAAGCCAGGTTGATTTGGACCGGTCCGTGTTTACTCTGGATTAAAGCCTGCTGCGCCAGAGGGCGCCAGTCATTTGCGGCTTCACCATTGGCTACTTCGGCCTCGTGGAACCACCGGACGTAAGGCCCGTAAAGATCGGTCTGGTCGATAGTTTGCGGGGCGCCGACGTCACGCAGCTCTGGTGGCCGGTCCGCCGTCAGTACCACCATCGGGATGTTAGACATCTGGGCTTCGACGACAGCAGGAAAAAAGTTTGCTGCCGCAGTTCCGCTCGTGCACAGCAACAACGCAGCGGTATCGCTGAGCCCAAGGCCCAGTGCAAGAAACCCTGCCACGCGTTCGTCGTGCACGATATGAATGTCAATATCATCTCGCTCTGCGAGGGCGATTGCCATCGGGGTCGACCGCGAGCCCGGCGAAATGACCGCGTGAGTTACTCCTGAGCGACTCCACTCGTCGACAAGAGTGGCGCAGAACGTCGCCTGCACGTCACAGGGATGCGGTTCACCGGAGCTCTTGCCGACCATTGCCTAGTGACGTTAGAGGCGTAACGTGGCGATTGTGGAAACGAGTACCCAAACTCTCACCCGACCATCGATCTCTGTCGACATTTTCTCTGATGTCGTGTGTCCGTGGTGTTACATCGGCAAGCGCCGATTCGAAACGGGTCTCGCTCAAATCGACGACGACCTCGGCGTCGATTTCGACATCACGTATCACGCCTACCAACTTGACCCCACCGCAGCACCTGGGGTCGCCACCCCTGTCCGCGAGGCCTACGCCAAAAAGTTTGGCGGCCCCGAGCGCGCCGATGAGATCCTCAGTCATGTCACGAACGCCGCTGCCGAGGACGGCATCACCTTCCACATGGATCAAGCGCTTCGCGCCAACACGCTGCTCGCTCACCGGATGATCTGGCTTGCGGGCCAGCCCGGCTCGCCGGTGGCTCAGCCGGCCATGAAGGAGCGGCTGATGCAGGCGTACTTCACCGACGGTGAACACGTGGGCACCCCCGAAGTCCTGGCATCGTGTGCCGCTGAGTTGGGATTTGACCATGACGACATCGAGGAGTTCCTGTCCTCCGATCGCGGGGTCGCCGAGGTGCAGGCTGAACTGGATGACGCGCACCAAAACGGGATTACCGCCGTACCGACCTACGTTTTCAATCGGGAATGGGCCGTACCAGGCGCACAAGATGCCGACACGTTCGAAAAGGTGCTACGGAAAATGGCCGCCAACGCGCTGGGGACGGCCGGCATCGCGTGAACCTCACGCTCGCGCACGGCTTCACGCAGACCAGTCGATCCTGGGCTGACGTCGTCGAAATCCTGACCTGTCACGGGCTCGACCCTGAGGGCATCACTGCAGTCGATCTTCCTGGGCATGGCGATTCGGCGGCGGTTCGAGCAGACCTGTGGGGCTCGGCCGAACGCCTCGTTGCAGCCGGCAGCACCGGCACGCTTGTCGGATACTCGATGGGCGGACGGGTCGCTCTTCACGCAGCGCTCAGACACCGTGACGCCGTCGAGCGCCTGGTGTTGATCGGCGCAACACCCGGCATCGCCAATGCTGCCGAGCGGCGTGCTCGTCGGGCTGCCGACGATGCGTTGGCAGACCACATTGAAGCAGTCGGTGTTGCTGCCTTCATTGACGAGTGGTTGACAAACTCGCTCTTTGCCGGGCTGACCGATGAAACGGCACAACGCGCAGATCGCCTTCGCAACACGGCAGCAGGCTTGTCATCGAGTCTTCGGCTCGCTGGCACTGGCACCCAGGAGCCATTGTGGAGTCGGCTTGCTGACATTGCGTGCCCTGTCCTGCTGATCGTCGGCGCCGCAGACCGCAAATTTCGAGCCGTTGCAGACAGCATGGCGGAGTTGATCCCCGACGCCACGGTTGCAGTGGTTGACGGCGCCGGCCACAGCGCTCACCTTGAGCAGCCGGCTGCCACCGTTCAGGCATTGCTCGACTGGGTCGCCGAGCGGCCCTGATCAGCCGCCGAGCGCGAGACCAATGGTCGTCGCGAAGCCAACGGCAAGCTGCAGTTTGCCCGTGCCGCCGAGTACGGGGATCAGCGCACCGCCGGAGGCGCCACCGAGCACCGTGCGAATGGGTGGCAGTGCGAGCGGTGCAGCGAGCAGGCCCAGCAGCGTGGGGGGCCGCCACGCGGAGCTCGCCCCGATCAGGACGAAAGCCGCAACGATCAACAACACGAAGAACGATCGGGTCCGAGAGTCGCCGAGCCGTACCGCAAGGGTGCGTTTTCCGACGTCGCGGTCGGTCGGGATGTCACGCAGGTTGTTGATCACGAGCAAGGCACATGCGAGCGAACCTGCGACGCACCCGACCACAACCGACAGCACAGTGATCTTTCCGACGGCGGCGTAGGTCGATCCGACGGTGGCGACCAGACCGAAGAAGACGAAGACGAAGACCTCGCCAAGCCCGCGGTACCCGTAGGGCTTGGCCCCCCCCGTGTAGAACCAGCCCGCGGCGATCGCTGCGGCACCGATTACGAGAAGCACGAGAGAGGTGTCGAGCGCAATAGCCAACCCCGCGACGGCAGCCACGCCGAAGGACACGAATGCGGCGCGTTTGACGGCGGCCGGCGATGCGAGACCGCTCGCAACCAACCGCGTCGGGCCGACCCGAACGTCATCGGTCCCGCGCACCCCATCGGAGTAATCGTTGGCGTAGTTCACGCCGACTTGCAGCGCGACGCTGACGATGAGGCAGGCTCCGACGCGCCACCAGGTCATCGTGCCGATTCCAACTGCTGCGGCGGCGCCGAGCGCCACGGGGACGACGGCGGCGGGCAGCGTACGAGGCCGTGCCCCAATGATCCAGGTATTCATGTCCACGCCATCCTAAGAACTTTGCGAGACTGTCGCGATGAGTGAGCTGTGGCAATTATCGGCACGTGAACTAGCCGAGACAATTCGGACTGGTGGGGCCTCGAGCCGCGAGGTCCTCCATGCACACTTCGCGCGAGTTGATGCCGTCAACGGGCATCTCACTGCGGTGGTCCGGCGACTCGACGACGAGGCATTCGCCGCCGCCGACGCTGCGGACGCCGCAGTGGCGGCTGGCGATGAGTTAGGCCTGCTCCACGGAGTTCCGTGCTCGATCAAAGAGAACATCGACGTCGCTGGGACCCCGACAACGCAGGGTGTCGTTGCCTTCGCTGGGGCCATCGATGCACCGACGACGGCCCGGATGCGTGCCGCCGGACTCCCTGTCGGCGTGCAGGTGATGGGTGATCGGTGGACCGATCTGCGATGCCTCACCGTGGCCGTCGAGGTCGAGTCGCTGGTCGGTACCATCACGCCCATCGATCCGGTCACTGCATGACGGCGACCCTGGTTGCGGTCGACCTGCCAGGGGGCCCTGGGTTCGTCGAGGAGCTGCAGCGCATCTGGCGTGAAGGCAATGCTGCGTTCCCGGTCGACCAACGACTGCCGGCGGCTGCCAAGGCCGAGGTGTGTCGAGCGATGCGGGTCGGTGCTGCAGTTGAGCAGGGCGATGCGCTGGTGGTCGCCACCAGTGGGTCCACCGGAGCACCCAAAGGCGTCGTGCTCACACACGATGCTGTTGCCGCGTCGGCCGCCGCCACAACGACACGCATCGGTGTCGGCCTGGACGACCATTGGCTGGCGTGTCTACCGCTCTCCCACGTCGGCGGATTGTCGGTGATCACGCGCGCGCTGCACAGCAACACTGCGCTCACTGTGCTTCCCGCGTTCGACGCGGCGGCGGTGAACGCATCGCCCGCAACGCTGATCTCGCTCGTCGGTACCGCGTTGGCCCGGATTGACCCAACCGGATATCGGGCCATCGTGCTCGGTGGGTCACGCCCTCCAGCGAACCGCCCACCAAACGCCATCACCACGTACGGGCTGACCGAGACCGGCTCGGGCGTGGTGTACGACGGTCTCCCGCTCGCTGACGTGGAGGTCGACATCACCGATGACGGCGAGATCCGACTCCGCGGACCGATGCTGCTTCGCTCCTACCGCGATGGGACCTCCCCGCTCGACGAGTCCGGATGGCTCCCCACGGGTGACCTTGGGTCCTGGGAGGACGGTCGGCTCCAGGTTGCTGGGCGACGATCCGACCTGATTATCAGTGGCGGAGAAAACGTCTGGCCTGAGGCAGTCGAGGCGGCGTTGTCGACACACCCGGACGTGGCGGACGTGCTTGTTCGCGGCATGGCGGACGCTCAATGGGGAGAGATTGTCGCAGCGGTTGTCGTTCCGGTGAGCGGGACCGCGCCGACGCTCGACAAACTCCGCGACCATGTCAAGGCGACGCATCCCGCCTACATGGCGCCCAGGCACATCGATCTGGTCGAGGTGCTACCACGCACCTCGCTCGGCAAGCTGCAGCGAGGTCAACCGACCGATCCAGCAACTCCCGCTCCCCCGTCGATCACGTAGGTCTCGCCGGTGATCCAGCTCGCTTGATCACTCGCGAGGAAGACCGCCAGGTTGGCGATGTCCTGCGGATCTCCGAGCCGTTCGAGCGGTAGCCGGGCAGCCAGGCTTTCTCCGAAATTGTCCACGAGGTAGGCAGCAAAGTCGGTCTGCACAAGGCCTGGAGCAATACCGACCACACGGTTCGGCCCAATTTCGCCGGCCAGTTGACGGGTCAGGTGGATAATCGCCGCCTTGGTGAGGTTGTAGACCCCAAGGCCGCTTTCGGCCCGAAGGCCGCCGACTGATGCGATGTTAATGATGACACCTGGTCTGTCCTTCATGGCGTGTTCGTACGCAGCTTGCGTCCAGAAGATGGGGGCATCGAGGTTGACTTGGAAGGTCTTGTCGTACCGGGACTTGTCGACCCCCATTGTTGGCCCGTAGTACGGGTTGGTGGCGGCGTTGTTGACGAGAATGTCTAGGCCTCCAAACCGTTCGATGGTTGCCTGCACCGCCCGCTGCCCGGCATCATCGTCACCAGCGTTGGCGGCGAACACGTCGACCTCGCCGGTCATTTCAGCCGCGGCCGCCTCAAGGGCGTCCTGTTTACGACTGTTCAGCATGACTCTTGCGCCAGCTTCAGCCATCGATGCGGCTATAGCCTTTCCGATGCCTCGCGAAGCTCCGGTGACTAATGCAACTTTTCCATCCAGGGATATCTCCATGGATTCAGAAGTTACTCCGCTGTGTTGCCTGGGTCATCACGGTGATCTTGCCGGAAACCCACGGGGACCGACCCGCCCCAGTGATGTTCAGAGAGGAGCGCTAGTTCGCGTTTCTGCATCGCCGTGCGTTCCGCGGGGTCTACGTGATCATGACCGGTGATGTGCAAGATTCCATGCACGACGAGCAAAGCGATTTCGTCGTCGAACGTGCCCGCATGCTCGGCGTATTGGCTAGCAGCGATTGCGGGTGAAATGACGATGTCACCAAGGAGTAAAGGAATGTCGATATCAGGCATCGGGTCGTCATCAAGCGGAAACGACAGCACATCGGTCGGTCCAGTCTTTCCCATGTGTTCAGCATTCAAAGCTGCGATCTCGGTCTGATCGATGAAGGTAAGCGTTAACTCACCCGCAGCGTGCTCAGTGCGTAGCACTGCGGTCGCCAAACGTTCCCAGCGGTCGACGTCAATGATCGATTGTGGAGAGTCGTCTGCGGATCGAACGTCTTCAACAACGACCATGAGCGGAGACTTAGGCATCAGAGAGGTCAGATCGCTGTTGCTCACGTTCCAGTTCACGCCGCTCGTACGCAGCAACAATATCTGCCACAATCTTGTGCCGAACGACATCAGCACCGCCGAGCTTGACGAACGCAAGACCGTCGATGCCGGTCAGAGTCTGTTCGAGGGAGGCGAGGCCACTCTTACCGTTCGGTACGTCAACCTGAGTCGTATCGCCGGTGATTACCACCCGAGATCCAAATCCGATGCGAGTCAGAAACATTTTCATCTGTTCTGGAGAGGTGTTTTGTGCCTCGTCCAGAATGATAAAGCTGTTGTTCAATGTCCGGCCGCGCATAAAGGCGAGCGGCGCGACTTCGACTACCTGTTTTTCCAAAAGTCGTTGCACACCTTCGACATCGATCATGTCGTAGAGCGCATCGTAAAGGGGACGGAGGTAGGGGTCGATCTTGGCCATGAGGTCACCAGGCAGAAAGCCGAGGCGCTCGCCAGCTTCGACAGCAGGCCGAGTCAAAATGATCCGTTCGACCTGTTTCGCCTGTAGCGCTCGTACCGCCATTGCTACAGCGAGCCATGATTTTCCCGTACCAGCCGGGCCAATGCCAAACGTGATGACGTTGTTCGAGATCGCATCTACGTAACGCTTCTGTCCTGCGGTTTTCGGTTTGACTTGACGGCCTTTCGCACTGCGCAAAACCTGATGAGTGAGAACTTCACTCGGGCGTTCGTTGGCCTCAATCATGGTAAAGACACGGTCCAGAGTGTTGTCGTCAAGTTGCTGCCCGTTCTGGATCAGCGTGACGATTTCTTCGAAGAGACGAGCAACTGCGGTTACCTGCACTGTCTCGTCGCCAGCAACGCGGATTTCATTGCCGCGAACTCGGATCTGAACTGCTGGGAACCGCTGCTCGACACGCCGCAGAAATTGATCCCGCGGCCCCACGAGTGCTGCCATGACGTGTTCACCAGGAACGACCACCGTGGTGGTCGAACTCGTGTCGGTGTTGGTGCTGTGGGAGAGAGGCTGGGTCATGTGGCTTGTGCGTGGTCTGCAGACATCCCCTCCGTCAAATCGGTGGCGGCACCCGTGAACCTGAGCAGATGCTCATCGTAGTGGAGAGATTTCCGATGTGTCCTGCCGAGATTCCCAACCAGTCTCTCCGCTTCGCCGTTTCGTCATTACTGATAGGCCGCAGTTATCACGGCGTCGAAATGTGCTCAATCCATCAGGCGACCAACGTTGCCAGCCCACTGGCCGCTAAGAAAACGTCAATCGCGGCCTGAGTTGAGGGATTGATTGAGATGGAAGCCACTGCGCCGGTCAGCGCGTGGCTCGGCATCGCCGCCGATCAATGCCTTACCTCTGATCAGGAAGTCGGCGCCCCGTGTCTCTTGGCCACCGCCGCAGGGCAGCGCTCTAGTTCAACAGCCCACCCCAAGGGCTACGTGTAATTCGTGTCATCCGAGCAGATCATTAACCTCAGCCGTTCATCTACGCGACGATTTCGGAACATGATGGAGCAGGTCAGTCACCTGTGCTCAGGAAAGAACGATGCTGGCGGCGTCGGTGGCTTCTAGGTCGTTGGGATCGTGGGTGGCTATCACGCAACTAGCCCCGGATTCCGCAATGTGTTTGACGATCCTCGCGCGAACTCGTGCCCGGCTCGCCACATCAATCGCAGAGAACGGCTCGTCGAGTAGCAACAATTTCGGCGCGGCCGCAATGGCGCGAGCCAGTCCAGTGCGCTGCCGTTGACCACCTGACACCTCATGGGGGCGGCGCTGCGCCAAGGCAGCGATGTCGACGAGGTCGAGCAGGTCCGCAGTTCGCTCAGCGATGCTTGCCTTGTTAAGGCCAGCAAACCGCATCGATGACGCAATATTGTCAGCGAGCGACATTGCGGGGTAAAGCATGACGCGTTGCGGCAGGTAGCCCCGGCTTGCTGGCTCTCCGTCAGACCATTCGACGTGAGCTGCTTGCTCAAGCCCTGCAAGGCAACGGAGGGCGGTGGTTTTGCCAGCACCGTTGGGGCCGGTAAGCGCTACAAACGGCACATCCGGTAAGTCGAACCGCAAGTGGATCTCACCGCGCGCGAACTCGATTGAAGCCGCCACCCTCGTTGCGGTCATCGCTGAACCTCAGACCGAAGGACCCCAAACCAGCGGTCGCGGAGCACCACCAGAACTGCGACAGCTAAGACGACGAGGACAGCGCTCAGAACCACGGCATCCGCAGGGTCACTCTCGAGCAAATTGAAAACTGCAAGTGGCAATGTCTGCGTTCGGCCTTGCAGACTTCCTGCGAAAGTAACTGTGGCTCCAAACTCACCAAGTGCCCGGGCCCACGCCAGCACGGAACCTGCCGCAATTGCCGGTGCAACAGACGGAACCGTTACCGCTGTGAATACTCGAGTCGGCGAGGCGCCGTGCACTTGTGCGACTTCAGCGAACTCAATGTCCATCTGCCGGAGCGCTGCTTCGACTGAGAGGACAAAGAACGGCAGCGAGACAAAAAATTGGGCGAGTATGACCCCTGCGGTACTAAAGGACAATTGAATACCAAGATCGGCGAGCCACTGGCCCATCACTCCCCGACGTCCGAAGGCAAGCAGGAGAGCGACTCCCCCAACCACGGGTGGCAACACGATTGGCAGCAAGCAGAGCGCCCGGATCACTCGCGTCATAACACCTGTGCCGGTTGAAAGCAGCCAGGCCAATGGCAAGCCGAATAATACACAAAGCACCGTCGCTGAGAGCGAGGTGATCAGTGAAAGCCCCAGCGCTGACTTAGCAGCTTCGCTCCTGAGCGCTCCACCGAGATCACTCCATGGCAGCCGCCACAGGAGTGCGAACAACGGGGCACCCAGAACGATCGCCGGAACGGCGGCTAGCGCAACGACCCAGCGGGGCGGCCGATTTATCACGGGGCCGAGAAGCCTGCGTCAGCTAGAATTCGCTTTGCAGCGGGACTTCCCAGAGAGTCGATGATGTCTGACCCGTAAGCCCTTCCTTTGACCGCAGCAGCTCTCCCAATGACATCAACGGTGTCCGTGATCTCGACGGATCGGAGGTCGGGATGTGCCCGAGCATCAGTTCCGTAGACGATGGCTGCGTCGGCTTCTCCAAGAATCACTTTGGTCAGTGTGGCACGCACATTCGGCTCGCGGCTGGCTGGCGAAAGCGTCAGGCCTGCCTGCTTGAGAAGCTGGTCGGTGGCCGCCCCACATGGCGCTGAGTCGGCGCATACGACAGTGACTGCGTCATCTGACGCCGCTAGGCCTTCTAGAGAATTGATCGCCCTTCCAACATCAGAATCAGATGTAACGATGATCAAGTCGTTGCGGTTAATCGCAATGCTGGCGTCGACGAGTTCGGCAGACTCAAGGCGCTGCATCGTCTTGTCGTCAGCTGTGACCACCGCCGCAGCCGGAGCGCCTTGGTTCAGTTGTTCGAGGAACGCGCCCGACGAACCAAACGAGAATCGGACGTTAATGCCAAGGTCGTCTTCGAGCAGTGTCTCAAGCTCGGCGGCGACATCGGTGTAAGACGATGCTGCGAGAACGTCAACAACTGACGCAGAGGAGCCACCGCATCCAGCGATCCACATCAGGACGAATCCCAAGATTGAGCGACGATACGTCTGGTCAGAGAGCCGCCTTGCCACCTTTGCATCGTATCGACGCCACCCCACCCAGCCAGGGCGAGCACTGTGATAGCCATACACAGGTGAACTGCGGTTGGCGCTATATGCCGAAGCGCTTGTCTGCTGAGGTATCACGCCAGCCAGTGTGACTCGTCCGCAACGCCTAGCCGCATTAGGCACAGCAGCGGTCCACCTCAGGGTCTGAAACGGCGATGGAACCTGACCGAATCTGAAGGGCGTAGACAAGGCCGAGACCCACGGCCCGCAGGCCGAAGCGCTGAGCGACTTCAACGAGGAAACTGGCAGCGAGTCCTTGCTCGAGGCGCTCCGAAAACAACCGAATTCAAACCGCCGCGCCAGTAGCGTGATGCTGCGTGTACAGCGCGGCTTCCAAAATTTGCGAGACTGTACTTGTGAGTTCTCGAATCGCTTCCACCCTTCTCGCAAGTTCTCTGCTTTTTGTAGCTGCATGCAGCGGCGGCAGCGACAGGGATTCCTCCTCGACCACTAGTACTGCGGATCCAGCCGAAGTGTCTGTGACCACGGCAGCGCCAGCCACCACCGCAGCCCCTGCTACGACCACCACCACCGTGGCAATGGTCGTCGAAGGAGCCACCGTCATTGTGGCGAACGGCAATATCGTCGGTGGCTCAGCGAGCAGAATGAGCGACGCCTTGGCTCTGGAGGGCTTCACGGTAGGGACACCGGGCAACGGCACCGAGAAGGTCGATGAATCGGTCGTGTATCACGTCGATGATCCGACAGCGCAGGCTGTCGCTGAGACGCTTGCGGTGAAGCTCGGCGGTGTGGTTATCGAACCTCTCCCGGAAGCACCCCCGTTAGAGGGTGAATTCACCGGTGGCGTACTTCTGCTACTCGGCAACGCGCAAGCCGACAAATCGATCGCCGAACTCAGCGATGCGGCAAGTAGCGCCGACGCCACCCAAAATGATGGCTCAACGGTTGTCGTGGCAAACGCTAGCGGCATCGACGGGTCTGCGGGCAGAATGACTGACCAACTCGAGACAGCTGGTTTCACCGTCGGGAGTCCGACGAACAGCACTGGCGTGGTGACCGAGTCCGTGGTGTATTACGAATCTGACGCAGCGAAGACAGACGCCGATGTCCTTGCGGCGGCGATGGGTGATCCCAAGGTACTCCCGTTGCCAGACGACGTGCCAACCGAATCGGGCACGCTCGACGGGGACATTCTGCTGGTGCTCGGTGCAGATGAGGCCGACAAGTCACTTGCCGATCTTGCTGATTGATCAGCCGAACTGCTGAACTTGAAGAGTGCAGATCTCACCCGTCTCTGATTACGTAGGCGCACTCGTTTCTGACCTTGAAATTGCCAATCTCTCTGATAGCGATGTTGCTGTACTGGACCAGGCATGGGCAACCCACGGTGTGCTGTTTTTTCGCGACCAAACGCTGAGCGAGGACGAGCACATTGCGTTTGCAGAGCGCTTCTCTGCGATCGATGTCAACAAGTTCTTCACGCCGGTGCCGTCACATCCAAAGATCGCTCAGGTCCTAAAAAATGAAGACCAAAATGTGAACGTTGGTGGGGGTTGGCACACCGATCACAGCTACGACCAGCTCCCAGCTCGCGGTTCCATTCTGGTGGCCCGAGACCTCCCGACCTCAGGCGGCGAGACGAGGTTCTTGAGCGTTGGTGCGGCGTACGACTCGCTCTCTGATGGACTCAAGGCCACGCTTGAGGGCCTTCAGTCCCACCACACGAACGTGCACGTATTCGGCGAAACCGCAGGTTACGCCGCCGCCGACGACCGTTTCCACAACCCTGAAGCGACGGGCGGGGCCATACACCCAGTTGTTGCGAGGCATCCGACGACCGGCCGCAAGTTGTTGTACATCAACGCAGCCTTCACAACGCACTTCGTTGGCTGGACGCCCGAGGAATCACAACCCCTTCTTGAATTCCTCTATCAGCATGTGGCAGAGGGGCCGTTTTCTTACGAGTTCGATTGGGAGCCGGGGTCGATAGCAATGTGGGACAACCGGTCGACCTGGCACTGGGCGCTGAACAACTACCCCGGGCAACGTCGACTGATGCATCGCGTTACCTTGACCGGCGAAAAATTGAACGGCGTAGACGCCTCGGCAACACCATGACATTGGTTCTTAAACGTCGCGGTCGGAGCGGTCTGCAGCTTGGCGTTCATGTTGGCCAGCAGAATGCAACAATGGCGGACTTGATTGAGCTATGGCAGCAGCTTGATGGTGTCGTCGACTGGATCTCAGTGTGGGACCACCTGTACGAGGCGCCACCGAACGGCGGCACCACAGCCCATTTCGAGGCGGTAGCGACGTTGGGGGCCCTTGCATCGGTCACAACGTCAGCGCGGATCGGGTGCTTGATGTTCTGCGTTCCATTTCGCAATCCAGCTCTCTTGGCAAAGGCGTGTATCGCGATCGACCACATTTCAGGTGGTCGCTTTGAGCCAGGATTTGGCGCCGGTTGGCACAAGCCTGAGTTCAGCGCGCACGGCTACGACTTTCCGTCCTTGGCGGTCCGTTTCGATATTTTGGGTGATGGGATGGAAATCATCTCGGGAATGTTTGCCGGCGGTGCCACCACGTACTCAGGCGAACACTCTCGCGTCAACGAGGTCACCTGTGTTCCTGGTCCGGCCAACGGATCAATGCCAATGTGGGCCGGGGGGCGCGGTCCGAAGCGGACGCCAGCGATCGCAGCCAGGTACTGCACCGGCTGGAATGTCCCCTATGTCGGACCAGACGAGTACGTGCAGCTCAATCAACAGATCGACCGCGCATGCGACGCAATCGGTCGCAATCCGGCGACCCTAGAGCGATCTGTCAATCTTGCTTTCCACATGGGCGCTACCCGTGAAACTGCAGACCACGAGTTGAAGCGGATTGTCGATCAATGGGGCCCCGAGATGGCTGAACGCGTGACTGCGGGGGCATTGACTGGCACGACCGAAGATGCACTCGAGCAGATTGCCCGATACCGAGACGCAGGCGCCGACATGGTCAATATCGCGCTTCGACTGCCGGTCGATGACGACGCGCTCGATTCCTATCTCGAGCAAGTGGTCCCAGCCGCATACGCCGCCTTCGGTTGAGTTGGGTACCGCCTGCCGTACGAACCTAGATTGGCGATTGCTGCTTACTGAGTTCGCTGCGACGTTCATCCTGAAGTCGTGGCTAACCGGCCGGGCGGGGCAGGCCAGCAGTGCAGGGCCCGCCGTTGTCGGTCACTTCTTTTGAATTACGAACGAATGCGAGCTCATAGGTGAGAATGCATCAAGGCCTGATCCTTGGTTCGTGGAGTATGCCAGCCGCGTCCACTCTGAAGATGCCGTGACGGCGGCGAGCCCCTCTGGCCCGTCTCATCACGGACCGACGGTCCCAATGAGACTTGAGCAAAGTCCTGCCCCGTCAACATCAAAATGGATCGAGCCCCGCCGCAACTGCGAACGGGACTCGATCTGTTGAGGCGACGATGGGAATCGAACCCATGTACACGGATTTGCAGTCCGTTGCCTAAGCCACTCGGCCACGTCGCCAGAGATTCTAACGATAGCGGCCGCGTGGCCAGGTTGGGTGTCGATTTAGTAGGAGTCGGCCAAGCGAATGAACCCATCGTCGACGCTCACCGCCGGTGTCCAACCAAGATCCAGAGCTGCAGGCGCTGGGTCAAACCAATGGGCGGTACCAAGTTGCTCCGCCACGAACCGAGTAAGCGGCGGTTCGTCAGAGTCGTTGCGTACCCGCGGCGGCAACTGAGGCCACACACGCTCAAGAATTGAACCTGCAGCACATGCCATCTGGAAAGAGATGTCACGCGGTTCGAATGGGACCCCAGCGGCAGCGCAAATTCCGGCGACGAGGTCACGAACGGGCCGGGGCTCGCCGTTCGCGATGACGTAAGCCCGTCCAGCGCAGTTTGAGTCAGGAGTGATGCTGTCCACCGCCGCAACGAGGGCATCTACTGCGTTATCGATGTACGTGGAATCAACGAGCGCGCTTCCGCCACCCACTAACGCAAGTCGTCCCTGTCTCGCACGCTCAACGATGCGGCCAACGAGCTGTGTGTCACCCGGACCCCAAACTAAGTGCGGACGGACAGCTACGACGCCTAGCGATAGCGAGGACGCCGCTAATGCCTCAATTTCGGCTAACGCCTTTGACTCGGCGTACCAGGCCCGCAACCGACCAGTGGTCGGTTGGTTCGCGCCCGCCCCGATGATGGCTCCGCCACCGTGAGCCACTGAGGGCGATGACACGTGGACGATTCGTCCAATTTGATTCTGCTTTGCCGCAGTCACGACGTTTCTGGTGCCTCCGACGTTCGTACTCACGAAGTCCGCTTCGGAGCCAACGACGCCGACGCGGGCAGCTAGGTGGATAATGGCGTCACAACCTACGGCCGCCGCGTTGACTGCTTCGCTGTCACGGATGTCGCCGAGTTGTTGCGACACGCCCTCAATCCCGGCAAGTGAGTCAACATTGTGCCGTTGGAAGCACACCACAGCATCCCCACGGCCAGCCAGCATTTCTGCGACCCCGGTACCGATGAGGCTGGACCCCCCGGTGACTAGAACTCTCATGCCGCTTATCAGCGCCTCGCGAGCCACGATCGTCCGGGCGCGGTAGGGCGTCGACCCGCAAGAAGGTCGTCGGCCCACACTGCAACTGCGGTGCGGTCAATTTTGGCGTTGTGGCGAATATCGACGGGCATCGACTGCAGCGTGAGCACCGCTGCCACAGGCTGATCCAGGGTCGATCTGATACGGCCGGTGAGGTCGGTCGAGGCCAGACCGTTGTCGCCCGGCGGATCTTCGATCACGACCACCAGCTGCTGGCAACCTCGTGGCCCAACTCCGACAGCAGCGACGCGTGTGAGATTCAGGGAGCGTTCCACCTGGCGTTCAATAGGCACACAAGTGACAACACCGTCTGCTGTGTGCACGTTGTGAAGGGCGCGCCCTTCTACCCAAAGTCTTCCAGTGGCGTCGAGGTGCCCAACGTCGCCCGACCTGTGCCAGCGCTGTCCGTCGGCGACGTTAGGTCGCGCTGCACGTTCTGTGGCCCAAAGGTCGAGATAACCATCAGATAGCCAAGGAGCATTGACGACGATCTCTCCGGTGATGCCGGGTCCAACCGGCAGCGGAGCCTCGGCGACATCGAAATCGAGTGGCAGAATCATCACCGTCGCGCCGGAAACAGGGCGGCCGACACAGACGCCACCTTCTGGTTCGTCCTCGGTAGCAACCTCAATGCCGATCAGATCTATGTCGGCTACCGGAAGGACCTCGGTCATGCCGTAGGGGGTGTGCATCACTGCATTCGGGGCTAGCGCTCCGAATGCAGTGAGGGTTTCGACGGGTACGGGCGCTCCAGCTGACATGACGAGGCGCAACCGTTCAAGCGCCGAAACTGCTGGCGTGTCACTGGCGGTTGCCACGACGTTGGCGAGTGCCGCCGGCGAAGCGAAAGCCAGAGTGGCATCAAGTTCAGTGCAGGCCCCGACAAACGCGGCTGCCGACAGCTTGCGCGGGGTGGTGACATCACAGTCTGGGAGAACGGTCGAAATACCGAGGGCTGGCCCGTACAGGGCGAACGGTGCGAACGCCGCAAGCAGTCGGTCGGTGCTCGTGACGGAGTAGGTAGCTGCGAGGGCGTCCCGTTGAGCCTCAAGTTGGTGGTGTCGGTAGCGAACACCCTTTGCTGGCCCTGTAGCACCGGAGGTAAAGAGAATTGCTGCAAAGTCATCTGCTCCGGGCGTTTCAGGGGGCGCGGAGGCATCGGCAGACATAAGGTCATTAATGTCAAGGTTTTGAGCCCTCGGCGCCCACCGCAATAATCGCGCTGCAGCGAGGGCTGATTTCGGGCCGATCACCCATGATGGTCGGGTGCTGCGAATGGCGCGACGAAGGCCGTGCAGCCCCAGTCCGCGATCAGCGACTACGGCAACGCCACCGGCGCGCCAAACTCCGTAGAGAGCGGCAGCGAGTTCTACGCCTGGTGGAGTGAGCATCGCAACGCGATCACCTTTCCGAAGGCCACGCGCAGCGAGTTCGGTTGCAATTCGGTCGACGCGGATGGCCATGGCAGCCCACGTGATGCGGTTTCCGCTCGCCATGTCCGCAAAGGCAATGCCGTCATCATCGTGCCGGTCTTCCAGGGCGGACCAGAGAGGTCGGCGCTTCGTCGGCGCAGCAGGGACAGGGACAGTCCGAGGTTGTTCGAATTGGTCGGACAGCCATAAGTCGACGGTGCCCGCCACGTCGGCTTCGGCCATGACGAGATGGTTGGCGGTTGGGAACCTTTGCGTACTGCTGTTCGGGAGACGTTTCGCAAGATCTGCTGCGAAGTCGTCGTTGAACACTGGATCGGCTGATCCCCAAGCAAGCAAGACGGGAGCGTCAACTGTATGGAGTCGTCGCGCAACGTCGGCAAGTGCAGCGTCGGAGGGGTGGCCGCCATCAGGTTGAAGCGGAACGTCGCCAACGAAGTCCGCTACAGCAGCACGGTGCGCCGCTGAGGGGTACGGGGCCCGAAACGCTGCGCGGTCGACGGACTTGATCCTGCCTCGCGACAGCACTGTGGTGCCAGTGACGAATGTCGATGTCCGTCCACATACGAGGTCGCGGAGCGCTGGTGCGGCGGCTAGTTTGATGATCGACGGTGACTTGCGGCCGGCCGGCACGGCAATACCTGTGTTGCACAGCACCATTCCAGCGACCTGGTCAGTGTGGTTGACGGCCCATCCCATCGCGATGGCTCCGCCCCAGTCGTGGGCTGCGAGGGTGAGTGGGATGTCGGGATCAAGTTCGAGCGCGCTGATGACGTCGTTGAGGTCCCGGACGCGGGTGGCATATCGCCTCAGCGGGGTGCGTTCGCTAAATCCCATGCCAAGTTGATCAACGGCTATAACGCGGTAGCGGTGACCGAACGCCCGCAGGAAGGTGGCCCACGAGTAGGCCCATGTCGGGTTTCCATGAACGCAGACCATCGTGGCGATTGGTGTGCGCGCGGCAGCGGTCATGGTTGGACCCGTGTCGAGGATGTGCCACCGATGCGTGCCACCGTCGTGGCTCCGCACGTCTACGCCGATCGACCATGCCGGGTCGAGCCCCCATTCGTCCAGATCAGCAACGCTGGGTAGGTCGGGCACCCAGGACCGATCGGAGCCCGGGCTCACCAGACGATTTCGGTGTAGCTGGTATTCAGGCCTGAGCCGATCCCCATCAACAGAACACGTTCGCCGGGTGCGATTTTGTCGGACACCTTCGCCAGGGTCATCGGGATTGCTGCAGGACCGACGTTGCCGTTCGTCGGGAAGGTTTGCGGAGCTCGGTTGTGGTCGATGCCCAAGCGTTCACACAGCAAACGCGTGTGCACTGAACTGACCTGGTGGACTATGTACCAGTCCATGCCCGCCTCCCAGTCGAAGTCGGCGCCAGCGTTCTTCCATGCGGCTTCAGCTAGATCAAGCCCCGCCATTAGTAGCGCGTGCGTATCGGTGTACATCGCTTCGAGGTCACCGATGCACAAGGTGTGGTGCTCAGTCCCGGCACGAGCGACTCCACCCACGAGGCGGTGGGCATCCGGGTGCTGGTCCATTCGGCAAAGCAAAGCTGCTGCTGAGCCAGAGCCGAGCGTAAGCGACGCAAACTCGGCAAAGATGTCCGATGCCTCCGTAGTTGGCTCTTGCAGGCGCTTGATCGTCTGTTCTTGCGTAAAGCGACTGCCTTCGCCGTCGACTACGAGTGCGTAGTCAATTGCGCCGGAGTCGATAGCAGCGGCTGCGATCTGCATGCCGTTGACGAAGGCTAGGCAAGCGTTACCAACATCGAAATTGAGACAGCTCGGAGCGAGTCCAAGTTGATTGTGGACTGCGCATGCGATCGACGGCTCGAGATGGTGTTTGCACACCGACGTGGAAATGAGCATTCCGATTTTACTCGGGTCAACTCCTGAGTGGTCAAGGGCTTTGCGACCGGCCAGCGCTGCGGCCTTGTCAAAGGTAACGTCTTCCGGCCACCAGCGGCGCGACTCGATCCCTGCCAGGTCGGACAATGTGCCGGCTTTCATGCCAGTGCGCTCGTAGGTGACGGCCAATTGCTCGTCGATCCACGCTGACGTGACTATCTCGGGAGCTTCAACAGCTTGGATCGAGAGCACACCGACATTGCGGTGGGTCAGCACAGAGTTCGAGGTCATAGAATGTTCCTTTCGAGAGGACAATGGAGCCTACGCGACGATCGGGCGGTGTCTGCGGTTCTCCTGCACGGGTGGTGCGGACGTCACATCCATCCAGTGTCACGGCTCTATTTGTTGAGGCAGGGGTGTTCTCGTGTTGCCGAGCCGTTGGAGCAATTGTCAAAAGCGGCGCAGCTGTCGCAGTGGAAACCGTCCGATGCATCTTTGTTCATCTTCATGACGGCGATCACGATGCGATCAAGAAGTCAGCAAGATGAGATTTCCGCTATCTACCTAACAGCTGGCGGAAAGGAGCCGAGCAGACTGGTCTTCGTATCCCATCATGTAGTACTCCGGATTGTCACCAGGCTGGAATGAGGCTATGTACTGGGCAACTTCCATAGGGGTTTCAGCATCCAGACAAGCTAGCCCCTTCGAACTGCATGCTGAGGTCTCTCAACGGCGATCCGCAGCAATGATCAGTTAAGTAGCGCTGCTCGGAGGATCTGTTCGCCGAGCCAGGTGTCGACGATCTCGATCGCCGCCTTAGGCGTGAAGTGGATCCCGTCGGGCCGCACTTCTTGATCAGTGTCAAGCCCCTCCCCTGCTAGCCACGACTCAAGGTCGACCACCGACGCCCGCTCAGGCACAGATTCGACCAAGCGATCCATGGCCGCGCGAAGCAGCCCGAATCTCGCACGATCGGCGTCGAGGTCGTTGGCTTCCCAGTTCTGGTTCGGCACCGGCATTTCCAACCACACGACCTGAGCGACTCCAACTTCGAGCAGGGTGTCGGTGAGCGAGCGATAGTCGGCATCGATCCTGTCTATAAAGTCGACCGGAGCAAGCTGGTCGCCGTTCTCCCAGCGGCGGTCAAGCAGGTCCCACTCTGAGCCGAGCAGGACGACGACGTCGGCCGACGCCTCAGCCGCCCGCTCAGGCACCGCCTCGAAAAAATACTCGGCACACCCGGGCTCGTAGACGTTCCACGAGCCGCCGAGGAAGTTCTCCCCACCGCGCACAAAGCCGCAACCTGGTGCTGCCATCACCTCAGCCTGCGCGAGGCTCGGGTTCTCGGCAGCCCAGCCGACTACACCTGCGCCCACCGCCTCGGCGACGGAGTCGCCGACAACGAGTACGCGGATCGGGCGTGACGGACTGAGTAGTGGCGGGTCACTCGTGGTCGGAGGCACGGTCGAGGTGCCGGGATCCGAGTCGATAGATGCCAACGAGCCCGCTTCCTCGGTCGAATCATCAGAGATGACAGGGCTCAACGTGGACGCTTCAGTCGATGACGGCTCCTCATTTGGAGCCAATATTTCTACCGCCAACGGGTCGTCGACGACGATGGCCGCTGCGGCGACATCTTCAGCGTCGGCCTTCCAGTACGCCCCGCGCGGCCCGGGTATGACGAGTGCGGCGATCACCACGCAAACCCCGGTCGCAACAGCCGCAGCGATGAGCGATGTCCGAGGAGTAATACGAAGCCCGTGGCGGATCGGTCGCTCGAACAGTGAGAAAGAGGCCTGCGCAATCACGAGCGTCAGCCCGAGTCGAACGATGAGGAGCAGAGGCCCGTCGATGCCCAATCGGTCCTCGTCGACCACGACAAAGATCGGCCAATGGAACAGGTAGACGCCGTAGCTGATCGTTCCGATCCACACAAGTGGCGCGACGCTCACACCGGTTCGGATCAGCGAAGGCGCCTGGAGGCCGACGATCAGCGCCACGCTCAGAACCGCGACGGCGGGCAGTGCTCCAACGTATGCCGGGCCGCCGACGGTAGGGAAGGTGACGATACATACTGCGAGCGCCGCAAGCGCAAGCGGCGCGAGCAGTGCCCACCCCCTGCCGACGGAGTGACGGCGCAGCACGAGCGCGGCAACGGCGCCGAGCAGGATCTCGGCGATTCGAGCTGGCGTCGACCAGTAGGCGGCGTCGGCACCCCAAATCGCAGCGATCACGGGTGCGGCGACGACGGCAGCCGTAGTGACCACGACGACGGCCACGATGTGACCGCGTGGCGTCTTACCCACGCGCCGGAGGCCGACGAACGCAACAGGCCAGATCCAATAGAACTGCTCTTCGATCGCAAGCGACCAGTAGTGCTCGAGCGGCGATGCCGTGCCGACGCTTTGCTCAAGGAGTTCCTGGTACGAACCACCACCAGCAAGAAACACCCAGTTAGCGACCTGCAGCAGGCTGCCGATGGCCTGAGCTCGAAGTGAGTCAACTGCGTCGAACCAGTCGGTGATCAATCGGGCGGCGACGACCAACACCACAACGAGCAGACTCGCCGGGACAAGGCGCCGGGCTCGGCGGGCGTAGAAGGTACCGAGCGACACGCAGCCGTCGCGATCCATTTCGGCGGCGAGCAAGCTCGTAATGAGGTACCCCGACAGCGTGAAGAACACCGACACGCCCAAGTAGCCGCCATCGAAGCCCGGCACCTCAGCATGGAACAGCAGCACGGCGATCACCGCAATTGCACGAACACCGTCGAGTGCTGGCTGGTAGGCGATGGTTCGGCCACCGGACGCTACGGGCTCCGGCTGCTCAGGGTTGAACGCAGCCGCAACCTGATCGGTGGTGCGGTTGCGGATGTCGGCCTCATTCACGACTCCTTCATCCTTGCGCCCGGTCCTCACCGTCGCCAAGGTAGCGGACGCACCGGAACAGTCACCGCCAAACATCTACCCGCCACTATCATCTGCTCCGTGCGTTTCGTCAGAATTGTCCTCGTCGCCGCAAGCGCGCTCGTTGCGGCGGTCGCGGTGTCAGTCTCGGACGCCCCGACCGTTGAGGCGCAGTTCTTCAGTTCGATTGACATCTCGACGCCCGGGCCACTCGGGCCGATCACGATCTTCGGCGACTCGGTGCTGCTAGGCAGCGGCCTGACAAGCCCCACCCTGCCCGACCAACTCGCTTCCCGTGGTTGGGGGCCAATCAAGTTCCGCACCGGGGTCGGCTTCAACACCGGCAAGCCAAGCCGCGGTGCCGAAATGGCGAAAGCGACGTTCTGGTTCGACAGCTGGAAAGGCCAGGGCTGGCAGGCAGAGAACGTTGTCATCAACTTGGGCGCCAACGACTCGGCATTCTGCAGAAGCGTGGAGTGTATGCGTGGCCAGATCCTCACGCTAGTCGACCGGATCGGACCGGGACACCACATTTGGTGGCCTCAGATCACCCTGCAGACGTTCCGGCGGGCCGAGCAGGATATGTGGAACACAGCGCTCGCCCAGATTGCGACGGAGCGTGACGACTTCGAAACCTGGAACTGGCCGGACGAGATGTCGACCGGGGGCTACCGGTCGAGCGACAACATCCACTTGACTGGCAGCGGCTACCGCCAGCGTTCCAATCGAATGGCCCACATCATCACCGCTCGCTTGGCCGTGGGTCAGCGCGGCGGCAGCGCGGCGACTCTACCGACGCCGACTTCGGCCCCCAGCAAGTTCGTCACCGTCACCCAGCAGCGTCTCGTCGACACTCGCGTCGAGCCGGCTCCAACGGGCCGCCGCCGCACCGGCGACGTGTTGCGCATCGACCTCGGAGACAGCGTCCCTGAGGGGACTGCGGCGGTTGCGCTCTACCTCGCAGCGGTCGACACCCGAGCGTCTGGATGGCTCGCCGCTGCGCCCTGTGGGGAAGCGACCGGTACTTCGAGCCTTAACTTCGCCGCCGGCGAGACCCGCGGCGGACCCACGGTCAGTCAGCTAGGGCCTGACGGCGACGTCTGCATCACGGTGCATGGCGACGCCGACATTGTCGTCGACCTGCAAGGCGCGTTCCACCCGAGCCACACCGACGGGCTGAGGTTCGATCCTCTTGCCACGCCGCAGCGACTGCGCGACACCAGGGAGACGGGTCGGGCGACCACGCTCCAGCTCTCTGCGCCGGCGGGCGCCGACGCTGTGGCCATTAACCTAGCGACGATCAACGCCTCGACATCCGGCTACCTCGTCGCTGCGCCGTGCGACGAGGTTCCGTTCGTCGCATCGCTGAACTATCGCCCAGGCGTTGTGATAGCGGCGTCCACCATCGTCAAGGTCGGCGACGACGGCACGTTCTGTGTGACCGCGTCGTCATCGGTCGATGTCGTGGTTGACCTGACCGGGTCGTTCTCCCCGACGGGTGGCCTGGATTTCGTGCCCGTCGTCCCCACTCGGACGCTCGACACTCGCTTCGGCACCGGCGGATGGACGATCATCCACGGCGCTCGCCAGACCATCGACGTGCTAGTGGCGCCAGCCAACGCAAGAGCGGTCACTGGCACCATCGTCGCGGTTCAACCGTTGGCAGAGACGTTCCTCACCGGCGCGCCGTGCGGAACGGCGCCACCCACAGCGTCGGTCAACGCAGCGGAGGGCGCCGTAGTTGCGAACTCGTTTACCGGCGGAATCACCGATGGAAAGCTGTGCATCTTTGCGTTGGCCGGAGCGCACACCGTGTTCGACACCACTGGGTGGTGGGTCGAGTGACCTTGCGACGTCTGCTCGCCGCCGTCGTGGTGGGCGCCGCGGCACTGACCGCCACCGTGGCCGGACCGACCGATGACGAGTCAGTGGCCGAGGCCGCTCCCGGGGATGAGCGCGTCCTGCTAATCAGCGATTCGGTGGGGCTTGGAACTCGGGGCGTCCTTGACGACTTCTTTCCCGCCTCGTGGAACGTCAACATCATTGGCAAGCCGGCTGCCTTCGTGGAGTCGCTGCTCGATGTCCACTTTCGACAGGCCCAGGCATTCACATCGTGGATGATTGGCGACCATGTCGTGGTAGCCGGCGGATACAACTACCCGTACTGGGACCCTGACCGGTTCGATCGTTCGATCGACGCGATGATCAACTCCCTCAACGCTGCTGGCGTCAAGCACGTTTACTGGGTGACCCTGCGTGAGGTGAAACCCCAGTTCATCAGCTCGTCCGCCTGGCGGCAGGTACAACCGTATTACTGGTACTTCCCAACTGTTAACGCGCACTTCCGCAGGGCACTAGATCGCCACTCCAATCTCACCCTGATCGACTGGGCAGCCAACGCCGACCGCACCGGGCTGACCTACGACGCAATCCATCTCAACCGGACCGGCAGCGAGCTGTACTCAAGTCTGATCGCGCAGGCCGTCGACCTAACGAGTACCCGCTACGACGATCGCGAGGTCGTGCCGATCGACGTGACCGACGACCCTGACGCTACCGCCGCCGTCGTCAACATGACCGCCGTCTTCCCGCGGAATAACGGGTTTCTCACGGCGTACCCGTGCAACGTTCCCCGACCCTTGGCCGCTCAGGTGGTATTTCGCCGTGACGACATAGTCGGCGCAGGCGCGGTCATCCCGGTCGACTCCAGCGGCCAGATCTGCGTGTACCAACACGCCGGCACCAACGTCGTCGTCGACGTGTCGGGCACGTTTTCCGCCGGCTCGGGTGTGACGAGCGACGTACCAAATCGCCTCTACGACTCACGCAAGATCGGCAGCGGCTCAAAGCTCCGCCGGGGCACCTATGTCGTCGATGTGAACGACGGCAACTCATCGGTCACCTATCCGATCGCAGTCGCCGTCACGGCTGTCGACCCCGATGGCCCCGGGTACGTGAGCATGCACCCCTGCGATCAGGAGCATGAAACGGCCACGGTTAACGTGACCACACCCGGCCGCAACCTTTCGAACACGGCGATCGTAGAACCCGCCGCAACTGCTCAGGTCTGCGCAACCATCGCCGGAGCGCCCATGCACGTCGTCATTGATCGAACCGCCACGTTTACTCCCCCGACCCGCGGCGCGATGTTGTCGATCGGGCGACCGCACCGAGTCATCGACACACGCGACTCTGACGCCCGAGTTCCCGCTGGCGGCGTGGTGAGGTTCTCCATCGGCGACACCGACCTGATCACTCCTCAGACCGACCCCACGACCAGCGGCGTCGAAGCGGTTGCCTTCAACCTCGCCATCATTCAGCCTGATGGCGGCGGCTACGCCACGGTGTGGCCCTGCGGAGATGCGCGACCTCTCACCTCAAATATCAACTTTGGGGCCGGCGAGGTGCTCTCCAACTTCGTCGTGGGTCAACTCGACGACGACGGCGACGTGTGCGTATTCGTCACCACGGGAACTCACCTAGCGATCGACGTGCTCGCCGGATTCGGAGCCGGTTACGACGCCTCGCTCCCAAGTCGTGCGCTCGACAGCCGTCTCACTAACTGAGCAGAGGCATGCGAGACAATCAAGTTCCTTGAGAAATACCTAGAGGCTTGCCAGTGCCCATGGTTCTGCACCCCTACCAAGTGGACCTGATTGAGCAATGGACGGACCCTTTCATTAAGGCTCATACCACTTGCATTGCTGTCGGTGGCGCTGAGACCACCACTCTGGCTGCCTATTTCGTCGAAAAAGACAAAACCCCGCCTACGCAAGGAAAGATTGAGCCGGGAGCGTGACAGCGAACCGTCTTCAGGACCGGGCGAACGTCGTCGATTGGAGCCAATCGGGCCGTACATTGACGTGCTTGCGACCGGGCACGTTCTGCCGTAACAAGCCCTCAATTGGCTAACGGTCCGAAAAAGACGAAACCCCCACCGGTGCTTTATGGGCACCTAGCAGGGGTTTTGTGGAGCGGATGACCGGGATCGAACCGGCGACCTCAACCTTGGCAAGGTTGCGCTCTACCAACTGAGCCACATCCGCTTATTCCGAAAAACCTAGCAGTCTGGCGCCCGGATCGGACACCCGACTTTTTCGATGCTGATCATTCGGCAGATTTGATGCATGCACACTCGCCGTCGGCCGCATCCAACGGCGGCCCGCTGCTACTGCCATCAAACTGGTCGATGTCGCAGCCCGCAGCCGGCGTCGCATCAGCAATGAGTTCCGTGATTGCGCGCGCCGAAGCCAACGGAGCATCAGCTGCAACAAATCGGTCGCTCGACTCATGTCTGATGCCGGACACGTGCTGCACGCTCAGGTCATCGAACGTGGCCAACCTCGGTTGGCTCTGCGCAAATTCATCATCAATCTCAGGGACGTTGCGCCCCCGAGCAACCGGGCGAGCATGTGTCGGTCGCACCTCATCCAAATCACGCCGCATCTGCGCGGGCTCCTGTTTGCGCCACGACCGATCATGCATACGCTCCAGCGGTGCAAGAAGCTCACTTTCGGGCCGAGTCTGCCGAATGAGCCAGATGGCCAAAACAGCGAGTGCAATCCCGATCAACACGAGTGCCGCCACAACGCCGTAAATTGCGCCCGTTTCTGCTGCGCTATCTGCCGCCGCTCCAGCGACCAAATCTCTCAGCACCTTCATATCCACCAGCGCAGAGTGTGGCATGTCATCACGCAGATTGCGAGACGCATACGACTCCCTGCAATCTCTGCCCCATCACTTTTGATGAATTGGGCACCACACAGCCGTTCGCCCACCGATCGTCGCTCGTTGCAGCGGTGCCAAGTCGTACGGACACGAGCCAAGCGTTTGTCGTCGAGTCGGGCTCAGTTCTCCCATCGTCGAGCCGCCACGCTCAAGCATGATGGGCAGCTGTACGGCAATTGCCGTTGCTATGGATTCAACCTGTTGTTCGGTGAGCGAACCAACGTGACGCTGGGGCGCCACACCTGCCCACCACAACACTTCGTCGGCGCAAAGGTTGCCGAGGCCAGCAACAACGGTCTGGTCGAGCAAAACTGTCTTGATCGCAGCGCGCCGGCCACTGAGCGCTAGAGCGAGAATGTCGGCATCGACACTGAAGATGTCGACTCCAAGATGGTCAAGATCCGCGTCAAGTGACGATCGACCCAGACGGCGAGGGTCGTTCACGCGAAGCGCAGGGGGATCTGTTCCCGTAGCACCAGCGGTCCCAAGCCGGAGGCGATCCCACGCCGAGCGATCCTTGTCTGACGCGTACTCAAGCGACTCTATTGGTGCCACTCCGTCGACGATGACGCGACCCGTCATCCCGAAGTGGAGGCCGAGCACATGATGCGGCGTGTGAATTCGGACCACTTTGCCGTAGCGCTCGATTCGCTCCACCGTTGAACCCGGCAACACAACCCTAAGCTCGGGATCGGCAACGCGATCGTCGATCCAGACATCGGTGATCGTCCGGCCGACCAATGTATCGAGTGCGCTCCGCCAAATTTCCGCTTCGAGTCCCTCAGGCACCGCTTAGGTCGCCACTAACTTCAAGGGGTCACAGGCTTGACCTGCTAGTCGTTGAGAGCAGCACCTCGATCGATTCAGCCAGTTGAGCGCAGGTCCTGAGTTCAGAGTCAATCGTCGCTCGGTGGCGAACGCTGAGAACTGCCGACGGCCAGGACCACCGCTCGGCGGCCGTGCCCTCCACCCGGCTCGGTAGGCGGAACAGGAACTGGCATGACATTCTGAATGTGTCGGTGGCCGTTGGCCCGAGGCCCAAAATGATTGCGATGCATTGCTCATGTGAGCGTCCGTCACGATCTGGCCGTGAACTTACCCACGACAGGTTGGGCGAGCCGCATCCGCTGCTCGTAGCCAGTCTCGTACGGCATGAATCCGTTGCGATCGGGATACACCAACTGCACCATCGAGAACGGTGCACCCTGATACCACGAAACTGCCGTCGAGAAGAGTTGACGATCGGTCTCAAGATTTATAGGGGCGAAGCAGCAGCGCAATTCGTTGTCGAGCAGCCCGACGAGTTCCACACCGAGCGGAATTTTCGTGCCTCCGCGACAGGCTTCTGCAACCAGCGCGACGAGACCATTGGCCGCCACCGGGGTCAGGCCGAAGACAGCAACATCGGGGAAGGCAACTGCATCAGGCATGCCAATCGAGTACGCGTAGCCGGGCCTCGGCGGATCGGAGTCTGGGTCGGCCTCAACGGGTTCAAGCGCCCAACCGTTGGTCTCAATCATCCAACCAATCTTCTCCGCGTGCGGGATCTGAAAATCGGGAAGGTCCATCGGCGTCTCGTTCATCAAACAACCATCAGATAAGGGCCAACGACTCAAGATCAATGGCATGTTGGAGGTGGCGGGTGACCATGGCCGCAAACATTGCCTCGCTACGTTCGCTACCCCCCACCACCTGGGAAGCAATCACCGCCATCACAACGCCCGCGAATGTCTCCCGGCGGTACTGTTCCCAGGTCCAAGCCTCGTCGACCTCAACGCCTCCGGCAGCCAACGCCGAGACATAACTTTGCACCAACATGCGGTCATAAGTTTGGCGCTCCCCTGGAAGGAGACCAGCACCACAAAAGTAGGAGAGGTCAACGATCGGCGACCCATGGCTGGGTGTTTGCCAGTCAACTGCCGTTACGCCGGGCGCTGTGGTGCCGTCGCCGAAGAGCAGGTTGTCGAGGCGGTAATCGCCGTGGGTGACGGTCCTTGGACCAGAACGACCGTTCAGCCACCCTTCGATGCGTTCGCCGAAACCATTGAGCACTTTTAGTTGAGGCGCATCGAGATAGTGCGAGTATGACTCAAGAAAGCTGGGCACAAACATCGTCCAGAGCCCAACCACAACAGCGATGTCCTCCGGTGTCGATCTTCCCCCCAGCCAATCAAGATCATCGAGCGTCGGGTCGTCCCAACGCGGCGCATGGAGTTTGGCAAGTTCCTCCACAGCGGCCGACGCCATCTGCGGGCTGCAACCAGTGATTTGATTGCCCTGTTCCGCCGGCGCCATGTCTTCGAGTACAAGGACAAAATCACCAGTTGATTCGTCCCATGCACCGTGATGGCAGTGCGGAACGCGGATGTCAACCGTGGCTGCGACGCCAAGATAAAACTTCACTTCGCGCTCATAATTACGAAGTGCCACGCCGGTGGCTCGGCTCGTTTCATCGAGAGACGGCAACTTGATCACCACCGAAGATGGCACCTCTGGATTCATACACTCAAGGGCGACTCGCAAGTTCAAACCAACGAGACCATCACCGATACGGCACGTGGCTATAGACGTGATGTCGGCGCTCATCATCTCAGACATCCATTCGCTGTTGATGTCGTTAGGCCCCATTCAGCGGACAGTAACAAAGGAGCCGATACCGTCCACTAGCGATGGCAGCGGCGTCTAGGTTCGGCTTGCTCCTCAGGCCCAAATGGCTGGGGTTTACCTTGTGCTGCCTTGCCGCAGTTTTCGGCATGATCTCCGCAGGCATTTGGCAACTAGAGCGCCTCGACCAACGTCGCAGCGACAACGCCGAGTTCATCGAGCGCGTTGAGCGGGCACCAGTTCCACTCGAGTCGTTACTCACCGAAACTTTTGACCCAAACACCGTCGCCAATCGTCGCGTAACGACGTCCGGCAAATATCTCCCGGATCAGGTTGTGCTCTTTAATCGATCCCAGGGTGGGCGTGCGGTCGACAATGTGCTGACGCCACTCGTGATAGATGACGGGCGTATCCTCATAGTTAATCGTGGGGCGATTCCCGTAGAAGAAGAAGCGCCGTCACCACCAGCGGTGACGGTCACAGTTGAAGGGCGACTTCGCCCATCCGAGGTCCGCCAGCGTGGCGAATTAAGTGACGCGGATACCGAGGTGATCGCACAGATACGACGCGTGGATCTTGAACGCCTTGCACCACAGTTTGGCGGCAATGTCGTACCGGTCTACATTGAGCTGGTCTCGTCCGAGCCCACCGCCGGCCCATCAGATCCGGCGATACTCGACACGCCAGTGCTGGGCGAAGGCAACCATTTGTCATACGCAATTCAATGGTTCATTTTTTCTGCATGCGTTGCAGTGGGCTGGGTGCTGGCTGTTCGCCGCTCGATCCGAACGCGGCCTCCAAGCCCCTGACCGCCCTCGTTCATTTCCTGGCCCCAACGTGTGTGGCACCGAGCACGCCAGGTCCGGTCAGGATGGGCGGACAAGGCGGATGAAGGCCGCCGGATTACTGCGGAGCAATCGACGCCGGGTCGACCAACGGGCGGCACGGAAAAGTTGCATCATGACGCGGCTCACATCAGTCGGCGAGGAATCAGCGCTCATGTATGTCGACCAGGTCTGCACCGGCAAATCAAAAAATGTTGCAAAGAACTCTCGGACGGCTGCTCCATCGAGCTCACCTAACATTTCTAGGCCATAGTCGTGCAGCAGCCTTGTCCGGCGCTGCGCAATCGGCCATACAGCGTTCCAAACCGTGGCCGAGTCAGCGACCCGATTCTCAGGGCGAGCACCAAGTGACTTGGCGATCGCCACGGCGACCGTCGGCGCCATCAGCATCGAGTGAACCACGGAGTAGCCGGACGTCGGATTTACGTAACCCGCTGCAGCGCCGAAGGCGACAACTGCCTGATCCCGTTGCGGTCGCGACGCTCCCATCGGTATCCGGACGCACTCGGTACGGAGGGCACGATCGAGCATGTCGTCGAGTTCGATATTAAGGCGTGCTGCGAGGAGTGGCAGAAGCGCCACCGGTTCCACCGCTGGAAGCGCCGCGAGCACTGTTTCTTCGACGAGCCACCCGTCGGCTACCGGCAGGCTGTAGGCGAAAGTTGCTGGAATGGGTTTGGGCTGCGGCGTTGCCGGCGTGCGTGGGAGTTCCCGGAAGTCCATTAGCGTGGGCTGACCGAGGGCGCCAGCCGGCGGTTCAGCGAACACGACACCGACAGCGGTTTGCCAAAACGGTAACCCGTTGCCGTGGGTTCGGCTGGCAAAGGCAGCAGGCCACCCCGTGGCATCAATCACGAGGCGAGCGGTGAATTCGTCGTCGGTGTCAAGAATTACTCGGTGACGATCGTTCTGCGATACAACGCTTCGAACGTTTGAAGTCAATGTTGGTACACCGCGGCGCAGCGCTGAGCGCAGCGCTGCATTGTCGAGAATCGTGTATGGGCGTTTCAATTCGTGGCGTCGATCGGTCCAAGCGGAGACGTCGAGCGGTGCACCTGCCGTCACGTCGAGTCCGGACAGAATTGAGACTCGATCGACGTCATCGAGCCACGCTCCGTATGTTGCTGACCAATCGGCATCATCACCGATGAGGACAACGTCGAGGCCTTGCATGACACAAGCTCGGGCAAGGGCGCTGCCAGCTGGTCCGTCACCAATGACGACAACGTCGTGAAAGCGTCCAGCGTTAATCAACGATGATGCCGTCACAGTTAGCCAGGTGTGACCGATTCCAGTTCAGCCATTCGGCGGAACTGCTCGACCACGTCGGGCGTGGCGTGCTTTGGGTCAAGCGCGCGGTACACGGTGTCGACATTCACAGCTATGCGTCCGAACTCACCCCAGCTGTCAAATCGTTTGTCGACGGCAAGGGCCGCGCCAATATCTCGTGCTGCGTCCCAAGCGTCAATACCTGCTGCCTGCCGACCTGCAGCTTCAGTGTTGACAAATTCGAGGTAATCGCGGACTTCGCGCACGCCCGACTTGTCGGTGAGTGGGCCGTGTCCAGGCACCACAGTGTCTACGTCCATCTCGAGCATGAGGTCGCAAGCGTCAATCCATTTGCTCAGGGGTCCGGCCCACACGATTGGCGTGCCGCCAATGAAAAGAATGTCACCGGTGTAAATGGTCTTGGCATCCGGCACGTAGACCAAGACATCACCCTCCGTGTGCGCAGGGCCGACCTCAACCAGGTCGACGCAACGCCCCCCCACGTCAAGGGTGTGACGGCTGTTAAACGTAGTTGTTGGCAGCTCAAGTTCGATTCCGTCAAAGTCAAAGTCGCCGAAGAAGCTACGGAACAGATCTCCAACTTCACCTGGTGCTTGGTTGAGCGCATGAAGCATTGACGGCGGTGTGTGCAGCATCTCTTTGGCACAGGCAGCAGATGCGACGATAGCGGCGTCGGACCATCGGGCGCGCACCTCGCTGTTGCCGTAGCAGTGGTCACCGTTGGCGTGGGTATTGACTAGCGAAGCCACGGGCGCAGCGGCAGTTTGCGAAGCCATTGCGTCGAGCATGGCGCGGGTGAGTTTTAGATCGAAGAGAGTGTCGACGAGAAGCGACTGCCCATCGCCGACAACGAGGCCGGCATTGCTCCAGCCCCAACCGCCATCCGGTTGCAGATACGCGAAACACTGATCGCCAAGTTCATGTAGTCCCAGACTGAAGTCCGAAGTCATGTCGACATTGTTTCACGCATGCAGAAGCGTTCAGCGGCCATAGTCACCGGAAGGTGCGTGTTGGCGTCTGGGATGCTGGGGAAGATCGAAGTGTCACAGATCGACAACCCCTCGTAGCCCACCACGTTGAATCGATCATCGACAACGGCGCCCATGGCACAGCTGCTTGACGCATGAACGTAGTCACCTGCTCTGCTGCGAAGCCACCTTTGGAGGGTCGTGTCGTCAGCAAGAGCATCCGCCGTGGTGCCGTGCTCGTCGATGTAGACCATTTCGACGATGTCGGCGAACGATGGTCGCGACAGAACATCTAGCGCAAACTTGACCGCTGCCTTGAGTGCTGCAATGTCTTCAGCATCGCTGAGGAGTGCGAAGTCGACGATCGGCTGACCTGCGCTGTCAATCGTGACGTTGCCCCCGGCGCTTGAGGGAGTCATCAGCGCGGGCATGAGCAGTGCGAGACGTTCGGTTCCAGGCCACCGGCCGATGTGATTCATCGGGAGAAGCTGTACGAGGTTTTCGCCAAGGTGCTGGTGCAACAGCGTGCCAACGGCCAGACCGCTTTGCTGGTTGTCCACGCCATCGCGCAGCAACAACGTCAGAGGAGCCGCCGGATGGTCTTGGAGTCCTTGGCCAATGCCCGGAGTGTCGAGCCCTGAGCGCAGCAGAATCGCCGGCGTGTGGATCGCACCGGCTGCGACAATGACATGGTCGGCGTCGATCGAGGTACCGTCGGAAAGGTGCAGACCGGTGACCCGGCGGCCGGATATACGAAGACGGTCAACGGCTGCATTGGGCTGCACCGCAAGGTTTGATCGATCGAGCACTGGCCAAAGATAGGCCTCTGCCGATGTGATCCGACGGCCTGCTCTGCGCGTCAGTAGCGCCCGCTCGGTTTGCGGTGCCGCCGCCAGCAAGGCTCGATCGACGGCACCGAGTTCTGCTTCAGCCGCCGCTTCGGCCGGAATCTGCACTCGATCCCATGCGCGACGAACGTCGCTCCACCCCCAGTCACGGTATTGCTGTTCGCTGCCACGTAGCGCGACCATGGCGTTGACAGCGCTTGATCCGCCTACACCTCGGCCCCTCGGGTAGACACGTAGCTCAGCGTTGGCGGAGCGTTTGGCGAGTAAATCATGGTGGGTTCGGCCCGGCTCGTTCAGGGCGTCGAGGAAGTTCGGGCCATCAACGGCCGCTGGAATCGCATCTTGGATCAAGTCGGGGCCATCGTCGAGGAGCGTCACATGCAAATCGGGATCTGCTGAGAGCCGGTTAGCAAGCACGCACCCGGCTGAACCAGCACCGACCACGATCCAGTGCCGTGCGGATGACTGCGAGGTCATGGCGTTCCGATTCCGTGAGGCTCAGCCGTCGCGACGTTGCGCAGGAGAGTTGGTGGCTGATGGAAGGCCTGCAAGATGTGCGGCATCGTTGTACCGGACGAGGCGCCACTTCGAGTTGGTT